>NZ_JQAR01000001.1 GCF_001437155.1 Liquorilactobacillus mali
TTTATCACGCCTGCCTGTCACGCAGGAGATCGACGGTTCAAATCCGTCTAGGACCGTAAGTATTGGTATGTGTATAATGAGAAGCTTTCTTTTTGGGAAGCTTCTCTATTTTTTTGTGACTGTTGAAACAAAGCATTTATTAAATTAATAATTGTGATAGAATAATAAATGTTACAGCATATTCCCGAAAGGATTCATTAATGTGAAGCTGCCTTGTAACCAAAAATATTGTAATGGGGGAATTAATGTGTCAGAAAGACATTTATTTACATCAGAATCAGTTTCTGAGGGGCATCCTGATAAGATCGCTGATCAGATAAGTGATGCAATTTTAGATGCATTACTAGAAAAAGACCCGAATTCACGTGTTGCTTGTGAAACAACAGTCACGACTGGGTTAGTAGTAGTAGTTGGAGAGGTCTCAACAGAGGCTTATATCGATATCCAAAAAGTTGTTCGTGAGACTATTAAAAGGATTGGATATACTGGTGGAAAGTATGGGTTTGATGGTGATAATTGCGCAGTTATGACTGCAATAGATGAACAGTCACCTGATATCGCTCAAGGGGTTGATGAATCATTAGAGGTACGAAATGGTGATGTTGATCCACTTGACCAAATTGGTGCCGGTGATCAAGGTATGATGTTTGGATATGCCATTGATGAAACACCAGAATTGATGCCTCTACCCATCGCATTAAGCCATCGATTAATGCGTAAAATCGCAGAAATTCGTAAAAATGGAACGCTAACATATTTAGGTCCCGATGCAAAGGCACAGGTAACGGTGGAGTACGATGAAGAGAATAAACCTGTTAGAGTGGACACTGTTGTTGTTTCAACACAGCATTCTGAAGATGTAAGCTTAGAGACAATTCGAGCGGATGTAATTGATAAAGTGATAAAGTCGGTTATTCCTGCCAAATTGCTTGATAATGAAACAAAATATTTTGTTAATCCTACTGGACGTTTCGTCATTGGTGGTCCACAGGGTGATGCTGGATTGACTGGACGGAAAATTATCGTTGATACTTACGGTGGCTATGCTCATCACGGTGGTGGTGCCTTTTCAGGTAAAGATGCCACTAAGGTTGATCGCTCTGCTAGTTATGCAGCACGATATATTGCAAAAAATATTGTAGCGGCTAAAATTGCCTCACAAATTGAAGTACAACTTGCATATGCGATAGGCGTTGCCCAACCTGTTTCGGTTTCTGTGAATACTTATGGAACTTCAAAAGTAGATGATAGTGAACTAGTTAAGGCCATTAGAGAAATCTTTGACTTGCGGCCTGCAGGTATTATCGAAATGTTGAACCTGAGACGACCAATCTATGAACAGACGGCAGCATATGGTCACTTTGGTCGTACTGATATTGATTTACCTTGGGAAAAGACAGATAAGGTAGAAGAATTAAAAGCTAGATTAAATAGCTAACATAACTCTGTCTTGATTTTTATTTTTTTGTTTGTTAGAATTGACTAAATATTATTATGTTGAGAAGGATTAGTAGTCATTTTTCTTGTTTAAGAGAGTGCGTGTGTGGTGTTAACGCATACTTGATAGATGATGAACTCACCTTTGAATTTCTTGTTGAATAGATGATTTGTTTTAGTAGGCAAGGACGGTATTTCCCGTTATAAAATTAAGTGTCGACATTTTTAATTGTCGGAAAATAGGTGGTACCGCGATTGCATTCGTCCTATACAGAGCTCTGTTTGAGTTTGTATAGGGCTTTTTGTTTCAAAAAATAAAGAAGGATGGTTTTCAAATTGGGATATAATCATAAAGAAATTGAAAAAAAGTGGCAACACTATTGGGAAGAGCATAAAACCTTTAAAACGACAGAGGATGAATCTAAGCCTAACTATTATGCGTTAGATATGTTTCCCTATCCTTCTGGACAAGGTTTGCATGTAGGACATCCTGAGGGTTATACAGCAACTGATATTATTGCTAGAATGAAGAGAATGCAAGGCTTTAATGTTCTTCATCCAATGGGTTGGGATGCTTTTGGCTTGCCTGCAGAACAATATGCATTAAATACAGGACATTCACCAAGGGAGTTCACAAAAGAAAACATTAATAATTTTAGAAGACAGATTAAATCGTTGGGTTTGTCTTATGATTGGGAACGAGAAATCAATACCACAGATCCTTCGTATTACAAATGGACACAATGGATTTTTGAAAAACTATATGAAAAAGGATTAGCTTATGAAGATGAAGTAGCTGTTAATTGGAGTCCTGATTTAGGAACAGTAGTTGCCAATGAGGAAGTAATTGACGGTAAGACTGAACGTGGAGGATTCCCTGTAATTCGCAAACCTATGAGACAGTGGGTCTTAAAAATTACGGCATATGCTGATCGCTTGATTGAGGACTTAGACGATCTTGATTGGCCTGAAAATATAAAAGAGCAACAGCGTAATTGGATTGGACGTTCAATTGGGGCTAGCATTAGGTTTAAAGTTGCTGGATTTGACGATAAGGAAATTGAGGTCTTCTCAACAAGGCCAGATACTATTTTTGGTGCCTCTGCAATGGTTTTGGCTCCTGAATTAGAAATAGTTAAAGAAATAACGACACCAGAGCAAAAGGATGCTGTTGATGCTTATATCGAGGAAATTGCGCATAAATCCGATTTAGAGAGAACCGATCTGGCAAAAGATAAAACAGGGGTCTTTACTGGTGCTTATGTAATCAACCCTGTAAATGGTAAAAAGGTTCAAGTTTGGATTGCCGATTATGTTTTAGCTTCATATGGAACGGGAGCCGTTATGGTTGTTCCAGCACACGATGACCGTGATTATGAATTTGCTTCAAAATTTGGTTTACCAATTATACCAGTAATTGAAGGTGGAGATGTTTCGAAAGAAGCATACACGGGTGATGGGACCCATATAAATTCAGGCTTTTTGAACGGCTTAGACAAGAAACAAGCTATTGATAAGATTATTGACTGGATGCGAGACAAAAAGGTTGGAGACAAAAAGGTAAACTATCGTTTACGTGACTGGTTATTTTCACGTCAACGCTATTGGGGAGAGCCAATTCCTGTTATTCATTGGGAAGATGGTGAAACAACACTTGTTCCTGCAGATGAACTGCCTTTACGTTTGCCTAAGGCTACAGATATTAAGCCATCTGGAACAGGAGAAAGTCCTTTAGCCAATTTGGATGATTGGGTAAATGTTGTTGATAAGAATGGCCGAAAGGGTCACCGTGAAACAAATACTATGCCACAATGGGCAGGAAGTTCATGGTACTTCTTGCGTTATGTTGATCCACATAATCAAGGTAGAGTTGCAGATCCTGCTAAATTGAAGAAATGGATGCCGGTTGATTTGTATGTGGGTGGTGCTGAACATGCTGTATTGCACTTGCTGTACGCACGTTTTTGGCATAAATTCTTGTATGATATCGGTGTTGTCCCAACAAAGGAACCATTCCATAAGTTAGTCAACCAAGGAATGATATTGGGAGATAATCATGAGAAGATGTCAAAATCAAAAGGAAATGTTGTAAATCCGGATGATATTGTCGATAAGTATGGTGCCGATACCTTAAGACTTTACGAGATGTTTATGGGTCCGTTAGATGCATCTATTGCTTGGAGCACAGATGGCCTGAATGGTGCAAACAAGTTCATTAACAGAATTTGGCGCCTGATCATTGATGAGAATGATCATTTAAGAGATCGAGTTACAACATTGAATGATGGCAAACTTGATTTTATTTATAACCAAACCGTAAAAAAGGTTACAGAGGATTATGCAGCACTTCATTTTAATACTGCAATCTCACAATTAATGGTTTTCGTGAATGAAGCGTATAAAGCTGAGGCACTCCCATTAGAGTACATCGAAGGGTTTGTTAAAATGATTTCGCCAATCATACCACATGTTGCGGAAGAATTATGGACTAAGCTTGGTCATGTTGGTTCAATCACATATGAGAAGTGGCCAACATTTGATGAAGATAAATTAGTCGAGGATACTGTTGAAGTTGTTTTACAGGTAAACGGGAAGGTTCGTCAACATTTGAATGTCTCAAAACAAATTTCAAAAGAAGATTTGCAGAAGATGGCTTTGGATGATGAAAAAATTAAAAATGAAATCACTGGCAAGGATATAGCACGAGTAATCGTGGTGCCAGGGAAATTAGTTAATATTGTTGTAAAAAAATAATTTAGGCAGTGTGGCATAGGTCGGTAAAATTTGGATACTAATGCGAAATTACGGGCATAGTAAGTACTTGTTGCGTGTAACTCAAGGTTAGAGAGAATTTTGACTTTTAGTATACTTTTATTCGAAAAAAGCTGGGTCAAAATTTTGGCCTAGCCTTTTTATTTATCTAAATGGCTGAGGTAATTAACATTGATTAAATTATTATAACTAACATTGCAACTCTATTGAAATCAGTATAAAATAACAGAGTGATTTAGGAAAAGGTAGGAAAACAAATGGTAAATAGGTCACTTGACGAATCGGGGTATTCTAAGACCAAGGGTGAGAAGATTTTAGAGAAGAAAAATGAAACTGCGAAGGCAAAAATGTTACGTGGTTCCGCATGGATGACAATGGGGAGTATTTTCTCTAGAATATTAGGAGCGCTTTATATCATTCCGTGGTATGCATGGTTTGGAAAAGAAAATTTGGCGGCCAATAATTTATATACACAAGGCTATACCGTGTATAGTGTCTTCTTGATGATTTCAATTGCAGGTATTCCATCTGCTGTTTCTAAGCAAATATCCAATTATAATGGACAAAATGAGTATGCTTTGGGTCAAAGGCTTTATAAGAAATTATTATTGATTATGTTGGGGCTGGGAATCATCTCTGCTATTGTAATGTGGTTTGTTGCTCCGTTTTTATCACAGAACGATAAGAATGTTATTCCGGTGTATCGTTCACTTGCAATTGCACTAACAATTATCCCAACAATGAGTTTAACCAGAGGATTCTTTCAAGGATATCAGGATATGTTTCCGTCCGCTATGTCGCAGTTAGTTGAACAAATTGCGCGTATTATATACATGTTGGGAACCACTTTCATAATTATGAAGGTTATTCATGGGAAATATGTTTCAGGAGTTGTTCAGTCAACATTTGCAGCTTTTATAGGTGCAGTTGCCGGCTTATTGTTTCTAGCGTGGTTTTATTTTAAGAAGAAAGATGAATTTACAATATTGGCGGAACAAAGTGCAAATAAGCTTGATATCTCTGATGCACAAGTTATTAAGACTTTGTTATTTGAGGCAATACCTTTTGTTGTCATCAGTATTTCAACTACGGTATACAACTTAATTGATCAATTTACCTTTAAGCAAGCAATGTTGCACTTTACTAACTACGGCGTAACCACAATTAACGATCTCTACACAATTTTTGCTGGTAACTCAAATAAATTAATAATGATTATTATTTCGTTAGCATCCGCAATGTCGGCTACAGCAATCCCGTTACTTGCACAAGCATATTCAAAGCATAATCAGGAAGAGACTGCGACACAGTTAGCTGATGCAATTGAATTATTTTTCTTTGTGATGTTGCCTTGTTCATTAGGTATGGCTGCAGTTGCGAAGCCACTATACGTTGTTTTTTATCAATATAATTTTACTGGGGTCTATGTTTTAAGCTTCTCTGCATATGTAGCACTGCCAATTGGTTTGTTTATGGTCTTAGCCTCTCTATTACAGGGTGTGTACCAGAATGCAAAGGCAATTAAGTTTTTCTTAATTGGATTAGTAATTAAGATCGTATTACAGGTTCCATTGATACTTCTTTTCCATCCATTTGGTCCGTTAATGGCAACAGGAATAGGCATGGCAGTTTCAAGTTGTTTGATGCTTAGATACTTTTATTACAACCTACAGGTTAATATGGGCAAAATTATCAAAAGATTTGATCAATTATTGCTTTTCTCAATGATTGTGTTTGCTGTTGCACTGGGAGTAATCCAATTAAGTGATCTCTTCTTAAATCTGCAATATCGGATAACTGCATTTATAGTACTAATTGTTGCTGTGATTGCTGGCGGATTGGTCTATGTATATTTAACATTGAAAACAAGAGTAGCCGATAAGATAGTAGGAGATCGAGCTGCCGCACTTAGATCGAAGTTGAGGATAAAATGAGACTCGATAAATTTATTGCTGATGCGAAAGGATTGACACGTTCGCAGGCAAAAAAACTAATCAAGGATGGATCGGTTAGTGTAAATCAAAAAAAGATTAAACAAACAAAATATCAAATCGATGCAAAATTGGATGTTGTACAGCTGGAAGGTACAACGGTGATATATCAGAAATACAGTTACTATATGATGAATAAACCTAAGAATGTAGTTTCAGCTACTAGTGATGAGTCCGAGAAAACTGTGGTTGATTTGATTGCGGAAACTAAAAGAAAAGGTTTATTTCCAGTTGGCAGACTAGATAAAGATACAACTGGGCTACTGCTTTTAACGAATGATGGTGAGCTGGCACACAAACTATTATCACCTAAAAAGCACGTTACAAAAATATATCGGGCTTTGATTGCTGGTGAGGTTACAGAAGAGACGATTCAAATCTTTGCAAAAGGAATTACATTAAGAGATGATGAAACAACAAAACCGGCAATATTAAGGGTACTGGCGACTGATAGTAAGGAAAAAGAATCAAAAGTAGAAATAAGTATTACTGAAGGCAAGTATCATCAGATTAAGCGGATGTTTGGTGCAGTTTCAATGAAGGTCCAAGAATTAAAGAGAGTTCAAATGGGTAATTTGAAGCTTGACGAAAAAGTTAATCTTGGGGAATATCGTGAATTGACATCTGAAGAATTGAGTAATTTAGTTAAGAAAATTGATTAATTCTCTTAAAAAAGAATGTATTGATGAAACGAATCAAAGTAACTTAAAGCATAGGCACAAAGAAGATTAAGAATTGGATTGTAAATCAAAAAGGAAGACAAGTCGAGAGTTAACTTTTGACCTGTCTTCCTCTATTTATTTCGGATAAAATATAACTCAAGTCTTTTTCTTTAACACGAATTATTCGCCGAGGTACGCGTTACATTCGTAATTTCATGTATTAGTAATTTAAACTTGGCTGATTTATATAGCACTATCTATTTTTGAGAATCTTCATTTATAATCATGTGGTAACCGAAAGTTTCATAAATGACTGAATTTCAGCAATGATATCAGTAGGTAAAACAACATATTTTGTTGTACTAATTTTGTCGGCAATCGCACTGTGGGCGTAGACAGCTGCATCTACAACATAATCATAGTTTTTTAATTTGAATTGTGCAAGAAATCCTGCAATCATGCCTGCAAGTGTATCACCCATACCACCAGTTGCCATATATGGTCCACCAATTGCTAGTTGTGAAATTGAGCCATCTCTATGGTAGATTGTCGTGTGATACTTTTTTAGAACAACAGTGGATTGTAGTTTTTGCTGAAACAACGTATTTTTAATATCATCTTGTTCAGAAATCTTAATGCTACTTAAACGTTGCCATTCCATTTGATGTGGGGTAAGAATCGGATGCAATTCTTTAAGAAACGGGAAGAATTCATGATGTTCAGCAATCATTGTAATTGCTGAACCATCAATGATTAATTGTTGTTCTGGGGTTGTATGTTGTAGTACAATCTGTAAAATTTTCAAAGAATCCTCATTAGTTCCAAGACCAGGTCCAACAAGAATCACATCTGCTGTGGTTAGTGCATCAATTAGTTTATATTCAGAATCAAATGGAATGAACATTGCTTCCGGAACAATGGTATGAAGGGCTGTTAAGTTATCAAGTGACGTAGCACAGGTTGATAGTCCGGCACCACAGTGAATGGCTGCAGAGGTTGCTAAGATTATTGCACCACCAAATTGACTATTGCCGCCAACAGTTAGTACACGACCATAATTACCCTTATGACTTTCGGATGGTCTAGTAGTAATAATCTGATTCAAGATATTTTTACTAAGCACATGCATATCGGAATCCCCCCTAGAAAGAAAGTTCAACCTCATTATACAGCAAATCATTTTTTTGTTTGTAGTATTTAGTAATAATATCTGGATATCATGTGATAAAATTGTTGAATAGGACGCACTAAGGAGGAGAAGTAATGCAAATTGATTGGCAAAAAGAAATTGATCAAAGAAAAGATGCATTGTTAGCAGATTTGATTGCAATGTTAAAAATTGAAAGCGTAAGAGATGAAAAACTTGGGTCGAAAAACGCACCTTTCGGGCCTGGGCCACGAGAGGCACTGGACAAATTTTTAGAAATTGGGAAACGTGATGGTTTTGAAGCACTTGATGTAGATGGAATTGCAGGGCATCTTGAATATGGTACTGGTGCCGAAACAATGGGTATTTTAGCTCATGTCGATGTTATGCCAGCAGGAAAAGGGTGGAATACTAATCCATTTGAACCGGTAATCAGGGATGGAAAGTTGTTTGCGAGAGGCTCTTCGGATGATAAGGGACCTGGAATGGCTGCATACTACGGGTTAAAGATTATCAAAGAATTAGGGTTGCCAATAAGTAAAAAAGTTCGCTTGATCATCGGAACAGACGAAGAAAGCGGCTGGAGATGTATGACACATTATTTTGAGAAAATGCCACTTCCTGATTTTGGATTTTCTCCAGATGCTTTTTTTCCTTTAATCAACGGTGAAAAGGGAAATGTTAGTTTTAATGTTGATTTCCAAGGTGGAAATGGTACAGGAACGAAACTGTTGGATTTTTCTGCAGGTTTGCGTGAAAACATGGTGCCACGTGATGCAGTTGCACACATTAGCGGCATAGAATTTAAAAAAGTTAAAGAACTACTTGATAAATTTGCAGATGACAAGCCAATTGAAGCCGAGACTGTAGAACAAGATGAAAGAATTGAAATATCAGTTGTTGGAAAGGCAGCTCATGCTCAAGAACCAAAAAACGGTGAAAATGCAGGAACATATCTTGCATTGTTTCTAAAACAGGTTGAATTAGGGGCAGGTGCTAAACAATTTATTGACTTTGCTGCTGATTACCTGCATGAAGATTCAAGAATGGATAATTTTGATTTACATTTCTCTGATGAAATCATGGGTGATTTGACCATGAATGCAGGTATTTTTAACTTTGCTGCTGCCCAAGGAGGACGTGTGACCCTGAACTTCCGTTTTCCCAAGGGAATTGGTACAAGTCAGATTGAGGAAGCATTGACTAAGGTAGCAAGAGGAGTGAATGCACAAGTTAATACGACTGGTAAAATGCAAGAACCGCACTATGTTTCACCTGAAGACCCATTAGTTAAAACCTTGTTGGATGTTTACGAACGTCAAACAGGGAATAAGGGGTATGGAATGGTCGTTGGTGGTGGAACCTATGGTCGCTTGCTGAAGCGAGGAGTTGCCTTTGGTGCGATGTTTCCTGGAACACCAGATACAATGCACCAGGCAAATGAATATATGCTAGTTGAAGATATCTTAAAAGCAGCTGCAATATATGCTGAAGCAATCTATGAATTAATAAAATAAGAAATATTAGCTGAATTGACCTTCACTAAATGTAAATTCTCTTATTTTCTGTTAGAAAATAAGGGATAGAACAAGTAGTGGGGGGTTTTTATGTTTTATGACCTTTGAATTACCATGAAATAAGGGGTAAACTTAAGTTATGAAAAGGGGGATTTGGCATGCAAAAAGAATTTATGCATGAAATTGAAGCAAATATTTTGGATGAAGACGATACAACGAAGACTTTTTCTGTACCTAGCAAAAGAGAAAATTTACTAATCAGAGTAGATAAAGAAGTTATTTCTAAGTTGGAAAATGATTCAAAGTTTGAAAGAATGTTAAAAAACTTGCTTAAAATGAGTTCGAAAAACACAAAGAAGGAAGTAATAAACATAAACAAGCGCAATTATCGAATTTTTCTTTAATAATTATGCAAGTCCTTTGATTTATACTAGAGGACGAATATGATTAGAGTGAGTTGATTATAGTTGCAAAGGGAGGATACCAATGTTTTTGACAACCGGAGATATAAATCGAGCTTATATGATTGTAGGAATTGTTAACGCAACGGCAAAAAGGACTTTAACGCCAGACGAAATTGATGATGTTGATAATTTTGATGATTTATATGAAAAAGTTAAGACAAAGTTGATCGAACGAACCGTTTCCAGGGATGGTGATGGGATCGTTGCCGTGCATTTTAACCCAGAAATAGTCAGCATGGGTGTTGGCCCCAAATACATGGTTTTACATGGTTATGGGACGGCAATTAGTTTTCCTAAAAAGTGATTTTAGATGAGTTAATCCTAACGAACTGTTAAGATATCGCAAGTTGCGTACTTGTTCACATAAGCATAGACAGAACCTGTTAAAGCTCTGTGCAGATGGTTGAACTGTGGTTGACCAAGAACAATTAGATCATCACGATATTCTTCAAGAAAGTTCTCGCAAATTATTTTTCGTGGATCCCCAAAACGGATATGTGAATGAACTTGATACATGGACGAACCTTCAGCCAAGATTTCTTGGACAAGGTTCGCCATTTTTTTTTCATAAGTTTCCTTTAGTTGTTTCTTTTGTTGAGAAGACATTTCAGGTTGGAAATTGCCAAAAGCAAGTATTGTACTGTCAATAACATAGAGAATATCAAGCTGAATATTATGATTGCGTGTATAGTTTGCAGTTTTTTTAAGTGCATTCATTGAGTTATTACTCCATGATATTGGACATAAGATTCGTTGATAATTGTTAGACATTAAAAGCACTTCCTCTACATAATATTCAATCTGAGTTAAGCATATCATATTTGAAGAAATATGGTACCTTTACCTCGGTATATGAAGTTACACATATAAATAAAAGGCTAGTCTTTTGTCATATAGGCAATGTTACTTCCAACTTAGTTATGCATATTAATAACGTTTACGATATGTAGATAGATTAAGAAGAAGTTGAAAAGTAAGAAATGAAAAAGACAATTAATGTTTTACGGAAGTCACTGTGAAATAAGCCAAGCCATTTAAACCTAACATTATGCTATGTATAGTTTAGTGTATCTCAACAGATATGAGAAATACGAATTCAACTAAAGTGCAATGATTAGCGATGAACAATCACCGTTAGAGAGTTTACGCGCAAGTACAATTCCGTCAGGTGTTAGTGCTCCCGGGGTGAAGTTGACAAATCTATCTTCGATCCTATTAGGACAGCGAGTGATAAAATTTGCTTGGAATAGAAGCAACTCAATGTTACCAAGTTCTTGTTTTGAAACACTCCTTTTAGCTGCGTAAGTAATGACTACACGCTCATTTGGATTGGCATTGCCCATATCAGAATATGTAAGTAAAAAAATTAAAAAATCACTTATGAAACTATAATTTAATATTTTATCCACCTCAAGATTAAGAAAAATAAAATAAAAACAAACTGTACAAAATATTATTTAATAAAAATTAAAAAAACATGCTTAAAACATCTATAAATAAAAATCACGACGGGTTTCATTCTAGTATATGTGTTTAGTATTTGTCCATTATTTAGACTTAAAAAGTAGACTAAATTAGAAAGTTTGTGCTAGCCTAAATGTGTACAGTAATGAATTTTTTAGGAGATGAGATTGTGTCTATGAAGAAAGTTTTACTTACGACTTTAGCAGCATCAGCTGCATATTTGAAGTATCAGAGTGTAAGACAAAAGCGTAGTGTGCAAAGTTTAATGGTTGAACAGGGGTTAAAGAGTTTTTTACATGGACGTGATCCAAGAAAAACTTTGAATTTTGCAAGGTTTAATCATGTTAATTCTGGAACATATAGTATTCCCAATAAAGTTCAAAAATACCTTGACTTTAAATGGTTAGATATCGAGATGCAAGTTTTAAAGAGAGACAGCATTGTCACACCGGAAAAGAAAGTTATTTTTTACTTGCATGGTGGATCATACTGGTATCAGCCATTCGATTTACAGTACCGTTTTATAGCCAGATTGGCTGACCGAGTTGGAGCGAGTGTCGTTATGCCTATCTATCCAAAGGCTCCAGCATACGATGCTAACGATGCTTTATCAATGGTCATGAAAAGCTATCAAGAATTACTTGCCACCAATGGTGTTGAGGCAGAAAATATTATTCTGTTTGGTGATTCTGCAGGTGGTGGGTTAGCCGTTTCGTTGGTAGAACAACTGAGAAATGCTCAGATTGATCTTCCAAAACAAGTTATATTACTTTCGCCATGGTTAGATGTTTCTCTGGAAAATTCAGAAATTGCAAAAATTGCAAAGAAAGATCCACTTTTAAATTTAGAGGAATTACGATTTGAGGGAGAATATTATGCTGGATGTGAAAGCCTAAAGAATCCAATTGTTAGTCCGATTTACGGTGACTTAGCGGATTTGCCGCCAATAACTATTTTTGGTGGAACAAATGATATCTTATACCCTGATATGAAGCTGTTTACAGAAAAAGCAAAGCAAAATGTAAGATTGATAACGTATGAGGGCATGTTCCACGTTTTCCCATTTTTCCCACTGCCAGAATCGAAAAGAGCATACGAGCAAATTGTTGATATTATCGTCTCCCTTTAGTTAAATTAAATGTCAACTTGAAGTTGAATGGAAAAGTTTATGAAACACATCTGTTTATAAGTTATATGCAATCAAAAAAGGAGTTTAAGCCAACATGTGGCTTAAACTCCTTTTTGATTTTCACTAACTCATTTGTTGTCTAATTCTAGTTGCTTGAACTTGAACTTGAGCTACTTGACAGGTAACTTGAGAGAATGTCCTTCAAATCACTATCTTTGATTGATACATTTCCTTTTTTAAGAACCTTACCAATAACCTTTTGCAAAAGTGTAGAATCGTTCATATCGCTAGAAATAATTTGTGTCTTAAGTTCGCTAATGTGTGAACTCATCTTACCCTTAGCAGGTCTCTTGATTGATTTGATAACATGATAACCATAGCTTGTCTTAACAGGTGTTGTTGTATATTCACCCTGCTTCAAAGCAAAAGCAGCTTTTTTAAAGGCAGAAGCTAAAGAAGTATCTGTGTTATCAAATGCAGACAATTTACCACCCTTGCTCTTTGTAGCAGTATCAGTTGAATACTTCTTAGCAAGTTTTGTGAAACTCTCACCAGCTTGTAATTTCTTGATAATTGCTTCAGCAGTAGACTTCTTAGATACTAAGATATGAGCAACTGTAGTTTTAGGTTGGTAACTCTTCCACTGTTTCTTTAATTGCTTTTGAGTGATGGTCGTATTATCCTTTACAGCTTCACGAAGCAATAAATTCGAACGAAGTTGTTTTTTGAAACTAGACTTTGTCAAACTATTCTCTGAAAGTACTGTAGAAAATGAAGAACCATATTCACTTGCATAAGTATTATATTGTGCATTAACTTGTTTGGTTGTAACCTTGCTACCATATTGTTTCTCAAGGACCTTATCAAGAATCATCTGCTGTAAAATTTGTTTACCTGATGATGTTTTTTTCATACTGTCATAATATTCACTTTCGGTAATTTTACCGCCAGAAGTAGTCGCAACTGTCTTAGAACAAGCAGCTAAGCTGACAGTCATAAGAATACCTGCTAGTGCGAGAAGCCATTTTTTCATTATAAAATACACATCCATTCGTTTATTTTGCTTGTATTAAGATACAAATCAACGTTACTAACTATAACACAATAGTTAATGATGTTGAAAGAAAAGATAAAACTTACAAAAAAATTCATTATTTATTCACTTTGTTTTACGACTAATAATTACTTCGTATTTTTTTCCTGAATTTGAGAAATCCTGTCAAGATTATTCTGGATTTTGAATTGATATTCAGATAAAAGTGAAACTATTTCATCAATCGTTTGCTGTGAATTAGGTAATTCATTTTTAAGATTTTCAACATTTTCTGTCAGCCTTGCATACGCCCTTTTAACATTATTAGCCGATTCATATAGCTCTTTTGCTTTTTTATTATTGGGTAGAACAGTTTTTCGCCGAGACAAATACGCAATTGTTGAGACAATTCCAATTGCTCCCAAACAAATCAAAGCTTTTTTTCCGCTCATAGATTAGTCCTCCAAATTTTCATGAATACGATCTGCAATTTCTTGTAATTCATCCGAAGAATATTTTTCTGAATTATCTTTAAAAGTCATTGCAAATGAATCGGTATCAGCAAATCTTGGGATGAAATGAAAATGTGAGTGGAAGACAGATTGATATGCAATTGCCCCATTATTATTCACGATATTAAGTCCTAAGATTTGTGGATTACTTTTCTTAATGGCCCGCGCAATTACGGGTATTTTTGGCAGAATTGTTTGAGCTAGTGACTCATCATACTCAAAAATATTAGCGATATGCTTTTTTGGTATGAGTAGAGTGTGGCCCGGTGTTGTTTGCGAAATGTCTAGAAATACCTTAATATCATCATCTTCATACACAGAAACACTTGGAATTGTACCATCAATAATTTTACAAAAAATGCAATCGTTCATTATAGAAGAACCTTCTTTCAGCTAAGTATTTATTTTAGTATACAATAACACACCTTTATGATGGAAATTTTAAAATAATTTGAAATTATCAGTTTATGTTATAATTTTCAATAATTGAAGTGAAAGGAACTATAAATCTATGACTTTAAAAATAAATGGACTCGTGGGCGGATATTCGCGAATACCAGTGCTGAAGGATATCTCATTTGAAGTTAATTCGGGCCAGTTGGTCGGACTAATAGGATTGAATGGTGCTGGAAAGTCAACGACAATTAATCATATTATTGGGTTACTTGAGCCACAAAAGGGAAATATTACAATTGATGATATCAAATTAAAAGATAATCCCAAGGCATACAAGGGAAAATTGGCTTATATGCCGGAAATGCCAGTTTTGTATCAAGAATTGACATTAAAAGAACATTTGGAATTGACTATTATGGCTTACAATTTGGATCCAGCAGATACTTGGAAAAGGGCAAATGAGTTGTTGAAAACTTTTCGTCTCGATAATAAGTTGGATTGGTTTCCTGCGAACTTTTCAAAGGGAATGCGGCAAAAGGTAATGATAGTGTGTGCTTTTATGACAAAAGCACAAGTTTATGTCATTGATGAACCATTCTTAGGACTAGATCCATTGGCAACTCGAGATTTGTTGAACTTGGTGGATACTGAGAAAAAAAGGGGAGCGGCCATTTTAATGTCTACACATGTCCTCAGTACAGCACAAGAATATTGTGATTACTTTGTCTTACTTCATCAGGGGAAAATTAGAGCTCAGGGCGATCTTGAGGAGCTAAGAAGTATTTTCAACGATAAGCAAGCATCACTGACTGATATTTATCTTGGAATGACGCAGGATGGGCATGCCAATGAATGAAATTTGGAATAGAAGATTAAAAAAATATCAAAGTATGCTATTGCGCTATTCAAAATATATTTTGAATGATCATTTTGTTTTAGCTTTGCTATTCTTTGCTGGCGGCTTAGGACTTGCATACTCAAATTTTGTGAGAAATTTGCCTCAAAAAGCTTTTTGGTGGGAACAACCTATTCTGATCATAATTCTTTTTCTGTTGCTGCATGTTGGTAAGTTAGCAAGTTTGCTGGAGGAAGCAGATAAAATCTTTCTTTTACCCAAGGATTACCAGATGAAGGATTATCTTAAGCTAGCCTTGAAACATTCCACGTTAGTATCCTGTGCTACACAGTTAATATGTATGCTAGTGTTAGCACCATTTATTCTACGAGGACTGCAGTGGAGTTTTGGGATGTGGTGCACTCTTCTGGTAGTACAATGCTTGTTGAAGCTGAGTTGTCTGACTCTTGTGGTAACAAGTGCCTATGACACTAATGTAAAGCAGTTTTTACAACAGTTTTGTTTTCGACTGACTTTGTTAATAGTGTTAGCAGTTGGTCTTTACCTAAATTTGATACTTAGCTTGCTCTTTTCGTTGATTTTGGCAGTAGTAACTAATTATTTTTTCAACAAGGCATCTCAGAGACATGTCTTCAAGTGGAACGATGTTGTTGTATATGAAAAGGGAAGATTAATGACCTTGTATCGTTTTATAAACATGTTCACAGATGTTCCACAGATAGTTGGTCAAACTAAACGACGTAAAATTTTTGATTTTTTATTACGTAGTACATCTGGAAATATTTACCTTTTCCTGTATAGCAGAAGTTTTATTAGACAAAGCAGTTTTAGTGGCCTATTTTTACGCCTATTATTTTTAGCAGGCATTATTATTTTTTTCTCACCGAATTACCTATTTAGTCTGTTGATAGCTTGTTTGTTTCTTTATCTAATAGGAATTCAATTGTTTGGTCTGTATCTTACTTTTGAAGATAATGTTTTTACTCACATTTATCCAATTGATGAAAGTCAGCAGAGCTTCGCATTCAAAAAATTGCTGCGTAAAATCTTGCTGCTTGCATGGATAATATTAAATGTTATTGCTGTAGCAAAGCCACTTTTCAAGGTAGAATATTTGCTGATTCCAGTTATTTCGCTGGGTGAGATATATTTAATAACGGGTATTTTTTTGAGAAATTATATCAAAAAAAATACTTGACACTTGTGACATGAATTTGTATCCTTGTTTAAGGATTATGGGATTATGGACTTGTAGAGGAGACTTGCCAATATGGATTTCAGATTGGATGACGGTTGGCAGATTCATCCGCTCGGGGGTAATACTGGAACTGCTTATATGGGCGTTAAGGAGCAGGAAAAGTTATTTATTAAGAGAAATACTTCACCTTTTCTTGCAGCACTGTCATTGGAAGAAATCACACCAAGGCTGGTATGGACAAAGCACATTTCGACCGGTGATACGCTGACTGCACAAGAATGGTTAAATGGAAGATGTCTTTCTAAGGAAGAGATGGGACAGAAAAATGTTGCATGTTTGTTGGCCAGGGTTCATCGGTCTAAAATTCTTAGGAAGATGTTGCGTCAAGTAGGTGGAAGATATGTGTTTCCTGAAGAAATGCTCAGCAGCTATTTTCGAGGTTTGAGTTTGGAACTACGAACTCATCCCTTGCTTAAACAAGTTGCAAACCGGTTGCGGATGCATCAGCCAAAGCTAGATCATAGAGAATTTAAGGTTTCACATGGTGATTTGAATCATAAAAATTGGTTATTGTCAGATAGTGACAGATTATATTTAGTTGATTGGGAATCGGCAAGATTAGCAGACAGTGCACTGGATATTAGCATGTTAATGTGTCAATATGTCCCACGCGCGGAATGGAAACAATGGTTAACCGAGAAGTATGGAATTTCAATCACAGTAGGATTGAAACAAAGAATTAGTTGGTATTACATGGTTAATTTGCTTCTTTCTATAAAGAATGAGCATCAGCGTGGTCGTTTTTTTGAAATGAACCGAGACATATTACAATTAGCAGACTTTTTTGAGAAACAAGGCTTTATTTAATTTAAAATAATGAAAAGCCATAAATAGATGGTGAACATGTTTATACGAAATAATTAATAAGGGAGCTGGTTCAAAATATAACTTTTGACCCAGCCCCTTTATTTGAACGGTTGATCCTGTTCAGCTTGAAAGGAATGAAGAAATGCGTTTAAGAAATAAACCATGGGCAAAGCCGCTTATTGATAGCAACCCTGAGTTGATAGTAACTAAACCAGTAGAATATCGTGGTAAATGGGAAACAAGATTTGAGAAGAAAGCCCCACTGTTTATCGAGATTGGAATGGGTAAGGGTGGCTTTATAATGGAATTAGCGAGCAGGCACCCTGAAAACAACTATATTGGAATTGAGATCCAGACAACCGTTGCTGCGATTGTTCTGCGAAAACAGATAGAGGCGAAGTTGCCAAATTTACAATTAGTCTGTGCTAACGGTAGTGGTCTGAGCGAATATTTTGAAGAAAATGAAGTAGACGGAATTTATTTGAATTTTTCTGATCCATGGCCTAAAACAAGGCAAGAGAAAAGAAGATTGACTTATAAGTCATTTTTAAAGCAATATCAGTATGTATTGAATGATAAGGGAAGTTTAGAATTCAAGACTGATAATCGAGGCTTGTTTGAATATTCTTTAGTCAGTCTGAATAATTACGGAATGAAATTCAATCAAATCTTTTTAGATTTGCACAAAGATGAAGAGGCAATGATCGATAACGTTATGACTGAGTATGAAGATAAATTCAGTAAAAAAGGACAACCAATCTATAAGATTTCTGCTAGCTTCAAAAATTAACAAAAATCTTTTGGTTGTCCTAAAATAAAGGAGATACAGATTATAGATCAATTCTTTTCAGATTGAGGATGCTGCCAGTTTTGGCATCAGCTTGAAATTCATAGCGAACAATCTGATTATCTTCGAATCGTGAAATCCCACCCTGATAGATATCTGTCGTCAAGGCGAATTTTCGAATTTTTATGGGGTTAACAGATATCCAAGAATCTTGAACAGGCGTTTCATTTTGAAACGAGTTTTTGATATTGTTTAAAATCTGTTGGGGAGTGAGTTGTTCATTCTTTTTAAGAATGTTGCTGGCCTGTATGCCACCAACAAAACCAGTTAGCACACCAAACATCAACGGTAGAAACTTATTAAAAGTATTTGTCATAGCTAAACTCCTTACCAAATTTCTTATGATAAGTAATTATAGCACCAATAAGAATATTTAAACCACTAATTGCTTAACAAAATTAAAACAAATCGCTTTTTTTTGAGAATAAATAGTCTATAATGATGTTATCTAAAGAATATTAAGGTAATTGAGGAGGAATGAAAAATGGAACAATTTGGAAAAATGAATTTGGAAACATTAACGAACAAGCTTAAAAAGGGTTCTTATGTCCTATTTTTTTCTGCTGACTGGTGTTCAGACTGCAATTTTATTAAGCCGGCTCTTCCTACGATTGAAGCAGAGTATCCAGATTACAAATTTATTCACATTGATCGCGATGAAAACATTGATCTTTGCCAGGAAATGATGGTTATGGGAATTCCTAGCTTTATCGTTTATAAAAACGGTGAAGAGATCGCAAGATTTGTTAATAAAGATCGTAAAACAAAAGAAGAAGTTGAAACATTTTTGAATGAAGTCGCATAATTTTAAATGATAATGGGACTGTGTACATACGCAGTTCTTTTTTTGTGTAAAGGAGAAAAAGTATGTTAATCGCAAGCTATAATAAGGCACAAATTGGGGACATCCTTATAGTAATGCTTCATGAGGATGCACCTAGTCAGACAGTAGAAAAAAAAGATTCAATCGTTGAAATAAGCGATTCAAGTAATGGTACTAAATTAGGCTATAATTTTTTTGGAGTGGGAGAAAGGCTTGGGCTTACTGAGGCTGGTCAAGTCAAACTTAGTAATGAACAGGTAAATTTGTTGAATGAAATGCTCCAAAAGGCTGGATTTGAAGCTATTCTTGAGATTGATGAAACACCAAAGTTTGTAGTTGGACTAGTTGAAGAAATGACCGAACATCCAGACTCAGACCATTTGCATATCACGAAAACCAATATTGGCAGTGAAATTCTGCAAATTGTTTGCGGTGCACCTAATATTGCACAGAATCAGTTAGTGGTAGTTGCACGAGTTGGGGCCATGATGCCAAATGGCGAAGTAATCTGGCCTGGCAAGCTTCGCGGTGTTGAGAGTGATGGAATGATTTGTTCAGCCCGTGAATTACACTTACCAAATGCACCAAAAAAACGAGGGATTCTCGTTCTCCCAGCAGGTAAATTCCATCAAGGACAACCATTCTCAATTGATTAAATTTTTGCTGATTGAAATAAATGTATGGTAATATGCTTTCATGGGTATATTGACATTTTTAAGATTAGATATAGTAATAGTTGTCTTTAGCTCATGCGAACTGAAGACAACTTTTTTTAGAATAAAGTATTGTAAAAGTAAGGAAGAATAACAATGCAACATTATGATGGGCCAGCCTTTTATAGAAAACAAAATAAAAAAGTGAAGCCAAAAGTGAATGAAGAGCTGCCAAAAAGTGCTGATAAGATAAATAATAAAAAAAGCCAAGTCTTTCATCCTTCGTATGTCCCACCTTCTTTTGTCAGCTGGCAGTATCCTGCCAAAAAAAGAAAGCAAAAATATCAAAATCTATTTGAGCGACTTCAAAAAAAGGTAAATGACTATCTGCTTTTTGACGAGAGTGAGCCTGTTGAGAAAAGTAAAATAAAGATTATCGCAGAGAATGAACTTGATACACTGAATCAGAAAAGTGCAACAATCAAAACGCATGTAACAAAAGAGGCGCCAGCACTTGAAAGTAAACCGACGACTGTTGATAATTTCGACAATGATGAGAAGGACCATGTAGATAGTGCCACGGATAATGTCTTAAATAGACAGTATTTGTCTGAAAATAAGTCAGTTCAAGAAAAACCAGTCCAAGAAAAACCAGTTCAAGAAAAGTCTGAAGAAGCTATCAAAGATAATGGAGAACTGGACATAGTTAAAAGCACACCTGTCTCTGAAAAAAATGAGATGAACAAAACTGCGAGTGATGAAATAAAAGCAAAGCAAATTAATTTAAATGATAGAAATAAATCACAGGAAATTAGTGACAAACAGGATACAGGTGCAGAAACAACAGAAAAGGTCGACATGATTGATAATGTACCTGCGGGCATTCAGAAAGATGATACAGAAAAATCCATAGTAAATGTTAAAGAAAAACTGGAAGAAGCTACATCTGTCAGCGGATATGAATTTCCGGACATGAATTTACTTCCAAAGCCAGTTCAAGTAAACGATGATGTCCAAGATGAGTGGGTACTGGAACAAATCGATACTCTCAATGAGACACTGGAGGCATTTCATGTTGATGCGACGGTCAAAGATTGGACCATTGGGCCTGCTGTTACACAATTTGAATTAACGCTTGGAAGAGGTGTTAAAGTCAATAAGATTACTAACTTGATTGATGATCTAAAATTAGCATTGGCAGCTAAGGATATTCGAATTGAGGCACCAATTCCTGGACGAAGCAGTGTGGGGATTGAAATTCCAAATTTAAAGCCAAGACCGGTGATGTTGTCCGAAGTTTTAAATTCTACTGCTTTTGCAAGTAAAAGCTCACCGCTGACGGTGGCACTAGGAGTTAATCTGTCTGGAGAATCTATTGTGACTGATTTAAGAAAGATGCCCCACGGATTAATAGCAGGTGCGACTGGTTCTGGAAAATCGGTTTTCATAAATAGTATCTTGATTTCTTTACTGTATAAGGCTACACCGCGGCAAGTCAAGCTATTATTAATTGACCCTAAAGCTGTTGAAATGGCACCCTACCACGATATTCCGCATCTCTTGGCACCAGTCATTTCTGATCCAGTTGCCGCGTCAGCAGCACTAAAATGGGTAGTTGAAGAAATGGAAGAAAGATATCAAAAACTGGCCGCTGCAGGTGTCAGAAATATTGAAGGATTCAATAAAAAAGTGATTGATCATGAAGATTATGGGCTGCAAATGCCATACATTGTGATAATTATTGATGAACTGGCTGATTTGATGATGATAGCTTCATCAGAAGTGCAAGACTATATTGCCAGAATTACACAAAAAGCCCGAGCAGCAGGAATTCATCTACTAATTGCAACTCAACGTCCAAGTGTTGATGTGATAACTGGAACAATCAAAAATAATATTCCAACAAGGGTAGCCTTTATGGTTTCCAGCCAAATTGATTCAAGAACTATCATTGATACAGCTGGAGCAGAACGACTTCTTGGAAGAGGGGATATGTTATACCTTGGCAATGGGGCAAGTCAGCCTATGAGACTACAAGGAACTTATGTTCAAAATGAGGTCGAGAGTATCACGGATTTTGTGCGTACTCAAGGACAGCCTCAGTACGCTTTTGATCCGGATGGTTTAAAAAAACAAAACGTTCAAAATAAACAAGAAGATGAAATCTTGCCTGAAGTTCTGGACTGCCTTGTAAATGAAGATAGTATTTCCACATCGAAGTTGCAACGAATATTCGCAATTGGTTATAATAGAGCTGCCAATATTATTGATACATTGGAGGAGCGAAGATACATCTCTCCAGCGAGAGGATCTAAACCAAGAGACGTCTATCTTACACAGGAAGGATTAGACAAGCTCAGGGAAAATAATGATTATTGAAAAGAAATCACGCCTGTTTTGTGGTAAACTAAAGCGGTGGTTTTATTTAATTAAAGAAAAGAGAGGACAATAATATGGATACAGAAACCACCTATTATTTTGTAGGGATCAAGGGAACGGGCATGAGTTCATTAGCCTTACTTTTACATGATAAAGGATTAAAAGTTATTGGTTCTGATATTGAAAAATATACTTTTACACAACGAGGACTAGAATTAGCGGGAATAAAAATATTGCCCTTTGATGAAAAAAATATTCGAAAAGGTTTGACAATTATTCAAGGTAATGCTTTTGGTGATGATCATCCTGAAATAAAAAAGGCCAAGGAAATTGGTATTGAAGTTATTACATATCCTGATTTTTTGGAGAAAATCGTAGAAAATACAACAAGTATCGGAATTGCAGGGGCACACGGAAAGACAAGTACTACAGGATTATTAGCACATGTCTTGGGTGGAGTTGCACCAACTAGTTATTTAATTGGTGATGGTTCCGGCAAGGGTGTGCCTGATGCACGTTTCTTTGTTTTTGAAGCTGATGAATATCGTCGTCATTTTGTTGCGTATCATCCCGATTATGTGGTTATGACCAACGTAGATTTTGATCATCCTGATTACTTCACAGGAATTGAAGATGTTTTTGATGCTTTTGAAACTTTGGCTAAGCAGACCAAAAAAGGAATCTTTGCTTGGGGAGAAGACAAATATTTAAGGAATCTAAAGGCAGATGTTCCAGTTCATTACTATGGAACTTCTGCAGATAATGAGTTCAGAGCAACGAATATCAAGCGTGCAACAACAGGTTCGACTTTTGATGTTTATCATTACGATGAATATTTAGGTACTTACGAGATTCCAATTTTTGGTGAACACAATGTGTTAAACAGTCTCGCTGTAATTGCAGTATCTTACTTTGAAAAGGTTTCACAAGACGAAGTTAAACGTGAGTTATTGACTTATCAGGGCGTGAAAAGACGCTTCACTGAGAAGTTTGTTGCGGATATGACAATCATTGATGACTATGCTCATCATCCTTCAGAAATCAAGGCAACAATTGATGCTGCGCGTCAAAAATATCCAAATAAGAAAATTATTGCAGTTTTTCAGCCACACACGTTCAGCAGGACAATTGCTTTGATGGACGATTTTGCAACTAGTCTAAATCTTGCTGATAAAGTATACTTGACTGAAATTTTCAGTTCGATTCGTGAACATGGTGGAAATGTTTCAAGTACTGATCTAGGCAATAGGATTACAAAGGGTGGAGAAGTGTTGAAGGTTGATAATATGTCTCCATTGCTTGATTTTCATGATGCTGTTGTTGTGTTTATGGGTGCTGGTGATATTCAAAAATATGAATATGCTTATGAAAAACTATTAAGTAGTTTAAGCCCCAAAAATAATTAAATTTGTAGAGAACTTTTTTATATAAACATTGCTGGGAGCTAAGTCAAAGGCTAACTTTTGACTTAGCTCCCTTATTTATTCCAAATAAATGGCCTCGTAAGTCAAGTTTCTTCGTTTGAACTTAAAGCACTCATATTACTATGTCTGTGTTCGAAATTTTGTCGTAGTAATCAAATTTTACTAATCTATATCATATTTCATTTTTATTTTCATATCAGATGGATTGAGGCAATTCAAAGTATATGCTAGAATACTGTTAAGACTATATGGAGGTGTCGATATTAATGTCAGAAGATACTCATAGGCAGGGAAAAACGATTGATGATTTGAACGAAGGAGATTCGTTGACGGTTAATGAGAGTGTTTCGGATCGAGATATTTTGTTGTATTTAGGGATGACTAATGACAATAATCCGCTGTACATTCAAGATGAATATGCAAGAAGTATGGATTATAAGGCGGCAATAGTTCCACCAGTTTTATTGACAGGGATTATTACAAGGTCGGTATCAAAGTTACTTCCAGGTCCTGGAAGTCAGGTAGTCAATTTGTCAGTCAATTTTATTTTGCCGGTGTATCATGAAGAAGATGTGACCTTTACTTTTGAGGTCATAAAGGTAGACGACATGAAAGAAGTAGTCACGCTGGCCGTGACAGGTGTTAATGATGATAATTGTCGAATTGTTGATGCAGTCGTGATGGTTAGACCACCTGCTAAGGTAGCGTTGCTAGGGAATGATGAGAATGAAAGTGCAGAGGTGAGTGTATAATGGAGAATGGAAGAAAATTAGTAAGTAATACTGGTGTCAACGGGTTTCTAACAAAAATGTATGGGTTTATGGCTGGTGCAGTTGCAATTTCTGCATTGGTTGCATATCTAGTTTCGGATGTTTTCTACAATGAAGTTGCCACTTATATGGCTGAGCATCAGTTCATGATGTTTGTTTTGTTTGGCTTGCAGCTGTTGATTGCTGTAGGAATGTCCTTTAAGGCTGATAGGTCACCAGTTGCTTCAAGTTTCGGTCTTGTAGCTTTTGCTGTGATTCAGGGAGTCTTTTTTGGGCTCATAGTCTCTTTGTACGCTGCAAGTGATGTTACAATGGCTTTTGTAGGAGCTGCTGCAGTATTTGTTTCGATGGCTGTAATTGGAACGACGACTAAGAAAGATCTGTCAAGAATTGGAACACATGCATTAGCAGCCTTGATTGCTTTGGTTATTGTTTCAATTATTAACATCTTTTTACAGAGTACAATGATCACGTTTGTTTTCTCATTTGTTGGGGTGGTTATTTTTACTGCTTTAACTGCTTGGGATGCTCAAAAATTCAGAACATTGTATTTGCAAACAAGGGGTCAGGTTTCTGGAACTAATTTGGCATTAATGGGTGCTTTGCAACTTTACTTAGACTTTGTTAACCTCTTTATTAGTCTCTTGAATATTTTTACAGGTTTTAATAACAAGTAAGATAATATTGTATTAAAAAAACTTCGCTGGGAGAAGAATCTTAGCGAAGCTTTTTTTTGTAGAACGGAGTCGTCGATTTCTATTAATGGCTACGATAGTTTGTTAAAATAAGAGATGACGATAATATATCAAAGGAGCTAATTGAATGAATAAACAAAAGAAATTATTGCTCGTTGATGGTAATAGTGTTGCATTTCGTGCTTTTTTTGCACTCCATCAATCACTTGAAAGATTTGTGAATCATAACGGTCTACATACCACTGCTATATATGGCTTTAAAAACATGCTGGATAAGATCATCGAAAAAGTTCAACCTACTTATATTTTGGTAGCATTTGACGCGGGTAAAAAGACATTCAGGACCGAAAAATTCGATGAATACAAGGAGGGACGTTCTAAGACACCAAGTGAACTTTCTGAGCAATTTCCATATATAAGAAACTTATTAACTGCTTATGGAATTAAAAGTTATGAATTAGCAAATTTTGAGGCAGATGATATTATTGGTACATTGGCGTATGAAGCGGAAAATCAAGGTTTCAAGGTTACGGTTGTGACGGGAGATCGTGATTTGACACAACTTACAACTGATAAAACGACGGTGGCAGTTACTCAAAAGGGTGTCACAGAAGTTGAGGAATACACTCCAGCGCATGTATTTGAGAAATTTGGAATTAGACCCGATCAAATTATTGATATGAAGGGATTAGTCGGAGATAATTCGGATAACTATCCTGGAGTAACAAAAGTTGGTGAAAAAACTGCGATTAAGTTACTAAAGCAATTTGAAACAATCGAAGGAATTTACGAGAATTTAGATAGTATTAAGGCTTCTAAGATGAAAGAACACTTAATTGAGGATCGCAAACTGGCTTTCTTATGCAAGGATTTGGCAAGAATACTAAGAAATGCTCCTATTGAGGTTACGGTTGATGATGCAAAATGGTCAGGACCAGTGGAAGAAGAATTAAGATCATTCTACGAAGAAATGGATTTCAAGAGCTTCCTTGCTAAAATGAGTTTTTCCAGTAGCGATAATAATTCACAGACAAAGCAAAACAAGACTCCTAAGTTAGAGTATCAGAAGTTGGATAAGCAAAGTAGCAGCGAGATAGTCTTTGAAAAGAATACAACTATTTCTTTTTATCTGGAGATGAGTGGTGAGAATTATCACCAAGCACAATTCGCTGGTTTTGCTCTTAAAGTGGGTTCAAAGATATATGTTAGTCGTGATGTAGAAATTCTGAAGGAAGCAAACATCAAGGATTTACTGGAAAACAAAACCGTAAAAATTGACTTATTTGACGGTAAACGAACTTTTGTTGGCCTTAAGCGACTAGGCATTGACCTTGCAAGTGTCGATTTTGATATGTTGCTTGTATCATATTTGTTAGACTCAAGTGACAATAATAATGACTTTGGCAAATTAGCACATCAACACGACTATTTTGATGTTGCAAGTGATGAGGAAGTATATGGCAAGGGAGCAAAGTACCAAATTCCTGCAGAAGATGACATATTTTTTGAACATTTGGCTGGAAAAGTTCAGGCAATTGAACAGCTGAAGGAAAGCTTAATGAAAAAGCTTTATGAAAATAAACAGGAAGAACTTTATTTTGAAATTGAACGTCCGCTTTCTTTGGTTTTAGGAGAAATGGAAGTTGCTGGAATCAGATTGGATAAAAGCAGACTTGAAGAAATGAGCAGTAAACTGAAGGAAAGATTAACGGAATTGGAGCAGGCAATCCACACTGAAGCTGGAGAAAATTTTAATATTAATTCACCTAAACAGCTAGGCGTAATTTTATTTGAAAAATTGAAATTACCTGTGATTAAGAAGACAAAGACTGGGTATTCGACTGCAGTAGGAGTGTTGGAAGAGCTAAGAGGAATGGCTCCGATCATCGATAATATTTTGAAGTATCGGCAAGTTGCAAAGATTCAGTCAACCTATGTTGAAGGTTTGCTGAAAGTTGTTTCGCAAAAAGATGGTAAGGTCCATACTAGATATACTCAGACGCTCACGGCAACAGGGAGACTGTCATCTGTTGATCCTAACCTGCAAAATATTCCTGTGAGACTAGAAGAAGGACGACAAATCAGAAAGGCATTTGTCCCCGAAAAAGCTGGCTGGGAGATTTTTTCATCAGATTATTCGCAAATCGAATTGCGGGTTCTGGCACATATCTCTCATGATAAAAATATGCAAGCTGCCTTTAATGAAGGGGCTGATATCCATGCAAATACCGCAATACAAATATTCGGATTGGATTCGGCTTCTGAAGTCACAAGCAACATGCGAAGACAGGCGAAGGCCGTTAACTTTGGAATTGTGTACGGAATAAGTGACTATGGATTAGCACAAAATATTGGAATTACGCGTAAACAAGCAAAGAGCTTCATAACGCGTTACTTTGAGATTTTTCCTGGAGTAAAGCAATATATGGATGAGATCGTGGAGAAAGCCCATGAACAAGGATATGTTGAAACATTGTTTAAGAGACGGAGATATTTACCTGAAATTAAGAGTAAAAACTTTAATTTGCGTTCCTTTGCAGAAAGAACGGCTATGAATACGCCAATTCAGGGGAGTGCTGCAGATATTATCAAGGTTGCTATGATAAATATGCAAAAAATGCTTAGAAGAGAAAAGTTTGAAGCAAAAATGTTATTACAAGTGCATGATGAATTAATTTTTGAAGTGCCGGACAAAGAGATTGCGGCACTGGAAAAGTTTGTACCAAAAGTAATGGATCAAGCAGTTTCCTTGGAAGTTCCACTTAAAGTTGAAAGTGCACATGGGAAAACATGGTTTGATGCAAAATAAGGATTTGAGAAGGAGATAAAAATGCCCGAGTTACCTGAAGTTGAGACCGTACGCCAAGGATTGCGCCAATTAGTGTTGAATAAAAAAATTCGCAATGTGATCGTTCTTTATCCCAAAATAATAAATGGTGATACTAATGTTTTTATTGAAACACTTGAGGGGCTAACGATCAAAGAGATCAAGCGGCGCGGTAAGTACTTAATTTTTAATTTTGATGAAGACATCTCAATGGTTTCTCATTTACGAATGGAAGGAAAGTATTTTGTGAGACAAGCTGGTGATGAGGTGGAGAAACACACCCATATTATTTTTGAATTCACAGATGGCAAGCAACTTAGATATAATGATGTTCGTAAATTCGGAAGAATGGAATTAGTCAAAACGGATAAGGTTTCTGATTTAAAAAGCTTAAAAAAATTGGGTCCAGAACCGACCACAAGCGATTTTAGTGTGGAAGATTTTGCAGATAAATTGAAAAAGAAAAATAAGATGATTAAGCCTGCACTACTTGACCAGAACTTGGTCGCGGGTTTGGGCAACATCTATGTTGATGAGGTTTTGTGGATGAGCAAAATAAATCCAGAGACGATTGCCAGCCATCTGAGTAAGAATGAAATTAAGACTTTGCATGATGCAATTATTACTGAATTAGCAAAAGCAGTGAAAGCTGGAGGAACAACTATTAGGAGTTATACAAATGCATTTGAAAATTCTGGATTGTTCCAATTTGAACTGAATGCATATGGTAGAACAGGTGAACCCTGTCGCAGATGTGGCACATTAATAAAAAAAATAGTTGTTGCTCAAAGAGGCACCCACTATTGTCCAAGTTGTCAGAAGGTGGAATAGATGACATATATTCTGGGGTTAACTGGAGGAATTGCATCTGGTAAATCAACAGTCAGCCGTTTTTTAAGAGAAAAAGGTGCAAGAATTATCGATGGAGATGTTGTTGCGCGTGAAGTCGTTCAAAAAAATAGTATTGGTTTAAATGAAATCGTGAAAATTTTTGGAGAAAATTACTTAACGAGTACAGGCGAATTAAATCGCAAGAAGCTGGGCTCGCTGGTGTTTAATGACAAAAGTAAATTAAAGCAATTAACTGATATTACGGGGCCGTTAATTCATAAGCAGATTGAGAATTTGGTTGCCGAAGCCAAAAAGACAAATTGCAGATTGCTGGTATTAGATATCCCATTACTTTTTGAAGGCAATTATCAAAATTATTGTGACAGTGTCATGTGTGTTTGGATTCCCCAAAAGTTGCAGATAGAGCGCATGATGGCAAGAAATGGATACACTGAGAAGCAAGCACAGCAACGAATTTTGAGTCAAATGTCAAATGATGAGAGATGTTCATTAGCCGATGTTTTAATTGATAATTCTAAACAAGTTGAAGAAACACTTGAGCAAGTGCTAAAATGGCTAGAGACAATGGATTTAGTGTAGCTATATTAAGGGTATAAAATAATGAGGTGAAAAATATGAGATGTCCCAAGTGCCATCATAATGGTTCGCGAGTAGTTGATAGTCGTCCGGCAGATGATGGTCATGTAATTAGAAGACGCCGTGAGTGTGAAGCTTGTGGCTTTAGATTTACAACGTTTGAGCGTATTGAGGTTACTCCGCTCCTAGTAATCAAGAAAGATGGGACACGCGATGAATTCAATCGTGAGAAGATTATACGGGGGATTATTAGAGCTGCCGAAAAGAGACCAGTTGGCATGGATCAGATTACGCAAATTGTTGATGATGTTGAAAATAAGGTGCGTTCACTTGGAGAAAGTGAAGTTTCCAGTCAGCTGATTGGAGAATATGTAATGGGGATGTTGGCAGATGTTGATGAAATATCTTATATCCGTTTTGCAAGTGTTTATAGACAGTTTAAAGATATGCGTGTATTCCTAAAGGAACTGCAAGAGATGATGGCGCGGGATAAAAAGAATCTTTCAAGTGAAGACGACGAAAAGAATGAATAAGAAGGGTGTGAGTGCAGATGGTTGTTGAGGAGAGAGACTTTACACCTAAAGATGGATTCGTAGTATATACAAGGCAAAAACTATACGAATCCCAATTGGAAGTAGCTTTAAAACTTTATCAACCATTGATTGGAACGGTAAGCTTTAGTCTGTATGCTCTCTTGCGGACAATGGTGCAGTCTGATTTGCATCTCTCGAACCGGAAAATGCATAGTGAATTATTTGATTTACTTGGTGTAGGCACACAAACTTTTTACGAGGCTAGGTGCAAGCTGGAAGCAATCGGGTTGCTTAGAACGTTTGAGCAAAGCGATGAACTTGGCAAATTAGTAATTTATGAGATTCAGGAGCCGCAAAGACCTGAGAATTTTTTTGCGGATGATTTATTGCGAAGTCTGTTGCTTGAAACAGTTGGTGAAAGAATCTTTAAGGAGCTCCAAGACTATTTTTTCTTTTCACCAATTGAGAAGGAAAAGGCAGTTGAGACTACTAAACATTTTCTTGAGGTATTCACGGTGCAGCCGCAAACTTTGAATGAAGGTAAAAACCTGCTGGAGCCTGATCAGTCAGGATTACATGGGAATAAGCTTAAACAAATTTCTAACTTGGATGAAGATTTCCTAAAGCAGCTTATTGAACATTCCTTCATTGACAGTAAACAAGTTTTTGATAATTACCAGAGGATAGCAGCCGCAAATGCAGTCTATGGGCTGGATGAGCTGGTATTAGTAAGATTGCTTGAAGAAGCTGCAAATGTTGCAACAAATCAAGTTGATTTTGATTTATTTTGGAAATTAGTTCATGAGAAATTCTCAAAACAAGATTCAAAACCGGCATTGACTATTAATTCAGTAGATGATGCACCCAAGAAATCAGCAAATAAAAAGCAGAAAATAATAAAAAGTGAAGATCAAGAACTATTGGATGCAAGTAGGGCATATGCTCCCGCAGAATTTCTGCAGGAGTTGAAGCGTGAGAAAGGCTCGTTTGTAACCGGTTCAGAAAGAAACATCATTGAATGGGTCGTACAAAAAAATCTTTTCCAGGCTGACATAATAAATATTTTAATTCATTACATGATTGTTGACCGTGGAATGGCAACTTTAAATCGGGCCTTTTTTGAGGCAGTAATTGCTGATTGGAGTCAAAAAAAGATTAATACACCAGAAGAAGCGATGCTCCAGGTGCGGAATTTCAATGCACCTAAAAAACAAAATTCAGTGTATGTGAAGGCACAAAGATACACAGGCAACAAGAAAGTTGTGCAAAAAGAGAAACTACCGGACTGGGCTAAAAGCGAATATGTCTCAGAAAACAGATCGGTCTTGAGCAAGGAAGAACAAGAAAAGTTGAAAAAAAGATTGAGCAGATTTAAGAAAAGAATCGACTAAAAAGGAGGTGGGAAGATGAAGGACGTTGGTGAAGAAATGGCACAGCAGCTTCGCAATAGAAACTGGATAAAGAATTACAAAGAGTTAATTGACGATGCTTTTGCAGATGAGGAAGTCAAGGCTTTTGTGAAGGAAAATCAATTGTCTCAGACGGAATTAGCACGCAGCGCCAGTAAAGTCTATGAATTTGTCAGCATAAAAAGACAGATTAAAAATGGAGAAGTCACACCTGCTCCGGGCTATCAACCACAACTGATCCTGAGTAATCACTTAATAGATGTTGCATATGTTCCGAGTGAAGAATTGATGAAGAGTAAAAAACAAGCGGAAATCAGAGCACGAGTCAGAACACTCAACATGCCAAAGGCAATTAGAACTGCCCAGCTGGCAGACTTTGATATAACTGGACGCGAAGCGATTGCTCAAGCGGCAGCAGATTTTATTGATACGTATACTGCTAATCCGCAAAAATTTATTCAAGGAATGTATTTGCAAGGAAGTTTCGGTGTTGGAAAAACGTATCTCTTAGGTGCAATCGCGAATGGACTTGCAGAAGAGGGATTTCGCTCAACAATGCTTCATTTTCCATCTTTTGCTGTTGAAGTTAAAGGTGCAATTGGTTCGAACAATGTTGTTGAAAAAATTGATAGCATAAAGAAAGCACCTGTCTTGATGTTGGATGACATCGGGGCCGATCAGTTGTCGAGCTGGCTAAGAGATGATGTTCTGGGAATTATTCTGCAATACCGCATGCAAGAGGAGTTGCCAACTTTCTTTAGTTCAAATCTTTCAATGCAAGATTTATTGGAACAATATTTAACGGTCAATAATCGTGGAGAAGCCGAGCCACTTAAAGCCCGCAGAATAATGGAACGTATTGTATTTTTGAGTAAAGAATATACGATGATTGGCAGGAACAGAAGACATTCATAAATTATAATTTAAGGCTTGAATGATTTATGCAATAGTGGTTTAATAGTGGTTGAGTAATATACTTGAGGACAAAAGGTTGTTCAAGTCAGGGATGAATGGCATTAACTGCAAGCCGCTCAGCAGAACAACTTACCACCTCTATGATGAATTTATTCCAATGTTGATTGGAACGGGTCGAACCTGTTGAAAACGATTTGAGAGATTTTTGATATCTGAATTTGGGTGGAACCACGCTAATTGCGTCCCTAGTGTACTTTTTAAAGTATGCTAAGGACTTTTTATTTTGTTAATTATTTTAAAGGAGAGATGGATTATGGTTAAAGTTAAGTTCCCCGATGGGGCTATTAAAGAATTTGAAAATGGGGCAACTGTTGAAACCGTTGCTCAATCAATAAGTACAAGTCTTGCTAAAAAAGCAGTTGCCGGTCGTTACAATGGCAAACTGATTGATTTTAACGCACCTTTAGAGGCTGATGGGGAAATTGAAATTATTACAAAGGATTCTGAAGATGGATTGAAGGTTTTGTGGCAGACAGCTTCCTTATTGTTGGGTGCATCACTATCGGATCTATATTCAGAAATGAAATTTGGTGAGGGCAGCGTTAGTGAGCACGGTTTCTTCCTTGATACAGATAACGCAGCTGGTCAAGTTGCTGAAACTGAATTTGAAAAAATTACACAAAAGATGCAAGAAATCGTGAAATCTGGGGCAAAAGTTGAACGCCTGGTAGTTGATGAAAAAGAAGCATTGTCGTTAGTAGATGGTGATGCCTATCGCATGGAGTTTGTTAAGGAAGCTGCTGTTTCTGGCAAAGTTATTTTACACAAATTAGGTAATTTTGTAGATGTTTCTGCAGGTGCATATTTGGAAAAGGTTAGCTCAATTAAGATCTTTAAACTACTTTCGGTGGCTGGTGCATATTGGAAGGGTGCTTCAAGCAATCCAATGCTACAACGTATTTATGGAACTGCTTTTTATAAACAAAAAGAATTAGATGCAGAGTTGCAAAGAAGACAAGAAGCACGCGAACGTGACCACCGTGTGATTGGAAATGACTTGGACTTGTTCTTTGTTGATCCTAAGGCTGGTGCTGGCTTGCCATATTGGATGCCTAATGGTGCCACAATTCGCCGTACAATTGAACGCTACATTATTGATAAAGAAGTATCTCGTGGTTATGAGCACGTGTATACACCAGTTCTTGCTAACCTAGATTTGTACAAGCAGTCAGGACATTGGGACCATTATCGTGAGGATATGTTTCCTCCAATGGATATGGGTGATGGTGAGTTATTGGAATTACGGCCAATGAACTGTCCTTCACATATTCAAATATATAACCATCATATTCGTTCATATCGTGATCTTCCTTTGAGAATTGCCGAATTAGGAATGATGCACCGTTATGAGAAATCTGGTGCACTTACAGGATTATCACGTGTTCGTGAAATGACATTGAATGATGGACATACATTTGTTACACCTGACCAAATTGAAGAGGAATTTAAAAACACCTTGCAATTGATGGTTTCAGTATATGCTGATTTTGACATTACCGACTATCGTTTCCGTTTGAGCTACCGTGATCCCAAAAATACGCATAAGTACTTTGATGATGATGAAATGTGGGAAAAATCACAAAAGATGCTCAAATCTGCAATGGATGACTTGGGTCTAGATTACTTTGAAGCAGAAGGCGAAGCTGCCTTTTATGGTCCTAAGCTTGATGTTCAGACGAAGACAGCCTTAGGCGGTGAGGAGACTTTGTCAACGATTCAATTAGATTTCTTATTGCCTGAGAAATTCGATTTGCACTACATCGGTGCAGATGGTGAAGAACATCGTCCTGTTATGATCCATCGCGGCATTGTTTCAACAATGGAGCGATTTACAGCTTATTTGACAGAAATGTATAAGGGGGCATTCCCAACTTGGTTGTCACCAAAACAAGTTACAATTATTCCTGTCAAAAATGATTTACACTTGTCATACTGTGAAAAGCTGCGTGATCGTTTGGCAGCTGCCAATGTACGTGTATCAATCGATGATCGTAATGAAAAGATGGGTTACAAGGTGCGTCAGGCTCAGGTTACCAAAGTGCCTTATATCCTTGTTGTGGGTGATCAAGAGGTTGCTTCCAATGAAGTTGCAGTGCGTCGTTATGGCGAGAAAAAGACTGTTAATGTGACAAAGGATGAATTTGTTAATGAAATTTTAGCTGATATTGCTAGTTACAGTCGTACAAATTAATACTTGACTTTAATTTGGTAACAATGTATAGTTAGAGAGTTGAGAAAAAGCAGAAGCAACCCGCTTCTCGCCTAGCGAACTGATAGTTCACGGGCAGATGATTATTTATTTCGAATTGATGAAGTGAAGATTAGTCCGGGTAGCTTTTTGTAAGCTATCCGGTTTTTTCTGCGTTTTCTCTGATATTAAACGGAGGTGAAGCATCATAGCAGTAGATAAGATGGTAAATGAAGGCATACGTGCAAGTGAATTGCGCTTAATTGCCAGTGATGGTTCCCAACTTGGGGTTAAAACCAAACAAGAAGCACTAACGCTAGCTGAACAATCTAGTCTAGATCTCGTTTTAGTTGCTCCAAAGGCGAAACCACCTGTTGCCAGAATTATGGATTATGGTAAGTATCGGTTTGAACTGCAAAAGAAACAACGTGAAGCAAGAAAGAATCAAAAGGTCATCAATGTTAAAGAAGTTCGTTTGAGTCCAACTATTGACACAAATGACTTTAATACTAAATTGAATAATGCGCTTAAATTCCTTGGAAAGGGAGATAAGGTAAAGGTATCAATCCGCTTTAAGGGACGCGCAATTACTCATAAAGAAATCGGTTATGATGTTTTGAATCGATTTGCAAAAGCAGTTGAAGAAGTTGCAACTGTTGAATCGAGAGCAAAAATGGATGGACGCAGCATGTTCATGATGCTGGCACCTAAAGCCGAAAAATAGGTTTTAATATAGTAGGAGGAAGAAAGTATTATGCCAAAACAAAAAACACATCGTGCATCAGCAAAACGTTTCAAGCGTACAGGGGATGGCGGATTAAAGCGCTCAAACGCTTTTACAAGTCACCGTTTCCACGGAAAGACAAAGAAGCAACGTCGTCAATTACGCAAGGCATCAATGGTATCTAGCTCAGATATGAAGCGTATCAAGCAGATGCTTTCACAAATGAACTAATTAAAATAAAATTGATGATGAGGTCTTGAAGAAAAGACCGTTTCGAAGGTGTACTAAAGATAAACACCTCGAATATATAAGGGAGGAATTATCATGCCACGTGTTAAAGGTGGAACAGTTACGCGTCAACGTCGTAAAAGAATGATTAAATTAGCAAAAGGGTACCGTGGTTCAAAACATATTCAATTTAAGGTAGCTAAGCAACAAGTTATGAAGTCATACTTGTATGCTTTCCGTGATCGTCGTAAGACGAAGACAAACTTCCGTAAGTTATGGATTGCTCGTATCAATGCAGCTGCTCGTATGAATGGTATTAGCTACAGCAAATTAATGCATGGCTTGAAGCTTGCTGAGATTGAAGTTAACCGTAAGATGTTAGCTGACCTTGCAATTAGTGATAATGCAGCATTTACAGCACTTGTTGAAGAAGCAAAGCAAGCATTAGCAAAATAATTTGCAGATATGTAAGAGAGCGTGATATAAGTCGGTAGATTAGAGCGCTAACTACTCGAAATTTTACCTCATGAACCACGTTTATACGTACGTTATCAATAAAGGGGCTGCTGGTCATAACTTTTGACCCAGCCCCCTTTGTTTTACATTGAGAAATTTATTAATAAACGTAATTTTTTTGCTTTAAGTAGGGTTCATAGAATATAATTAACAAGCAAAAGGATTAATATAGGAGTGAACCAAATGTTGACTCGTTTCAAACCAACTTGGATGATTACCTCAATATACGAGATAACTCCAGATGAAATTAAGGAAATGGGCATTAAAGTAATCTTAACCGACCTAGACAATACACTGATTGCATGGAATAATCCAGATGGTACTCCCAAGTTGCGCGAGTGGCTTGAGATTATGAATAATGAAAAGATCCCAGTCGTTGTTGTTTCCAATAATAATAAAAAGCGTGTTGCTCAAGCAGTTGAACCGCTAGGGCTGCCTTTTATTGCACGTGCGATGAAACCACTAACTAAGGGAATCAATGAAGCTAAGAAGAAATTAGATCTAGAAGACAGTCAGATTGTCCTAGTTGGTGACCAATTACTTACAGATGTCGCAGCAGCAAATGCAGCTAAAATAAGAAGCATCTGGGTCAAACCACTTGTTGAGACGGATGCATGGAATACAAAACTAAATCGGTTCTTAGAGAAAATAATTAAGAAAAGACTACAGAAAAAGAATATTATAAAAAAAGTTTGGGGGCATTCACTGAATGACTGATGAAACTGAGGCACTATACTGTATTGGATGTGGCTCATTAATTCAAAGCAACGATCCTGATGGGCTAGGTTATGTACCTGCTTCTGCTTTGAAGAAACAAGTTGAAACTAAGGAATTGTATTGTAAGAGGTGTTTTAGATTACGCCATTATAATGAAGTTTCAGATGTTAATTTAACAGATGATGATTTCTTGAAGATTTTGACACAAATTGGAGATACGGATGCATTGATTGTAAATGTGATTGATATCTTTGATTTCAGTGGGTCAATTATTCCTGGGATTCAACGCTATGTTGGTAAAAATCCAATCCTGATGGTTGGTAATAAGGAAGACTTGCTGCCCAAGTCACTTAAGCGTACAAAGTTGAAGGATTGGATTAGACAAAGTGCTAATTTAGTTGGGCTTAGACCAGTAGACGTGGCCTTGGTAAGTGCGGGAAAGAATCACGGAATAGCAACACTCCTTTCCTTAATCGAGAAGTATCGTGAAGGACGTGATGTATATGTCGTAGGGGTGACCAATGTTGGTAAGTCAACCTTGATTAATCAGATTATCAAACAGCAGACAGGAATAAATGAGTTAATTACTACATCACGCTTTCCAGGAACAACTCTTGATAAGATAGAGATACCACTGGATGATGAACATTTTTTAATTGATACTCCAGGAATTATTCACCAACATCAAATGGCACATTTTCTTAGCGGTAAGGAACTTAATGTTGCTTCACCACAAAAAGAAATAAAACCACGGGTATATCAGTTGAACGCAGGACAGACGCTTTTTCTTGGCGGGTTAGCCCGTTTTGATTATATTGCAGGTGAAAAGGATGGAATTGTTGTTTATACAGATAATAATTTGATGCTGCACCGAACAAAATTAGAAAATGCAGATACGTTGTATGAGAAACATGTTGGAGAAATGCTGCAGCCGCCTTCTGAAGAAACTTTGACAAAGTTACCCAAGTTGGTCAGATTTGAGTTTAAAACTGTCCAAAAGAGTGATTTAGTTTTTTCAGGGCTAGGCTGGATTACTGTTCCAGCTGGTGCTGTAGTTGCCGGATGGGCACCAAAGGGTGTATCTGTAACTATTAGACGTGCAATGATTTAAGGAGAAATAAATGAACTTATTAAGTGGAAAACAGAAGAAATTTTTAAAAACCAAGGCACATAATATGAGACCTATTTTTCAAGTTGGTAAAGAAGGTGTCTCGGATAAATGGGTTGAACAAATTAAAAATGCCTTGGATAAGCGCGAATTGATAAAGATTAATGTATTGCAAGGTTCAGATTTTGAAGCGAGCGAGGTTTCTGACTATTTAACAGAGAATACGGATATTATTGTTGTTCAAGTTATTGGCCATGTACTCGTTTTATATCGGCAATCATCCAAAGTAGAAAATCGCGAAATTTCGGCTGAATTACAAAATTTTTAATATGAGATATAATAGGGAGTGTCAATAGATGAATGTTAATACACTCGTTAAATCAGTTGTTCAGACTAAACCGATAGTTGAGCCAAATGAGAGTGGCAAGAAAAAACGAGTAGGCATATTAGGAGGTACTTTCAACCCCCCACATACGGGTCATCTGATAATTGCTGAGCAAGTTACGAGTCAACTTGATTTGGATGAGATGCTTTTTATGCCAGATGCTTTGCCGCCACATGTTGATCATAAAGATACGATAGCAGCCGAGGATAGAAGAAAGATGGTTGAGTTAAGTATTGCAGAAAATCCGCTTTTTGGTCTGGAGACTGCTGAGTTGGAACGTGGCGGAATAAGTTATACATTTGACACTATAGTTGAGTTAAAGAGAAAGCATCCTGATTATGAATATTATTTTGTTATTGGTGGAGATATGGTCGACTACCTTCCAAAATGGTACCGAATTGATGAACTAGTAAAATTAGTTCATTTTGTAGGAGTTGCTAGGACAGGATTTCCAAAGGAGAGCAAGTATCCTGTTATGTGGGTGGACGTACCACTGATTGAAATCAGCTCAACGCAAATCCGCTGGAATATCCAGCATAATTGTTCAATAAAATATTTGGTTCCTAAGGATGTAGAGCATTACATTAAGGAGGAAGGTCTCTATCTTGAGTGAGCAAGAGTATAGTGGTAAATATTTTCCAGGTACAAGAGCAGAATTGCTAGCTAAAGTTAAAAATAGTGTTAGTAACAAGCGCTATCGACATATATTAGGTGTTGAGCAGGCAGCAGTTAAAATTGCCAAGCTTAATAACTTTGATATTGAAAAAGCAAGTATAGCTGCCTTGGTGCATGATTACGCAAAAGAACGCAGCGCGGAAGAATTTAAGCAAGTTATAGCGGATAAGAACCTTGACGCAGACCTATTGAATTGGAATAATTATCTCTGGCATGGTGTTGTAGGTGCTGAGATCATTAAAGATGAGTTGCATATTGAAAATGAAGAAATCTTGAATGCAGTGAGGAGACATACCGTAGGTGCTGAGAACATGACTATCCTTGATAAAATCGTTTATGTTGCTGATTATGTTGAGAATGGCAGGGTATTTCCAGATGTCAATATTGCACGAACGTTAGCTTATAGCAATTTGGATGACGCTGTTGCATTTGAGACTAAACATACATTGGAATATCTAATTTCTACCAATGGTGTAGTGTATCCAGATGCGATTTTAACTTATAATAAATGGGTAGTTAAATAAAAGGAGAATTTAATGGATAGTAAAGAAATATTAAAAGTTGTTGTTGAGGCTGCTGACAGCAAGCGCGCCGAAGATATAGTTGCACTAGATGTCAGCAAAATTAGTTATTTGGCTGATTATTTTGTAATAATGCAAGCAGATTCTGAGCGTCAAGTTAAGGCAATTGTTGATAATATCGAAGAAGAAGTTGAAAAAGCCGGAATTGATATTAAACAAATTGAAGGAAAAAGTAGTGGTAATTGGATCTTAATTGATCTAAGGGATGTTGTTGTTCATGTGTTCAAGTCAGAAACAAGAGGCTTTTATAATCTTGAAAAACTTTGGGCTGATGCACCAATGGTCGAAGTTAAGGATTGGATTACGGAATAATGATCTACTCAACATTTGCACAAATCTATGACGAGTTAATGGATCCTGAGATCTATGATAATTGGGCGAAACTAGTTGATACAGTTACAGATAGACAACACAAGAAATTACTTGATTTGGCATGTGGTGCAGGCAGATTGGCAGTAATACTTGCTAAGAATGAATATCAAGTAACAGGTGTTGATTTGTCAGAAGAAATGTTGGCACTTGCGGAGGCTAGGGCCCGGGAAGAAGAAGTTAAATTAGAACTTCTAGGTGCAAACATGACTGACTTGAGTGGATTAGAAAACTTCGATATTGTGACGTGTGGGTTGGATTCACTGTGCTATCTTGCTGATGAAGGTGAACTGTCGCAGACTTTTCAGGAGGTCGCGGGTCATCTAAATGAGGATGGGGTATTTATTTTTGATGTAATCTCGCCATATCAGACTGATGTTGTTTATCCAGGTTATATGTATAATTATACGACACAGGAGCAAGCTTTTTTATGGGAGAGTTTTGCAGGTGAAGTTTCACATAGTGTTATACACGATTTGACCTTTTTTGTTGCAAATAAGGATAGGACAAGCTATCAGCGTTATGAAGAGACTCATTATGAACGAACTTACGATTTAAATGTTTACTTGGAGCTTCTTGCTGAGGCTGGATTTGATAAAGTCAAAGCTACTGCTGATTATGGCAATGGAAAAATCGATGATAAAACAACTCGTTTTTTCTTTGTCTGCCATAAGGCATAGGGAGGTACATGAATGGATATTGTGGGGATAGTTGCGGAGTATAACCCATTTCACAATGGACATCTATATCAAATTATTGAAGTGAAAAAAAGATTTCCGAATGCTGTCATAGTTGTTGTGATGAGTGGTAATTTTCTTGAACGGGGAGAACCGGCGCTTCTTGATAAGTGGATGAGAGCAAGAGAGGCAATCTTAAACGGTGTTAATCTGGTTGTTGAGTTGCCAGTAGCTTTTTGCGTTCAACCAGCAGACCTTTTTGCATTTGGAGCGATAAGAATTCTTAAAGAGCTGGGTGTGCAGAAGTTAGTCTTTGGTGTCGAAAATGCCGACTATGATTTTGACAAGATGGCCCAATTAACCAAGAAGGTACATGGAGATTTTTCAACTTACAATGAATCCTATGCAAAGGCATATCAGAGAGCTATTACGGAAAAAACAGGAGTGGATGTTTCTAAGCCTAATAATCTTTTAGGTTTGGCATATGCAAAGGCAAATCTGGAACTGGGTTCTTTTTTAGAATTGGTACCAATTCAAAGAATGAAAGCTGAGTATCATGATCAGCAGCTGCCAATTGATTCACAGATTGCCAGCGCTTCGGCAATAAGAAATGCAGTCTTGAGCAATAAGGAATTAGTTGTTAATTTTGTACCTAATTCAACAGTTGAGGATCTGCAACAGTCCAAAAAGGCAAGCTGGATGAATTTTTGGCCACTGCTTAAATATCAGATTCTAACTAGCAAGGTACAGGAGCTAAGAGAAATATACGGAATGACAGAAGGACTTGAGTTTAGACTTAAGGACAAACTAGAGAGAATGGGACCTGCAGTGACTTTTACTGACTGGATAGGTGAGGTCAAATCAAAGCGTTTTACGTATACTCACTTGACAAGATTAGCAACGATGATTTTGCTTCAGGCAAAGAAAAATGAAGTCGAACAAGTTGTGGAAAGCCCATATATCAGAATACTTGGATTTGATGATTTAGGTCAAAAACAACTGAACAATGTGAAGAAAAAAATGACATTTCCAGTTGTTTCTCGAGTTTCACAAAAGATTGCCACGAATCTGCTTGATTTGGACTACAGAGCAGGTTTGGTATATAGTCAATGTAATGGTCAGAGACAGGATTTTGGTCGAAAGCCATTCCAATGTTAGTTGATGCTGTCAAGGAAAAACCATTGACAATGTATTTTTTGACAGGTATAATCAGGGTTGTTGCATTAGGAGGAAGTATTGAATGAAGTGGTCTTTGAATGAGCTAGGACAGATTGGTTCAACACCTTTTCACTTTGAAGAGGTAGTCAACGTAGCCGATTCAATTGTTAAACGAAATAGCGAGATCACTGCTATTTCTCCAGCACAAGTAAGCGGCTTTTTCGTGGTGGATAGTTTAGGTCTCCTTGGTTCATTCAAGGTAAGCGTCAGGGTGACACTGCCTTCTACTAGATCTCTCAAGTTGGTAGAAGTTCCACTTGATTTTGAAGTGAGTGAATATTATGTGAGCCATAGGACACGTGATTTATCTAGATTTGATGCCAATGATGTCGTAATTATTTTGGAAGATGATATTTTGGATCTCAACCAAGCAGTTGAGGATAATATCCTATTGCAGATTCCAACAAGAATTTTGACAGCTGAGGAAGAAGCTAGTGCAGACTTGCCTCAAGGTAAGGGTTGGGAAGTTTCTGAAGATGGTCGTAATAATCAAAAACAAAAGGATAAGGATACTATCGATCCGCGGTTAGCAAAACTAAAGGACTTTTTTGATAAAAAAAACTAGGACTTTAGCAGTTGCAAAATTGTTGAATTAAAAGTACAATTCTTTTTGTTGATTAATTTTATTAATTGAAGGAGGTGGCTGTTAAGATGGCAGTACCAGCACGTAAAACATCAAAAACTCGTAAGAGATTACGTCGTACACATTACAAGTTGCAAGCACCAGGTATGAGTGCTTGCCCTAACTGTGGCGAATTAAGAAAGTCTCATCATGTATGCCCAAGTTGTGGGTTCTACGGTGATAAGGAAGTTGTAAAAGTTGATTAATAACTGAGATGAGGGACCATGGCCCTTGTTTTATTTTTTAATGAATGATGCATCCCAAGCTAAATGAGCTGGGGATGTTTTTTTTTGTAAAATATGTTTTATCTCTAGAGTCATGAAGACAAGATATGGTAGAATTTAGCAGTGTAGGGAAGGAAAGTAAGCGGATGAAAGTTCATAATGTAAATCTCAAAATAAGTGCTGTCAGACCAGAACAGTATCCAGATGAAGGATATCCCGAAGTTGCCTTGGTAGGTAGATCTAATGTTGGCAAATCTTCCTTGATTAATCGTTTAATTAATAGGAAGAGCTATGCACGAACATCAAGTCAACCGGGGAAAACACAAACATTGAATTTCTATGATGTAGAATCAATGCTTTATTTAGTTGATGTACCCGGCTATGGATATGCGAAGGTCTCTAAAGCTGAGCGTGAAAAATGGGGCAGAATGATTGAAACATACTTAGTTCAGCGTGAGCCATTAAAAGGAGTCGTTTCACTGATTGATGGGCGTCATGAGCCAACAGAGTTAGATGTACAAATGGTCGAATTTCTGCAATATTATGATTTACCAGTTTTGTTGGTAGCTACAAAGATTGATAAGATACCAAGAAGTAAGTGGAATAAGGTTGAAAAAGACATTAAGAAAAAGATAAAGCTCAATGATGAAGACAAACTGGTACTCTTTTCTGCTACCCAAAAGATTGGTGACGATATCGTTTGGGATTGGATAGAAGAAAAAATAAATGGTTAGAAGGGATTGGAAATAGATGGAATTTAATGAATATCAAGAAGCTGCTACAAGAACGCTATACGGTAATGAGCAGGTACTTACAAATTGTGCCCTGGGGCTTGCTGGAGAGAGCGGTCAAGTGATAGATCTTATCAAAAATTATACATTTAAGGGTAAAGAACTAAATCGTGAGGAAATGATTCATGAAATGGGAGATGTACTATGGTATCTGTCACAAATTGCTGCATGGGCAGATATTCCTTTTGATGAAATTGCCAAGGATAATATCGAAACACTCAATAAGCGATATCCACACGGATTTGCACAGGATAGTTAAGAAAAGTAAAGACGATATTAAAAATTAAAATAGGGATGATTTTAGTGAAATCACATACATTAAAAACTGGAGATAAGGTTGCTATTGTGAGCCTGTCTAGTGGTGTTTTGGGTGAAGACTTTGTAAAACATCAAAAAGAACTAGGAGAAAAGAGGCTCCATGATTTTGGTTTGGAACCGGTCTATATGACTAATGCATTGATGGGTATAGAGTACTTGCAGAATCATCCAGAAGCACGTGCTGCTGATTTGAAAGAAGCCTTTTTACGTACGGACATTCAAGGAATATTTTGCGTGATAGGTGGAGACGACACTTATAGGTTGTTGCCATATTTACTTGATGATCAGGAATTCGTTACTGCAGTACATCATCATCCAAAGCTGTTTTCCGGCTTTTCTGATACGACGATTAATCATCTAATGTTCTACAAGTTAGGATTGCAGACATTTTATGGACCAAACTTTCTAAATGATTTAGCTGAATTGGACGAGAATTTACTGCCATATACTGCAAAAACAATTAGTAGTTATTTTAAAAATACCTCTGATTTGAAAATTCTTTCAAGTGATACATGGTATGAAGAGCGAACTACCTTTTCACCCGAAGAAATTGGAACTGCACGAATTAGTCATCCAGAGAAGAGAGGATACGAGACTTTAAATGGTAGTGGAATCGTAACCGGAAGACTACTTGGTGGGTGCATAGATAGTCTAAATGATATTTTGACAAGCTCAAGGTACGCTGATGAAAGAGAAATTTGTCTTAAATATGGAATATTTCCTGAACTAAAGCAATGGGAAGATAAAATTCTCTTTATTGAGACTAGCGAAGAAAGACCTACTCCAGACGAATATGAAGCAATGCTCAGTAACTTGGAGCAGCGCGGAATATTTGGTGTAATTAAGGCTATAATTGTGGGTAAACCACAAAATAATGTTTACTATCAGGAATATCGGGAAAAGTTGAAGAACATCGCAGCAAAATATCGTTTACCGGTTCTAATGAACGTTAATTTTGGACATGCATATCCTAGAACTGTGATACCTTATGGATGCATGGCGAAAATTGATTTTGATAATAAATCATTTGAGATTACTGAGAAGTTATTCCAAGAATAGATGTATAAAATGTGTTTTAGTTTTATGTATAAGAAAAGAGGCTTACCACAAGCAAAGATAATTCTTTGTGGCAGGCCTCTTTTTGATTTACACAAAAATGCATTCTATAAATCAAAGCAAACTATTAATTTTTCTTGTCTTTTTCATTAGCCTTTTTTTCTTTATCTTTTGGTCTCTGCTTTGTTCTAGGCTGTTTTGGGTCAACTGCGAATTTACCGAAGAGTTCATCGAGCTTTGTTTGGCTATTTACCGTAAGTCCCATAATTAAATCTCCCTTACTTATTGTTACTAATAGAGTATCAGTTTGGAAGTAAAAATTCAATTAGAACACAGTATGTATATTTTATAGTTTATACACTTTATTTATGAATAAAAATGTTTATTTGACAATTTTATTGAATAATAATTCTTTTTGCTGTATACTTTACGTCGTTGAGTCAGAAAAGGTAAGGGAGAAGTTTAATGAAAAGTAAAAAGATTTGGATTACTTTGGTAATTTTAATTATGATGTTGTTGGTACCTCTGGGAAAGGTAAATGCCGCAAGTGATGGTTATTTACAGAAGATTAAGGACAAGGGAACACTTGTAGTTGGTACGAGTGCGGATTATCCACCCTATGAATTTACGGTAAAACAAAGCGGGAAGACAACTTACGTGGGTTTGGACATTGAGATTGCAAAGAAGTTTGCAAAAGATCTGGGTGTGAAATTAGAAATTAAAAATATGAATTTTGATTCATTACTTGTTGCGCTCGAAACACACAAAGTTGATGCAGTTATCTCAGGGATGAATCCAACTCCGGAAAGACAAAAGAGTGTTGACTTTTCGAATGTTTATTATAGGGGAAAGCAATACATGCTGATCAATAAGAAGGATGCAGCGCTCTATAAAAATATTCATAGTTTTAAGAATAAGACTATCGGTGCACAAGCCGGTTCATTACAATATGATCTTGTTAAAAAACAGATGAAGAATAATCAAATAAAGGGTTTGGCTAAACTGAATGATTTGGTGATTGCCCTTGAATCAGGAAAGGTTAATGCTGTTGCGATGGAGGAAGCAACTGCCAAAGCATTTGCACAAAACAATACTTCATTGAAAGTTATTAATCCTGAATTTAATGTTGATTCTAGCCAGACCGGTTCTGCAATGGCATTCCCTAAAGGGGCAACCAGTCTAGTTCAAGCGGCCAATAAAACAATTGCTCAAATTAAAAAGAAGAACCTGATAAATAAGCAGTATATTCCCTTAGCAGGAAAATATATGACTAATAATTCAAAGAAAAACTCAATGTGGAATTATTGGACTTATTTCGCAAAGGGAATTGAACATACGTTGATAATAACGGTTGTCTCAGTTTTCTTTGGATTCATATTAGGGGTATTATTAGCACTCTTGCGTTTGTCTAAGAGTAAGTTGGGTAAAGTAATTGCAACTGCATATATTGAATTTGTCAGAGGAACACCTTTGATGGTTCAAGTGATGTTTGTTTATTTTGGAATAGGGGCTGTTATTCAATCATTACCAGCATTGCTTGCAGGTATAATTGCTGTTTCGCTAAACTCAGCGGCCTATGTTGCTGAAGTTATTCGTTCAGGAATCGAATCAATACCTGCTGGGCAAACAGAAGCGGCTAGAAGTTTAGGAATGTCACAAACGTTAACCTACAGATATGTCATTATTCCGCAGGCATTAAAGAACATTTGGCCAGCATTAGGAAATGAGTTCATTACACTTATCAAAGAGAGTTCGATTGTTTCCATTATTGGTGTCGGTGATTTGATGTATCAGATGCAGTTGGTGCAGTCAGCAACCTATAAGGGTGTAATTCCTATCTTTATCACAATGGTCATTTATTTCGTAATGACGTTTGGTCTTTCAAAGGTCTTAGGTTATTTTGAAGGGAGAATGAAACATGCCTAACATGATTGAAATTAAAAACCTCGAAAAGTCATTTGGTGATAATCAGGTTTTGAAAAACATTACTGAAGTTGTAAAAAAAGGGCAAGTTATTTGTGTAATTGGGCCTTCTGGTTCGGGAAAAAGTACTTTTCTGAGATGTTTGAATGTGCTGGAGAAGCCTTCGGCAGGACAAATAATTTTTGAGGGGCAAGAGCTAACACATATTTCTGAGATTGAGTTAAACAAGCTCAGAGAGCGCATGGGAATGGTTTTTCAAAGCTTTAATCTTTTTCCAAATATGGATGTAATAAACAATGTTAAACTTGCTCCTTTGAAGGTTAAAAAGGACATGGAAGAGGAAGCAACCCAAAAAGCAGGACAACTATTGGAACAAGTTGGTTTGGCAGACAAGGCTGAGCAATTTCCGCTGAGTCTTTCAGGAGGACAGCAACAACGTGTTGCAATTGCACGCGCACTTGCAATGGATCCTGAAGTTATGCTTTTTGATGAACCAACCTCAGCATTAGATCCCGAGATGGTTGGCGAAGTTTTGAAAGTAATGAAAGATCTTGCCGAATCAGGAATGACGATGATTGTTGTAACACATGAGATGGGATTTGCGAAGGAAGTTGCAGATCAGATATGGTTCATGGATGAAGGCTACATCCAAGAAAAGGGAGCACCAGACGAATTTTTTGCAAACCCGAAGACGAGCCGTGCCAAAGAATTTTTGTCAAAAATATTATAAATGTGTGGATGAAAAGATAAAAGTTATGCTTTTTTGACAAGTTTAACTTACGGGACACGTTTATCCAGAATAAACAGAGGAGCTGGTTCAAAATATAACTTTTGAGCCGGTCCTTTTTTGGTTGTTGCTAAGCTATATCCAAAGTTCAATGAGTAAGATTAAAGAGTATAATTGGAAGTCTTTTCCTACAAACTTGATTAATGCTGTAATATAATATTATCAGGAGTTTGCTCGGTAAACGGAGGTGTAAATTAAGGTGGCAACACAGCACATTGAAAATAAATTAAAATTGTTACCAGATCTGCCAGGATGTTACCTAATGAAGGATATCAATAGTAAGATCATTTATGTTGGTAAAGCAAAAAACTTAAAGAATAGAGTACGTTCATATTTTAAAAGTATGCATGAAGGCAAGACTGCAAAATTAGTCTCAGAAATAAGGGATTTTGAAACAATTATTACTTCGACAGATAAAGAGGCTTTTTTGTTAGAAATCACACTGATTCAAAAGCATAAGCCTTATTACAATATAAAGTTAAAAAGAGGTACGGGATATCCGTATATTAAAATTACAAATGAAAAGGACCCAACGTTAAAAATTGTAAGTCAGGTCAAAAAAGATGGGGCTTATTATTTTGGACCTTATCCGAATGTTTATGCTGCTAGTGAGACAATGCATTTATTGCAGCGTGTTTATCCTCTCAGGAGATGTAATGGCTATCAAAAACGCCCTTGCCTGTACTATCATATGGGGCAGTGTTTAGGAGCTTGTTTCAAAGAGGTAAAAGCAGAAGAATACGATAAGCAAATCAAAAAAATAAAGACCTTTCTGAATGGAAATGTCGGTGCAATTAAGAAGACGTTAGAGAGTAAGATGAATAATGCCGCGCAGAAACTTGAATTTGAAAGGGCAGCGGAACTTCGTGATCAAATACATTACATTGAAGTAACTGTAGAAAAACAAAAGATAATCTCAAATGATAATACTCCAAGGGATTTATTCAACTTTTATATGGACAAGGGTTGGATGTCACTGCAAATTTTCTTTATTCGTCAGGCACGCTTAATTAAACGTGAAAAACGACTTTTTCCTTGTATAGATACACCTGAGGCAGAGTTAGAGTCGTTTATTTTACAGTTTTATAATCAGAAAAATAGAATATTACCTAAAGAGATACTTGTTCCTAAGGGAGTAAGTCATGATGTACTTGGTGAAATACTGCAAGTTCCTGTCAAAACACCAATTAGGGGAACAAAGAAAAACTTGATGGAACTTGGACAAAAGAATGCACGGCTTGTACTTGAAGAAAAATTCCGTCTATTGGAGCTGGATGATCGCAAAACAACGGGTGCAATGGATGAAATAATGAAGGCCTTGGCTCTGCCAGCTGGACATCGAATTGAATCATTTGATCATTCACATATTCAAGGCTCTGATGTTGTTTCGGCGATGGTTTCATTTTTGGATGGGCGACCGCAAAAAAGTCAGTATCGTAAGTATAAGCTGCGGACGGTCAATCATGCGGATGAAAGCGCAAGTACAAGAGAGGTCATTAGAAGAAGGTATACAAGGTTATTGAAGGAACATAGTGAGTTGCCAGATCTAATCCTGATGGATGGAGCAGAAATCCAGATCGAAGCGGCACAAGACGTACTGCAAAATGAACTTGGATTAAATATCCCAGTGGCAGGGATGGTCAAAGACAACCATCATAGGACCGCAGATCTAATGAATATGCAGTATCAAAAAGTAGCATTGGATCCGAAGAGTGAGGCATTTTACTTGCTTCAGCGTATTCAAGATGAAGTTCATAGATTCGCGATAACTTTTCACCGTCAAACTCACTCTAAAAAATCTTTGTCTTCGAGGCTGGATCTAATTCCCGGTGTAGGGCCAAAATCAAGAATCAAATTGTTGAGAAAATTTGGATCCATGAAAAAAATTGCAGATGCTTCGCTCAAAGATATTGAAGCTTTAGGCATTCCCAAAAAAGTGGCCCAAACAATTAAATTAAGTCTTAAGTAGTTAGTGACTGTTTAATTCATTTGGTTGTTGGGGCTCATAATCAACGTCCCATGGTTCAACATGAACATCAGTATCAAAAACACCATATTTTCGTTGTAATAGACTTTCAATTTTTTCAGTAATATGGTGGCTTTTTCGCACCGTCATTTGTGGATCTACCCAGATAATAATATCCACGAAGATATTGGCACCATATGAGCGTCCTTGAATATTGTGGACAAGTTCGACGCCGGGAATTCTTTCAACATCGGCAGTATATTTTTCGAGCAAGTCATCATCAAAACCGTCGGACAATGAAAAGGCACTCGCTGAGAAAATATCATAGGCAGTTTTGAGAATTAGGAGCCCAATCAAAAAGGCAACGACACCATCGATCCAAGCCATATTAAAATTAGCTGCAAAGATTGTGACTGATGTTCCAAAACTAGTCCAAGCATCGCTTCTGCAATCTTTGGCGATTGCGAGCAATGATTGTGAGTTTATTTTCTTTGCCTGATGTGCATTATGGAAATAGACACCATACATCAACAGCCCACTAAAAATACCGACAAATAAGGCATAGATGTCAGGAGATTCTTGATTGCCCGCTAAAATGTCCTTGACTGAAGTATAAAGAACACTTAGACCCACTAACAGCATAATCAATGAAGTCAGAAAGGTTGCAATCGTTTCGGCTTTCCAATGTCCATATTGATGGTGTTCATCTGGCGGACGGGTGGCTAGTCTTAGTCCAACCATTACGGCACAGGATGAAAAAATATCCGTTGCATTGTTAAAACCATCTGCAAGCAGTGTTTCAGAGTGACTTAACTGTCCAATAACGACTTTTAATAAGGAGAGTAGAATGTAGGCACAAAGACTGATTAAGACTCCTTTTTGTGCTGTTTTTAGATTTTTATATCTTTGCTGCATTTTGAACACTCCCTGAATAGTATCGGTTATGTAAATTATATGATTTTTTTTGTTGAAATGAAATTGTTATATCTTGTAGTGCAAATACGCAAAAATGTGAGCAGTTGTATTTTTGACCTTGATTCTAAAAACTGGTATAGTTGGCGGTGGTAGTTTTTAGGGTAACGATGAACAAGTTCATTTTTTCTTTATTAGCTCACATATTAGTGTCAATGTAAATAATCAATATGGAAAGAAGGGTGAATTAATAATGTTTGTCGATCAAGTAAAAATTAATGTGAAGGCTGGAAACGGTGGAGATGGGATAGTTGCATTTCGCCGTGAAAAATTTGTTCCTAACGGTGGCCCAGCTGGTGGAGACGGCGGCAAAGGTGGAAGTGTAATCTTAAAGGTTGATGAAGGTCTAAGAACCTTGATGGATTTTCGCTATCACCGTCACTTTAAAGCTAAGAATGGTGAAAAGGGAATGAATAAAGGAATGTATGGTCGCGGGGCAAGTGACTTTTATGTTTCTGTGCCAGAAGGAACTACTGTTACGGATGATGAGACAGGTGAGATTCTAGGTGATCTATTACATGATGGTGACGAGTTAGTAGTCGCAAAAGGTGGTCGCGGAGGCCGAGGAAATATTCATTTTGCAAGTGCAAGGAATCCAGCACCAGAAATAGCTGAAAATGGTGAACCCGGTATTGAGCGTGTCTTACGACTAGAATTGAAAGTTTTAGCGGACATCGGTTTAGTTGGTTTCCCGTCAGTTGGGAAGTCCACGCTACTGGCAACTGTTACAAGTGCGAAGCCTAAGATAGCGGCTTATCATTTTACGACACTTGTTCCTAACTTAGGAATGGTAAGACTGGATGATGGACGAGATTTTGTAATGGCAGATTTACCGGGACTAATTGAAGGTGCTTCTCAAGGAGTTGGACTTGGGATTCAATTCTTGAGGCACATTGAGCGTACGAGAGTAATCCTACACTTAGTTGATTTAAGCGGTATGGATGGGCGAGATCCATATGATGATTTTGTTAAAATTAACCAAGAATTATTATCATACGATGAAACACTGCTTGAACGTCCACAAATTGTAGTAGCAAGCAAGATGGATTTACCGGATGCCAAGAAAAATCTGGCCGATTTTGTTGTAAAAATCAAGAATGATAAAATGCTCAAGACTGTACCAGAGGTCGTTGAAATTTCTTCCGTGACTCATACTGGTGTCAAAGAATTAATGGCAAAAGCTGCTGATTTACTTGAGAAAACACCTGTATTTCCAACACTTGCCGATAGAAAACGACAAGAACAGCTTGAAAATGGAACTGTTTATAAGTTTGAAGAGGCTGAACAATATCCATTTGAAATTTCGAGAGATCCAGATGCAACCTGGGTGTTAAGTGGTACTGAACTAGATAAGTTATTTAAAATGACAGATTTTGAACATGATGAAAGTATTATGCGCTTTGCTCGTCAGTTACGGGGGATGGGTGTTGATGACGCTCTAAGAGCAAAAGGTGCAAAACAAGGCGATTTAGTTAGAATTGACAAGTTTACGTTTGAATTTGTTGAATAAATTATAGAATCTTTTTCGTGTTTTGGGGTTGGAATAAATGAATACAGGTAGTAAGAAAAGACGTTATATTACAGGGTTTGATGGCATTAGAACGCTTGCAGTTATCGGTGTTATTTTATATCACCTTGTACCATATGATATTCAAGGCGGTTTTTTAGGGGTTCCAATCTTCTTTGTGTTATCGGGATATCTTATTACAGATATTTTGAACGAAGAAATTCAAAAAAAGGGGAAAGTCAACCTTTTTTCTTTTTATAAAAAAAGAATGAAGAGGCTTTATCCTGGGCTGGTTACAATGATTGTTGCCACAAGTGCTTATATAACCTTATTTCAAAGAAGCCTATTGAATGGCATTCGGAGTGTGATATTTGGTAACTTGCTTTATGTCTATAATTGGGTGCAGGTTAAGCAGGGCCAATCATATTTTGATCGTTTTGAGGTACAATCTCCGTTCACACATTTATGGTCGTTGTCGATTGAAGGACAATTTTATTTTTTCTGGCCAATCGTATTGACAGTGTTATGGGTACTCTTACGAAAAAAGCAACCGATCTTTGACACCATCTTCCTGATCGCCTTTTTTTCAGCATTAACAATGGCTTTGTTGTATAAAGACGGTCAAGATTCTTCAAGAATTTATTTTGGAACTGATACAAGAATGTTTTCAATATTATTGGGTACCAGTCTAGCAATCGTTTGGCCAAGCAAGGAACTGAAAAATACCCTTCAGAAAAAATCGCGCATGATTTTAGATGGAGTTGGAATAGTTAGTCTTGGCTTGATTGTCTGGATGTTCTTCTCAATGTCTGGTGAGAGCGATTTGACATATCATGGAGGTATGTTCTTCTTCTCATTAATTTCAATGCTTTTAATTGCAACTGTTGCCCACCCTGGAGCCGATATGAATAGGTTGCTGACTAATCCAGCATTTACTTGGTTAGGTAAAAGAAGTTATGGAATATATCTCTATCAATATCCAGTGATGATTTTTTATGAATCCCATGTTCAAAATATTGCAGCTCACCCATGGCTACATGTTGTTATCGAGATTTCTTTGATTGTGATAATTAGTCATTTGTCATATCGTTACATCGAATTACCGCTTCAGCACTTTGATTATTCTAGGACGAAAGAAGTGGCTCAAGAATTCTTCAAAAAAAAGTCGCGTTATGGTTGGCAGAGATTATGGGTGGTAGGTGCACTTCTTTTAATTGTATTAACTATGACAGGGGCGGTTTTCCAACCTAAAGCACAAAGCAATCAGGGTGGTAAGCAATTAGAAAATGTGATAAAAAGAAATCAAAAGGAAGTCACAGAGGATAACAAAAAGCTGCAAGATAAAGAAAAGCAAAATACGAGCTCGGTCTCTTCCTCTTCACAAAAGAGCGCAAGCAGTTCGTCTGAGTCAGCACAATCGAGTTCGGAACCGGAGCAACTAACACAGCAGCAACAACAAAAAGCTGCTGCAATGCAGATTACTGCTATTGGAGATTCTGTCTTGGCCGATGGGTCAGTAAAGTTAAAGTCTATTTTTCAGCAGATGTACATTGATGCAAAGGTCGGAAGACAGCCAAGAGATGCAATCGGAATTTTGAATGGACTTGCACAAAAGAGACAACTTGATAACACAGTCTTGTTGAGCTTGGGGACTAATGGTCCATTTAATGACGAGGAACTGCACCAGATCATGGGTGCGATAGGGAATCGCAGAGTTTATTGGATAAACACGCACGTTCCCACGAGAAGATGGCAAAAGCAGGTTAATGATTCACTAAGTGCTGCGACTAAGACTTATCCTAATTTGCGAGTAATCGATTGGTATGATTACAGTAATAACCACAATAACTGGTTCTACGATGATAATGTTCATCCAAATGAATATGGTCTTAATTATTACGGTAATTTCATCGCAAAAGAGATTTTAGAAGATAAGTAAGGGTTCAGAATTATAAAATTTAGTAATCTTGACTTTGATTGTTAGTTTTGGATATAGTGTGCGTGTTTGCTTAATGAAGCAAGAAAATGTTTATATAAACGACGGGGAATGCCACAGAGTATTGAGTTGTGGGCAGCCTCGTTTTTATTCTACAAATGCAAATTACCATTCACTAACTGTAATTTACCATTTATTAACAATTTTCCTTCTGATATTCGGTATCCGAAAACTTTAAAATTATCAGAGTTATAGTTGATCAGAATGTCTCTATCTGATAAAGCAAGCTGGTTTGACAGAGAGAAAAATGTTTTTAAATCAAGTGCAGCGATTGCATTGGGATCTGCGAGTAAAATCGCTGCTTGTGCATTAGTTGAAAACTGTGTGATTGGAACCAAATTATCACTTGATTGAAAATATAATTGGTAATTAGGATTGAGTCCGAATATGAGTGTTGTAAAGTCTTTTAAATACATGATTTTCCTCTTTCCGTGAAATAAGTTTTAAACGCCTATTTAATTATATTTTGTAATTAAAAATAGTGACAGCTTTTATTTTGATGTTAAAATGATGTAAGATATTATTATATTTTAAGCCATTTATATTGGTTTAATAGATTGGAATTATATATGGAAATTGAATTTTTAGGAACTGGTGCGGGATCACCTGCCAAGTCACGCAATGTAACTAGTATAGCGCTAAAGCTTTTAGAAGAAATAAATGAAGTTTGGTTATTTGATGTTGGAGAGGGAACACAGCATCAAATATTGAAAACATCAATTAGGCCACGGAAGGTGACTAGAATTTTTATCACACATCTTCATGGAGATCATCTCTTTGGACTTCCGGGTTTTTTAAGCAGTCGTTCTTTCCAGGGTGCCCAACAGATGGGAACTTTGGTTATTTATGGTCCAAAAGGAGTTAAGGATTTTGTGCAAATGAGTTTGCGTGTTTCTCAATCCAAATTAACTTACAAAATAAAATATGTTGAAATAGGGCAAACTGGCTTACTAGTGGATGAAGAACGTTTCAAAGTTTACGTTGACAGGTTGGACCATCGAATCGAGTGTTTTGGGTATCGTGTTGTTGAAAGCGACTATGCTGGGGAGCTTCAAGTTGAACGACTTAAAGCGGAACATGTACCAGCAGGGCCATTATATGGAAAGTTGAAGGCTGGCGAAAAGGTAGAGTTGTCTGACGGTAGAATTATTGATGGAAAGGACTACCTCGGCGAGAAAAAGAGAGGAAGAGTTGTTACAATTCTTGGTGATACAAGGCAAACGTCATCCATTTTAGGATTAGCAAAAGATGCGGATGTACTTGTCCATGAGAGTACTTTTGGAAGGGATGAGGCGCAATTAGCTTATAATTATCATCACTCAACCAATATGCAAGCTGCAAAAGTCGCTAAGCAGGCTGGAGTAAAACGACTTTTTCTGACACATATTTCTGCAAGATATATTGGGGCAAAAGCGTTGCAACTTGAAAAAGATGCACATAAGGTTTTTGGGAATACAACATTAGCAAATGACTTTGATACTTATGTAGTTCCGTTTTCTCACAAATAGGAGGGAAAGAATGAAAAATTATAAACAACTAAAAGACTTACGCAATCGAATTGTTGTTGTAACAGGAGCTTCTTCTGGACTAGGTGAGCAGATATCATATGAATTGGCGAAAAAAGGTGCAATTGTGGTAGCCTGTGCTAGGAGACTGGATAGACTTGAAGAGGTTACCAAAGAGTGTCAGAAATTATCAGGTAAGATATCAGTTGCAAAGCAATTGGATGTCGAAGATCCATCGCAGATTGAAAAATTAGTTGAAGATATTGAAGATGAACTTGGACCGATTGATGTACTCGTGAATAATGCCGGTTTTGGGTTGATGGAAAATGTCCTTAATTTCGAAATGAAAGTTGTAGAAAAAATGTTTAGAGTCAATGTACTGGGGTTGATGTATTTATCGAAGTATACTGCACTTAGGATGGCAAAGCGTAAAAGGGGTGCCATCATTAATGTTGCATCTGTAGCCGGTAAAATTGCAACACCAAAATCAGCTGTATATTCGGCAACTAAGTCTGCTGTTCTGGGATATTCGAACGCACTAAGGCTTGAATTAAAACCATTAGGCATTTCTGTTTTGACTGTTAATCCAGGACCAATTGATACCGAGTTCTTTAAAATAGCAGATAAGACAGGCAATTATTTAAGCAAGGTTGGTTTTCTGGTCCAAAAACCAGATGAGATTGCACAAAAAATTGTGGGCACGATAGGAACAAGTAAAAGGGAACTTACAGTACCCTTTGCCTTTGAGATAGCTCACCGCCTCTATGATTTATTTCCACGAGTTGGTGATTATTTGGCTGGGGATTTGTTCAATAAAAAATAGGAACTAAAGGGGGAGTATTTATCATGAAAAATCAGTGGAGAATGATTTTAGCACTTCTGATTGCACTTGTTGTCGTTGTCTTTGCATTATTGAATACGCAAAAGGTTGAACTTAATTTTCTTTTTGGGAAGTTTAGTTTGCCATTGGTATTGATTCTAGTTGTTTCTTTGTTACTAGGTGCATTGGTAGCTGTCCTAGTATCGACAATGACGATTGTTGGTTTAAAACGGGAATTGAAGAAGAAAAGTGATAATGAAAAGCAAATCAAAAAACAGTTTGAAGAAGATTATCAGAAAAAATTGACCGAGGTAAGAGCTGAGTATCAGCGCAAAATCAATGATAATCGAACAACTGATTTGAATTTAAAGTAAAACTTGGTAGGAGTTGGTTTTTTGTTTGACAAGCACTACGAATGGAAATTCGAGTCTATGTCGTTGGGAGAAAAGGAACTCAGGCTGCAAAAACAAATGGGTATTTCAAAACTGTTAGCACGGCTATTGCTCAAAAGAGGAGTTTCAACCCCTGAGGCTGCTGCTGAATTTTTAAACCCTAACGAAAATAGTATTTATGATCCATACCTCCTTCATGATATGGATAAGGCTGTGGAACGAATTCAAGATGCGGTAGTGGGCGATCAAAAGATTACGATTTATGGCGACTATGATGCAGATGGATTAACGAGCACAGCGGTGATGTATGAGGCTCTTGAGCAAATCGGTGCCAATGTAAATTATTATATACCTGATCGCTTTTCTGATGGATATGGTCCAAATATGGAGGTATATAAGAAACTGGTCAGTGATGGAACAGAATTGATTATTACTGTAGATAATGGAGTCAGTGGCTATGATGAGGTTGCATATGCTCAGAGCCATGGTGTAGATGTTGTAATAACCGACCATCATGAGTTGCCTGATAAATTACCGGAGGCCGTAGCTATTGTTCATCCAAGACATCCGGATAAAAATTACCCTTGGCCAAATTTGGCAGGTGTTGGAGTTGCTTTCAAGGTTGCTTCGGCATTACTGGAGGATATTCCACAAGAACTACTTGATTTAGTTGCAATCGGAACTGTTGCTGATTTGATGCCTTTACTTGATGAGAATCGTGCACTGGTTAAATTTGGCATTATGGCACTTAGAAACACCCAACGCCCGGGACTGTTAGCATTGTTGGCCAATGCTAAAATCAACATTGATGATATCAACGAGGAAACAATCGGTTTTGCGCTTGCTCCGCGACTGAATTCGTTGGGAAGAATTCAAAACGGGAGTACCGGTGTGGAGCTATTGACGACGCTTGATGAAGACAAGGCAAAGCAAATTGCAAGCAGGGTTGAATCCCTGAATACCAGGCGCAAAGAGCTAGTGGCAACGATCTCAAAGCAGGCATTTCAAAAACTGGCTGAAGATGAAACTGAACATTTAGTAAACGTTGTTGCTGGTAAGAATTGGCACGAAGGTGTACTGGGAATTGTTGCCAGCCACTTGGTTGAGGAAACAGGTAAGCCTTCACTGGTATTGAGTATTAATGATGATGGAAATATTGCAAAGGGTTCAGGAAGATCAGTTGAAGCCTTCCAACTTTTTGATGCAATTAATGGCCATCGTGACCTTTTAACCAGTTTTGGTGGACATCACATGGCATGTGGGCTGTCTTTGGAAGAGTCAAAGATCGGTGAACTGCAAGCGGTATTAGACAATGAAGCAAGAAAACAGCAGTTGGACTTGAACAAAAAACCCCAATTAGAGATTGAGCAGACGATTGAAGCAGATGAAGTCAGCCTTGATTTGATCGAAGAATTAAAGCAGCTAGCACCATTTGGGGCAGACAACCCTAAACCAATTTTTTCTTTTACAAACTATAGTGTACAAAGCTCGTTCTTAATGGGGCAAGAGAAGAATCACTTCAAAATGTCTATAAGGGGTAAGAGAGCACCGATTGACGTAATTGCGTTTTCAATCGGTACGCATGGACAGCAACTCGTCGATAATGCTGAGAATATTGAATTTGTTGGTGAGTTGGCTACTAATGTGTGGAAGGGCCAAACTAAGATCCAAATAATGATTAAGGATTTTTGTCTAAATGCTGCGGAAATACCCAGAATCAGAATTAATGATTTGAGGAGCAGTAAACTGACAGCAAGTTTGCTGCGGACAAATGGCGAGTTCTTTTTCTTTAATTCAACAGTCTACAGTAAGCTAGCTGGTTATTTTAAGAGCAATGCGAAAATCATTGTTGGTCTAGATAAATTACCTGAGAGAGTGAAGGTAGACAATCTGGTTGTCGTAGATTGCCCCCCTAATTTGGAGAGTTTTGGTACTTTGTTAAATAGGATTGAGTTTGAAGAAATTACGACAATTCTCTACCCATATAAGCCAGTATTTCTTACTGGAATGCCGACTAAGGAAGAATTTGGTAAGGTTTATCGCTTTGCAATTTCACATAAGAATGTGGATTTAAAAAAAGATTTGAATAAATTAGCAGATTATTTGAAAATAAAAAAAGATTTGTTGATTTTTACCTTACAGGTGTTTTTTGAAGTCGGATTTGTTAAAATAGATAATGGATTAATGGCGGGATCATCTTCAAGAAAGAGGATTAATTTGAAAGATGCTCCTAGTTATCGTGCAAGGCAACGGTTGCTTGAAGCAGAAAATGTCTTATTAACGAGTAAAACTGCAGAATTTGAGAAAACTATTTTTCAATTCATAACAGTTTAATTAAAGGAGCGTTTATAAAATGGCACTAGATTTAACTAAGTATATTGCAAGCATCCCAGATTATCCCGAAAAAGGAATAATCTTCAGGGATATCTCACCTTTGATGGCAGATGGGGAAGCTTATAAGCAAGCTACAGCGCGAATTGTTCAATTTGCTCGTGATAAAAAGGTTGAGATGATTGTTGGACCCGAGGCACGCGGATTTATTGTTGGTTGTCCCGTTGCTTATGAACTTGGTGTTGGTTTTGCACCGGCCCGTAAGAAGGGAAAGTTGCCTCGTGAAACAGTTGAAGCAACATACAAACTTGAATATGGTACATCAGCTCTTTATATGCACAAAGATGCCGTGAAACCAGGACAGCGGGTGTTGGTCACTGACGACTTGCTGGCTACTGGAGGAACGATTGGAGCAACAATTGATTTAGTTGAGCAATTAGGTGGAATTGTTGTGGGATGTGCATTCATTATTGAACTTGATGCTTTAAATGGTCGTGATAAGATCAAAAATTATGATACATTAAGCTTGATGAATTATTAATTTGATTGACTTTAGTGTTTAACAGACATGGGATTACCAGTAAGAGGGGCTTTGACAGAATTAATTTTTGTGTCACAGGTCCTTTTTTTGTTAGGGAGGAGTTTCAGTAGAATGGTTAAGCAGACTTTTGCTGTGATTGGGTTAGGAAGGTTTGGTTCAAGCGTTTGTCAGACCTTAATAAATGCAGGTGCTGAAGTATTGGTGATTGATAAAGACGAAGCGCGAATCAATGATTTTAAAGATATCGCAACACAAGCTATTATTGCAGACGCACAGGATGAGAGTACACTCAAGTCGATTGGCATCAGAAATTTTGATCATGTTGTAATCGCAATTGGTGAGGATATTCAGGCCAGCATTCTTGTGACATTAATGGTTAAGGAGTTAGGAGTTAAATATATTACGGCTAAGGCACAGAACGAGTACCATGCTCGCGTTTTGACAAAGTTGGGAGCAGACAAAGTTGTCCATCCAGAACGAGATATGGGGACCAGAATTGGGAAAAACCTGCTTTCACGAAATATGCTGGACTATCTTGATTTATCCTCTGATATTAAAGTTGCTGAAATCAAAATTACAAAAAATTCCTTTGTGGGAGCATCACTGGCTTCACTTGAATTCAGGAAAAAATATGCACTTAACGTCATTGCGATTAGGCATGATAAAAAAATAGACATCTCTCCTGCACCAAGTGATGCATTGATGCTGGGAGATAGTCTATTAGTTGTTGGTTATCAAAAAGATGTTGATTATTTTAATAGTTTAATGGATAGTTGATTATCACGAGGTGAGGGGTCAAGGCAAGAGTTAACTTTTGCCTTGACCCCTCTATTTACCTAGAACGTGTTTCATGAGTTTAGACTTTTTGTCTAACTTTGAATGTTCATAGCAAATTACTCGCTGCAATTTTGTGTTAGTACACAGATCTTATCAACTTATGTTACATTTTTCGTCTTTTCTTGTTTTCAAAGATAATTATGAATAGCAGCAGGGCTAAACCAATTAGTGTAATGATGGTTCCTGTTACGAACAGAGGAGGCGTGAAGGTCAAAGTAATTGAATGCTTTCCTTTGGCTACGTTTGCTGCAAGGAACGTATTTTGAATTTTAAAAGTCGAAACTTTCTTTCCATCTACACGAACCGTCCATCCAGAACTATATGGAATTGTAGTAGCTAAAAGATGATTAGTGGAAGCATTATAAGTTCCAGATAGTTTACGAGATGAAATTTGTTTTAGATTGACCGAATGTTTTTTGATTTGGTTAATCTTATTTTGTACTAAACGATTGTTCATTTTATAGAGAACAAAGTTATTCAACCATAATGACGATTTTTTTAGACGCGCAGTCAGTACGATTTCTTGTCCCTTTGAATGGTTGGCAATGTTGACTATGACAGTGTGCCTGAAAGTGCTATATTGTTTTAATGGTTGATTATTCAAATACAGTGTAGCATTGTCTGAATCTAGCGCAGAACCAAGAGTTAAATAGTATGAATCATTTGTCTTAGGTGTGAACTTAAAAACTATTTGTGCAGATTTTGCAAGATCCTTCTTTTTGAAAACAGAATTTGTTAATTTAGTTGATTGTTCGATATTTTGAAATACAACTTCATTGAAATTTTGTGCCTCAAAGTACTTGGTATTTTGCTTGCCACTTATGTCATTTAGCCACTCAGTCTGGTATTCAATGGGGTTATCATAGAATACAGATAAGTTCTTCAACTGATTATTGGCAAGATAAGCATAGCCTAAGGCATTATTATTTTTATAAATCTGCGTTAACTTGTTTTGCTTAATCTCCTTATAACGGGACAAATCGGGTTTCTCGGTCAATGATGAGAGCGGCTGCCCGTTTTTTAACAATGAACTATCAATAGGTGTAATAAAATACTTCATGTTCAATAAAGCATCACTGATAATCGTTCCGTTTGAATAAGTAACATAATTATCCCCATCAGGATTTCCAAGCATACCATAGAAGTCTGGAATACTTTTTTCCAGGGCTGAGCTAAAATATGAACCAGTATTTAAATTATTAGCCAAACCATCATTTTTAGTACGACTATATGTCTGTCCCGTACGATAGGCGCTGTCTTTAAGACTATTTAGATAGTTGCTGTCTTTGATGAGTGCTTTTGTAGGAGTTGCATAGTCTTTTTGTGTAAGATAACTCAAATTGCCTAATGAAATATAAGCATTCATTGATATTTCAACAACACTGATCAAACATAACAAGAAAATTTTGACTCTATTATATTTTGAATTCACAGCAAAGGCCAAAACTGCAAGAGAAAGGGTTGCAAAGATGGCTGTAAAAATCAGAGTTTCATTGGTTACATAAGAGAATTTTTTTTCATTTATGAAAGAATACGCAATTATGCCAGCGTAAAGGATGAAGCTAAGCCAAATTTTCCAAGGACGCACTGCTACAAAATTTTTGAGAGTTCGACTGGCTAGTAGAAGCATCCAAAAACTTACGATATAGGAAAAACGATATGGATACCAAACAGGAAATTGCCAACCATGCCACAATAGATCCAGAGGCTCAAAACATAAGGATAAGACTAAGAAAATACTGATTAGAAATGATAAAATTCGTTCGCGCAGGCTGATTTTTGAATCAACAAAGTATAAAATAAATCCAATCAGGAAAACAGAACCAATGAAAAGATTGGGATAACCCGAAGGCATCTGTTGAAAGTTGAAAGAACCAACAACAAACTTGGAAAGCATTTTGAGGGCATTATACTCGAATTTTAGGCTTACAGAACTTTGGGTATATTGTCCCTTACTTGAAAGTAAAGAAGCGATTGTAGGCAACAGAATAATCATTGAGATTGCCACTGCAACGAGTGAATTAATAATAAAACGAATGCTTAACGAAAAAATCTTCTTTAAATCGCGTGCGCTTGAAAACACGAACCAAATAAAATACAAAATTAAAAAGAGACAGATCATGTAACCCATATAATAATTATCGATCAGCATGATGGCTAGTAGAATAATGTAAGGCCAACTTTTCTTACCCGATAAAAGTCTGTGAAGCGCTAGGGCAATCAATGGTAAGAAAATTGTTGCATCTAACCATAGTAGATTCAATTGATTGGCGACAAACCAACCCATCATTGAATAAGAAGTAGAGAAGGCAATAATTGACAACCCTGATTGTGTGCGCATTTTTTTTAAAAAATAGCCAAATGATAAACCTGCACAGCCATACTTTAAGAGTGTGATCAGCATGACTCCCGCCGCTAAGTACTTCTCGGGAAATAATAGTAAGAATAAATTAAATGGACTCATGAGGTAATATGCCCATTCACCAATCATGTTGCCCCCGACTTCCTTGGAGAATGAATAAAAGAAGCCACTAGGATTTGATAAAAGAGTTCTTCTAAAATATGCGAAGAAATCAATGTATTGCTGTCCTAAGTCAACGGTTAACAGACTGCTTTTACCAAATGGAAACATTTTCTGTGAGATAAAGTAACCGCCCATTAGAAAGATGGGTAAGAAAAAACTAAGTATTAAAGGATAATGACTGCGAACAAAGTGTGTTAATCTTATTTTCATGCTAAACTCCTAATAATGATTTATGTAACATCTCTAATTATAATACAGACTAAAATTCAAAGTTGAAAAAAGCATGTAGTTTTTATTAAAGTTTAGACAATTAATAAAGTATCAAGACTAATTTATGGTAACATTATTAGGTGAACTATTATGTGGCAGGCCCGTGTTAGAAAATGGCTAATTAATTATTTATTGTGAGGGAAAAAAATTGAAGTTTCTTAGAAAGACAAGTAAAAAAAGGCAAACAAAGAAATCACAGACACCCTTTAGACTGAACTTTCTTTTTGTTATTGTTTTTTTGCTTTTTGCTGCCTTGATTTGGCAGTTGGCATATCTCCAAATTGTTAACGGGACTAAGTTTGAATCTGAAATCAGCAGTACAGATACACAAACTGAAACCGGAAGTGTTCAGCGTGGGATGATTTACGATTCAACTGGGAAAGTATTAGTCTCAAATAGTGCATCACGAGCGATTACATATACAAAGCCATTGTCTGTTACTTCGAAACAGATGTATCAAATTGCTAATGAACTCGTTAAATATGTCAAGATAGATACTAGTACATTAACAACGTCAATGAAATCTGATTACTACCTTGGGAGTGAAAAAAATCTTAAAGCTGTTAATAATGAATTAAAAAAACAGATATCTAAGTTTTCAAGCCTGAGTGGAACAGAGACTTACAAGGCCGAAGTGGCTTATGTGAAAAAACACAAGTTGGCGGCGAATTTAACAAGCAAACAAAAACAAGCAGCAGTCGTTTACTCGAAGATGAGTGGGGCATATGCGCTTTCGACGGTGTATTTGAAGTATGAAGATGTTAGTGATAGTGAGATGGCAGAAGTCGGAGAAAACCTTTCTCAGATGCCAGGTGTAAAGATTGGCACAAGCTGGTCGAGAAGCTATCCAAATGGTAGTTCTGTCAAGAGTGTCATTGGGACTGTAACAAGTAAAAAACAAGGACTTCCAAGCGACCAGTTGAGTGAACTTTTAGCAGAAGGATACGCAAGAGATGACAGTGTCGGCTCAAGTTACATTGAATCTCAATATGAAAATGTATTAAAAGGCACAAAATCAGTTACAACACTTGAAACCCAAAACAATAAAATCACTAAGGAAATCAAGACGTATGGTGGTAAGAAGGGCGACAATATCGTTTTAACGATTAATGAAAAGTTCCAAAAAGATGTGCAAAATATTATGGAAAGTGCTGTTAAGAGCGTTTCAGGAAGTAATCCTTATCTTGCTGGTGCTTATGCTGTAATAATGAATCCGAATACGGGAGCGATTTATGGTTTAGCAGGTGTAAGCCGCAATATTAAGACCGGTAAGGTTTCTGAAAATGCACTCGGTACGATCAATCAATCATTTGTTATGGGGTCTGTTGTTAAAGGTGCGACAGTAATGGGTGGTTTAATGTCTGGTGCAATTACACCTACAAGCAATACTTTTACTGATCAGCCAATTAAATTGAAAGATACCGCAAGTAAGTCTTCATGGTTTAATTCTTCGGGGAGCAATGATATGCAATTAACTGCTTCGGAAGCACTGGAGATTTCTTCAAACTCATATATGATGCAATTGGCGATGCGTGAAGCAGGATTCCAGTATAAGGAAGGTGCATCGTTGAATATGTCTACCTCAATCTTTAGCAAACTTAGAGGATATTTCAATCAATTTGGGTTGGGCGTGAAGACTGGAGTCGATATTCCAGGAGAAGCTTCTGGATATGAAGGTCCTTCAACACAGAGCGATATTGGTAAAGCTCTTGACTTATCATTTGGTAACTATGATTCGTATACCACAATTCAGTTAGCACAGTATATGTCAACTGTTGCAAATGGCGGTTATCGTTTACAACCACACATTTTACAGGCTATTCGAGGTACAAGTAAAAACGGGGGCTTGGGTAAGACTAAGTACCAATTTACGCCAAATGTCTTAAATGTTGTAGATGCGACGAGTGACGAATGGAATGTTGTAAAAAATGGTTTTTGGAGCGTAGTTCATGGCTCTAATTCGATGAGAACTGGTACAAAACTTGAAGACTTGAATCCACAAGTAGTTGCCAAGACTGGTACTGCGCAGACATATTATGGAACAAATGAAACAACTACTCTGAGTGGTGTTTCTTATGCACCCGCTAAAAATCCACAAGTAGTGATTGCGATTGCATTTCCAGGAATGTCTGAAGAAGATTCAATCAATATGACTTCAATGCATGAAATTTATGAAGCCTACTGGAAAGATGTACAATCCAGTGATGGCTATACTACAAATTAGACTGTCAAGGTAATTTCCTTAACATTTTTCGAAAAAATACTAGCGTGTTCGTATAAAAGATGGTATCATATTTACGTTAGAGGCTTAGTTGCCCTTTTGAAATGAAGTCGTAGTTTGGAGGTTTAGAATATGCGTGTACACATTACAATGGAATGTACTGAATGTCATGAGAGGACATATCTATCAAGTAAGAATAAGCGTAATAACCCGGATCGCTTGGAATTGAATAAGTTCTGCCCACGTGATAACAAGGTAACATTACATCGCGAAACAAAATAACAACAGGAACTTTTTCCTGTTGTTTTTTATTATGTTATACTCTTTTGAAATTCTTAATATGGGATCTTTTTGGGGGCTACTCGATAGTAATGATGAAAGAAAAAATACTATTTAGAAGAAAACAATTAGCGATATTTGAAGAACGAAAGCATGAGTGGGAGAAGGAATTAGAAGAACTATTGCTATATAGGAAGCTTTTTAATTCTTCTGAATGGATCAATGCTGATATGGTAGGAATGACTTTGAGTTTGCCTTCTGAAATCGACACTAAACCAATAATTTTACAAGCATGGTTAGAATCTAAGCAGGTTTGTGTCCCTCTCACTTTACCGCAAAGAAAGATGAACTTTAAATTGTTGACTAAGACGACAAGAGTTGCGAAGAATAAATTTGGAATCCTAGAACCTGAGAAGACAAGTACAGAAATTGATAAAAAACAAATCGACTTAATTATTGTCCCAGGCTTAGCATTTTCTTCTAGAGGAGAACGACTTGGCTTTGGCGGTGGCTATTTTGACCGTTTTTTGGCCGATTATGAAGGTAAAACAATTAGTCTAGCTGAAAAACCACGTTATTTTGAGAAATCAGTATGGCCGATTGAAGAAACTGATGTTTTGATAAAAAAAATATTGACGTTGTGAGGATGATTTATAGTGGTAAAGAAACCTGTGGTTACCTATACACTTTTAGGCATAAACGTACTCGTCTTTATCTTAATGACTTTGGCAGGTGGTAGTCAAAGTGTGGGGGTACTGGTTGAGTTTGGTGCAAAAGTTAATACACTTATTGTTGCGGGGCAATGGTGGCGCTTAATCACACCGATGTTCTTGCATATTGGTTTTGAACATATTGTTTTAAACATGATAACCTTGTATTTCGTAGGAATTCAACTTGAAAATATTTTGGGCCGCGGCCGTTTTTTAGCTGTCTACCTAGTGAGTGGAATTGCCGGAAATCTTGCAAGTTTTGCATTCAATCCAGACGCCTTATCTGCAGGTGCAAGTACTGCATTGTTTGGATTATTTGGAATTTATTTGATGATGGGAGAATCATTCAGTAGCAATCCATATATCAGAGCAATGGGAAAGCAATTTTTGCTACTTGTTGTATTGAATATTATGTTTGGTTTTTATGGTAATGTTGATTTGGCAGGCCATATCGGTGGTCTTGTTGGCGGCTTTTTGATGGGATATTGTGTGGGTGTTCCACGCGTAGGCAGTATTCCTCTCCCAAAAAGAATTGTCAGCACTTTGGCACTGGTATTTCTATGTATTATGATGTTTACTTTGGGTTTTAAAAATTAAAGTTTTCTATTATAATCAATTGGAGATGTTTTTTTGAAGACACTTTACGACGTGCAACAGCTGTTGAAAAAATTTGGAGTTTTTGTTTATGTCGGTAAACGGCTGTGGGATATTGAGCTGATGGCACTCGAGCTTGATAACTTGTACCGAGCTGGAGTTATCGACAAACAAACATTTTTGAATGCTAAACTTATTTTGACTCGTGAACATAAGGTTGAGGAAGAAAATAACTAGATGTTTAATTTTTGGAGGGACATTTAATGGACAAAAAATTGATTGGTGTTGATTTGGGCGGTACAACAATCAAGTTTGCAATTTTAACTGAAAAGGGTGAAATTCAACAAAAATGGAGCTTTGAAACCAATATTCTTGATGATGGAGCACACATTGTTCCAGATATAGTTGAGTCTATCAATCATCACCTGAATTTATATGGTATGGAACCTGAACAGTTTCTTGGTATTGGTATGGGATCCCCAGGAACAGTTGATTTAGAAGCAGGAACTGTGACAGGTGCGTATAATCTTAATTGGAAAACCTTGCAAGAAGTAAAAAAGGTTGTCGAAGAGGAGACAAAGATACCTTTTGCTATTGATAATGATGCGAACGTTGCTGCTTTAGGTGAGCAATGGAAGGGTGCAGGCGAAAATGATAAAGAAGTTGCGTTTATCACGTTAGGAACAGGCGTCGGTGGCGGATTAGTTTCTAATGGGGAACTTCTTCATGGACTTGGAGCAGCGGGTGAAATTGGACATATGGTTGTACAGCCAAATGGATATTTGTGTACCTGCGGTAATCAAGGATGTTTAGAGACATATGCCTCAGCAACTGGTGTTGTTCGGGTTGCACGCGATCTTGCGGAAGAATTTGCGGGAGATTCCAAATTGAAGAGCGCATTAGATGACGGGCAGGAGATTACATCTAAGATTGTGTTTGACTTGGCGAAAGAAGATGATCTTCTCGGCAAGATGGTCGTTGATCGTGTCTGTTACTACTTGGGTTTGGCTTCTGGTAATATTGGAAACTTATTGAATCCTTCAGCTATTATTATTGGTGGCGGGGTTTCTGCGGCTGGAGTATTTTTATTAAGTCGTGTGGAAAAATATTTTCTGGAATTTGCTTTCCCAACAGTTAGAAAATCTACCAAACTTAAATTAGCACAATTAGGAAACGAGGCTGGTGTTATTGGTGCTGCTTCGTTAGCATTACGTTTCAAATAAGAGGTCAGAATGAAAAGGGGATGATAGTTTATGGTATTAAATGTTTCAGTATGGGTTGTGATTGATATTATTGCCATTGCAATTCTACTTTACATTATCGGAAATCAGCTATATTTATGGTATCAAGGAAGACGAGTTGCAACTTTGCTTGAGAACAAAGAATTCAGACAAGGGATGCATGTTGGGCAGATTATTGATTTGAGAGATAAGGATAATTTTGATGCTGGTCATATAATGGGAGCACGTAACGTTCCATACACACAATTCAAAATTATGAAAGAATCAATTCGTAAGGATATGCCTGTTTACCTGTATGATCAAGGCAAGTCTTTGAGTACAAGAATAGCGGTTAAGCTGCATAAAGACGGATACAAAGACATTTTTGTATTAAAAAATGGTTTTGAACGTTGGGATGGCAAGATCAAAAAAAGAAAGTAACAAGGTAGTATTAGCGAAGGGGTTTGAGGACTTTTTTGTATAATACAGGATTAACGAAAAAGTACGTTTATAGATAATGAAAAAAGGGCTGCTACAAAACATTTGTTTTGGCACAGCCCTTTTCTCAAATACAATTAATTATTTTTAGGATAGTTAATTGTATATCACAGTATTATGTTATTTTAAAAGTGTTATCCTTGGTGTGCAGAATGCATTTTACGGATTGCACGACGACGATGTTGATCATCGCGTTCTTCTTTTATTTCAATTGGTTCAACAACATTTTTCTTGAAAGCATAAAAACAACCTGCAGCTGCACCGATTGTTGTAACAATTCCTAATAAAAATCCTGTATTAAACTGTTTCAATAAGAAAACCTCCTCAATCTAGTTACTACATAGTCATTATGAAGTATTTTGACTCTAAATTCCAGTTTATTGATTATTTTGCTCAAGATGAAATAAAAAATAGTGAAAGGAGCCGTTTTTTTGGCATATAAAGTAATAGTTATTGTGGGTCCTACCGCTGTTGGAAAAACCTCATTGTCTCTTGCTTTGGCACAAAAATTCAATGCTGAAATAATTTCAGGAGATTCTATGCAGGTTTATCGTGGCCTAGATATTGGGACAGCAAAGGCCACCATGGAAGAAAGAAAGTTAATTCCCCATCACTTGATTGATATTAGGGAAATAAATCAACATTTTACGGTCGCAGATTTTGTGCGGGATGCAAGAAAGCAGATCAAGAAAATCAGTGAAAGAAATAAACTACCTTTGATAGTAGGTGGCACTGGGTTTTACCTGCAGGCACTTCTTGATGGCTATAATTTGGGTGGTAATGATGTCAGAGGTGATCAAGACATCCGAAACAAGTTCCAAGATTTTGCTTTAGAAAATGGGAATGAGGCTTTGTGGAGCTATCTAAATAAGATTGACTCAGCTGCAGCAGCGCAAATTCCTGTTAATAATGTTAGAAGAGTTATTCGTGCAATTGAAGTATATGAGGTTACGGGACGCAAATTTTCGGAACAATTTGATCAACGAGATGAGGAAATAGATGCTTTGGTAATCGGTTTGAATACGAAACGAAATGTCTTGTATGAAAGAATCGAGCAAAGAGTTGATCAAATGATACAAGAAGGGTTGCTGGATGAGGCACGCTGGTTGTTCCAAGAAGGCGGTATGAATTTACAACCTGGTAAGGGAATCGGATATAAGGAGCTTTTCCCCTTTATTGAAGGAACGGACAGTCTAGCAAATGGAGTAGCAGAAATAAAGAAAAATTCGAGGCATTACGCCAAAAGGCAGTTGACTTGGTTTAGAAACAAAATGAATGTAAGATGGTTTGATTTAGTTTCTGATGAAACTGAATTTGAGAAGATAACAAGTGCAGTTTTGTTGTGGCTTAAAGAGAAAGGATAGATAGAGTTTGAGTACATGGATGGGTGAATTACCGGTAAAATTACAGCAAACGATTGAAGAGGTCGAAAAACAAATAAAGAGTAAGATACAAGAGATTGACGATCAGGCTACATACAATCAAATGAGGGTGCTGAAATGTTTTAAAAAGCATAACGTAGCCGAGGAAGATTTTGCAGGTTCGACTGGCTATGGGTATGATGATGTCGGTCGAGACAAACTTGATGCAATTTATGCAGATTACTTTAATACCGAAGATGCAATGGTTAGACCGCAATTAATTTCCGGAACACATGCCATTACAACAGCACTTTTTGGGGTGCTTAGGCCAGGAGATACATTATTTTATATGACAGGAATGCCATATGATACCATTCAGCATGTTGTCGGTATTGTTGGAGATGAACCTGGAGCAATGAAAGATTTTGGTATTAACTTTAATCACTCGTCATTACTTGAAAATGGTGAGGTTGATTATGAAGATGTTGCGAAAAAATTGAAAGCTGACGAGAAGATTAAAGTAATTGCTATTCAGCGTTCACGTGGTTATTCAGACAGAGCAAGCTTTACTGTCGAAAAAATCAAGCAGATGATTAAATTTGTAAAACAAATCAGGCCAAATGTGATTGTATTTGTTGATAATTGTTACGGTGAGTTTTCAGAAATTCACGAACCAACCGAATATGGTGCAGATCTGATGGCGGGTTCATTGTTTAAAAATGCTGGTGCTGGAATTGCTAAGACCGGGGCCTACATAGTGGGAAGAAAAGATCTAATCAAGCAAGCAGGGAATAGATTAAATGTTCCAGGAGCAGGTAAAAATGAAGGGGCGACTATCGGACACATGCGTGATATGTTTCAAGGTTTCTTCTTGGCACCAAATGTGACTGCTAATGCAATTAAGGGCGCAGTATTTGCAAGTGCACTGTTAGAAAAAATGGGACTCGATGTTTCACCAAAATGGAATGAACCGAGAACAGATTTGGTACAGACGATTAACTTTGGAAACCCTGAGGCAATGATTTCTTTTTGTGCGGCAATTCAACATTATTCACCTGTGAATTCGTTTGTAGATCCGGTACCCAGTTACATGGACGGATACGAGGACGAAGAAATAATGGCATCGGGTAGTTTTACAGAAGGTTCAACAATTGAACTATCATCTGACGGGCCTTTGAGACCTCCATTTACTTTGTATATTCAAGGAGGATTAACTTATTCACACGTAAAAATTGCGATTAGTAACGCAGTAAGCGAAACTTTCTTCGAAAACAAAAAGATGTAAGAAGATGTAACATTTGGCGTTGACATTCATAATGCCCCTTGCTATCATAAGGGCGTAACTTAGAGGAGGGTTGTTATGAAAGAGAAGGAGCTCAGACGGTCGCTTGCTGTTTTGCCTATTGGTACTGTGATGAAACTCACAAATTTATCTGCACGTCAGATTCGTTACTACGAAGAACAAGAGTTGGTCATGCCTAAGCGCAGTGAAGGTAATCGTAGAATGTATTCTTTGAATGACATTGATCGTCTACTTGAGATTAAGGATTTCTTGGATGAAGGGATTAATATGGCTGGTATTAAGCATATATACGATGAGAAGGAACGAAAACTTGCTGAGAAACAAGCTAAGCTTGAGAAACCACTGACGGATACTGATGTGCGACGGATTTTGCGTGATGAGTTTATTGCAGTGAGTGGGCTCGGCAAACAGAATGAGTCTTCTTTTAAACATAATAGTAACTTCTAAAAATTCAATAAGGAGCGATTTAATGATGGTAAAGCCTAATTATACAAAGGATGATATCCGTAAAATAGCCAAAGATGAAAATGTTAAGTTTTTGCGTTTGATGTTCACCGATCTATATGGTGTTATCAAGAATGTTGAGGTTCCAATTAGCCAACTTGAAAAATTATTGGATAACAAATTAATGTTTGATGGTTCTTCAATTGATGGTTTTGTTAGGATTGAAGAGAGTGATATGTGGTTATATCCAGACTTATCAACTTGGATGATTTTCCCATGGGGAAGCGAACATGGGAAAGTAGCTCGTGTTATTTGTGAGGTCTACAATGCTGATCGCACACCATTCATCGGTGATCCACGTAATAACTTGATTCGAGTTCTTGACGAAATGAAGGAATTAGGCTTTACCGACTTTAATATTGGACCTGAACCAGAGTTCTTCTTGTTTAAACTTGATCCAGAAACTGGCAAGCCAACATTGAACCTTAATGATAAGGGAAGTTACTTCGATTTAGCTCCTGTTGATTTGGGCGAGAATTGCCGTCGTGACATTGTTTTGGAATTGGAAAACATGGGCTTTGATATTGAGGCTTCTCACCATGAAGTTGCTCCTGGACAACATGAAATCGACTTTAAGTATGCTGATGCACTCCAAGCATGTGATAATATTCAAACATTTAAGTTAGTTGTAAAAACTGTTGCAAGAAAACATGGTTTACATGCAACATTTATGCCAAAACCACTTGACCGCATTAACGGATCAGGTATGCACATTAATATGTCATTGTTTAATGGTGATGGAAACGCATTTTTTGATGAAAATGATGAAATGCAATTATCTACAGAAGCACGTTACTTCTTAGGCGGGTTGTTGACACATGCACGTAGCTTCACAGCTGTAACTAACCCAACTGTTAACTCATACAAGCGTTTAGTTCCTGGATATGAAGCACCTGTTTATGTTGCTTGGTCTGGTCGTAACCGTTCACCACTTGTACGTGTTCCAATCGCACGTGGTATGTCAACACGTCTTGAATTACGTAGTGTAGATCCAAGTGCAAATCCATACTTAGCAATTGCTTCAATTCTAGAAGCAGGGTTGGATGGGCTACGTAAGAAGATCGAAGCTCCAAAGCCAATCGATCGCAACATCTATGTGATGGATGAGGAAGAACGTAAGGCAAATGGTATCTCTGATCTTCCATCAACATTGCATAACGCACTTAAAGAACTTGAAAAAGATGAAGTAATTGCAAAAGCAATGGGTCCTCATTTGTATCAAAACTTTATTGAAGGTAAGAAACTCGAATGGGGTGCTTATCGTCAAGAAGTTTCACAATGGGAACGTGATCAGTACTTAGAATTATATTAGAGTCAAAATAAAAACCGTTGGCAAATTAGTTACCTGTTCATCAGGAATAATCGCCAATGGTTTTTATTAGTCAACAACTAAGATATTTAGGGATGATTTTATCTTTTTGCCAGTTTAATGTATTTTATTTGGTTAATATTTAACAGGTGCGATAAATTATCTCCAAGACTATCAAGTTTAAGAATTGTTTTATTGTTTTTGTTTCTTGAGATGAAACCAGTTGCTACAAATTCATTATCATGAATATCTTTATAACTTATACTGATGACTTTATGTTTTTGAATAGCCTGGTTAATAAAATAGTTAAGCTGGAAGATAGGCATCTGTATGCAGTTACTAAAATCTTGCTTAGCATACGAAGTAAATTGCTTTTGGATATTCTGAGTGACTTGCTGCAGTGTTGTTTTTTTTAATTCTAGCATATTGGAAACACTCTCCTTTTTCAGAACATTTGTTCGATATTTATATTATAGAACAAATGTTCGAAAAAGCAAGCGGTAAAAGTATTTTTTATTAAGAAATTCTAATTAAGAATAACTTGAAATGTTTTGAAAAAAAGTACATGATAATCTTAATACAATATTTTAGAGGAGAGTTTTGTAAACATGTCTAAACGGGGAATGTTGATAGTATTGTCTGGACCTTCTGGAGTTGGTAAGGGAACAGTTAGGAAAGCTATTTTTGAGCAAGATGATAATAAGTTTCATTATTCGATCTCTATGACTACGAGATCGATGCGAAAAGGTGAGGTTGATGGAAAAGATTATTATTTTGTTTCGAAGGCTGAGTTTGAAAAGGAAATTCGAAATGGCGGCATGCTTGAATATGCTCAGTATGTTGACAATTATTATGGAACACCGCTAAAATATGTTAATGAGATGCTTGATCAAGGCAAGGATGTTTTTCTTGAGATCGAAGTAAATGGTGCTATGCAAGTTCGTGAAAAATGTCCTGATGGTTTATTTATTTTTTTGACACCTCCAGATCTTATGGAACTGCGTCATAGAATAAGCGGACGTGGAACAGATGATTTAGCGACTATTGATAAGCGTATGGCTAAAGCAGTTGAAGAAATTGAAATGATGCAAAATTACGATTACGCGGTTGTTAATGACGAAGTTTTGAACGCGGTTGAGAAGGTAAAGACTATTATCAGGGCTGAAAGATGGCGGGTAAAGAGATTCTTACCTGATTATAAAAAGCGATTAGGAGATGATTTGAAATGATTTTATATCCATCAGTTGATGATTTATTGGAGCGGATTGATTCGCGTTATTCGTTGGTAATGTTAGCTAGTAAAAGAGCTCATGAATTGGATGCAGGTGCAATTCCAATGCTTAGTGAATATAAGTCTGTTAAGAATGTTGGCAAAGCGCTTGAGGAAGTTGTTGCTGACGATTTAATTATTGATCCGGACCACAGAGACGAAGTATAGTTTCTTACTTCAGAGAAAGGCCATGAGACTGCTGATATGCTGGTATCAGAATAATAGTCACAATGGTCTTTTTTGATGTTCTTTTTTGGCTATATTATTGATACAATATAGTTATCATTAAGGAGGGTTACAATTGGAGAATATGCATGTCGCTGTCTGTGTAACTGGAGGAATTGCAGCTTATAAAGCGGTTATTTTTATTAGAAAATTAATCAAGGAAAAAGCAGAAGTTAAAGTCGTAATGACCGAAGAAGCAGCGAGCTTTGTGACTCCGCTAACCTTTAAAACTATCAGTCGGAATAATGTATACTGTGAAATGGGACAACAACAGGGAATTGTTGATCATGTTGAACTTGCTAAATGGGCGGATATCGCAGTGGTTATCCCTGCAACTGCCAATACTGTCGGCAAAATTGCTAACGGTATTGCCGACAATTTTGCAACAACATGTTTGATTGCTATGGATTGTCCAAAGTTTATAGTACCTGCAATGAATGATAAAATGTATGATAATGAAGCAGTGCAAAGAAATCTGCAGCAACTAAATGAAGATGGATATCAAGTCTTGGAACCTGATACTGGATTTCTCGCTGAAGGATATGATGCTAAAGGCCGTATGCCAGAACCGGATGCAATTTTTAAATGGATTAGTGATTTCATCTCAAACAAGCAAGATCTAAAAGGGAAAAAAGTCGTGGTTACTGCAGGACACACGATTGAAGCGATTGATCCTGTAAGATATATTACGAACCATTCTTCTGGTAAGATGGGATTTGCAGTCGCTAGGGATGCAGTAAGACGTGGAGCGGATGTAATCCTAATAAGTGGGCCAACTCATTTGGCTAATGACACAGGTGCGGAGCTGGTATCTGTTAGAACGACTGCTCAAATGTATAAGGCTGTAGAAGAACAATATTTGGATTCAGACATTGTGATTATGGCGGCCGCAGTAGCCGATTATCACGTGCTCCGGCCTTCAAAACAAAAAATTAAAAAGACGGGCAGTAAATTGACTCTTGAACTAGAAAAAAATATTGATATTTTAAAAGAACTTGGTCAGAAGAAAAAAGCACAAAAATTGATTGGTTTTGCCGCTGAAACACAAAATCTATTAGAAAATGGACAACAAAAATTGATTAGTAAAAATCTCGACTTGATTGTTGCAAATGATGTTTCACGTTCAGATATTGGTTTTGGCAGTGATGAAAATGAAGTGGTCTTTATGCGACCTGGCAAAGAAAATATCAATAGTCCAAAAACTGATAAAAATGATATTGCCAAGATGATTTTTGATCTCATTACAGAAGACTAGGGGGAATTCACAATCGCATCTTTTGCTGAAATAATTGTTGACGTACCAGCTATGCAAACTGACAAGCCTTTTGTATATCAAATTCCTCCTAAATTTGAAGATATGATTCAGGTAGGAATGCGGGTAAGTGTGCCATTTGGAAATGGTAATCGGTTAATTCAGGGATTTGTAGTAGGATTAAAAGCTGGCAATGATTTTTCTGGAAAAATCAAGGAAATAAAGTCTTTGATTGATGTTGAACCAGTACTAACTGAGGAATCAATTGCATTAGCAAAATGGTTGGCGCATGAGACATACTCATTTCTGATAAGTTGTCTGCAGGTAATGCTGCCAAGTGCGATGCGCGCTAAATATTATAAACAGTTGGTTCTTGTTGATGATGCAGTTGATCCAGCAGTTAAAGAGTATTTTTCTTCCAATAAGAAACAAATTCTGAATGAAGATAAGATCAATCCAGCATTATTGAAACAATTAATGGCTGCCAGAACTTCAGGAAAAATTAATTTAGAATATTTGATGAAAGATAGTTTAGTTGAAAAAAAGGTTCAGGTTATTCTGAACAATTTGACAGCAAAAAGTTACAAAATTGAAAAAGATAAATTGCGTGCCAATGCTTTAAACTTGAATAGACTGCTTGATTATTTGATTAAACTTGAAGATTCACCAGTTGAACAAACAATGGTTGAGCAAAAATTAGGAATTACAAGTGCTGTAATAAAAAATGCAGAATCAAAGAATTGGCTAAAACGCAAAGCTATTGTGAAAAGAAGGGCAGCTTATAAGCAAAGTGATTTTGTTAGAACCACATCAAAAGAACTTACCAGTGCCCAAAAAGATGTTATTGCTAAAATCAGCAATTCCATGGATGAAAATAAAGAAAAAATTTTCTTGCTCGAAGGTGTAACAGGGAGTGGAAAGACAGAAGTTTATCTTCAGGCAATGGCAAAAGCGCTTAAGGAGGGCAAGACTGCTCTAATGCTAGTTCCAGAAATAGCATTAACACCGCAAATGGTAAAGAATGTAGTTGGAAGATTTGGCTCAAATGTAGCGCTATTGCACAGTGGGCTATCCGAAGGTGAACGTCTAGATGAGTGGCGCAGAATTCAAAATGGAAGTGCAAAGGTAGTTGTTGGTGCAAGATCGGCAGTTTTTGCTCCTTTGAAGAAAATTGGCATAATTGTTATCGATGAAGAACATGAAGCAAGTTATAAGCAAGAAAAAATGCCGCGGTATCATGCCATAGAAGTTGCGAAGTGGCGTGCACGATACCACAATTGTTCTTTAGTTTTAGGCAGTGCCACACCTTCACTTGAGTCAAGGGCGCGTGCCCAAAAAGGTGTCTACGAATGGCTTCATCTTAGTGAGAGAATCAATAAGATGCCTTTGCCAGAAGTTGAACTGATTGATATGAGAAAGGCAACTAAAAAAATTGATGATAATGTTGATTTTTCGACTGAATTGCGCAGTGAAATTGCTCTGAGACTGAAACGTAAGGAACAAATCATTTTGATGCTCAATCGGAGAGGGTACTCTTCTTTTATGATGTGCCGTGACTGTGGTGAGGTTTTGCTATGTCCAAATTGCGACATTTCACTAACTCTGCATTTAGACAGTCATTCAATGAAATGCCATTATTGTGGACATGAAGAGAAAATACCACAGAAATGTCCAAGTTGTGGCAGTAATAAAATTCGATACTATGGAACTGGAACTCAAAAGGTTGAGCAGGAATTGCAAAACTTATTTCCAGAAGCACGTGTTTTGAGAATGGATGTGGATACCACTAGAAGAAAAGGAATGCATGCCAAAATCTTGAAGCAATTTGGTGAAAAGAAAGCTGATATCCTATTAGGAACACAAATGATTGCAAAAGGATTGGATTATCCTGATGTGACATTGGTCGGTGTTTTGAACGCAGATACAGCACTTGGACTGGCTGACTTTAGGGCAAGTGAACGAACCTTTCAATTATTAACACAGGTAAGTGGAAGGGCAGGAAGGGCCGATAAAGAAGGCAAAGTCATTATTCAGACTTTTAATCCTGAACACTATGCTCTGCAACTGGCAAAGAAACAAGATTATGAAAGATTCTTTGTTAGAGAAATGAATGTGCGGCATCAAAATGGTTATCCACCATATTTTTATACGGTCCAAATTACTGCCAGTGCAAAAGAAGAAGGTCTGGCTGCAAAAAAGATCTACCAGATTTATGCTGAATTAAAATCTTCTTTGAGTCCAAAATCGATTATTTTAGGACCAACGCCGAAAGCAATAATGCGTATTAATAATCAATTTTATTACCAGTTGATTATCAAATATAAAAAAGAACTTAATTTAGATGCAGCGTTAAATACAATTTTACAGAAGAGTCAAAAAGATGAGCGGCAGGGAATTTTAATTTCAATCGATAAAGAGCCACTTAATTTTATTTAAAGGGAAACGAGGTATTTAGATGGTATCAGTAATTTTTATGGGAACTCCCGAATTTGCAGCAACTATTCTCGAAGGAATAATCGCTGCTGATTATGACGTTAAAGCAGTTGTGACACAACCAGACAGGTATACAGGCAGAAAACGCATTTTGACTGCTTCACCGGTGAAACAAGTGGCAGTAAGCCATGGTATTCCAGTGTATCAGCCTCAAAAATTGGGAAAGAGTACTGAACTTGCACAGTTGATAGAAATCAAACCAGATTTAATAATCACTGCAGCCTTTGGTCAATTCTTACCAATGTCGCTAATCAACTCCGCAAAGATTGCAGCCGTGAATGTACATGGTTCGCTGCTGCCTAAGTATCGTGGGGGAGCACCTGTCCAATACGCTATTATGAATGGTGAAGATAAGACTGGGGTCACATTGATTTACATGATTAAGAAGATGGATGCTGGAGATATGTTGGCACAGGCTGAACTACCAATCTTGCCAGATGATGATAATGGAACAATTTTCACTAAGATGAGTCTTTTAGGAAGAGATGTTTTAATAAAGACACTTCCTAAAATTATTAGTGGTGAGGTCACGGCGATAAAGCAAGACGAAGCAGCAGCTACATTTGCTCCAGTTATTTCAGCAGAACAGGAGAAGTTATCGCTAGATTTGACCGCACAACAACTTGATTATATGATTAGAGCACTTAGACCGCAGCCAGGTCCATATTTTGAAAAACTTTTGAATAAAAGGACAAAACTATGGGATATAAGGCCACTTGATGAAAAAACTGAATACGAACCTGGAGTAGTTGTGTTTGTAGACAAAAAACAATTGAAAGTGGCTGCTGCTCAGGGAAGTGTGTATGAAATTAAGGAAATTCAACCTGCCGGTAAGCCGCGAATGACAATCAATAACTTTCTGAATGGTCAAGGTCAGGGAATAAAAGTAGGACAGAGGATTATAGCAGATGAATGAAGACAATAAAAACCCTAGATTAATGGCAGTTGAAATTCTAACCAAGATTACCAAAAATGGAGCCTATTCGAACTTGGCACTTAATCAGGTACTTAAAAAAGATCAACTGTCAAGAGTAGATGCTAATCTACTAACAATTATTGTATATGGAGTTCTCCAGAATCTTTTATTACTCGAATTTTGGTTGGAACCTTTTGTTAAGGGCAAGAAAGTGGATGACTGGGTCAAGCAACTATTATTGATGTCCTTGTATCAACTGAAATTTCTAGATAAGATCCCAGATCATGCAGTACTGAATGAAGCAATCAAGATTGCAAAAAGTAAAGGACACGATGGTACAAGAAAGTTTGTAACAGGTGTTTTGCATGCAATTTTACGTAAGGGTGTTCATGATGCTGCAAGTATCGAAGATGAGAGTGAGCGACTAAGTATTGGCTATAGTGTACCTGTATGGATAGTTGAAGAGTTAAAGAAACAGGTTGGATATGATAAAACAGTCGCAATTTTAAATTCTTTGAATAAAGCACCAAAGCAAGCAATTAGGGTAAATGAATCAAAGACATCAATTGAAGATATTAAAACTGAATTAACTCGCGAAGGTTTTAAAGTCGAAAATAGTCAAGTTGCAGCTGGGAGTCTAATCGTGGAAAAAGGGCATGTCAGTTCGACCCATCTCTTTGAAGAAGGTAAAATAATGCTGCAAGACGAAAGTGCAAGTCTTGTAGTTGAGGCCATGAATTTGAATGGAGACGAACAGGTTTTAGATGCCTGCGCTGCCCCAGGTGGAAAAACAATGCAGATTGCTGATTATCTGAGAACTGGTACGGTCACGGCTTTGGATATTCACAAACATAAGGTAAAACTGATCAAGGAAAATGCTAAAAAATGCGGTTTTGAAGAAAAAGTAAATTCAATACAACTTGACGCTAGAAAATTGAATGAACATTTCAAACCTAAAAGTTTCAATCAAATATTGGTTGATGCACCTTGTTCTGGTATCGGATTAATGAGGAGAAAACCGGAAGTTAGATATGAGAAATCTATGCAAGATTCGTTAAACTTGCATAGGGTTCAAGTTGGAATATTGGATAAAGTTGCAGATTATGTTGAAATTAATGGGTACTTAACGTATAGTACTTGTACTATATTAGAAACTGAAAACACCAGTGTAATTAAGGAGTTTTTAGAAATGCATCATGAATTTGAACAAGTTGAGATAAAGACAAGATTGAATTTTCCTAATACTAAAAAAAGTTTGACAATCTATCCAGATGATTATGAATCTGATGGCTTTTTCATTACCCGATTGAAGAGAGTAAGATAAACGAGGTGAGTTTCCTGATGAATTTTGCGTATAAGAGTGATGTGGGCGAAGTAAGACCCAACAATGAGGATTATGTAGGTGTTTTTAAAAACATTGCCAATATAAGCTTTGCGATTGTTGCGGATGGCTTAGGGGGTCACAAAGGTGGCGATGTTGCCTCTGAAATGGCAGTCTCCCACTTGGGTTTTCGATTTGAAGAAACCGAAATTGATACAATTGATGTTGCTGCAAAGTGGCTGGTAGATGAGGTTCAACGGGAAAATAAATTAATTTTAGAGCGCTCAAACCAATATGAGGACTTGAATGGTATGGGTACGACGATTGTGTGTGCTATTTTCTTTGGTGATGAGGTGCTCTTGGCAAATATTGGCGATAGTAGGGGTTACTTGTTGCGAGACAGCGATTTGATGCAGCTAACCGAGGATCATTCTTTAGTAAATGAATTATTAAAAAGTGGTCAGATTAGCTCGGAAGAAGCAAGAAATCATCCTCAAAAAAATATTGTTACTAGAACACTTGGAATATCGGAAAATGCAAACATCGATGAAAAGATTATCAAGATGGAAGAAAATGATATTTTATTGCTTTGCTCTGATGGACTTACTAATATGGTTGATGATCAATTGATAAAAACGGTGTTGCTGAATAATGAATCTTTTGCAGATAAGTGCGACAAACTGATCGATATGGCAAATAAGGCTGGTGGAAATGACAATGTTACACTTTTACTTGCTTCTTCCTCGTTTGAGAGGAGGGATGAGCAGTGAAACCAGGATACGTACTGAGTGGACGATATAAGGTTGTAGAGACATTAGGCGAAGGTGGGATGGCCAATGTCTATCTTGCATATGATTTAATCTTAAAGAGAAATGTTGCGGTTAAGTTGATGCGCCTTGATCTACGCGACAATGAGGCTGCGATTAGAAGGTTTCGACGTGAGGCAATCTCTTTGACAGAGCTCGTCCATCCGAACATTGTCAGCATTTATGATATTGATGAAGACAACGGTACACAGTTTTTAGTGATGGAATACGTAGAAGGAATGGATTTAAAGAGTTACATAGCACAAAATTTTCCTATTAGTTACGAACAGGTAGTCAACATCATGGATCAGGTGTTGTCGGCAGTTGAGGAAGCACATGCACATGATATTATTCATCGCGATTTGAAGCCCCAAAACATTTTGATCAATGCTGATGGACAGGTAAAAATTACTGATTTTGGAATAGCACTAGCAACTTCCGAATATTCGTTGACACAGACAAATACACTAATGGGATCGGTGCACTATCTTTCTCCAGAGCAGGCAAGAGGAAGCGTAGTTACTAAGCAATCAGACATTTACTCATTGGGCATAATCTTATTTGAATTATTGACAAGTCGGGTTCCTTATCAGGGAGAAACAGCTGTTTCAATAGCTTTGAAACATTTTCAAAATGATATGCCTTCTGTTAGGTCATTCGACAGTCAGATACCGCAAGCACTTGAAAACGTGGTATTAAAGGCGACTGCAAAAAGTTTAACAGAACGGTATCAGAATGTTTCAGAAATGAAAGATGATATTGAGACCGCGCTCTCATACACTAGAAGTAATGAAGGAAAGTGGAAACCCGCGAGTATAATTGAGGACGAAACTAAGGTTTTGGAACCTCTAAATGCACAGCAGGTTAAAAAAAATATTGGCCTAGGCGATAAAAAAGATGGTTCTGAAAAAGATAAGAAACCGAAAAAGAAGTGGAGCAAAAAGAAAAAATGGCTAATATGGTCACTGATTGTGGCAGCTATATTTATTTTGATAATTTTTATAACTGCGTTAGCAATGAGTCCAAAAGATGTGGCAGTTCCGGATCTGCAAGGAATGAATGAGACAGAGGCGAAAACCGCTCTTAAATCCCAACAGTTGTCAGTTGGAAATATTATCAAGCGAAATAGTACAAAATATGATAAGGGGCAGATTATCTCATCTAATCCGACCGTGGGTTCAAGTGTACGTCAAGATTCAAAAGTTGATCTGATAATTTCAAAGGGTCCTGAAAAAAATGTGTTTGGTAATTATAAAGGACAATCATACGCTAAGGTGAAAAGTAAGCTTGAGAACAAGGGTGTTACTGTTGTCAAGGAGACAAAGAGCTCCAACTCGGTCGCAAAAGGAGAAATTATCAGTCAGAATATTTCGTCCAAGAAGAAGGTAGTTTGGGATCAAACAACGGTCAGATTTGTTGTTAGTTCTGGTGCAAAGAAAGTTATTTTACGTGATTTGACGGGCTATACTGAAAAGAGCGTGGAGGACTATGCTGAAGAGCTAGGTCTTGCATTAAATATTGAAAATGATTCTTCGGGCAGTTCTAGTACAGGATTGGTGATTTCACAAGAACCTGCTGCGAATACACGCGTTGAAGCAGGCGATACTTTAAACGTGGTTTTAGGTTCGACTTCTGAGAGTTCTTCAAGCGATGAATCGCAGCAAAGCAGTAGTTCAAGCAGTAGTGAAAGTAGTTCAACTAATACTTTTTCTGTTCGTGTAAATATTCCATACCAGGCTTCTTCCAGCAGCACACAGAGTTCTACAGGTTCTTCGGAAAGTTCTAGTACAATGAATACGATTCAAATTTACTTGCAAGATGATAATCATAGCTATAGTGATATCTATCAGCAATTTACGATTTCATCTGATACGAGTGTGACTCTGCCATTTACATTAAGTGGTTCGGATACTGGTAAATATAAAATTGTTAGAGATGGTCAGGTTATTGCTGAGAAAACAGATGTGACAAGCTAAATTTGCAAAGCTTGAAAGGCAGGGTGATTTATTGTTAAGAGGTCAAATTCGACAATCGTTGAGTGGATATTATGATGTTGATATGGAAGGCATTACTTATCGAACACGTGCACGTGGAAATTTCCGAAAAAAAGGTGAAGCTCCACTCGTGGGTGATTGGGTAGAATTCAAGGCTGAGAATCAAAATGAGGGTTACATTTTACGAATAGAAAAGCGAAAGAATGAATTAATACGACCACCAGTAGCTAATATTGATTATGCAATTGTGGTAACGGCTTGTAAGGAGCCCAAGTTCTCTTCAAATTTATTGGATCGTCAGTTAGTGATGCTTGAGAAGAATCAAATTACGCCGTTATTGTTTTTTTCAAAGGCAGATTTATTAACTGAAGAAGAGTTTCTAGAGATAAAACAAGTTGTAGCGGACTATCAAAAAATATATGACTGTCAATTAGGGAGCCTTGATTCTGTCGTAGCACTTACAGAAAAATTTCAGCAGAAGACGGTTGTTGTAATGGGACAGACCGGTGCTGGCAAATCAACATTACTGAATAATCTTCAACCAAAACTCAAGTTAGAAACTGGTGAAGTTTCGAAGGCTTTGAGTCGAGGAAAACATACAACGAGAAAAGTGACACTCTTACCCATAAAGGGAAATTTAATTGCAGATACCCCAGGTTTCTCATCCTTTGACTTATTGGAGATAAAAAAAGAGGAATTGGCAAAATATTTTCCGGATTTTCAAAACTATGCTGCAGGATGTAAGTTCAGAAGCTGTATTCATTTGAATGAACCAGGATGTAAAGTCAAAGAGGCTGTGAAAAATGGTGAGATTAAGTCAAGCAGATATGAAAATTATCAACAGTTTCAAGAAGAAATAAGTAAGCAAAAGGTAAAATATCGAAAATGAGGTGTTAGGATGAAAATTGCTCCTTCAATTTTAAGTGCTGATTTTGCAAATTTAAAAGATGACGTAGAAATGACGGCTCGGGCTGGTGCTGAATACTTGCACATTGACATAATGGATGGCCATTTTGTGCCCAATCTCTCATTTGGCGAACCAATTTTAAAGGCAATTCGACCGTATTCAAAACAAGTCTTTGACTGCCATCTGATGGTTGAAAATCCTGAAGAATATGTTGCAATTCTTGCAGATGCAGGTGCTGATGTATTGGGAGTACATTATGAAGCAACTCCGCATATTCACCGAGTCTTACAGCAAATCAAGGAGGCTGGATGTAAAGCAGAAGTTGTAATCAATCCTGGGACACCTGTGATCGTTCTCGAAGATTTGCTGGAAATGGTAGATGCGGTTTTGATTATGACTGTTAATCCAGGATTCGGGGGCCAGAAGTTTTTACCGGGTATGCTTTCAAAAATTCAAGCTTTGAATCAGATTAAGAACGACAAAAAACTTGATTTTGATATTGAGGTTGATGGGGGCATCAACAGTGAAACGATTAAACAATGTCAACAAGCAGGGGCTACAATTGCGGTGGCTGGATCGTTTGTGTTTAATTCGACTGATCCAGTTGAAAAAATACAATTATTACACAGGGTGACAGGTGATTAGAGTGGAAATAAATCTATTAGTTGGAGGCCCAATCAGTGAATGGCCGGAAGAACTGCTGAAAAAAGAGGATGATAAGATCTGGGTTGGTGCAGATCGTGGGGCCTTGCGGTTAATTCGGAATGGCATTCAACCAACAATCGCAATTGGTGATTTCGACTCTTCGACAAAAGCAGAACAAGATCTGATTAGGGAAAATAGTAAGAAAGTTTACACTGCTAAACCTGAAAAAGACGACACTGATACGGAGCTCGCATTAAAAATTATATTTAAGAGTTTTCAAGATATTAGTAGAATAAACATATTCGGTGCCACTGGCGGTAGGATAGACCATCTTTTGGCTAATTTGTTTTTTGTGTTAAGGAAACCATTTTATGAATATGCAGATAAAATTTTTATTTTTGATCGTTTTAACACTATTAACTTCTATAAACCAGGTACTTATACTATTCAAAAGGAAAATGACAAGAAGTATTTGGCATTTGTTCCATTGACTAGTGTCGAAAAACTAAGTTTGCTTGATGAAAAATATCGTTTGGATAAAAGAGATTTTAAATTTCCCATATCGTTGGCAAGCAATGAGTTTGTGGGTGAAAAAGGAAGCTTTAGTTTTGTAACCGGGGTTGTGTGTGTGATTCAAAGCAAGGATTAGGCGAAACAAGGAATATTGTAAAAAAATAAACTTTTTAGTTGACCAGAATATGCGAAGGAGTTTCTGTTTTAAACAGAGACTCCTTCATTTTTTTATTCGTTGAACGAAATTCACTTACAAGTGAAGTTGATATCATAATTTCAGTAAATTTTAAAAAGCTTAGAGGATATAATCGACATATTTGCAAATAAAATAAAAAAAGACCCGTAAAAAACGAGTCTTCAGTGTTTAAACACGAGTAACTTTACCGGATTTCAATGCACGAGCTGAAACCCAAACCTTCTTAGGTTTACCATCAACCAAGATGCGAACTTTTTGCAAATTTGGTTTCCATGAACGGTTTGTTTGGTTTAAAGCATGTGAACGTTTCTTTCCGAAAGTTGTTTTACGGCCAGTAATAAAATCTTTTGCCATTATTAGTTCCTCCTTTAATGATAGGATTCAAAGCATACGTACTACTTACTCACTAGAATAAGTTATCATAATTAACGAATGATTGCAAGAATTTTCTGTAAAGTAAAATAACTTGGCAGATAAGTTATTGTTTTTTGCTTGAAATTGTCACAATCATGCGGTATAGTGATTTGTCGTATTTTATGCTAGAATAATACTAGTGATTGTGTGTTAAATTAAGGAGGCTGTATCTAATGGCTGTAAAAATCAAAACGCAATTTGGAAATATTGATATCAATAATGATGTTATTGCAACAGTTGTTGGTGGTGCTGCGACTGAAATATTTGGAATTGTCGGAATGGCAAGTAAAAACCAGATTAGAGACAATCTTAATGAAATTCTGAAACGAGATAACTATTCAAAGGGTGTCGTTGTGCGTCAAGAGGATGACGGAGTTGCAGTTGATGTGTATATAATTGTAGGTTATGGCACAAAGATCTCTGAAATTTGCCGTAATGTGCAAGACAAGGTTAAATATAATTTGGAAACCATGTTAGGAATAACAGCTAATTCGGTCAATGTTTTCGTACAGGGTGTACGAGTCATTGAAGAATAATTGAGTGTTATGGGGACCAAGGAGGATAATTGAATTTGAAAGTCACAGAAATAACTGAGACGCATTTTAGAAAGATGGTTGCGGTCAGTTCAAAAAGATTAAGTAATAACGCAGAGTTTATTAATTCATTAAATGTGTTTCCTGTCCCAGATGGAGACACGGGAACGAATATGAGCCTTTCTTTTGCCAGTGGAGCAAAGTATGTGGCTGAATCTACTGCTAACACAGTAGGTTCTTTGGCTGTGGCCTTAGCTAAGGGACTACTAATGGGTGCTCGTGGAAATTCAGGAGTAATATTATCTCAGATATTCCGTGGATTTTATAAAAGTACAGAAAAGAAGGACAGCCTAAATGCTGCCGATTTGGCTGCGGCTTTGACTGCGGGTGTTGAGACGGCATATAAGGCTGTAATGAAACCCACTGAAGGAACAATCTTAACGGTTGCACGCGAAGCTGCTAAGGCGGCTAACAAGGCAGCCAGTGAGAGCGACGATACTGTCGTAGTTATGGAAGCTGCCTATGAAGCTGCAAAGAAAGCATTGGCAACTACTCCAGATTTATTACCAGTGTTGAAAGAAGTCGGGGTAGTCGACTCTGGTGGACAGGGTCTTACTTTTGTGTATGAAGGCTTTTTTGATGTACTTTCTGGGAATAAACGTGCTGAAGACGACGCACATCAGCCAAGTGTCGAAGAAATGGAAGAGATGGTGAATGCGGAACATCATAAGAGTGTTCAAAGTCAGCTTAGCACAGAAGATATCAAGTACGGATATTGTACTGAAATAATGGTTAAGCTGGGTGCGGGGCGCCTAGTCGATTCAAAATTTGATTATGATGAGTTCCGCAATCACTTAAGTGAAATTGGTGATTCATTATTGGTAATTGCTGATGACGAAATTGTCAAAGTACATGTTCATACTGAGCATCCAGGGGATGTTATGTCTTATGGACAGCGTTTTGGATCTTTGATTAAGGTCAAAGTTGATAACATGCGTCTACAACATGAGACGATTTTGGAACATGATGAGCAAGAAGAAGGCAAAGAGGAAACTGAAAAAGGTGCAAATAGTGATGGGTATGGCATTATTGCAATTGCTTCAGGCAAAGGTGTCGCTAACTTGTTTAAGAGTTTGGGTGCTACCTATGTTTTGAATGGTGGTCAGACAATGAACCCAAGCACACAAGATATTGTTGATGCAATTAAGAAGGTCAAAGCCAAAAAGATCATTATTTTACCAAATAACAAAAATATTTTCTTGGCTGCTGAGCAAGCCTCAAAAGTTGCGGATGTACCGACAAAAGTTGTTGCAAGTAAGACAATTGCTCAAGGAATGACGGCATTAATTGCATTCAATCCCGCAGAAAATTTGGATGAAAATGCAGCAAACATGAGTGATGAGATGGATTCCGTGAAGTCAGGTCAAGTTACTGTTGCAGTTCGTGATACAACTATTGAAGGAAATATAATCAAGAAAGATGATTATATGGGGATTATCGATGGAAAAATTGAGTTGACGAATCCAGACAAAGTTGATGCGGCTATTCAGATGGTAGGGAAAATGCTTGATGATGATAGTGAAATCGTTACGATAATTGTTGGTCAAGACGGTACTTCGGCAGAAGCTGAAAGTATCAAAAAGGCAGTTCTAGATATTGATGAAGATCTAGAAATCGAGATTCATCAGGGTGATCAGCCTGTATATCCATATCTAATTTCTGTTGAATAATGATTTTCATGATGATGGAGCTGGGTCAAAAGTTTAACTTTGACCTGGCTCCTCTATTTGTTCCAGATAAACGTGTTTGTTACATAAGTCAAAATTTTCCGTCTGGTCTCGGATTACTCATAGCAAAGGATTTATCGCGTTTGTAATTTAGATTCAGTGCTCAAATTTTACGACTTATGTAATGTTTCTATTTTTGGGTCATTTAAAGAGAGGTGATGTTTTTGGCAAGACAACTTAGTGATTCGGTGGCAGTTCTGTCAGGTGTTGGTCCTAAGAAAGTTCAAGCACTGAACAAATTGGGCATAAATACCATTGAAGACCTGTTAACTGCATATCCATTCAGATATGACGATTACGCTGCGCGTAAGCTTGCGGAAATTGGCGATCAGGAAAAGGTAGCTTTAAAGGGAACCGTTGCAACAGAACCAGTACTGAGTCGCTTTGGACGCCAGAAAAATCGCCTGAATTTTAAGCTTTTGGTAGAACACGATGTGATTATGGTGACTTTTTTTAATCAAGGATATTTGCGTTCTAGAATTGAGTTGGGTAAAGAATTAACTGTTTATGGCAAATGGAACCATAAAAGACAAAGCTTAACAGGTATGAAAATATTGGCAGACGAGAACAGTAATGAGCTTGGCGGAGTATACCGTTCTTCGAAGGAGATCAAACAGTCCCAGGTAAAAAAATTAATAGAGCAGGCATATGATGAGTATGAAGATGCAATCGTTGATATTATTCCGGATTATCTGGCAAAAAAATATCATTTGCTTTCACGAAGAGAAATTATTCATGAGATTCATTTTCCAAAAGATCAAAAATCTGCGAAATTGGCACGCCGCAGCGGAACTTTTGAGGAATTTTTTCTTTTTCAAGCTCGAATGCAGTATATCAAGGAAAATGACAACATTAATGAAGGATTGAAAATTGACTACAAACTTGGAAAACTAAAGCAGTTTATTGCAAGTCTACCTTTTGAATTAACAAATTCACAGAAAAAAGTCGTGAATGAGATCTGCCACGATTTGCATATGCAAAGACACATGAACAGGTTGCTGCAAGGAGATGTTGGCTCAGGAAAGACGATTGTTGCAGCAATTATTATGTATGCAGCTATTACAGCAGGATTCCAAGCCGCATTAATGGTCCCAACTGAGATATTAGCTCAACAGCATGCTACAAAGTTGGCACAGTTGTTCGAGCCTATAGGGGTTACTGTGGCACTCTTGACGAGTTCGACTGTAACGCGAGTGGCACAAAGACGTGAATTATTATCCAATTTAAAAAAAGGGACAATCAATCTTGTAGTCGGGACACATGCGTTGATTCAACCAGATATTGAGTTCTTGAATCTTGGCCTGGTTGTAACAGATGAGCAACATCGTTTTGGTGTCGGGCAAAGACAAATCCTCAGGGAAAAGGGAAAGTCACCTGATGTATTAATGATGACTGCAACCCCGATTCCACGGACATTGGCACTGACAACTTATGGAGAAATGGATGTTTCCACGATTAGAGAGTTACCAAAGGGACGCAAAGCTATTCGGACCCAGTGGGTGAAGAACCGTCAATTAGCGAGTGCCTATGAGTTTCTCGAGCGTGAGTTAGCTAATAATTCACAGGCATATATCGTCAGCCCTTTAATTGAAGAATCTGAGGCAATGGATTTGAAAAATGCTGAGGAAATATTCAATAAAACAAATGAACGTTTAGGATCGCGATATCAAGTTGGGCTTCTTCATGGTAAAATGAGCAGTGAAGAAAAAGAAAAGGTAATGTCCGCTTTTAAGGGGCACGAGATTGATGTGCTGGTAGCAACTACAGTAATTGAAGTGGGAGTTGATGTGGCTAATGCGACTGTCATGATGATTCTTGATGCTGATAGGTTTGGTTTGGCACAGCTCCATCAGCTGCGGGGTCGAGTCGGCCGAGGAGATAAGCAATCCTATTGTCTTCTCGTTGCTGATCCCAAAAATGAATATGGGATCGCACGGATGCAGATAATGACAGAAACAAATGATGGATTCGTAATTGCACAAAAGGACTTGGAGCTTCGAGGACAAGGCGATATTTTAGGAAATAAACAATCTGGGATGCCTGAGTTTAAATTAGGTGATCCAATCGCTGATTTGCGAATATTACAGATAGCAAAAGAAGAGGCACAGCAAATAATCAGCGATGAACACTTTAAACAAAAAAAAGAAAATGGAGAACTGATAAAGTATTTGAATCGAACTTTATTGGGAACATCATTTGACTAAAGAGGGATGGATTTAATGAAAATTGCAGTTGATGCTATGGGTGGAGATAACGCACCTCAAACGGTTGTTGAAGGGGTTGAGCGAGCAAGAGATGAATATAGTGATCTTGAATTCAACCTCTATGGTAAAGAAAGTGAAATTAAGAAGTATTTAAAGGATCAATCTCGAATTCAGATTATTCATACTGATAGTGAGATTGACATGAATGATGAACCTGTTCGAGCAATTCGGCGAAAGAAGGATTCATCAATGGTTTTAGCTGCAAAGGCAGTTAAAGATGGCGAAGCCGATGCGTTCTTTTCATGCGGTAATACAGGTGCACTTCTTGCTGCCGGATTGTTGATTGTTGGAAGAATCAAAGGAATCAGTCGTCCTGGATTACTTTCCACGCTTCCGATGATTTCAAAGGGTGATGGAGCATTAAATCTGTTGGATAGCGGTGCAAATGCCGATAATAAACCTGAACATCTTTATGAATATGCGATTCTTGGTAAGTACTATGCACAAAAGGTCAGAGGAATTGCTAATCCAAGAATAGGCTTGCTGAACAATGGGACTGAGGAACACAAGGGTAGCAAGACTACACAAGAAGCATATCAATTATTAAAGGCAAATCCAAATTTGAATTTTGTTGGTAATGTAGAATCTAATTCTATTCTGAAAGATGTAGCAGATGTAGTGGTTGCAGATGGTTTCACTGGCAATGCTGTTTTAAAAGCAATTGAAGGGACTGCCTCGGCCACAATGCATTTGTTGAAGGATTCAATTATGAGTAGCGGGGTATCAGGCAAATTAGGGGCATTGTTACTCAAATCGACTTTTAGCGAATTAAAAAATAAGATGAATCAATCACAGTATGGTGGAGCTGTTTTGCTTGGTGTTAAGGCACCTGTTGTGAAGGCCCATGGTTCAAGTGATAGTGCAGCTGTCTATTATACATTGAAGCAGATTCATAAAATGTTGGAAGAAAAAATGATTCCTGATTTAGTTGCGTATTTCGAAGAAGCAGCAAAAAAAACAGATGGTGTGGAGGAATAAAAGATGACAGAAAAAGAAATTTATGACAAGATTGTAAAAATTATTAACGAACGCTTTGATGTTGAGGAAGACAAGGTAACCCCTGATTTGAACTTCTCAACGGACTTGAATGCCGATTCAATAGATATTGTTGAATTTGTGCTTGAACTTGAAGATACATTCTCGGCTGAAATACCTGATGAAGATGCAGAAAAATTAATCACTGTCGCAGATGCAGTTAAGTATATTGCGAATCACCAAGAATAGTCACTGACATTTAAACTTCTGGAAGATAGATTGCAGCAGGGAAAATCCTGGGTGGTAATCTATCTTTTTTTAGAAGAATGACTGTCATGCTTTGTTCAGATAGATATGTAAGGGTATAATATAAAGTATTAAGTTGTAAAAAGGAGAAGACAAAAAGTGATAATCGGATTAGTACAAAAGCTAAAAAACGATTTTGAAATAGATTTTAAACGACCTGAGCTACTTGATGAGGCATTTACACATGCTTCATATGTTAACGAGCATCCCAAGGAGCATCTAAAGTATTACGAACGAATTGAATTCTTGGGAGATGCCGTAATGCAGCTTTGTGTCTCTGAATATTTGTATCGCCGCTATCCTGGAATGTCGGAAGGAAAGCTTTCACGGTTACGTGCAGCAATGGTTTGTGAAGATAGTTTCAGTAAATTTGCAAAAGAATGCAATTTTGATGAGTATATCAGACTTGGTAAGGGTGAAGAAAAGGCAAATGCAAGGCAAAGACCGGCCTTGTTGTGCGATATTTTCGAGGCTTTTATTGGAGCATTGTATCAAGACCAAGGGAAAAAAGCAGTAGAAAAATTTATTGCAAAAGTTGTTTTTCCTAAATTGGATTTGGGATGGTTTGATCACTTGTTAGATCATAAGACGGAATTGCAAGAACTATTGCAGGAAAAAGGTGAGGTAACCATCACTTATGATGAAGTTGCTGATCTTGGACCAGAACATGACAAAATGTACACAATGGCCGTTAGCGCTGATGGTAAGGTTTTAGGAACAGGCAGTGGACATTCAAAGAAAGAGGCCGAACAGGCAGCTGCAAATGCTGCATTAAAATCTTTAAAGTAAAGAAGCCTATATAGTAAGGAAATAAAGGGGCAGTGCTGAATGAAGTTAAAGTCACTGATAATCAATGGCTTCAAGTCTTTTGCAGATAAAACACAAATTGATTTTCAAGATGGGATGACAGCAATTGTCGGACCAAATGGAAGCGGTAAGAGCAATGTAATTGAAGCGATTCGCTGGGTCTTAGGAGAACAGTCTGCTAAGAATCTTCGTGGTGAAAAAATGCCAGATGTAATTTTTGCTGGGACAGATACTCGTGCACCTCTTAACCGCGCAGAAGTTGAGATTATTTTTGATAACAAGGATCACTATTTGCCGTTGAATGAAGACGAGATTGCAATTGCGCGTAGAATTTATCGTAATGGTGATAGCGAATTTTTATTGAATGGAAAACAGGTTCGCTTGAAGGATATCACAGGTCTGATGTTGGATACAGGGCTTGGAAGAGAATCATTTTCAATTATTTCTCAGGGACGCGTTGAATCAATCTTTAATAGTAAGCCTGAGGAACGCCGGGTGATCATTGAAGAAGTCGCCGGTGTTTTGAAATATAAAAAAGAGAAGCAAAAGGCACAACAAGAATTGGCTGAAACTGCAGATCATTTGAATAGAGTTGCAGATATTGTTGTGGAACTACAAAAGCAAAGAGAGCCATTAAAAGAGCAGAGCAGTATTGCAAGGGATTATCTAGAACAGAAAAAAGATTTTGATCATTATAACTTAAGTAAGTTAGTTCTAGAAATTGCTGAGAATAAGCAGAAAAAAGTTGTATTTGAAGGCGAAATTGCACAGTTAGAGGCAGTTAAGGCTAAAAATAAAAAGCAGATTGAGCAATACGAGTCGTCTGTTAATTCATTGCATAAGAAGCAAGACGAATTGAATCACAATCTTGATCGCTTGCAAGAAGAAGCAGCACTTTTAACTGGTCAAAAAGAACGTTACAGTGGGAAAAAAGAAATTACACAAAAGGAAAAAGATTATCAGTTACAAAAAGTTACTGAGGTTAAGGCACAAAAGAAATTAAACCAGAAAAAACTGAAACAAGTAGAAATTGAACACACGGAATTAATGAAACAGATTAAAAGACTTACAGAAGAACAAACGGAATTGCAAAGAAAAGTCACTGCTTTAACGGAACTGCATGAGTATGATGCAGACCAGATTGCAGCTGAAATTGAAGACTTGAGACAACGAATAATTACAAAGATGCAAGAGCAGACGTCTTTAAAAAATCAGGCTTTATATCTTACAAAAGAAGAGCAAAGAAACAGGGCAAGTAAAGATATTTTCCTCAAGAAAACAAAAAAACAGCAGGAAAATATTCAGACTCTTAAAAAGAAAATAGACGATCTGAGTTTAATTTACGAAGAAAAATGCAAGCTGTTAGAAATTGAAAGCAAACGCTTTGAAACTGAGCAAGATGAGTTGTCAGGTTTACAAGTGAAGCTGCAACAGCAAAAAGACAACTGGTATAAGGCATTAGCAATTGTTCAACGTGCACAGGCACAACATGATAGCCTAAAGAATATTGATGATAATTTTGCCGGTTATTATCGTGGTGTCAAGGAAATTCTGCAGAAAAGAGCAAAATTTGCTGGAATTATTGGTGCAGTTGCAGAACTGTTGGATGTTCCTTCAAATATTGCATATGCAATTGAAATTGCTTTAGGAAGCCAAACTCAAAATGTTGTTGTTGAAAACGAGCAGGCAGCAAAGGCCGGTATAAATTATTTAGTAAAGAATCGTTTGGGAAGAGTTACTTTTTTGCCACGGACTACAGTGAGACAGCGAAAAATAAGCAAGTATCAATCTGAGACATTAGCAAAAATTCCGGGTGTTCTTGGAATTGGTAATCAGCTGGTAAAGTGTGCTACAGAGGATCAGCCAATCTTAAATTATTTACTGGGTACAACAGTCATTGTGAAGGATATTGATATTGCGGTGGATGTTGCAAGGAAGCTTGACCATAGTTTACGGATCGTTTCGCTAGCAGGTGATGTTGTTAATCCTGGCGGTGCAATGACCGGTGGGGCAAATAAGCAAAAAAATAGTGGACTAATAGAGCAAAAAGAGCGAATCAAGACATTAGAAAATGATCTTGCCGAAATGAAGCAAAAGATGAAAAAGATTGAACTTCAGGGTGCCAATGCAAAAAAAGATTTTGAGCAAAAAAAAATAGATGTTCAAATGATTGAAAAAAATTTGGTTGCGAAAAAAGAAGAAAGCCATAACATAGAATCTCAACTTGTACTTTTGAAAAATCAATTAAGGGATTTAAAAGAGGCTCTTGAGCTACAACAAAAAGAGTTTGAACAGGAAATAAAAAATGATGCATTTGTTGCGAATAAGGATTCTCTTGCTGAAAAGCAGGCTATTTTAGAGCAAAAAATAAATACACTTAGGGCTGATTTTGACAGCAAGAAGAATATGCTTGCAAAGCTAAATGAAGTTAAAGAACAAAATACACAAAAGGGCAATGATATGAAACAACGTTTGGCAATTGTCACAGAAAGATTGAGTTCTTTAAATGAAAAAGCTGCTGCTAATAAAAAACAGATTAATGAGTACCAAGATGCACTTCAAGATGAACAGAAAATATTAGACGAGATTGACAATAAGCAAAAAATTGACTCTCTAAAATCTGAGGAAATAGTACAACAACTGCGACAGATTAACGAAAAACAAGAGTCAATTGCTATTAAGCTTGTAAAGGGTAAAAAATTGCGAGCCGATATTCATGAACATCTGCAGTCAAATGAAACTGAATTGACAAGAGTTAATAACCTGCAGGAGCTAACATTTAATGAGCAGCGTGAACAGAGTATTAAATTAAGCAAGGTAAATGGTATACTTGATCAGAGCCTGTCCGAACTAGCACAATCATATGAATTAACATATGAGGCTGCAAAGGCCCAAAATAAAGAACATGATTTGAAACACGTATTGCAGAAGTTAAAGCTGCTGCGGTTAGGTATTGAAGAACTAGGACAAGTTAATGTCGGTTCAATTGATGAATATGAACGTGTAAATGAACGATTTGAGTTTCTATCAATGCAGCAAAATGATTTGTTAGAAGCAAAAAAACAGTTGCAAAAAAGTATGCAAGAAATGGATAATGAAGTTAAAGTCCGTTTTGGAAACACATTCAAGGCTGTTGCGGATGCATTTACCGAGGTCTTTCCACAGATGTTCGGTGGTGGGAAAGCATCTCTGAAATTAACTGATTCAAGCGACCTATTGACAACAGGAATAGAGATCATGGCACAACCACCTGGTAAAAAACTGCAGAAATTATCTCTATTGTCGGGAGGAGAAAAGGCATTGACTGCATTGACATTGCTCTTTGCCATCCTGAAAGTAAAACCAGTGCCTTTTGCAATTCTAGATGAGGCGGAAGCAGCCCTAGATGATGCGAATGTAGATCGTTATTCATCATATTTGCAGAACTTTCATGACCAGACACAATTTATTATTATTACACATAGAAAAGGGACGATGAGTCGAGCTGATATCTTATATGGAGTGACGATGCAGGAATCGGGCATATCAAGGACGGTTTCAGTTTCTCTTGAAAATATACTCGAAGAAAATGTCGCTAAAGGGGGATAAAAATGGGCTTTTTTGATAAACTTAAACATGTTTTTAGCGGTCAGGAAGAGGACAAACAGACCGTTGAGGAACAAAAATATGAAAAAGGACTGGAGAAATCACGCAAAACTTTTGGTGATAAACTCAATGAACTTTTTGCAAACTTCCGCAGTGTTGATGAAGAATTCTTTGAAGAATTGGAAGAAAAGTTGATTGAGGCTGATGTCGGCTTTGAGACTGCTGTCAAGATTAGTGAGGAGCTTCAAGAAGAGGTAAAGCTGCGCAATGTAAAAGATAAAAAGGATGTTTCAAATGCGATTATTGAAAAACTTGTTTCGCTATATGAAGCAGAAGGAACGACAGAAGATAATTCATTACACTTTTCCCAGAACGAACCAACTGTTTTTCTCTTTGTGGGTGTTAATGGTGTCGGGAAGACGACAACAATCGGGAAACTTGCCCATAGGTATCAGCAGGAGGGAAAGAAGGTTTTACTTGCTGCGGCGGATACATTTAGAGCTGGTGCAATTGAGCAGCTTGTTGAATGGGGAAGACGAGTGGATGTTGAAGTTGTTCGAAAACCTGAAAGAAGCGATCCAGCAGCAGTTGTTTTTGATGCCGTTCGGAAGGCCAAGAATGAGAATTATGATATTTTATTGGTAGATACTGCTGGCAGGCTGCAAAATAAGGTTAACTTGATGAACGAGTTGGGTAAGATTGCACGAGTGATTACTCGTGAATTACCGGATGCGCCACAAGAAGTTTTATTAGCCTTGGATGCAACTACTGGTCAAAATGCATTAACGCAGGCAAAACAGTTTAAGGATGTCACGAATGTGACAGGGATTGTTTTGACTAAGTTGGATGGAACCGCTAAAGGCGGAATTGTCTTAGCGATTCGTAATGAATTACATCTTCCGGTTAAACTTGTTGGACTGGGTGAAAAAATGGATGATTTGCGTGACTTTGAACCAGTCGAGTTTGTTTATGGGCTCTTTAACGGGTTGGTGGAGGCTCCAAAAGAAGAAAATTAATCTGGTTGAAGTAGGTGACGAGCGATGGCAATTGAAAAAACAAATAGGATCAACGCTTTATTTGAATTTTATGAACCGCTTTTGACTAGTAAACAGATGGAGTATCTTGCCTTATATTATCGGGATGATTACTCACTTGGTGAAATTGCTGAAAATTATCAGATTTCAAGACAAGCTGTGTATGATAATATAAGAAGGACGGAAACAATCCTTGAATCCTATGAAAAGAAACTTCATCTGTTGCAGAATTTTCAGGAACAAAGTCAAAGGACTGATGAGCTTCAGAGTTATGTTCAAAAAAATTATCCAGATGATAAGGTTTTAAGCAGGTTAGTTGAACAATTAGAAGAATTAGAAGAATGAAAGTTGGTGGATTAAGTGGCATTTGAAGGATTAACAGAGCGACTTCAGAATGCAATCAGCAAGTTGCGGAAAAAAGGTAAGATCAGTGAAGCTGATGTACGAGAAGTCATGCGTGAAATTAGGCTTGCATTACTCGAAGCCGATGTAAATTTCCAAGTGGTAAAAGATTTCGTTAAGACAGTTAGAACTCGTGCGATCGGTGCAGAGGTTCTAGAGAGCTTAACTCCTGCGCAACAAATTGTAAAAATCGTTAATGATGAACTAACCAAAGTCATGGGCGAGGAAGCTGTCGAATTAAATAAATCAGACAAGATTCCAACGATCATTATGATGGTTGGTCTCCAAGGTGCTGGTAAGACAACTACATTAGGTAAATTAGCTTTAAAGTTAAAGAATGAAAAGAAAGCTCGTCCGTTAATGATTGCTGCGGATGTTTACAGACCCGCTGCGATTGATCAGCTGGAAATATTGGGTAAGAGTATTGATGTACCTGTCTTTTCAATGGGAACTGATGTTTCACCAGTTGAAATTGTCAGAAAAGGGCTAGAATTAGCTGCTGAGAAGAAAAATGATTATGTGTTGATCGATACTGCTGGTCGTTTGCAAATTGATGAATTATTGATGGATGAACTTGCTCAAATCAAGACATTGGCACAACCAGATGAAATCTTATTGACAGTTGATGCAATGACAGGGCAAAATGCAGTTGAAGTTGCCAAAGGTTTCAATGAACAATTGGATGTTACAGGTGTTGTATTGACCAAGTTAGATGGTGATACACGTGGTGGTGCTGCATTATCAATTCGTGCGGTTACCGGCAAGCCTATTAAGTTCATTGGTCAAGGTGAGAAAATGACTGATTTGGATGTATTTTATCCAGATAGAATGTCATCACGTATCTTAGGAATGGGTGACATGCTGACCTTGATTGAAAAGGCGCAGCAAGATTTCGATGAGAAAAAAGCTCAACAAATGCAAGAAAAGATGCGTGAGAACAGTTTTGACTTCAATGATTTTATTGATCAAATGGAGCAAGTTCAAAAAATGGGGCCAATGGAAGATATCATAAAGATGATTCCTGGGATGGCAAATAATCCTGCAATTAAAAATTTAAAAGTTGACCCTAAAGACATTGAGCATCTTAAAGCTGTTGTATATTCAATGACTAACGAGGAACGCGAAAATCCAGATCTATTCAATCCTAGCCGGAGAAAAAGAATTGCTGCCGGCTCAGGTCGTCCAATTCATGAAGTTAACAGAATGATTAAACAATTTAACGAGATGAAGAAGATGATGGGGAAGGTTTCTAAGGGAAACTTTGAAGGCATGGAAGGTATGTTTGGCAATGGTTTATCTGGTAAACTTGCAAAAATGTCAATGAATTCTATGGCACGAAAGAATAAGAAGCGCAAACTTAAGCGTTTGAAGAATAAAAAACGCAGGAAATAAATTTTTTTGTATCTGTCAAGAAATAATCCTTTACACCAAGCCAAAATACTGTTATATTATTAACGTTAAGAAAGTTAATAGGAGGTGTAGTTAATGTCAGTTAAAATTCGTTTAAAACGTATGGGTTCTAAAAAGCGTCCATTTTACCGTATCGTTGTTGCAGATTCACGTTCACCACGTGATGGTCGTTTCATCGAAACAGTTGGAACATACAATCCATTAACAGAACCTGAAAGTGTTACACTTAAGGAAGAAAATATTTTGAACTGGTTGAGCAATGGAGCACAACCTTCAGATACAGTACGTAATATTCTTTCAAAGAATGGTGTCATGAAGAAGTTCCATGATGCAAAATTCAGTAAATAATAAGACTTATTGCATATAAAAAGACCCTTAATTGTAATCTTAACTTATGTGCTTTGATAGTTGAATATTTGTAATAATTGGCTATACTGTATGTTTGATTAAGAATTGTATATAATTAGTGAATCCCTTTAGATGAAGCAGTGATGTTTTATTTGGGGGATTTTCTTTTTTAAAGAGGTGGAAGAATGAGTTTTTATGAAGTAGGACAGATTATTAACACTCACGGAATACATGGTGAGGTAAAAATTAAAATAATTACTGACTTTCCAGATGAACGCTTCAAAAAGGGCAAAATGTTATATCTACTATTGCCTGATAGGGAACTTGTACTGAAAATTATAGCTGTCCGTAAAGTAAAACAATTTTATTTATTAACATTTGAGAATTATCAGGATATAAACCTAGTTGAGAAATTCAAGGGATTTAAATTGGCAGTTAAAGAAGAACAACAAAAAAAATTAGCTGATAACAACTTTTATCATCATGAAATAATTGGATTGAAAGTATTTGATGAGGAAAACAATGAAATAGGAGAAGTTAGTGAAGTCATGAGTTTAGGTGCTAATGATGTTTGGAGCGTTAAAAGAGTTGGGAAAAAGGACCTACTTTTACCTGCAATTCATGATGTTATAAAAAAGGTCGATATTGCAAATGGAAGCATAATCGTCGATGTGTTAGATGGGTTGGATGATTAATGAAAATCGATATTTTAAGTTTATTTCCGGAAATGTTCAAGGGCCCCTTGGAATCATCCATTGTGGGTAAGGCAATTGAAAGTAAAATCATAGATGTCGACATTACAAACTACCGTGATTTTACAAGCAATAAGCAGCACCATGTTGATGATTATCCGTATGGCGGTGGTGCTGGAATGTTATTACAAGCGCAGCCAATCTTTGATGCCTTGGATTATGTTGAGAAGAAGAGCGACGGATTGGGAAGTGTTATTTTACTTGATCCGGCAGGAAGACAATTTAATCAAAAAGTGGCAGAAGAGCTATCTGCAAAAGATCATCTAACATTTATTTGTGGCCATTATGAGGGTTACGATGAGAGAATTAGGAAGAGAGTCACTGATGAAATTTCATTGGGAGACTATGTTCTAACTGGTGGAGAACTTGGCGCAATGGTAATAATCGATGCTACTGCCAGGCTATTACAGGGTACCTTAGGGAATAAGGATTCTGCACCGGGAGACTCATTTTCAAGTGGTTTGTTGGAGTATCCTCAGTATACGAGACCAGTCTCATATAGGGGGATGGATGTTCCTGAGGTACTTGTTAGCGGTAATCATCAAAAGATTGCGCAGTGGCGAGAATATGAGTCCTTGAGACGAACATTTTTACGAAGACCAGATTTGCTTGCGAAACTAGAATTAACCGAACAACAAAAAATAATGTTGGATGAAATAAGGAGCAACACTAGAAAATAAGCACTTGATAATTATTTTACGGTATGATAATATTGTGAGTGGCTATGCGCCATATTAACAATATTCCGCTGTTGAAAGACAAGAATGTTGGCGAAAGGAAGAAACAAGATGAACCCATTAATCAAAAAAATTACGGAGTCTCAATTACGTAGTGATATTCCAGATTTCCGCCCTGGTGATACTGTTCGTGTCCACGCTCGTATCGTTGAAGGTACTCGTGAACGTATCCAGATTTTCGAAGGTGTAGTTATCAAACGTCGTGGTGAAGGTATCAGCGAAACTTATACAGTTCGTAAGATTAGTAGTGGTATTGGTGTTGAACGTACATTCCCAGTCCACACACCACGTGTTGAGAAGATTGAAGTAATTCGTCAAGGACGTGTACGTCGTGCTAAGTTATATTACTTGCGTGCATTACATGGTAAAGCAGCTCGTATTCCTGAAAGACGTCGTTAATATAACGTTCAAAAAGCCTTGTTTATCAAGGCTTTTTTTGTTTTACAATATTATATTTTTCTTACTTAAAAGGGCGAGGAAGATCACTAAGAGATACATCATGGAAGAGGCACATGCTTGACCTGAAATTGCTGCTGAGATAACGATAATTACATAAATTATTTATTTATTGGTTGTATAAGTATGAAAGGATATATGCGTACAGAAGTACTAAAGTGGTGATTGCTTCTGACTCCTAGACATATAATCTTATAGTGTATTGATCAAAAAACGAACACGATTTTCTAAATGTGCTGGAATTGCGTATTTTTGCATAAAAGATACTACATTTATTTTGTTGTAAGGAGTCTGACTATATAAATGAAAAATGATCTGAAGAGCATAATCGTTGACATAGGATTCAATTTTAAACTTTTGTGCAGGGGTACGATTGTATAAGCGAAGGTCAAGCGGATCGCCATAGATTAGATGGGCCAACTCATGAGCTAATTGAAAAATAAATTGATTAGGATTATGCCAATTTGAATTCATGATAATGCATCTTAAATTATAAACAGCAACTGGCGGAGTCGTAGGGGAAAGTTCTTGCGTCCAAATAATTCTAATATGCTCTTTTTTTGCCAACTCTAATAACTTCTCCAATACTGCATACACCTCACTTATTTTGAAGGCTTATTTCGCAATAGATGACGAATTATTTCTAGTTCATCTTCTGGGATTGCTTTTCCTTCAAATGTAAGTACGCCATCGGGTACGATTGCTAAATCAATTTTGTTTATATTTTTTTCAGAAGCTCGCCCAGTCAAATAATCTAAAGAAACACCAAAATAATCGGCGACTTTTTTAACACGCTCGATAGAAGGAATGCGATGCGACCACTGATAGATAGTATTTCTACCAAAGCCTAATGTTTCTTCAAGTTCGTAAATAGACATATTTCTTTCTTTAGCAAGTTGTTTGATTACTTCCAATGTATTCATTTTAAAACTCCTACTAGATTTTTTATAACTAAAAAGTTAGAAAAATATTGAAATCTAACGTATAAGTTAGTATAATTTACCTAATAACATTATGAAAAAAATGAAACAATATTAAGTTAAGGAAAATTATTTTGATATTACTGGGTTGATTCTATAATAAGATTCGGTAGTCGTCAAATAAATTAGGTAATTTATTAACGAATTGGAGTGGGGTAAAGTGAAATATGATCTTACAGATGCAATATTATTGGGTCTAAAAAGAAATAAGCGAATGAAATTAAAACCAAGTTCACAGTCTGATATAGCTGCTCATTTTGGCCTTTCTAAACCATATGTAAACCAATTGATTAACGGAAGGGTTGCACCAACAGAGAATACTGATGAATGGATCAGAAAATTTGTTTGTATGTAGGAGTGGGATCTTAATACCATAAACTGAAGGCTTGCCAGCCGTCAATTCAAACTAAGAAGATTTACTAACAGAGTTTATATAAAGAAGAAAGGGCGGCATGAGTCGGCAAAATAGCCGGCAAAATCCGGTTACGAATGCAAAATTATGAACATAGGAGTTATTTGTAATGAGTAATTCAGTGTTAGACTCAGAGTTTTAACTTATTGAGCATAATTTATAAAAAATAAAAAAGGAACCAAGTCAAAAGTTAAATTTTGAGCTGGTTCTTTTTTTATGAATTGAAGTTAGCTATTGTCGTAAAATTTAGTTGATTAGTATCCTATTACTGAGAAGATTGCACTCAGAACGATAGTCCCTACAGTAACAATAATCATCAGCCAAACAACTACCATTGTAATTTTTTGGAAACGTGTTTTCTTCTTCTTTGGCACAACAAAATTCACCTTTCGTATAAGCTTTACAATATACTATACTTTTTACTGTGAATTGTGTCAAATAGACTTTATCAGAAACTTTGTATGCAAAGTCTTTCTAAAACAAATTGAATTTGTATAAACTAACAATTATAATTGAATGAGTAAATATAGTAATAAAATTTCATTTATTTATAATTTAAATAACGAAATAAACTGAAACGGAATGGAGTAAAAAGTAATGGAAATTATGGTACAGAAGTTTGGCGGAACATCGGTTCAGGATGATAAGGCGCGACATAAGGCACTAGAACATGTGCGTTATGCCTTAGAAAAGGGATATAAGGTTGTTGTTGTTGTTTCTGCAATCGGAAGAAAAGGGGCACCCTACGCAACTGATTCACTCTTGAATCTTGTAGATGCGGATCAAACAAGCTTGTCAGCACGTGAATTGGATATGATTGTTTCGGTTGGTGAGATTATTTCGACCGCCGTATTTACACAACTGTTGAAAAAAGAGGGTATCTCTGCAACAGCAATGACTGGTCCAGATGCAGGATTTAGAACTAATAATGATTATCAAAATGCTAAGGTTTTGGATGTAAAAACTGACAATATTAATAAGGCTTTTTCCGAAAACGATGTTGTCGTAGTAGCTGGTTTTCAGGGGCTATCAAGAGATGGTCATATGGCAACTCTGGGAAGAGGAGGCAGTGACACCTCTGCAGCACTTTTGGGGGCAGCACTTTCAGCCAAAAGAGTTGATATCTTTACTGATGTTTCTGGGATGATGACTGGTGATCCTAGACTCGTGAAGAAAGCTAAATTTTTGAAAAACGTGAGTTACGAGGAAGTTGCTAATATGGCACATGAAGGGGCAAAGGTTATTCACCCACGCGCCGTTGAAATTGCGCAGCAAGCTCATGTTCCTTTAAGGATTCGTTCAACTTGGGACGGAGTGGATGAGTTAGGAACATTAATCTCAGATAAAAACCTTGCCTTACAAGACTATCGTGGTGTTACGGGGATTGCCCATCAAGTTGGGCTGACACAATTCAGTGTTTTGACAGAGAACCTTTCGGCTGATCAAGTATTTAATTTGTTAGCAGATAATCATTTAAGCGTGGACTTTATTAATATTTTGCCTGAAAAAGTTGTTTTCAACTTAGACCATGAGGAGTCTCAGGTAGCTAAGAAATTACTGCAGAATAAAAACATCACTTATACTTTAGTAGAAAATTGTGCTAAGGTGTCAATTGTAGGTGCAGGTATTATGGGGACACCTGGAATAGCGGCAAAAATTGTAACTGCACTTTCCAAGCATAATATCGAAATTTTGCAAACAACAGATAGTTACACAACCATTTGGGTACTGGTTAAAGCAGCAGATTTAGAAGTAGCGGTAAATGCCTTGCATGATACTTTTTTACTGCGAGATTAGGAAGTATGGGTGATTAAGATGGTTTGGTACCACCAATTGCTACTGATTGTGCTAGTATTTTTGTTTTTAGTAATCTTGAAGAAGTTTTTACCTAAGAAACTACGAAAAAAAATGAGAATTTCTAGTTTAATGATTATTCCTGTGCTGTATTGTATTTTTATGACCTCATTAACGAAATTGGAATTGTCGGTGATTCCATTCTTATTTTTTGGGTTAGGCCTGCTGGGAATTATGATGACACTGGTATATGCATATGTTGAAGGTGAGATAATTTACCGTGTTTTTTTCAAATCATATTTTCTTTTTTGTGCGCTTGCAGTATATGGGGTATTTGTTCCACTATTTATCCTTAGTATATAAACTTATTTTTTCCAAAAGCTGTCTCAGACTTAATTGTTTGGGATGGCTTTTTTAGTGCGTTGATGTATTTGAAGAAAAAAGCCTAAGTATTCAAGGTTTTGGACCATTAAGAAGTCGCTTTTGGACTTGAAAAAAGAATTTAATAATTAAGTGGTAATTTATGGGTGAAAAAGTGGTGTGAAGTGGTGAAATGTGGTAGTATCAAAATATGGTAGTGTCAAGGGAGGTGTCTTACATGTTTATGGGCGAATATCGACACGCAATTGATGAGAAGGGCCGATTAATTATTCCTTCAAAATTTCGTGAAGATTTAGGTGAAGTCTTTGTAATAACACGTGGAATGGATGGATGTCTGTTCGGATATCCTGAATCAGAATGGAATATCTTACAGGAAAAATTGCAAAAACTCCCACTTACTAAAAAAGATGCTCGTTCATTTGTAAGATTTTTTTACTCCGCAGCTACTGAATGTGAGTTCGATAAACAAGGAAGAGTAAGTATCCCAAAGTCACTTCGAAGTCATGCATCACTTGAAAAAAAGTGTGTTGTTGTAGGTGTCTCAAACAGATTTGAAATATGGTCTGAAGCACGTTGGGATGACTTCTCGACTGAGGCAGAAACAAACTTTGATGAAATTGCCGAAAATATGATTGATTTTGGTCTTTAATAATGGAGGATTAACGTGGCAGATTTTGAACATACAACCGTTTTATTGCATGAAGCGGTAGAGGGATTAGCAATTAAACAAGACGGTATCTACGTTGACTGTACCTTGGGTGGCGGTGGACATAGTGGGCTAATCGTGTCTAAGCTGTCTGAAGAGGGACATCTTATATCCTTTGATCAAGACCAAACTGCAATTACATACAATGAGGATAGATTTAAAGATGACTTAGCTTCTGGAAAGATTACGTTTGTGAAATCAAATTTCAGATTTTTAAGTACAAAACTATTGGAAAAGGGCATCACTAGCGTAGATGGAATTTTATATGACTTAGGAGTTTCGTCACCGCAATTTGATAATGCAGATCGCGGATTCAGTTATCGATATGATTCTAAGCTTGATATGCGCATGGATCAAACACAGAATTTGACCGCTGAGAAGATTGTCAATGAATGGCCATACGAAAAATTAGTTCGTATTTTCTTTAGATATGGTGAAGAAAAATACGCCAAATCAATTGCACGAAGAATTGAAAAGGAAAGACAAATTGCACTAATTGAAACCACCGGTCAACTAGTTGAATTGATAAAAGAGTCAATTCCTGCTAGAGCAAGACGTACCGGTGGACATCCAGCAAAAAAAGTTTTTCAGGCGATTAGGATAGCTGTCAATGATGAACTTGGGGCATTGGAACAATCATTAGAAGAAGCCTTAGAATTGATTAATGTTGGTGGAAGAATCAGTGTTATTACATTTCAATCGCTTGAAGATCGTCTAGTTAAGTCGATGTTCAAGGAAAAGAGTGAAGTACAAGACTTGCCGCAAGGTTTACCGGTGATACCTGATGAGTTTCAACCAAAGTTTAAGCTAGTGTCACGAAAACCAATTCTACCGAGTGAAGAGGAACTACTGAATAATCACCGAGCACATTCTGCAAAATTAAGAGTGATTGAAAGAATAAAAAGATAACAATAAAGGATGTGAAGAAAATGGCACAAAGTACAGCACGACAATTAGAAGCAATTCCTAAACGACAGGAACAAACGGTACCGATACATAAAGCATTACCTAAAGTAAAGAGCACTCGAGTACCGTTTTCGGGATTTGAAATTATGAGTGCAGCATTGTTGAGTTTATTATTCATGGGAATGATGATTCTTGTGATATCTTCTAAAGTTAATCTCTCAAGTACCCAATATGAATTACAAAATGTGAATCAAAAAATTGTTGAGATTCAAAACGATAATGTTAACACAAAACAGGAAGTCAGTGAGCTTTCAAATAAGAGCAGGTTAATGAAGATTGCACAGGATGCGGGCTTAACCATGAATGATAATTCAATAAGGAATGTTTCAAAATGATTAAAAAAAATGAACGAGAGACAAAAAAGCGAAGACAGCAAAATAGAAAGAGGTTCGGTCGATGGATTTTCTTTAGTGTTGCAATCATTTTCGCAATGTTTATCGGTCGTTTTTTTTATATTGCAGTTTTTCAATCCGTGGATCACGTTAATTTAAAAAAAAGTGTGGCAAAGCTATATGCCAGTAAGACGGAGATAAAAGCTCAGCGTGGAACGATTTATGATGCTGATAATCAACCGATTGCAGAAGATACATCAACTTATACAATTTACATAGTTTTATCAAAAACGGCCGTAGCATTTGGAAAAAGAGAGTATCTGGCTGATAAAGATAAGGATAAGGCAGCAAAAATTTTGAGTAAAAACTTGTCGATTTCATATGATAAAGTCAAGAAAATTTTGAATCCAGAAAATCAAGATACATATCAAGTTGAACTTGGGACAGCTGGAAAAAATATTTCACTTGAAACTAAAAATAAGATAGAAGCTGCTAACATAAAGGGAATTAATTTTACAGAATCGCAAGCTCGGCTCTATCCTAATGGAACTTTTGCTTCCCAATTGATTGGAATTGCAGAAAATAATGGCGGGAAAATGGTTGGAGTCATGGGCCTTGAAAGTCAATATAATAAATTATTGACCGGTGTAAACGGGGTAAAGAAATTTGAAAAAGATATCAAAGGAACTCCTATTCCTGGATCAAAAATAAAGTCTAGGAAAGCCAAAAATGGTGACAATGTTTATACGACGATTGACTCAAGACTGCAGACTTATTTGGAGACATTAATGTCACAAGCACAAAGCAAGTATCATGCAAAAGAAATGAATGCTGTTTTGATGAATGCAAAAACTGGAGCGATTGTTGCTGCGACTCAGCGTCCAACCTTTAATGCTCAAACCAAGGTTGGTCTGAGCGATATGTGGCGTAATACTTTAGTTGAGGATGCATTTGAACCAGGGTCAACAATGAAAATCTTGACGATGGCAGCGGCAATCAACAGTGGAAATTATAATGAAAATGCGACCTACAAATCTGGAACTTATAAAATCAATGGACAGACTGTGAGCGATTGGAACACAAGTGGATGGGGAAATATTACCTATCGTGATGCCTTTATTCGTTCATCTAATGTCGGGATGGCACATTTAGAACAGACGATGGGAGCAAAAACTTGGCTGAAATACATTAAACGTTTTGGTTTGCTGAAATCGACAAATTCGGGGCTTTCAAATGAAGCAAAAGGCAGTATAGAATATGACTATCCAATTGAACAAGCAAATACTGCATATGGTCAAGGAATAACTGCAACTGTATTTCAAATGCTTCAGGCATTTTCAGCAGTTACTAATAATGGTAAAATGGTAAAGCCACAGTTAGTTCGAAAAATCGTGAACCCTAATAATGGTAAAACGGTTTATAAGTTTAACAAAAAAGTTGTTGGTCATCCTATTAAATCTTCAACCGCCAAAAAAGTATTGAGCATGATGCAAGATGTTGTCTATAATCAAAATGGTACAGGAAGTGCCTTTAAGATAGATGGATATCGAATTGGGGTGAAAACCGGGACAGCACAGATTGGTAATAGTACAGGAACAGGATATCTTAAAGGAGATACAAATTATATCTTCTCTGTTGCAGGGGTGGCACCTGCGAATAATCCAAAGTACATCTTGTATATCACTATGAAACAACCTACGACTTTTGCTAGCGGAACTTCGGGACAAATGCTAGCCAGTGTTTTTAACCCACTATTAAAGCGAGCACTGGATGAAAGTTCTGGGCAAGCTGCAAGCAATACACAAGTTGCAATAAAAAATTATATAGGTAAGAATGTAACTAGTGTAAAGGCTGCATTAAGAAATGCTGGATTGTTAGTTACAACGATTGGTAGTGGTAACAAAATTACGGCACAATCTGAATCGGCTGGAAGTACTTCTTTGTCTGGGGAACGGATAATTTTAGTATCAAATGGCGAAAAGATGATGCCTGATTTGACTGGATGGTCTAGAAGCGATGTTGTAAAACTTGGTAAACTATTAGGAATTAATTTTAACATTGAGGGTTCTGGCTATGTCAGTGAACAAAGTGTGGCGGCTAATAAATCATTGAATGGAACTACAAATATTACTGTAAAGCTCAAATAGGGCAAATAGGGATAGTATGGTGAATTTATGCAAGCAAGCAAATTAATTAATAATTTAAAGTTTAAAAAAGTAATACCTGAAAGTTTTGAAGACTTTTCTGTCTCTTTATTGACACAAGATACACGCGAGGTTATTGGCGGAAGTATTTTTGTGGCAATTAAAGGAGCAAAAGCCGATGGACACAAAATGGTACAAGAGGCTGTAGAAAAAGGTGCAGCAATGATTATTGCACAGGAAGAACTGACTGAAGTTTCAGTGCCAGTTGTATATGTGCAAAATACCAAAAAAGCAATGGCAATTTTGAGTAGCTTTTTTTATGAAACATCAAGCCAGGCACTTCGCATAATTGGTGTAACAGGAACAAATGGAAAAACGACTGTTACACATATTGTTGAAGCAATTTTTCGCAATCTGGGTGAGAAAACCGGATTGATTGGTACGATGTATCGCAAAATTGATGATGAAATTTTGAAAACAAAAAATACAACCCCTGATATTATCACTTTGCAGCGTACTTTGAATAAGATGGTTGAAAAGGGTGTAAGTACAGTTGCAATGGAAGTTTCTTCAATTGCTTTGATTCAAGGAAGAGTGTGGGGAATTGATTTTGATGTCGCAGTTTTTACTAATCTGACACAAGATCATTTGGATTACCACAAGACAATGGCCAACTATGAACATGCGAAAAGCCTATTGTTTTCACAGCTAGGGAACAAGTATACACATTCTGGGGATTCCAAGGTAGCTGTTTTGAACATTGATGATCCAGTCGGTGAGCGATTTGAGGCTGATACTGCTGCTGAGATTCTTACTTATGGTATTAAAAAAGAAGCAATGATTAAAGCGGAAAATATTGAAATTCATAGTGAAGGAACTGATTTTGATTTAATTGTTTTTGGCGAGAAGTTCCATCTGGGTGTAAAAATGGTGGGATTATTTAATGTATACAATATTTTGGCTGCTTTTTCTGCTGCATATGCTTGTGGAGTCGAGTCTGAAAATATTATTAGTGCACTTGAGGAATTTCCAGGTGTTAAAGGCAGACTTCAACTCATTACTTCTGCAAGCAGGGTCTCTGCAATTGTAGATTACTCACATACACCTGATGGGCTATTAAATGCTTTGGAAACAATAAACGATTTTGCAAAGGGAAAAGTTTTTTGTGTAGTTGGCTGTGGTGGTGATCGAGACAAGTTAAAAAGGCCCAAAATGGCTAAGATTGCCGTTGAGCATAGTGACTATCCTATCTTTACGTCAGATAATCCGCGTTCAGAAAACCCACAAACAATAATTGACGAAATGCTTGTGGGAGTACCTGAGCAGGTGGAAATTCCAACGTTTGTTAATAGACGTGAAGCAATTAACTTTGCTGTTGCAATGGCAAAACCAAAAGACATTATTTTGATTGCTGGAAAAGGGCATGAAGATTATCAAATAATTGGGGATACAAAACATCATTTTGATGATGTTGAAGAAGCAAAGAAAGCACTCTATTTAAAGGAGCAAAGAGATTAGATGAATTCAATTGAAATGATTCTTACCGTCATAGTTAGTTTTTTAGCAACATTAATTTTTTTACCGGTCTTTATCAATTATGCACACAAGAAAAAGCAAGGGCAGATGATTCGTGAAGAAGGACCCAAGTGGCATGAAAAAAAGTCGGGGACACCGACAATGGGAGGATTTGTATTTAACATTGCGATACTGGTGACCGCAATTATCATTCCTGCTATTTATGGACAGTTGAGTGCCAGGTTATTGGTGCTGGACTTCATCTTGTTACTTTATGGAATATTGGGATTCTGGGATGATTCTATAAAGTTGTGGAAAAAACAAAATGAGGGATTGAAAGCTTGGCAAAAGCTACTTGGTCAAATAGTTGGTGGCTTAATTTTTACTATTGTGTATTTGCATGAAGGACTTCCACTTGCTTTGCACTTCTTTGGTAACGAGATTAATATCGGTTTTTTGTTTGTATTTTTTGTTATCTTTTGGCTTGTGGGATTTTCAAATGCAGTGAATCTTACAGATGGAATTGATGGACTTGTAGCAGGACAAGTCATCATAGCGTTTGGAACATATGCAGTGATCGCAGCTGCTCAAAACCAAGGTGATGTTTTGATCTTTTGTCTGGCGGTTATCGGTGCACTCTTTGCTTTTCTCTTATTTAATCATAAACCTGCAAAGATTTTTATGGGAGACATGGGATCGTTGGCCTTAGGTGGTGCTTTAGCTGCAGTTTCAATATTATTACATCATGAGTTATCACTGCTCGTAATTGGGATTATATTCGTGATTGAAACTGCAAGTGTAATGCTGCAGGTTGCTTCATTCAAATTAACTGGGAAACGTATTTTCAAGATGAGTCCAATTCATCATCATTTCGAATTGAGCGGCTGGAGTGAATGGCGAATAGATGTAACCTTTTGGCTAATTGGTCTAGGAGCAGGCATTTTAAGTCTTATAGTGATACTTTAAATTTTTATTGGAAAAGGGATGGCCATTATGAAAAAAATAACAACTTACCAGAATAAAAATGTATTAGTTGTTGGATTGGGAAAAAGTGGGATTAATTCTGCAAAGCTTCTTTGCAAGTTAGGTTCAAAAGTAACAGTGAACGATTTAAAAGAGGCACCGCAAGAAGTTAAAGACGATTTGCAGGGTGAAGGAATAAATGTAGTGACAGGAGGCCATCCGCTTTCACTTTTAGATGAAACAGATTTGATAGTAAAGAATCCTGGAATTCCTTATAGCAATGTCTTGATTGCTGAGGCTGTAAGACGTGGAATGACGATCATTACTGAGCCAGAATTAGCTTACGAGATCTTGGACGCTCAGATGATTGGCGTGACAGGGACAAATGGTAAGACAACTACGACGACTCTTATTACATTAATGCTTAATCATGGAAGGCAAAAGGGTGAAGCATATGCTGCAGGAAATATTGGGATCCCTGCAACTATAGTAGCACAAAAGGCAACTAAAGATGATGTGATGGTTACTGAACTATCAAGTTTTCAACTGATGGGAACAACAAAACTTCGTCCTCACATAGCTGTCTTGACTAATATTTATGAGGCTCACACGGACTACCATGGAACGCGTGCTAATTATATTAAAGCAAAAATGAATATTACAAAAAATCAGACAAAAGACGATTATTTCGTAGTTAATTGGGATTCTGAAGAGTGGCGCAACTTAAGTACACAATCAGATGCAACGATTATTCCTTTTTCGCGCAAAGACAATAGTGAGTCTGGTGCTTATGAAAAAGATGGTTGGCTCTATTTTAGAGAAGAAAAAATTATGCCTGCATCTGAGATTAAGATTCCAGGAGAACATAATGTTGAGAATGCACTTGCAGCGATAGCCGTTGTAAAAATATTGGGACAGGCAAATGAAAACATTGTGGAAGTTCTGAAGACATTCTCTGGTGTTAAGCACCGTACACAATATGTTACAACAATTAAGCAGCGCAAATTCTATAATGACTCAAAAGCAACCAATATGGAAGCCACAGAAAAAGCATTAGCTGGATTTAATAACCCAGTAGTGCTACTAGCAGGAGGCTTAGACCGTGGCTTTACATTTGAACGACTAATCCCTTATTTTAAGAACCTTAGGGGGATAATTGTATTCGGTGAAACTGCTGACTTGGTAGCACAGGCAGCAAAACAAGCAGGGGTCCAACAAATAGTGAAAACTGAAAATGTTAAGTCAGCAGTACCAATTGCGTATGATATGAGTAAAGAAAATGATGTGATTTTACTTTCACCAGCATGTGCAAGTTGGGATCAATACCCGACTTTTGAAGTGCGTGGAGATATGTTTATTGAAGCGGTCGAAGATCTAAAGAAAGAAATGGAGATGTAGTATAGTGCGCTTATTAATATCTGGTGGTGGTACGGGTGGACATATCTATCCAGCCCTGGCATTAATTGATACTTTAAAAAAAGATGATGACAGCAATTCATTCTTGTATGTCGGAACAAACAGGGGTCTTGAAAGTAAGATTGTTCCAAATGCAGGAATTGATTTTAAAACGGTTGAGATACAGGGATTCAAACGATCGTTGTCACTGCAGAACTTTAAGACTATTTATTTATTTTTAAAAAGCGTTCATGAAGCTAAGAAAATAATTAGGGAATTCAAACCTGATGTTGTTGTTGGCACTGGTGGTTATGTTTGTGGAGCGGTTGTTTATGCAGCATCACAAATGCACATTCCAACTTTTATTCATGAACAAAACAGCATTGCAGGTGTTACAAACAAGTTTCTAAGTCATTTTGTTGATAAGATTGGTATCTGCTTTGAGGCTGCTAAAAAGGAATTTCCAAGTCAGAAGGTTGTCTTTACCGGCAATCCTCGCGCACAACAGGTAGCTAATATTAAAGCAACTGGACGATTAGCTGAATTGGGTTTATCAGAAAATAAAAAAACAGTGCTGATTTTTGGTGGCTCAAGAGGTGCTAAGCGTATTAATGAGGCAGCAATGGATGCATTTGCTTTGTTTGATACGAATGAATTTCAAGTGTTATTTGTGACAGGCAGCATTTACTATGAGAAAATAAGAGATGAGATTGGTGAAAAAAAATTAAATAATATCGTTATTAAATCTTATATTCAAGATATGCCAGCTATTTTGCCTGAAATTGATCTAATAGTTGGACGTTCCGGAGCAACAAGCCTAGCTGAAATAACTGTGTTGGGAATTCCATCAATATTGATTCCAAGCCCGAATGTGACACATGATCATCAAACTTATAATGCACGCAGTCTTGCCGATATCGGTGCTGCAATAATGCTTAAGGAAGATATGTTGAGTGGTCAAACATTGGCAGATGAAGTTAATGGGTTAATGAAGGATGATGAGAGAAGAAACAGAATCGCCCAAGAAGCTAAAAAAGCGGGTATTCCAGATTCTTCTACGCGAATTGAAAAGGTTTTGACAGATTTGATTAACAGATAATTGGAAAAAGATGGAGGTTGGTATGAAATTTAAATTGAATAATTTCTTTGGCAAAGAAAAAAGAATTAACCAACCTCTTACACCATGGGAACAAGCCCAGAAAAAGAGACATAAGGGCGTTTTAAAAAGGAATAGTTTTAAAAAAAAGAGAATGGGTAACAAATTACCCAAATTAGTCAGACAAAGGAAAGCACTCTTGCACAAAAGAATGAGTATCAATTTACTCGTTTTTGGATTGATTACCTTAGCATCACTTTATTTTATCCTGCCGATCAGCAGGGTCAAAGAAGTAAATGTTTCTGGCACTGATAATGTTACACAAGAAGCAATTAAGAGAGCAAGTGGCATTAAAATAAATGACTATATGCTGCAAGTGTATCTGGGGAAAAGGCATTCTGCTAGATCGATTAAAAATAATATTAGTGAAGTTAAGAATGTTGTTTTTAACTTACATGATAGAAGAGTTAACATACGAATCTCTGAGGAAAAAATTGTAGGGTATTTGTTAAAAAACAACAAATACTATGCCTTGAATAGTAAAGGCAATGTGTCAATTGTACAACGAACAGCACCTGAAGGAAATTTACCAGTGTTCTCAAATTTTAAAACCTCTTCTGAAACTAAGCTGTTAGCAAAGCAGATGAACAAGTTGTCTTCAAGTTTGTTGACAGGTATTTCGGAGATTGATGCAGTTCCTGCTTCTGTTAATCCAGAGCGGATCAGGGTCTATATGAATGATGGTAATGAGATTATTGCAACACTATCGACATTTGCAAGTAAGATGCAATATTATTCACAAATTAAAGCGAAAGCAACGGGAAAAATCAGAATAGATTTTGAAGTTGGTGCATATTCAACAGAATTAAAATAAAAAAATTAATAATTTGTACAATAAAAATGTCTGAAAAGTGTATAAATGCTACGTGTTGTGGTAAAATTCTAGTTGTTAGTTTGAGTAAAATATTAGTAATGATTTTTTTATTTTATTTTTTAGAAGGGAGCTCAACCAATGGATAATTCAGGAATTTATGTTGGACTTGATATTGGAACTACTTCGATTAAAGTAATCGTAGCAGAATTTGTCAAAGGACAGCTTAATATCATTGGGGTAGGCAGTGAGCGCTCTGATGGGTTGAGCCGCGGGGTCATCGTTGATATTGACAGAGCTGTAGATGCGATTAAGGCAGCAGTTGATCAGGCAGAGCAAAAAGCAAATATTCAAATTTCCGAAGTAACAGTTGGTATACCTGCCAATCTTTTAGAAATTGTTCCATGTAATGGAATGATCGCTGTTGGTGATGGTAATGGAAATTCTAAAGAAATCGATAGTGCTGATGTCTATCATGTAACAAAGGCAGCACTTGTACAAAAACTACCACCAGAACGAGATATTATTGATGTCATCCCTGATGAGTTTACGGTTGACGGTTTTGACGGTATCAAAGATCCTCGTGGTATGGTCGGTGTTCGTCTTGAAATGAACGGTGTTTTATATACTGGACCAAAGACTGTTCTGCATAACACTGTTAAGTGTGTTGAGCGTGCTGGACTTGTTGTAAAGGATACAATTGTTGTACCTTTGGCACTTGCAACACAGGCACTTAGTGATGGAGAACAAGACTTTGGAGCAGTTCTAATTGATTTGGGTGGCGGTCAAACAACGGCAGCAGTCGTACATGATCACAAGTTAAAATATACATATGTTGATCAAGAAGGCGGTAAATTCGTTACTAAGGATATCTCCGTTGTTCTGAATACGTCGATTGAAAATGCCGAAAAGATTAAGCGCAACTTTGGATATGCTGCTAGTTACTTAGCATCTAAAGATGATGTTTTCCCAGTAGAAGTAGTCGGAAAGACCGAATCTGTACAGATTAGCGGAGAATACCTGAGTGAGATTATAGAGGCACGCTTGACACAGATTTTCATGAAATTGAAAGATGTTTTAGAAGAAATCGATGCATTAAAACTTCCAGGTGGAATTATTATTACTGGTGGCGTTTCCGCATTACCAGGTATTAAGGAATTAGCAGAAGATATTTTTGAGACAAACGTTAAATTGTTTATTCCGCAGCAAATGGGGTTACGACATCCTTCATTTACACAAGCAATTGGATTAGTTTCATATATGACTAAACAAAGCGAAATTGAGAAAGTTGTAAAATCTACTCTGGGAAATAGTGTTCCGGAGATTGAAAATAATACTGAAGTTGAAGCGCAGGAACAACAGTTGGATTATAACAAAAATACTGTACAGAAAAAACAAAAAATTAAAAAGAATAGTTCTTTAGAGGGAATCAAGAACTTTTTCAATACCTTTTTTGACTGAGAATAATTTGGAGGGAATGCAATGGAATTTTCACTGGATGCAAATGAAAATAAAGGAGCAACAATCAAGGTTATTGGCGTCGGCGGTGCCGGCGGAAATGCCGTGAATCGAATGATTGCTGATGATGTAAAAGGTGTTGAATTTATTGTTGCTAATACAGATGTTCAAGCTTTAGAAAGTTCAAAAGCTGAGACAAAAATTCAACTTGGACCAAAACTTACTCGTGGATTGGGAGCAGGTTCAAACCCTGAAGTTGGTGATAAGGCAGCTCAAGAAAGTGAAGAGGCTTTGGCCGAGGCTCTTAAGGGAGCAGATATGATTTTTGTTACTGCCGGAATGGGTGGCGGAACAGGAACTGGTGCCGCACCTATTATTGCTAAAGTTGCTAAAGAGCAAGGTGCTTTGACAGTTGGTGTTGTTACACGTCCATTTAGTTTTGAAGGTCCAAAACGTGCACGCTTTGCAGCAGAGGGCGTTGCCCAAATGAAGGAGCATGTTGATACACTGGTAATCATTGCGAATAACAGACTATTGGAAATTGTAGATAAAAAGACACCAATGATGGAAGCTTTCAAGGAAGCTGATAATGTTTTAAGACAGGGTGTTCAAGGAATTTCAGACTTAATTACTTCTCCAGGGTATGTTAACTTGGATTTTGCTGATGTAAAAACAGTCATGGAAAATCAAGGCTCTGCATTGATGGGAATCGGGTCAGCAAATGGTGAAAATAGAACGGCTGATGCAACTAAGAAAGCAATTTCTTCGCCATTGTTAGAGGTTTCAATTGATGGAGCTGAACAGGTATTGCTTAATATTACTGGTGGTCCGGATTTGAGCCTCTTCGAAGCACAGGATGCTTCAGATATTGTTGCTCAAGCTGCAACGAGTGATGTTAACATTATTTTCGGTACATCGATTAATGAGGATCTTGAAGATACTGTGGTTGTGACTGTCATTGCGACTGGGATTGACAAGAAGAAACAAGACAGCAGAAGATCTAGAGCAATTCAGGATAATCATAATAATATCCGCAAAAATGATATTGGTGAAGCTACAAGGGAAATTGAGAATAATGATCCGCTTAAAGATTGGGATTTACGTCGTGAAACTTCAGAAGAACGTCCAGTCTCTGATACAAAATCAAATGAATTTAGGAATGTTGAAAAGAAAAAATTTGATATATTTAAGATGGATACTGAAAAAGAAAAAGATGATAATGATGAGGATGGTTTAAACACACCTCCATTTTTCCGTCATCGCCGCAAATAACAGTTAGGATGCAATTATGATTAGGAGGTGAAAGGAATGGCTTTAGGAGCAAAATTTGGCAAGTTTTTTGGAATATCTGAGGATCAATTTGATGAAGATGAGGATTATCAATATGAGGAACAGCAAGCTTCACAAGTTGATACGAATAAAAAGGTTGTTTCACTTGATGGAAAGAGGCGAACGATGTCTGAAAAGAAGATTGCACTTTTTGAACCAAGAGTTTATTCTGATGTCAAGGCTATAGCCACTCGTTTACTGAGTGATCAAGCTGCTGTTGTAAATTTTCAACGCATGGATGAGCAGCAGTCCAAAAGAATTGTTGACTTTTTAACCGGTACTATTTTTGCAATCAACGGTGAGATTCAAAGAGTTGGAGATCAGATTTTCCTTTGTACACCGGCAGGCTTTGTTGTTGAAGGAAACGTTACGTCAGAGTTTACAGATTCGGATTTCAATTAATTCAAGGAGTTATGTGTATATATGATTTTAATAATTATCAATCGCCTTTTTGAACTGTATTCATTCGCGATTATAGTGTACGTTTTGATGAGTTGGTTTCCTACAGCTCAAGGCTCAAAGTTAGCTGAGATCTTGGGCAAAATATGTGAGCCGTACCTATCATTTTTCGATAGATTCGTGCCCTTGATTGGTGGAATCAGTTTTGCTCCGATAGTTGCTTTGGTTGCACTTCGTTTTATTCAGAGTGGCTTTAATTTTGTGTTTAGTTCGATTTTTGGATTCTTAGTGATTTTGGTGTGACTACTCAGCATGGATAAACAAACGATATATCAACATTTTAGAAGTGACGAGTCAGCGATTATTGATGAACTTAGTAGTTTGATGGCGCAGGCAGCAACGGAATATCGGCCCATATTGACTGAGTTTTTAAATCCGCGTGAGGTGTATATTGCACAAACACTTTTGAATACTGAATCTGATTTAAAAATGAAAACTGATGGTTTGTTACAAGGAGCAGAGCGGCAAAGAGTCCTGTTTTATCCGGAATATTATGAGCCAAGCGAGGCGGATTTCGAACTTTCACTAATTTGGATAAAATATCCTACAAAGTTTGCGACGCTTAAGCATAGCCAGATTTTAGGTGCATTAACCCACATTGGACTTAGACGTAATTTGATTGGTGATATTGTAACTGATGATGAACGATGGCAATTTATTACCGCGGCTAACATGGTCAATTTCTTGAAGATTCAAGTTGAGACTGTCGGTAGAGTAAAGGTTCATCTTGAAGAAGTGGATAAATCTGAGATAGTATCTCCCATTGATGAATGGCAAGGGCTTCAAGTAACAGTCAGTTCACTAAGATTGGATACTTTGATTGCAGGGGTTTATAATCTATCTAGGAAGCATGTTAAGGACTTGCTGAACGCAGGTAAGGTGGTCCTTAATTGGATGGACATTGAGAAACCTGATGTTGAAGTAGCAGAACATGATATTGTTTCTGTGCGCGGTTATGGACGATTCAGATTGAAGGCTCTTCAAGGTGTGTCAAAAAAAGGAAAAATCCGCGTAGAATTAGATGTCTTAAAAAAATAATACATACATGGAGGTGTTGGGGATATGACTTTGACCCCACTAGATATTCATAACAAAGAGTTTCGTGTTAAGTTGCGTGGTTACGATCAAGACGAAGTAAATGATTTTTTGGATCAAATTATTAAAGACTATGAGTTGAACATCAAGGAAAATGAACGATTAACTGATGGTTTGAAGCAAAATGAAGAAAAGTTGAAATACTTTAATGATTTAAAAGATTCTCTTAATCAGTCGATTATCGTTGCACAGGAGGCGGCTGATAAAGTCAAGGCAAATTCTCAACGCGAAGCGGAAATCATTAATCATGAGGCACAAAAACAGGCTAAGGATATTGTGGACGAAGCAAATGAGAAGGCAAGAAAGATTGTCGAAGATGCATCTCAAAAGGCAAAAAGATTAATATTTGAGACTGATGATTTGAAGAAACAAGCACGAATTTTCAGACAAAAGTTGCAAGTTATGATGGAGTCTCAGCTTGAGGTCGTTAAAGGCAGTGAGTGGGATGAGATTTTGCGTCAAGGCGATACAAGCAGTTATGAAGAAATTCAAGAAGCAATTAGAAGAGATTCTGAACTTGACAAAGCTGCTGCTAAAGAAGTACAATCATTTTCAAATATTGATGTTGAAGATGAAGATACTGCTGATGAAAAGAGTGAGAAGAAGGCAGTAGTCATTTTCCCAGAAGATGATGAAGGTCAGCATTTTGATGAGAAGTCATCTTCTGAAGATATTAAGTAATAAAAAGAATACGAACAGCGAGGTTCCTGAGATAGCGAGTCAATGTATGGTGAAAGTTTGACATTCAATTCTTCGATGTTTATCATCTTTTTACTGGTAGACTGAATTTTGTAGTAAGTTTATCCGGTTGGCAATCGTTAATTAGCTGTTTAAGAGAGAAAAATACATCTGTGTTTTTCTAAATTGGGTGGTACCGCGAAAGATTTTCGTCCCTTGGGATGAGGTCTTTTTTTTGTTTAAAATAATAATTTAATAAGGAGAGATACCGATGAGAATTAAAGAAACACTGAATCTAGGCAAAACCAAGTTTCCAATGCGAGGCAACTTGCCTGTGCGGGAACTCGAACGACAAAATGTGTGGGAAGAAAATAAGGTTTATGAAAAAAGGCAAAAGTTGAATGAGGGTAAACCGACTTTTGTATTACATGATGGACCTCCATATGCAAACGGAAATATTCATATGGGTCATGCAATGAATAAAATTTCAAAAGACTTCATTGTTCGTTCTAAATCAATGATGGGATTCAGATCTCCTTATGTCCCTGGTTGGGATACTCATGGACTTCCAATTGAGCAACAGTTGAAAAAGGCTGGAGTTGATCGTAAGTCAATGTCTGTTGCTGAATTTCGTGAAGAATGTCGGAAATATGCACTCAAACAGGTGGACAAACAGCGTAAAGATTTCAAACGTCTTGGGGTTGCTGGTGAATGGGACAACCCTTATGTGACACTTGATCCAACTTTTGAAGCACAAGAAGTTCGCGTCTTTGGTAAGATGGCAGAGCGTGGTTTGATTTATAAAGGTAAGAAACCTGTATTTTGGTCATGGTCATCAGAATCTGCTTTGGCTGAAGCTGAAGTTGAATATCATGATGTCACATCTCCATCTGCTTTTTATGGAGAACATGTTATTGATGGCAAAGGTGTATTAGATGATGACACGTACATGGTTGTATGGACGACAACTCCATGGACAATTCCTGGTTCTGAAGGTATTACTGTAGATAAGGATTTTGATTATTCTGTTGTGCAGCCGGCTGGTGACAAGCGTAAATTTGTAATTGCTACAGATCTTGTCGAAGTTAATGCAGAACGTTTTGGGTGGGAAAAGTTTGAAACGTTGAAGACCGTTAAAGGTTCAGAGTTGGAATATGTATTGACAGAGCATCCTTTTAATCCGGAGCGCAAGTTAGTTACAATGCTTGGCGATTTCGTAACATTGGATTCAGGTACTGGACTTGTTCATACTGCTCCTGGGTTTGGTGAAGATGACTTTAATGTCGGAATGCAATATAACCTTGATATTTTTGTTCCAGTTGATGATAAAGGCTACTTAACAGCAGAGGCCGGCAAAGATTTTGAGGGTGTCTTTTATGAAGATGCAAATCAAATTTCATTAGACAAATTAAAGGCTGCCGGTCTTCTTCTCAAGTATATGCCACTTGAACATAGCTATCCATTTGACTGGCGTACAAAGAAGCCAATTATCTTTAGAGCTACACCACAATGGTTTGCATCAGTTGATAAGATTCGTTCCGAGATCCTTGCTGCAATTGACGATGTGCAGTTCTTCCCAGATTGGGGACAAAAGCGTCTTTATAACATGATCCGTGATCGTGGAGATTGGGTAATTTCAAGACAGCGTGTTTGGGGTGTTCCACTTCCAATCTTCTACGGCGAAGATGGTGAAGCAATCATCACTAAGGAAACAGTTGAACATGTTGCTGATTTATTTGAGAAGAATGGTTCAAATATCTGGTTCCAAAAAGAAGCAAAGGAATTATTACCTGAAGGATTTACAAGTGAACATTCACCAAATGGTATATTTACTAAGGAAACAGATATTATGGATGTCTGGTTTGATTCAGGTTCCTCACATCAAGGTGTCCTGGCAGCACGCGAAAACTTGAAATACCCAAGTGATATGTATCTAGAGGGATCCGATCAGTATCGTGGCTGGTTTAACTCTAGCCTGATTACAAGTGTGGCTGTTTCTGGTAAGGCACCATACAAACAAGTTCTTTCACAAGGCTTTACACTTGATGGTGAGGGTCGCAAGATGAGTAAGTCCCTCGGTAATACAATTGTTCCTGAAAAGGTAATCAAACAAATGGGTGCCGAAATTATTCGTCTATGGGTTCTAAGTGTTGATACATCTGCCGATGTTCGTGTTTCAATGGATAGTTTTAAACAGATTTCTGAGTCTTATCGTAAAATTAGAAATACAGTTCGTTTCTTGTTAGCTAATACAACTGACTTTGATCCAGCTAAAAATACGGTTGCATTTGATGATATGGAAGCACTTGATCAATATATGGAAATTAGGATTAATAAGTTTACCAAAGAAGTTCTGGATGCCTATGCAACATATAGTTTCATGGATATCTACAAAAAACTGATTAACTTTGTTACTGTTGATCTTTCCGCATTTTACTTGGATATTGCAAAAGATGTTGTTTATATCGAAAGTGCAGACAGTCGTAAGCGACGTTCAATGCAAACTGTTCTATATGATGTTGCCGTTCGTTTGACAAAGCTGTTAACACCTGTTTTGCCTCATACAACAGAGGAAATTTGGGGATACTTGAAGGAGCCTGAAGAGTTTGCACAGTTGGCTGAAATGCCTGCAGTAAATCATTACAACAACGAACTTGAAACAAGCAAGAATTTTGCAGATTTTATGGATATTCGTTCAGAAGTATTCAAAGCGTTGGAGAAAGCACGCAATGAGAAATTAATAGGTAAGTCTTTTGAAGCACAGGTTGTATTGTATGCATCAGACAATGTTATTCAATTGTTAGAGAAGCTTCACACTGATGTTCGTCAAGCCTTGATTGTTTCTGCATTGGAGGTCAAGTCCTTAAGCGATGCACCTGCAGAGGCAGAAAAATATACCGATGAATTATCAATTGTCGTTAGACATGCTAAAGGAGAGGTTTGCCCACGCTGCCGCATGATTAAGGAAGATGTTGGATCTGATAAAGACTTCCCAACACTTTGTGCAAGCTGTGCAGCAATTGTCAAAGCAGTTTTTCCAGAAGCAGTAACTGCTGGATTAGAGGAGTAAAGTGGTTTTATCGTTACTGTGTGAAACTATGTGAGAATTTATTAATACTAGGTCAGCAAAATCTTGACTTATGAAACGTGTTATATTAATTGATGAAGGAAACTGGGGCAAAATTTTAATTTTTGACTCAGTTTCTTTTTTAGGTACAGCTTAACCATAAAAGGGTAAGTTATAAAAAATAAATAAAGTTTGAATAATTGCAGGATAGAAGACTAAATTGAATAAATTCTGCTATTATAGTTGTAAGATATTGTTAAACCAGTAGGAGGTCATTCTGATGAAGATGATTAAAGTTCACGGTTCGGGAAATGATTTTTTTATTTTAGATGAAAAACAGGTAGATAAGAATTTATCTGAAGAAGAGCTCAAGCAATTGGCTAGACACGTATGTGATCGCAAGACTGGGCTGCACGGTGGCTCTGATGGAATACTTTACGTTACGGGTGGGCATGATGATTCTGTGGTTGGTAAAATGAGAGTTATTAATGCTGATGGTAGCGAGGCAAGTATGTGTGGTAATGGGATTCGTACAGTTGCAAGATATTTAAGTGAACAAAAAAATTTGACGGATTTTAAGATTGAGACAATGTACGCAGATCTTGAAGTGAAAAAAGCAAAAGACTTTGCTCCAAATGTTACAGCATTTGATGCAGAAATATCACCGGTCAGTTTTGCTGCCAGTGATTTGAAAATGCATATTGACGGTAAAGAAAAGTTATTTAATGAGGTAGTACCGGAACTGTCTAAAACTTTGAAATTTTCAGCTGTAGCAGTTCCTAATCCTCATCTGATCACTTTCGTTGATCATGACGAATTAGTGGGTCCTGAATTGGGGAGAATCGCAACTTATTTGAATAATGGTAAGAACCCAATTTTTCCTGACGGTGTTAATGTCAGTTTTGTTGAAGTCCTCGCAGATAACAATATTTTTGTTAGAACTTTTGAAAGAGGTGTCGGCTTCACAAACGCTTGTGGAACTGCAATGTCGGCTTCTTCATTGATATATTCGTTACTTTATGCATCACACACAAATTTGGAAGATTTAATAACGGTGCGCAATCCTGGAGGAATGGTCAATACAAAGGTTCATCAAAGAGAAGATGGTTCATACTGGATGTCTCTAATTGGTAATGCAACATTTGTTGCAAAGGTTGAATTATCGCAAGAACGGGCATTAATAGGTGATTTTACTGATGCTAAGTGGATTGCAACAACTGAACAAGCTGCATATGAGAATTTTGTAGGGAGCCTATAATATGAAATACGAAGAAGAAGTAATTAGTTCCAAAGAAGTGTATCGAGGTAAAATCATTAGGGTCGAAGAAGAACAGGTCAAGCTGCCAAATGGTGAAAAGGCTAAAAGAGAAATTGTACGCCACCATGGGGCTGTTGCTATTATTTGTGTAACAGCAGAAAATAAGATGATATTTGTTAAGCAATGGCGTGAACCTATGCAACGTGTTACTTTGGAGATTCCTGCAGGTAAGATTGAAGTAAATGAAACAGATCCTAAAAGAACCGCTATTCGGGAACTCAATGAAGAGGTTAGACTGCACCCTGAAAGTTTGGAGTTGATTGCGGATTTCTATACATCACCAGGTTTTGCAGATGAAAGAATGCTGATGTATTTAGCTCATAATTTAGAACCAGTTTCTGAAGAGTTACCGCAAGATGCAGATGAATTTCTCAATACTGTAGAATTGACACTTGAAGAAGCAAAAGAGAAGATTAAGTCTGGACTAATCTGTGATAGCAAAACAATTATGGCTGTCTGGAAATGGGAGCTGCTTGAATTAAGGAGAAGTTAATTTGGGATTAAAAGATAAAATTTTCGGTAAAGTTGGACGTCATTCACAACATCCTGATGTACAAGAAACAGCAAGTGAGAAGAGAGCTTTTCAAAATGATGAAGAAACACAAGAAGAAATTCCAAGTCGTGCTCAGCAAAGACAAAATATAAAAAACGAAATTGCTGAGGAGAAAAAAAGAAAATTAACAAGAAGATTAAACTGGATAATTGCGGGATTAGTTGTGGCAATTATTTGTGTTTATTGTTTTATGGTGTTTGTAAACTTTTAGATAAGAGGAATGGTAACTTAAGATGAAATACGGAATTATATGTGCAATGGATGAGGAAATAAAAGCACTGAAAGCAGAACTAAAAGAAGCAAAACAAACTGATATAGCTGGAATTACTTTTCTTGAAGGAAAAATTAATGATAGTGAAGTTGTACTTGTTCAGTCTGGAATTGGTAAGGTTCAAGCTGGAATGACAACGGGTTTGTTGATTGCACAATTTGAAGTAGAGGCTGTTATAAATTCAGGTTCGGCAGGTGGAATCGGGCAAGGCTTGCATGTTGGTGACGTTGTTTTGTCTACAGCTGCCGCATACCATGATGTTGATGCTACTGCATTTGGTTATTTACCAGGCCAATTGCCGCAGCAACCACAGAAATTTGCAGCTGACCCACAGCTTATTGAAGTGTTGAAAAAAGCTGCTGAAAAAAATCAACAGCATGTTGAAACTGGACTGATTGTAACAGGAGATCAATTTGTTGCTTCTTCTGATAAAATAAAGGCAATCAAGGATATTTATCCTGATGTTTTATGCTGCGAAATGGAAGGTGCAGCAATTGCACAAGCGGCGTATCAGTTTAAAGTGCCTTTCGTAATTGTTCGTGCAATGTCAGATACGGGTGATGAAGAAGCAGGAATTTCATTTGACGAATTTATTATCGAGGCTGGTAAGAAGTCCGCACAAATGATTCTTAATGTTTTAGCAAAATAGGAGCGATAAAAGTGAAACATATTTATTTGGATAACGCGGCTACGACACCGATGGCTGCACCGGTTATCAAGACAATGACTGAGACCATGACTAATGTCTTTGGGAATGCTTCAAGTACGCATTTTTATGGAAGACAAGCAAGAGCCATTTTAGATGATAGCAGACACCTGATTGCTCAGTCGATTAACGCAAAAAAAGATGATGAGATTGTTTTTACAAGTGGCGGTACTGAAAGTGATAATACTGCGATTATTGAAACTGCTCTGGCTAGGCAATCTGAAGGTAAACATCTGGTTACGACTGCGATCGAACATGAAGCTGTTTTAAAATCAATGGAGTATCTTGAATCAATTGGATTTGAAGTTTCATATTTACCAGTTGATCAACGTGGATTGATAAATATGGCTGATTTAAAGGATGCAATCAGATCGGACACGATTTTAGTATCTATTATGACTGGGAATAATGAAGTTGGCAGTCGTATGCCAATTCATGAAATCGGAGAAGTAGTAGAGAAGACAAATGCATGGTTTCATACGGATGCAGTTCAAGCGTATGGACTAATAGATATCGATGTTCAAGCTGATAAGATTGATTTGCTGTCAACTTCGGCACATAAGCTTAATGGACCAAAGTTCTTAGGTTTTCTCTATCGTTCCGAAAAAGTCAAAATTCCCTCGTTGTTAAAAGGCGGCGATCAAGAATTAAAGAGACGGGCAGGTACTGAAAATATTCCTGCAATTGCAGGTTTTGCTAAAGCAGTTGAATTAGCTGATTCGGGCGAAAAAAAATTACGCCAAAAGAAATATCATGAATTTAAGCTGCAAATAGTCAAGGGATTGCAGGCAGCAGGGATTGAATTTGAGGTAAATGGCGAGATTACAGAAGATAATTTGCAACATGTGATCAATATATGGTTCAAAGGATGCAAAAGGGATGCACTATTGACCAATTTGGATTTAAATGGTATATCGGCTTCTGCTGGATCAGCTTGTACTGCAGGTAGTGTTGAGCCATCACATGTCTTAACTGCGATGTATGGTGCAGATAGTCCACGAATCGAAGAATCTTTGAGATTTAGTTTTGGGGTCGAAAATACATCTGAGGATATTGATTACTTGATTACACAATTAACTAAAATTATTAAAAAGGGCAGGGGGAAGAATTAATGGCATACACTAAGGAAGCTAAAATTTTAGGTGATCATCGAATATTTGCGCTAAGTACAGAGATCAAGAAGTATACATTGCGTGATGTGGGTTTTAAAGAGAGTAAAGGTGGTAAATTTGTACTTGAGAGACCATTGGATCCAACATCACCATATAACGCAAGTATAAAGTTAAAGGTCACAATCAGTAGTGATTTAAAAACATTTAAAATTGGTGTAACTAGTGCAAATGGTCTGAAAGAAATTAATATTTTTAAGGGATCAGATGTTGAAAAGCATATAGAACAACTAAACTTCATAATTGACAATCTAAAAGAACGGGATGTATTAATCGAAAAATAATTAGATTGACTTGTCAAAGGTTAGTGAACTAGATATAATGAGATTTACTGAAATAATACGACCTTCAACTCGTAGAGATTCAGAATCTATATTGAAATGATGGTGAGAATATTATGAAGGATAATAGCCAGACTCGTGTCGTTGTAGGCATGAGTGGTGGAGTCGACTCGTCAGTTGTTGCTTATTTATTAAAACAACAAGGATATGATGTGGTCGGTGTCTTCATGAAAAACTGGGATGATACTAATGACAGTGGAGTTTGTACTGCAACAGAGGATTACGAAGATGTTGCAAAAGTTGCAAATAAGATTGGCATTCCATATTATTCTGTGAACTTTGAAAAAGAATATTGGGATGGTGTGTTCAAATATTTTTTGGATGAATATAAGAATGGTAGGACACCTAATCCAGATGTGATGTGTAATAAAGAAGTTAAGTTCAAGGCATTTTTGGATTATGCAATGAAACTTGATGCTGATTACATTGCAATGGGTCATTATGCTCAAATTAGACGCGACACAGATGGATACGTTCATTTGTTGCGTGGGGCAGATTCTAATAAAGACCAAACATACTTTTTAAGTCAGCTTTCACAAGAACAATTATACAAGGCAATGTTTCCTATCGGTAATCTTGAAAAGCCTGAAGTTAGAAGAATTGCTGAAGAAGCTGGTCTTGCCACAGCAAAGAAAAAAGATTCAACCGGCGTATGTTTTATCGGAGAACGAAACTTTAGCAAGTTTTTAAATGAATTTTTACCTGCAAAATCAGGAAAAATGAAGACGTTTGATGGTGAGATAAAGGGAGACCATTATGGTTTGATGAACTATACGATTGGTCAGCGAAAAGGTTTAGGAATCGGTGGTGATGGTCAGAGTAACGAACCATGGTTTGTCGTAGGAAAGGATTTATCTACCAACACGCTGTATGTCGGCCAGGGTTATCATAATGAGCATCTTTACGCCGATAGTCTTGATGGCAGCAAGATTAGCTTTATAGCTCCAATTGAGGATCGCGGATTAGAATTTCATTGTACTGCCAAGTTTAGGTATCGGCAAAAAGATACTGGTGTAACAATTTTTTTGAATGAAGATTACTCAAAAGTACGAGTCGAATTCGATGAACCAGTTCGTGCAATCACACCTGGACAGGAAGTTGTATTTTATGACGGTGATGAGTGTCTTGGCAGCGCAACAATTGATCGTGCATATCAAAAAGAAAAAGTATTGCAGTATGTATAAATTTGAGTATGGAAAAATGATGAGCTTTGAGTGTGATAAGAGTTAAGAAACCTGTGTCAGATGAGGATAGTGACTTTTAAACTCCATTTATAAAGATTAATGTGAAGCAGTTATTTTGCATTAGTCTTTTTTTTCGTAGTTAAATGAAACAAAGTATTGAAAAAATAATGATAATAATGTAAAAGAATGGCATAATTAAATGTGACACAAAAGGAGGTTGAACATGACCAAATTATTTTTTATTAGGCATGGGAAAACTATTTGGAATTTAGAAGGTAGATATCAGGGTGCAAAAGGTGACTCGGAGCTATTACCAGAAAGTCATACAGAAATAAAGATGTTGGCAGAGTACCTCAAAAATGAGCAATTTGAAAAAATATATTGTAGTCCGATTAAAAGAGCACTTGTAACAGCTTCCGAATTGGCAGCAGCTTTACCACAGAAATTAATGGTGCAAAAGGATGCTGCGTTAAGTGAATTCAATCTTGGCGAAATGGAAGGAATGCTGTTTACAGATGTTGCCAAGAAGTTTCCTAAGGAACTAGATGCCTTTCGAAATCATCCGGATTTGTATAACGCAAAGAATGTCGCGGGTGAAAGTTTTCCAGAATTATTTGCAAGGATGACGCCGATCATCAAAGAAATCTGTGAAAAATACCCAAATGGCAATGTAATTATTGTCAGTCATGGTGCGGCATTATGTGCAGAGATAAGGCATTTATTGGGCTATTCTCTTAAAGATCTGCGAAAAGCAGGAGGTTTATCCAATACAAGTACAACAATACTAGAAACAAATGATGCGACGAATTTTAATTGTGTAGAGTGGAATAGGACAGATTATCTGAATAAAAAACTTGATTAAAGTGATACGGTGTAGTCTAAGGGAGTGAATTTATGAATAGAGAGCAGATGAACGCTAGGGCAGAAAAATTAGTTCAAAAGGCAATTGCGAAAATTGATGATCATCCGAAAGACGTTAGAGCTTATTACGAGTTAGGTGTATTACTAACTGAGTTTAAGGATTATGAACAAGCTGAACAATTATTATCAAAGGCATTGGGCCTATTTAAGGATAAAAGTGATCTAGATTTGTTGAACTATGGTTTGGGAAATGTTTTATATAGTGCAGATTACTTTCAAAAAGCAATTAATCATTTTAATGAGGTCAAGGGACAAGAACTTAGGGATGAGGCAATCCTGATGATTGCACAATGTGAATATGCATTGGGTAATTATAAAAGGTCGCTAGCATATGCCCTTACGGTAAATGAAGACAATAAGATCAAAGATATGGGAGCCAAGCAGCTAGTTGCCGATAATTTCTTTGCTTTGGGTGATTTTCAAAATGCCAGGAAGTACTTTGATTTGATTTTAGGAAAAGAGCCGCAGAATTTTGAGGCGAACTTTCAAAGAGGAATAATCACACTCGTTCTTGAAGGAAAAAAGGAAGCAGATAAATATTTTGAAGTTGCACAAAAGCTTGACCATAAGGCTTTCAACAAAATGAAAGAGCAGATAATAGATATTCAGAAAACGATAATTGCAAAACAAAAGAAATAGAAAAGGAGAAATGGTAAGGTGAGTCAATTGGATTTACTAGATACGAATGATGAGACTGAAAAATATATCATTGGCAGTGTTGATGCCATTTTTTTTGAGAGCCCAGAAACTTTTTACAAAGTAATCCAAGTAAAGATCGCGCAAACTAATTTAAACTGGAGTGAAAAAGAGATTGTCGCAACAGGTAGTTTTGCCGATATTAATGAGGGAGTCGAATATCATTTTGTAGGTAAATTAGTAACTCATCCACGCTATGGACAGCAATTTCAAGTTTTCAATTATCAAAATGAAATGCCTTCTAGCAAATCAGGCTTGATTGCATATTTGTCGAGTGATGCCTTTGCTGGAATTGGCGAAAAAACAGCTACGAAGATTGTTGAGACCTTAGGGATGGATGCAATTGCACAGATTATTGCTGATGAAAAAAAGGTAAAGAAATTGGGTCTCAGCAAGAAGCAGCAAGAAACTTTAGTTGAAAATTTAAGGGCCAACAATGGGACACAGCAAATCATTATCGAGCTCAATGGTTTTGGCTTTGGAAGTCAAATGGCAGCGGCAATCTATAACCGATACCGTGAAAAAACAGTTGAAGTCATCCACGAGGATCCATACCGTTTGGCACGAGAAATTCCCGGAATTGGGTTTAAACGTGCTGATCAAATTGCAGAAAAGATGGGTTTGGCAGCAGATACGCCACAGAGAATTAAGGCTGGACTTCTTCAAGGAATATATGATATTTGCCAAGAAAAGGGCAATACATATACGAATGCAGAACAGTTACTCAATCAAACAATGGTTTTATTAAGCAATAGTCGTAGAGTTGAACTTTCCCCAGAACTACTTGCAGATCAGCTTTTGGAATTGGCAAATGATGGTGTGGTAGTGGGAGAAGAAAATAGAATTTACTTAAGAAAATATTATGAATCTGAATGGAGAATTGCCGAGCGGATTAAAGAGATTAAGGAAACAAAAATTAATGTTGGCAATGATTTTGACGATGATTTTAAACACTTAATAGCAAAAGTTGAGGAACAACTTGGAATAAAGTATGGGGTTGATCAGATTGAAGCTATCAAAGAAGCACTCCAGTCCAAAGTCTATTTGCTGACTGGTGGTCCGGGTACTGGAAAAACAACAATCATCAACGGAATAGTTGCAATTTACGCCGCGTTAAAGGATATTTCACTAGACATTAATGAATACAAAAATGAGCAATTTCCAATTTTACTGGCTGCACCAACAGGCAGAGCGTCTAAGAGAATGAACGAGACAACTGGCCTACCCGCCAGTACGATTCATCGATTGTTGGGACTAGGCAGTGGCGATGAAGACGACAGCGAACATAATCAATTAGAGGGAAGTCTGTTGATTGTTGATGAAATGTCCATGGTAGATACTGGTTTATTTGATATTTTAATGGATGCTATACCCAAGAATATGCAGGTTATTCTCGTTGGAGATAAAGATCAACTGCCATCGGTTGGACCAGGTCAAGTTTTTGCAGATTTGTTGGCAAGTCCTGATTTACCCAAGATTGAATTGAAGGCAATCTATCGGCAAGAAAATGAGTCCTCAATTATCACTTTAGCACATGCAATTAAGGATGGAACTTTACCTGCCGACATAAAGGAAGGAAAAAGAGATCGCTCCTTTATTGAATGCAATTCTTATCAGATTGAAAATGTTGTTCGGCAAGTTGTTGAAAGAGCTAAGGCTAAAGGCTTTAAAACACGTGATTTTCAGGTGCTTGCGCCAATGTATCGGGGGCCCGCCGGAATTGATAAATTAAATGAAATGCTACAAGAAATTTTGAATCCACATATTACGGGGAAAAAACAAGTTGAGTTTAATAAACAACATTTCAGAATTGGCGATAAGGTTCTACATCTTGTAAATGCTCCTGAAAATAATATCTTTAACGGTGATCTTGGTGAAATCGTAGGAATTGTTACTAGTAAAGAAAGTAAGGATCATCAAGAGTCCTTGATAATTGATTTTGATGATAATGAAGTTGAGTTTAAGCGCAAAGATTGGATAAAAATTCGGTTAGCCTATTGTATATCGATTCATAAAGCCCAAGGCAGTGAGTTTAAAATGGTTATTTTACCGATGGTACAGCAGTATACTAGGATGCTTAATCGTAATCTTTTGTATACAGCAGTTACACGGGCAAGAGACTTTTTAATCTTATTAGGTGAACCTTCTGCTTATATGAGCAGTGTTAATCGTGTTGCCATTAATCGTGAAACGACGCTGATTCAGCGCCTGGCAGCCACTTTTAATCCACCAGCAGCTGATAATGATAATGCTGAAAAGGCAGCCAATATTTCAGAAAAAAGGGAAGCTTATGAATCTGATACTATTTTAACAACAGGCCTAATAAATAGTGGAAAGATTGATCCAATGATTGGGATGGGTGAAATTACACCGTCATCTTTTTAAACGATATAAAAAAATAAGAAGACCTAACTTAAAACAAAAAGTTAGTCTTCTTATTTTTATTCTTGTTCAAAAACTATCATTTTTTTCAGAAAGAGAAACACTGTCAACATCAAACCAAAAGGGGTAGGTAAATGATTTGAGATGAGCATCATAGAATTTGTTAATAAGCTGCCTGTTATCGATCTGACTAAATTCAAGTGAATTTATTACTAGGTGAATTTGTTTTTGTTCAAAGTTATGAATGAAAGGTATCTTTGAAGAAAGGTTGAATTTCTTAGCAGGAAGGATAAACCAGTAGGAAAGTGGATTCAAACTGGTAATAATTTCAAGCTGAAGATTATTGGCCTCCTCGGTGTTCTCATTGTCTAAAAAAGGATGATTTTTGATGCAAATCGAAAAAGAGTTTTTAAAGAAATTATACTTTTGTGAGAGCCTCGTAGTGACAGAAAAAGACTCTTGATTAATGAAAGCCTCTGTCATCGCACAGAATTCTGCAACAAGTGATAAATGGTATTTGAAAAGCAGCTTGTAGAATTTTGAATTTTTAATAAGACTAGTTACATAAGCTCTAAAACCGACAATGAGTTCATCAGTGAAAATTTGTTCATCTGTATTTAGTGAGTTTTCAACTGATCCTAGGTTATAAGAAATAGGGTGAACAGAATTTAAGATTTGTTTTAAAGCAATTAAAGGATTTGATGAAACCCCAATTTTGGATGCAAAATTATTTTTTTCATTAATCAGGATAAAAGCTATTGGAATCTGCTGTGTACTAATTTTACGCAGTTTTGTAAGAACCTCTAGAAAAAAGGTTGAACTTCCTACTGAAACTACAACGAGATTATCTTTGAGTTCTAATGCAGCATTATTAAGCTCTTTTTTCAAAATGTATTCAATTTGCCGATCATTATGAATAGGTTCAGCTTTATAATTGACTTCTTGCTTTTGTAATTCGCTTTCCAAGGTGCCCCAAACACTGTTGGAATCACTTTTTAGAAAGTGGTTGTCAATGAAGAAAAAAAAGGTCTTCAAAGTAATCCTCCTTTCTATTTTTATTTTCCCCAAATATTATAACTGTTGAAAGGGTGTTTCCGCTCAGTTTTTATCATTTTTTATAAAAATAATAAAGTTCAATATTGAGCAAACACCAGAAATCTATTCAAGATTAGTAAAAAGGCTGCCACAAAACAATTGTTTTGTCACAGCCCTCAGATGATAAAAAAATAACAACTATACAATCACAAGCATAGGTATGATCATTGGATAGCGTTCGGTTTGTTCAAACAAGAATCCTCTTAAGTCTTCAATGATTGCATCTTTCAGCATTGATTCGCTCAAATTTGGCTTACCAAGGTTTTTGCGAATAACATGGAAGAGACGTTTTCGACCTCTTTCTATTAATTCACCAGATTCACGCATGTATATGAATCCACGAGATAACAAATCAGGTCCAGCAAGAATTTCTTTCTTTGAGAGGTCAATAGTTGCAACGACAATCACTAATCCTTCTTCAGAAAGGACTTTGCGATCACGTAAGACAACATTGCCGATATCACCAACACCTGAGCCATCAACATAAACATCGCTTGCATTGAAGTGTCCAGCCATTCGAGCTGAATCCTTTGTGAGTGCCAAGACATCACCATTTTCCATGATGAAAGAATGATCAAGCGGTACATCACATTTTTCAGCAAGCCCCGTATGAATCTTCAACATCCGATACTCACCATGAACGGGGACAAAGTATTTTGGTTTCATCAACCGCAACATTAGTTTTTGCTCTTCTTGCCCACCGTGTCCGGAAGCATGAATATTATTTACTTTACCATGAATAACTTCAGCTCCTGCTTCTTCCAATTCATTGATGACGTGATTAACACTCAGTGTGTTTCCTGGAATAGGTGAACTTGAAAAAATAACAGTATCTCCTGGTTGGATTGCAACTTGCCTATGTGTCCCATTAGCAATACGGCTCAATGCTGCCATCGGTTCACCTTGGGAACCTGTACAAAGAATCATTACCTTATTCGCAGGCAGGCTATTGATCTCACGCGAATCAACTAAAGCATCATCAGGAATGTCAAGATAACCTAATTCTCGACCATTAACAATCGCAGCTTCCATACTTCTTCCAAAAACAGCAATTTTACGTCCCTTTGCAACTGCGGCCTCAGCAGCCTGTTGGACACGTGAGATGTTGGAGGCAAAGGTTGCAAAAATAATACGACCTTCGACCTTTTCAAAAATATGTCTAATTGATTTGCCGACCCAGCGTTCAGACTTGGTAAAGTTAGGAATTTCAGCATTTGTACTATCGGACAACAAGCATAAAACACCGTCACTGCCTAATTTTGCCATTCGTTGCAAATTAGGTGGCTGATTTGTTACAGGCGTCAAATCGAATTTATAATCACCAGTAACGACGACTGTTCCACTAGGTGTCTTAACAGCTACACCCAATGTGTCGGGAATAGAGTGAGTAGTTCTAAAAAATGAAACACTCGTTTTGCGGAACTTCAGCACTGTGTCTTCATCAATCTCATGCAACTCGGTGGTTCTTAACAATCCATGTTCTTCGAGTTTTCCTTTGATGAGTGCAAGCGCTAAAGGACCAGCATAAATGGGTACATTAATCTGCTTTAGTAGGTAAGGAATACCGCCGATATGGTCTTCATGACCATGCGTAATAACAAGGGCTTTAATCTTTTGCTGGTTGGCAACAAGATATTGATAATCAGGTATAACATAATCGATACCCAATAATTCATCTTCTGGGAACTTTATCCCAGCATCGACAACAATAATCTCATCTTGAAACTGAACACCGTAAGTATTCTTTCCAATTTCCCCTAAACCACCAACAGCAAAGACCGCAGTCTCGTTGTTTTTGACATTAGGCTTCTTCATTATTAAACTCCGTTATTTTAAAATCAGGACTCTGTTGTTCATATTCGAGAGCTTTGGGGCTCAACTCTTCAAGATATTCGATGTTATAGTCAGTCTGTTCTTCCACCATACTTCTAGCGATAACTTCAGAGGCTGCTTCAACATAAAGTGATCGAGTATTTTCACGACGTGGATTATTTTTTGTAGTTGGTTGGTAAAATACTTTGTAAATCATAAAATAGTAACTCCTTAAATATATTAAATTCTGTTGTTCCTACCTTTAGCAAGACACAACAGGGTATAACTCTAATTGTAATTCCGAACATGGATTGTATACACAATAATTGTATCTATTTTAGCATAGACTCGACTATAAGTATATAAAGTAGGCTTTAACTTTTGAAATTAAAATAAAGCTAGTAAATGATATTTTTACTGTACGTGTTATAATTATTTCGAAAGTCGGGGTGAAACAATTGATACACATGACAACCTGGATACTAGTGGGGATTGTTGTTTTATTTAGTGTGTTGATAATTATTCGGAATATTAAAAGAAATAAGAATGCTAAATTGCAGCAAGCAAACAAAGATATAACAGATAGGGCTTTTGCAGAGAGCCTTGAACAACTCGGCCTCAAGAAAAATGAAATTAAATTAGAAATTAATACTTCTAGACTTTCGGATGTTTGGGGCAGTGGAGTGATGGCTTATGAATACGAAGTTGATGTCAATCATAGGATTATTGATGATGAGTTTCGAGAAGAGCTTTCACTACGCATGCAAGAATACGCAAAAAAGCATGGATTAAATAGGTATGATGATTTTCCTGTTTTTGTTGTTTCTGATTTATGGCAAGAAGGTAATATTTTACGGGTTGATATTACTTATGCAGTAAATGAAAAAACAGTTAATTATTTGCGTGATATTCATAGAGTAGACTAAAAAATAACTATGAAAAAAACAAAAAGCCACCATAGTCTCTTGCCATGATTGCTGTTATAAACAGCAGAGGCATTTAATTATGGTGGCTTTACTGTGATTTAATGTAAATAGAGTATGAATCACTTAATTAACCAATTAAGATGGTTGAAGGGTCTGTTTTAAATGGATTTTCCTTATTAATATGATCATAAAAAAGGATTCCATTAAGATGGTCGATTTCGTGTTGGCACACAATTGCAACATAATCACGTAATTTTTCAACATGTTTATTTCCGTCTAAATCGTACCAACGCAAAGTGATGCGATCGTGTCTCGGAACATATCCAGGTACTTCCCGATCAACTGAGAGGCATCCCTCTCCTTCTGAAAGTGCGGCCATTCTCACTGACTCGCTCAAAATAGTCGGATTAACCAGTATGTGCTTGAATAGTGGAGCATTATTTTCATCAGGAACAAGGACTGCCGTCATACGAAGAGAAACATCAACTTGAGGAGCAGCTAAGCCGACACCAGCACGCAACTTGTACTTTTCAGCAATTTCCGGATTTTGACTATTTTCGAGAAACTCCATCATTTTTCCGGCAAGTTCCTTCGTCTCTGTACTCATAGGGAAAGTAACTGCTTTTGCACGAGCGCGCAAAGTTGGGTTACCTTCACGAATAATATTTTCCATGGTTATCAAAATAAAAGCCTCCGTTTTTTTCTAATCACCCCTTATTATAGCTTATTTGAAACTGATTATGAAATACTTTTGCCAAAAGTTGTGTATATATTTTTTTAAGTTCGCTGTATGTGTATAATGTAGGAAGAAAGTAATTTATGGAAGGATATATCTATTATGCAAATACCAAATAATTTTGCTTACCCTTTGCTACCTGAATGGAGTACGGATGAGATCGTTGTGGCAACTGATTTTTATCAAGCTGTTGAACAACTCTATGCCGACAAGATCGAGCGCGAAGAATTTTTAAGAAAATATCATGCATATCAAAAAGTTGTTCCTATGAAAATGGACCAGAAAAAAATTGATCGTGAATTCTTTGACGAGACAGGAATGAGCATTTATCAAGCTGCTAAATTTGTGAGAAATAGTGATAAAAAAATTTTACATTTTGATAATACTGCTAGATAGGAGGTTTTAATGTGGGGAAATCACTCAAATATCTGGATATAGCAGTTAAGGGCTGGATGCACGACGCTCGGATCAAAATGCTTGCGGCTCTCGATGAAGGTTTGGATGTGTGGACTAAAAGTGGAAGAAATGATTTAGTCACTAACATAGATAAGGAAATTGAGAAATTTTACATTAAAAATATTCGTTTACTTTATCCTAATGCCAACATTATAGGTGAAGAATCTTTTACGAAAGCTGATTTGAATGTGGATGGGCTGACATGGTTTGTTGATCCAATTGATGGAACAATGAACTTCGTCAAACAACACAGTCATTTTGCTAGCATGATAGCTGTTTATGAAAACGGCAAGGGAATTAGGGGATACATTTACGACGTCATAGAGGATAAATTATACTGGGGTGGTCCTGATATTGGTGTATTTTGTAATGATGTAAAAATGAAGAAGCCTAGTAACGAATCTTTAAGGAATGGCCTAATTGGAATCGGGGCACCATACCTTATCCATAACTTTTGCAATCTCCAAGACGTTGCTTTAGCAAGCAGCGGAACGCGGATGTATGGGAGCGCTGGAATCCAAATTATCCATGTAATTGAAGGAAAGTGTGTAGGGTACGTATCTTATTTGAGACCGTGGGATTTTGCGGCTGGTAAGATTTTGGCAGAGGTCCTTGGATTAAGTGTAAAAATGATTGACGGGGCACCCTTAAATATGCTAATATCTAGTGATGTACTAGTAGCTACAAAGAATGCTCAAAAGGACATAGCAAAGCTTATTAAAAAAAGTTAGCTGGTCGTGGGCTGTGACTGAGGTCACAGTTTTTTTATGCTAAACAATGAAAATTAAATTTAGGTATTTTCATTTGATTTTAGTTTGAAAATGAGAGCAAAAGTTTAGTAAAATAGAGATATAAATTTGAAGGGAAGAAATAAATTTGAAAACACGTGATGATATCCGTAACGTTGCTATTATTGCCCATGTTGACCATGGTAAGACAACTTTGGTTAATGAGCTATTGAAGCAATCGGATACTTTAGACGAACATACTGAGATTGATGATCGTGCTCTTGATTCAAACGCAATTGAAAAGGAACGCGGAATCACAATCCTTTCCAAGAACACGGCTGTTAAGTTTAAGGGCAAACAGATTAATATTTTAGATACACCAGGACATGCCGATTTTGGTGGTGAAGTTGAACGTATCATGAAGATGGTCGACGGTGTATTATTGATCGTTGATGCATTTGAAGGAACAATGCCACAGACGCGTTTTGTTTTGAAAAAGGCATTGGAGCAACATTTAACACCAATCGTTGTTATTAACAAGATTGACCGACCTGGGGCTCGTCCTGAAGAGGTTGTTGATGAAGTCTTAGATTTGTTTATTGAATTGGGTGCTGAAGAAGATCAACTAGAATTCCCAGTTATCTATGCTTCTGCAGTTAATGGGACATCTTCATTGGACTCTGATGTAGCAACACAGGAACATACGATGGATCCAATTTTCAATGCGATTATTGAAACAATTCCAGCTCCAATTGATAATTCCGATGAACCATTACAATTTCAAGTTTCAATGCTTGACTATAATGAATTTGTTGGTCGTATTGGAATTGGTCGTGTATTCCGTGGAAAGATCAAGGTTGGCGATCAAGTTACTGTTTTGAAACTTGATGGTTCAAAGAAGAATTTCCGTGTTACTAAACTCTTTGGTTTCTTTGGATTAAAGCGTTTGGAAATTGAAGATGCTAAAGCAGGGGACTTAATTGCAATTTCTGGTATGGAAGACATTTTTGTTGGTGAGACAGTATGTCCGGTAGATGCACCTGAAGCATTGCCTGTTTTACGTATTGATCCACCTACTTTGCAGATGACATTCAGAACTAATGATTCTCCATTTGTCGGTAATGAAGGAACTTCAGTTACTGCCCGCAAGTTGGAAGACCGTCTTAAGGTGCAACTGCATACTGATGTTTCTCTGCGTGTTGAAGACACTGATTCACCAGATGCTTGGGTCGTTTCAGGTCGTGGGGAACTTCATCTTTCGATTTTAATCGAGACATTGCGTCGCGAAGGATTTGAACTTGCTGTTTCAAGACCACAGGTTATTTATCGTGACTTCGATGGCCAAACATGTGAACCATATGAAAATGTTATCATTGATACACCTGATGAATATTCTGGTGCAGTCATTGATTCACTGGCACAACGCAAGGGCGAGATGGTCAACATGGAAACAAATTCAAACGGACAAACTCGTCTGACATTCTCTGCACCTACTCGTGGATTGATTGGATATGACTCACAATTTCTTTCAATGACGCGTGGTTATGGTATTTTCAACCATACATTCTCAGAGTATAAGCCAGTTATTCGTAACTGGGAACCAGGACGTCGCAATGGTGCATTGGTATCAATTAATCGCGGCAAGGTTACAACATATGCTGTCATGGGTGTTGAAGATCGTGGGACAATTTTTGTTGATCCAGGAACTGAAATTTATGAAGGCATGATTGTTGGCGCAAGCTCGCGTGAGCGTGATATTTCTGTTAATGTTACAAAGGGTAAGAACATGACTAATGTTCGTTCTTCTAATAAGGATCAAACTGCTTCAATTAAGAAACCAACGCATTTTACTCTAGAAGAGTCGCTTGAATTCTTAAATGAAGATGAATTGTTAGAGATTACTCCAGAAAATATTCGTTTGCGTAAAAGAATCCTTGATACAAATGCCCGTGAAAAGGCTGCAAAACAAAAGAAGATTGCTAGTCGCAAAGATTAGTTAAAGAAAAAGTAGTGCGATATGAGTCGGTAGATTTGAGTACTAACCTGAAATTACAGGCATGATGAGTATTTTGTCATGGGTGATTCGGTTAGACAAGGGATTTTGATTTATGGAACACACTTATCTGGGTAAATAGAGGCTAGATCAAAAGTTAACTTTTGATCTAGCCTTTTTTTGTTAAATAAAAAATGAAAAATTCTAATTACAAATGTTGCAAGAATTGAAAAAGTTTCTTTTTATTTTATATATGATAAGAAAAAAACAATAGAGTTCGTAAAATGAAGCAAATAATGATCTTTTTGATATAAATTGATTGAAAAATCCGAATTTTGGTTACATAATAAACTACGAAACCAAATATTAATTTGACACTTAGTTTCGACGGTATATTTCAAGAGAAAACCTAGTATGCTATAATTACCGTATATTTGGAAAGGGGGCAGTAACATTGCAGGAACTTGTGTCAAGACAAGAGATGTTGGAAATTCTGCAAGCTGATTCTGAGAAGATCCGGGTGTTACTAGACAAACAGCGAAATTTATTGTGCTTGTCTCAGTGCCCTGCTTTTGAAGAAGTCGCAGATACACAACTATTTGGTTTTTCAAAAGAAGTTCATCTGGCAGAGCGTTGCGGTTTGATAACCATGAATGAGGCTCAGCAAATGATTCAGGACTTAGAACATCTGCTTTCAAGTATTTATGTTTCTGTGGGAGAGGATGAGTAGTTTCTGATTGTTATGAGAAAATTTAGAGATAAGATGAGGTATTTTGATTTTTATTTATTTGTACCTTACATAATTTTGTGTTGTATTGGTGCAGTTATGGTGTATTCTGCCAGTTCAATAAACCTCTCATATGCTGGTGCGGCAACCAATACGTACCTAATGAAACAATTACTTTACGTTGTGATGGGATTATTTTGTATTTTTTTTTCAATGATGATTCCAACTTATAAATTAGCTCACCGCAACTTTATAATAATTGGCTTTTTTGTGATGGTAGCTCTACTGTTATATGCCAAATTTTTTACCACTGCAGTAAACGGTGCTAATGGCTGGATCAATTTGAAATTATTTAGTTTTCAACCTACTGAGCTTTGTAAGCTGTATCTGGTTCTTTTTATGGCGCAACTTGTTTCTAACCATGAACATTCGATGGATAATTTAAACAGTAAACCTAATCGAAAACCAGCTTTATTAGTGATGATATTATTAATTCTTGTTTTAGTAGAACCTGATTTAGGTGGTTTTTCAATCAATGCATTCATTGTATTGTTAATGTACTTTGCAAGAGGAAAAAATTATCGCAGATCACTTCTTTACTTATCAGGAATACTGGGCTCTATAATTATAGCGGTCCAACTCCTACGTTTCTGGAATCCTGCTCCCTTAAAGGGAACAAAGTTTGAGTATATGTATGGCAGATTAACAGCATTTTATAATCCCTTTAAGGTCTCGTCGACAACTGGGCAGCAGTTGATCAACTCATATTATGCGATAAGTAATGGCGGCCTGTTCGGTGTTGGACTTGGTAATAGTGTTCAAAAAAGAGGATATTTGCCTGAACCGTATACGGATTTTATTATAGCAATTATTAGTGAGGAACTTGGAGCAGTTGGTGTTATGGTTGTCTTGCTTCTAATTACTTGGATTATCTTACGGATTTTTCTAATTGGAATTAGGGCAGACAGCCCATATGAGACGATGATTTGTTACGGTGTTGGAACATTTATGGGAATTGAGACCTTATTCAATGTTGGGGCTGTTAACGGGCTGTTGCCAATTACGGGTGTTACTTTCCCATTCGTATCTTATGGGGGTTCCAGTATGATTGTTCTATCACTTGCACTAGGAATAGTAATAAATATTTCGATTAATCAAAAGCGGAATCGAAAAGAAAAGATTTGATTTATTAATAGCTTAACAGCGTTTTTGTGATTTGGGAGATTCATTATTCAATTCAAGAAAGTGGGATTCTAATGAAAAAAATATTAATTGCAAACCGTGGCGAAATTGCAATTCGGATAATTCGTGCATGCCAAGAACTTAAGGTAAAGACTGTTGCTGTATATGCCAAAGAGGATGAATTTTCTGTTCATCGATTTAAAGCTGATGAAGCTTATCAAATAGGTGAAGGTAAAAAACCGATTGAAGCCTATCTCGATATGGATGATATTATTAGGGTCGCAAAAGAAACTGGTGCAGATGCGATTCATCCTGGTTATGGTTTCTTGGCTGAAAATGAAGTTTTTGCACAAAAATGTGAAGAGGCAGGGATAATTTTCATTGGACCAACTAAAGAGCAGCTGTCAACTTTTGGAGACAAGGTCAAAGCTAAAAAAGCTGCGCACGATGCTGGGTTACAGACGATTCCTGGGAGTGATGGACCTGTTTATACCTTGGAAGAGGTCCAAAAGTTTACTAAACAGCATGGGTATCCTATTATGGTTAAAGCTGCTCTGGGCGGTGGCGGCCGTGGCATGAGAATTATCAATAATGAATCAGAAATCAAAGAAAGTTTTAACAGAGCACAGAGCGAGGCTAAACAATCGTTTGGTGATGAAGAGCTGTATATTGAAAAATATTTAAAGAATCCTAAACATATTGAAGTCCAGATTCTAGCCGATCAACACGGTAATGTTGTTCATTTATTTGAACGTGACTGTTCAGTTCAGAGAAGACATCAAAAGGTTATCGAAGTGGCTCCAAGTTCACTAAGCAACGAGCGCAGATTAGAAATTTGTGCGGCAGCAGTTTCTTTGATGAAGAGTGTTCATTATCAAAATGCGGGAACTGTTGAGTTTTTGGTTACCGATACTGATTTTTATTTTATCGAAGTTAATCCGCGTGTCCAAGTTGAACATACAATTACTGAAATGATTACAGGTATCGATATCGTTCAGTCACAGATTTTAATTGCTGCAGGAGCAGATTTATTTGATGACTTAGAGATTCCAAGACAAGATAAGTTGAATTTCCATGGTCATGCTATCCAGTGTCGTGTAACAACTGAAGACCCTGAAAATAATTTTATGCCTGATACAGGTAAGATTGAAACTTATCGTTCACCAGGTGGTTTTGGGGTACGATTAGATGGTGGTAATGCTTATGCAGGCGCTGTAATTAGTCCTTATTTTGACTCCTTATTGGTTAAGGCATGTGTTCAGGCAAGGACATTTAAAGGTGCAGTTTTGAAGATGAATCGTGTACTCGATGAGTTTAGAATTAGGGGAATCAAGACAAATATTCCTTTCATGCGTAATGTTATCAATCATCCTGATTTTATTTCTGGAAAGGCACATACGACGTTCATTGATTCAACTCCAGAATTGTTCCACTTGACTCATCCTAAGAATACGCCAAATCAGTTACTGAAATATATTGGCGATATTACTGTTAATGGTTTTCCAGGTGCAGAGAGACATGAAAAAATTTTTGTTCCTAAAATTCGGCTTGTAGATGATTTTAATGTTTCTAAGGAACATGAAAATGCAAAAAGTATGCTAGATAGCAAGGGTGCAGTTGCAGCGATGGATTGGGTAAGACAGCAAAAAAAATTATTGTTGACTGATACTTCTATGCGAGATGCACATCAAAGCCTCTTCGCAACTAGAATGCGAACAAAGGATATGCTGCCAGTTGCTAAGGTATTTGATAATGCATTGCCTAATGTATTTTCCGCGGAAGTCTGGGGAGGAGCAACTTTTGATGTTGCCTATCGCTTCTTAGATGAGGATCCATGGAAGAGGCTGAAAAAGATTCGTAAGGCTATGCCACATACTTTATTGCAAATGCTGTTTAGAGGTTCCAATGCCGTTGGATACAAGAATTATTCGGACAATGTTTTACAGCACTTTATTAAGAAGAGTGCGGCGGACGGCGTTGATGTTTTCCGTATTTTTGATAGTCTAAATTGGGTAACACAAATGGAAAAGAGTATCCAATTTGTGCGCGATACTGGTAAAATAGCTGAAGGAACGATGTGTTACACTGGTGATGTGTTGAATCCTGCTGAGCATAAGTATGACTTACAATATTATCGGACATTGGCAAAAGATCTAGTTTCTGCAGGTTCACAGATAATTGGTATCAAAGATATGGCTGGATTACTTAAGCCACAAGCTGCATATGAATTGATCTCAACATTAAAAGAAGACCTGAATGTGCCTATACACTTACATACACATGATACAACTGGAAATGGCGTTGCAACATATTTACAAGCTGCACGCGCAGGAGTTGATATTGTGGATGTTGCTGCGAGTGCATTGTCAGGGACAACTAGTCAACCAAGCATGAGTAGTTTATACTATGCGTTATCAGGAAATGAACGCCAACCTGATTTAAATATTGAAAATGTCGAAAAAATTAATCGTTACTGGCTAGGTGTTAAGCCTTTTTATCAGGACTTCATGAATGGAATTACCGCACCGCAAACTGATATTTATGAAACAGAGATGCCTGGTGGCCAATATTCAAATTTACAACAACAAGCGAAAGCTCTGGGAATTAGAGATTTTGAGGAAGTCAAGAAAACTTATAAAGAAGTCAATGATTTACTAGGTGATATTGTAAAAGTAACACCAAGTTCAAAAGTAGTCGGCGATTTTGCGATTTTTATGATTCAAAACAAATTAGATTCAAAAAATATTTTTGAACGAGGGAAGACCTTGGATTTCCCAGAATCTGTTGTTAATTTCTTTGCAGGTGATTTAGGACAACCTGTTGGTGGTTTCCCAGAAGAGTTGCAAAAAATTGTCTTAAAGGATCGCAAACCAATCACAGTTCGTCCTGGTAGTTTGGCTAAACCAATTGATTTTGCAGAAAAAAATACCGAGTTAAGGACAAAATTAAAGCATTTACCTACTGAAGAGGAATTGTTGAGCTACTTATTGTACCCAGATGTGTTTGTTGATTATGCAAAGGCTCTGGAGAATTTCGGAGACTTATCATCACTTGATACAACAACGTTCTATCAGGGAATGCGCACGGAAGAAACAGTTCATATTGAACGCGGCAAAGGTCAGACTTTAATTGTTAAATTAGCTTCGATTGGTGAAGCAGATGAAGATGGTAAGCGAGTTCTGTACTTTGTGGTAAATGGTCAGGATCAACAAATTGTGGTCCAGGATAAGAGCAAGAAGGGCAAAGTCAAAAAAATATTGAAGGCTGAGCCAACTAATCCAAAACATATTGGAGCGACCCTTAGCGGTTCCGTTTTGAGCGTATTAGTTTCAAAAGGACAGATTGTCAAAAAAGGTGATCCATTAATTGTAACTGAAGCAATGAAGATGGAAACGACAATTAAGGCACCTTCAGACGGTAAAATAACGCATATTTATGTTAAGGCTGGAGATATTTTAGAGACGCAGGATCTGCTGATTGAAATTGAACCTATAAAAAGCTAAAAGATGAGAATAAAACTAATTCTGAGAACGATTAGAAATTTCATACTAATATTACTTTTTTCTTTGGTTATTTTGTACTGCAGTGCTATTTATAGCGATAGAAATGCTAAAGATACACAGCAAAGGAGTACTGAAAAGGTACAAAAAACAAATTCACGGTTAACTACGCCCAAAATCACGCGTATCAAAACGCAAGGATTTGCAAGTTATATTGGTATGGGAAGCAATCAGTTTGAAGAAAAATTTGGGCAACCGGAAGCCACTATGGATAGTGCAATAAATGTGGAATGGTTACTCTATAACCTTGATTCGTCCAGTTACTTGAAAGTTGGAATTGATCAGTATACGCAAAAGGTATGTTCAATAGTCGTAGTAGGTAATATAGCAAATAACAATTCAAAACTAGAGGTTGGGATGACTTTTAAGCAGCTTCTGCAACTGTCGACTCTATATGCAAATTTTGAAGTTTCATATCGTGAGGAAAACTTTCAGTTTGAATTATCAGAAAATGACTTGAATAATCATCCACTGATTGGTTTTGCAAATGGGAGCTATGTAATACCGTATTTACAGCCTAATTCTAAAAAGGTGATGGCTTTGGAATTCTTGGATACAGGAATGCTGCTAAAGAAAAATATCTATCAGATTGTTTCGCGGACACCGATTCCTTCGCAATATCAAGGGGAAACCAATTGGGATCAATTGGATATTATGGTTCCTTTTGACTTGATGCAGGTAATTAATGCTAAAAGACGAATATTAGCAAATACAGTACTACCTGTTGGTGATCCGCTAACGCAGAGTGCTCAAAGTATAATTGATTCATTAGAAAAGAATCCGAAACGTTATCTTAAAACGAGTTACGCCAATTTATTAGAAGATATTACAAGTGGTGATGTCGGTCGAAATCGTTTCTTAAGCTTGAATCAGAGTGATTTTTCGAAAAAATTGTATCAGGATGTTGGTTTAAATGCTAAGAACGTTGAAGTATATGCCATTCTTCCATTCTATAGTTCAACAACCTTTTTTGAAAATACGAAACTGCAACAAGATGTTTGGTATAGCTTGGTTGACTCGAAGACTAAGAAGATTGGTATTGCCTACAATCAAGGTTTACTTGTAATAATCATTAACAAAGGTGGGAACTAATGAGTTTAGAATTGAATGAACGACAAGGAGTAATAGTTTACTTATATCACTTGAAAAATAGTAGACAATTACGTAGATTTGGAACCATCCACTATGTTTCAAGAAAAATGAAGTATGTAGTCTTATATACTGATAGAATTAAAGTTTCAGAAACTGTTCAAAAGTTGTCAGGAATGCGTTACGTGAAAAAAGTAATGGTTTCACCCTTGCCTGATGTTGAAATAAGTTTTGCGGATACTGTTGGAAAAATGTATAAGCTGACTGATGAAGACCGTGAAAAATATAAGAATAATAAAGAGTGAGATTATGAGAGTTATAGCTGGTAATTATGGTGGAAGAAGATTAAAGGCAGTACCTGGTATGAAGACAAGGCCGACAACTGATAAGGTCAAGGAATCAATGTTCAACATAATCGGGCCATACTTTGAAGGCGGGGTAGGACTTGATTTATTTGCTGGAAGCGGTGGACTAAGTATCGAAGCTGTTTCAAGAGGACTTGGGCATGCATATTTGGTAGATCGTCAGTATCAAGCAATTAAAACGATTAATGAAAATATTGCGGTTACCAAGGAAGCAGAAAAATTTACGGTTTTTAAGAATGATGCAGAGAGAGTGCTTACGAAATTGCATGCAGAAGGAATTACTGTAGATTATCTTTTTTTAGACCCACCTTATAAACAACAAAAAATCTTGTCATTGCTAACTAAAATTGTTGACCTGCAATTGCTTAACAAGGATGCGGTAGTGGTTTGTGAAACTGATCAAATTGCGCAATTACCGGATAATATTCCGAACTTTGAGTTAACCAGACGAGCCGATTATGGAATTACAGAAGTTATAGTTTACCGATACAGGGGTGAATAAGTTATGAAGGCTATATTTCCTGGAAGCTTTGATCCAATTACGTGTGGACACATTGATTTAATAAAGAGAGCTTCTTTGATATTTGACGAAATTGTGGTATTAGTGATGACTAATACTAGTAAATCTGGACTTTTTTCAAGTGCAGAAAGAGTAGCGTTGATAAAAAATGAGATTCAGGACATCGCAAATGTTACTGTTGAAGCGCGTGAGAATGTATTAACTGTTCAAGCGGCCAAGGATTTAGAAGCACAAGTAATTTTGAGAGGCCTTAGAAGTAGTCGTGACTTTTTGTATGAAACAGATATTGCTGCGATTAATAAGAAATTGAATCCAACGTTAGAAACACTTTTTTTACCCACCAATAATGAGTATGGGCATATTTCTTCCAGCCTAATTAAAGAGGTTGCAAAATTTGATGGTAATTTGGATGGATTGGTTCCTCCAAATGTTCAAGCAGCACTGAAGGATAAACTTGTATGAAGAAAATAAAAATCTATGTTTTAACATCCTTGGGAGTTATTATTTTAGCTTTCATCTGTTTCTTTCCTTTGCCGATTTATTTAGAAACAGTTGGAAAAGCTGTTAATGTAGCCGATTATGTCAGGGTCAGTGGAAAATCAGATAAGACAAAAGGAAAGCTGATGTTGACATACGTTAGTTTGGGACGCGCGACGCCTGTGCTTTATTTGGCAAGTTATCTGGATAAGTATACGTCACGTGTTTCAGAGGATGAGATATCTGGAAATGAGACTAATTCCGAATTTGATAGAATTCAGTCATACTATATGAGTGATGCGGTAAATCAGGCCAAAGCAGTGTCTTTGCGTTTAGCACATAAGGCATATAAGCAGGAATATTTGGGAATATATGTCATGTCTGTTCTGAAAAATTCAACTTTTAAGAATAAACTTGAAGTTGGTGACACAATTACTGCTGTAAACAATAAAAGTTTTAAAAACACTGCTGGGTTTATGAATTATGTACGTTCGCAGAAAAAAGGGGCCTCGATTGAAATTACCTATCTGAGAAATGGGAAACAAAGAAGGGCAACTGGAAAAACTGTTAAATTAGCTGGAACCAATAGAAGTGGGATTGGTATTTCGCTTGCTGAAAGAACACGAATCGTTAGTTCCACAAAAATAAAGACCAATATGGATGGAATAGGCGGGCCATCTGCTGGACTGATGTTAGCACTTCAAATGTATTCACAGCTGTCCAAAACGAATCTGAAATTGGGACGCAACATCGCCGGAACTGGTACGATTTCAAGTGATGGTAAGGTAGGCGACATAGGCGGTATTGACAAAAAGGTAGTTGCGGCTAATCGTGCAGGTGCTAAAATATTTTTTGCACCAAATAATCCAGTTTCTGCAGCTGAAAAAAAAGCTGATCCACAAGCAATGTCAAATTATCAGGAAGCTAAAAAAACGGTTGATAAATTTGACTTGAGTATTAAAGTTGTCCCTGTTAAGACGATTACAGATGCAATTTCTTATTTGAAGGAAAGTAATTAACGTAAAAGGAGGCCCTTTTTGAGTATCTTAAGTTATATTTTAGTTATTTTCGTAGCTGTTGAGGCAATTTTTATAATGGTACTAGAGATGTTTGCAGTACAGAGGTAAAATGGCACAAAAGGCATTTAATCTAGTACCGGAATATTTGAGACAAAAAGAAGCAAAAATAGCCATGGCCAATCAGGGACTATATAATGGGTTTATTGGAGTGGGAATTTTTGTGATATTATTTATCTTTCCCGGTAATGCGATCCTTTACGGCTTGCTACTCTTTGTCGGTTTTGTTGTTGTCGCAGCAATATATGACGCATTGACCGTAAACCCTAAAATTATTTTGTCACAAGGATTGCCTGCAATTTTGGCAATTTTGGCGTTATTGTTTACTTAAGGTGACTTTTTTAGAAATCAGATCTATGCAGCGGTTATGGATACAATCAAAAAGAGAATATGATATAAGTTGGCAAAATCTTAGTAATAATGTCAAATTACGAATTTAGTGAGTATTCTGCTATGAGTAATACGAGATTAGACGAAAGTTTTTGTTTTTGAACACGTTTGTATGTAAATAAATAGGGGAGCTAAGTTAAAATTTAATTTTTGACTTGGCTCTTTTTTTATTATTTTTTGTCAAAATTAATCTTCTAACGTAGTTAATAGTATGGAGGGAGGATATGTGGATAGACTTTATGAATTGTGGTTTGAAAATAGAAAATTATGTATTATAGTATTTCTGGTTTTTTTAGGATTGGGTGGTGTGTTTATTATATACACTTTAAAGGGTGATTCATCACAAGACAATGAATTATTCAACCTTTCAACAAGCAGTAGTGATACGTTAATATCAGCTAGTTCAAATACTGCAGTTAGCTCGAACTTAAAGAATACAGCAGAAATTTCGGTGGACATTAAAGGTGCAGTGAAGTATCCAGGTGTTTATTCTTTAAAGAGTGGTGCACGTGTAAATGAAGTTGTAAAGAAAGCTGGTGGACTGCTTGAAAATGCGGATAATAATCAGGTGAATCTAGCGCTGATTTTGCAAGATCAAAATGTTGTTTACATCCCATTTGAAGGTGAATTTTCTAACTCATTGACAACGACTGTACAAAGCAGTGGAGACAGTATGACTAGTACGACCAATGCGACCAGTGCGACCAATGCTGTTGAATCCACTAGTGAAACGGAAACACAGAAATATGATATTAATCAGGTTACAAAGGAAGAACTGGAGACAATTCCAGGAATAGGAGATAAAAAAGCAGAGCAGATTCTTGCTTACAGAACAGAACATGGAAGAATTAATCAACTTGATGAATTAAAGGATATCTCAGGTGTTGGAGATAAGACGTTTGAAAGATTCCAGATGTATCTCGAAGTTACCCCATAATAATAACAGTATTGCTGAAAAATAAATTCTGATATACTATTAAATTAAATTGATTGGCGAAAGGTGAGAGTATGACGAATAAGAGAATTCCATGGAATCAATATTTTATGATGCAAGCTGTGTTGCTATCTTTGCGTAGTACCTGTGAGAGACTTTCAGTTGGAGCAATCCTAGTACGTGATAAGCGAGTTATTGCTGGTGGCTACAATGGCTCCGTTTCTGGTGATGAACACTGCATTGACCACGGATGCTATTTGGTGGATGGCCATTGTGTGCGAACGATTCATGCAGAGATGAATGCGGTATTGCAGTGTGCAAAATTTGGTGTTGCAACGGAGGGAGCAGAAGTTTACGTTACGGATTTCCCTTGTTTGCAGTGCACAAAAATGCTTTTGCAGTCTGGAATAAAAAAAATATATTACTTAAGGAATTATCACAATGATGCATATGCACTGAAGTTGATGAAATTAAAAAATGTTGAAGCTGAGCAAGTTAAACTTGATGCAGCCTATTTGCAAAAAGTAGCAACAGATTCCCTTTTTGAGAATATAAAGGAATTTGATTCATAGAAAATAATTCTTTTCTTTTTGCAATAACTGCAGTTGTACTCTGTTTTTTGAAGTTTTCGTTTAATTGGATTGCCTTGGCAATTCTAGCAGTTCTTTTGCTAAGGGTAGTTGCTCTTAGGAGTACACCTTTTTTTGTTGCATGGTTCCTTTTTGTGTCAGTTACACTATGTGTTTTTATTGCATGGCAAAGAAGGATGGACGCACGTTCTGTGATTAACGAGACCAAAATTACGGAACAGCACGTGATTCTTTACCCAGATGATCTACAAATAAATGGTGACCTGCTTAAATTTTCAGCTTTTTGGATCGAAGGAAAGCAAAAAATACAATCTTTTTATATTTTTAAGTCAGAAAATGAACGAAAACTGTTTCTTGATTATAACGAAACCGCTATATTTTCCTTTAGAGGGACGGTCAAACAGCCTGATGGGCCAACAAATGAGAATCAATTTGACTATCAAAAATTTTTAAAAACAAAAAATATAGTGAACACAGTAAATATATCGGAGCTTAATGAAGAAAAGGATGATCGATCTGAACTTAGTGGGGCACCTGCTGCTTTGGCTCATGTTCATAATTTTCGTAAATATTTGCTGAATTATTTAGGACAAACAGCTCAGCCGCTCGGTGGATACAGCCAATTGTTGTTACTTGGATATTATGATTCAGATTTCAGTGATCCAATCGAGATTATCAATAAATTAGGGTTATTGTATCTTTTTAGCCTTTCAGGCATGCATGTTTTTTATATTATTTCAGTGCTTAGGTGGTTTTTTGCTAAAATATATCTATCAGATGAATTTTGTTCATGGTTTTTATTGATAATATTACCGCTATACACGATTCTTGGTGGACTTTCGGCTAGTTTATTACGTTCAGTAATGATGAGCTGGTTGATACTGTTCAGCCAAATCTTTTTCAAAAAAACAATTTCAGGTGTCACGGTTGAGTCGCTTGTTTTAATAATTAACTTATATTGGTGTCCTATGATTGTATTCGCAATGGGTGCCCAATTGAGCTATTTACTGACTTTTGTTTTAATCATGAATCGGAGAATTAGTCCAATTCGCTTAGGATTAAAGTTAACTGCATATAGTATTCCGATTGTGTTATGGAATACTTACCAATGGAACTGGTTGACTACCATTCTATCAGTTGCGATAGTTCCTTTCTTCGAGTGGCTTGTGATGCCGGCGGTTGTAATTGGTGCTATGGTTCCTGTACTTGGAGCTTTATGTAATGAAGTGCTGATAGTTTTTACTAAAGTATTATTTTTGTTTGGTTCTTGGCCACTTACTTGGGATTACGGCAAGCCACCACTGTTTTTCGTGGTTTTTTGGATTATTTTATTGTTCCTTTTAGAACAGAGAAATCATTCAGCGAAGGTATTAATTTGTCTATGTACATCATTTATTTTCTGTGCATTAATGATTAGATTTCCACTACAAGATCAGGTAATTTATTTCGATATTGGTCAAGGCGATAGCACATTGATTAGAGAAAGGTTTAACGGATGTATCACTCTGGTGGATACGGGAGGAAAAGTCACATTCAATAATGAAGAGTGGAAAAAGAGAACGTTCAAGACGACAGGTGAAACTATTATTGCAAATTACCTGCTCAGTAAGGGTATTAGTAAAATCAATAATCTTTTTTTAACACATCAGGATACTGACCATGTTGGAAATTTTCCATCAATTACTCAAAAAATAAGAGTTGATCATTTGTTTGTTCCTGATGGAATGGAAGTGCTGGACTCATTTCGGACTCGTTTGGCAGAGTCTACTATTGAAACAAATAAAATATATCCAATTTCCACTGCTAAATCTGGTAAAATTGGAATTTTTAAAATCCTTCATCCCTTTACTAGAGGTGAAGGAACAAATGAAGATTCAATAACTTTGAATTTTAAATTAAGAAATACTACATTTATTATAAGTGGGGACTTAGCCCAGGATGGTGAAAAAGAAGTAATTAATCTCTTTAAAACAACACAAGCGGATATACTAAAAACTGGACATCATGGTAGTAAGACATCTACGTCTAAGGAATATGTAGATAAATTAAAACCAAAATTTGCGATAATTTCTGCTGGACGTAATAACCGATATGGACATCCTAATATAGAAACTATAAAAACTTTAAATGAATTTAAGGTGCCATATGTTAATACCGCAAGTGTTGGTATGGTTAAGATAGTACCTCAGGGACAGCATAGTGCAAAGGTTGAAACTTTTTTAAAGGGAAATGGTGAAATAAGATGAAGGTTAGCGAACTGCTCACAAAGATAGGGAAAAAACATTTTGACAATATTTATTTAATTCTTGGAAAAGAGGAATACATTCAGGAAAAAGTTGTTAAGGCATTTATAGGATGTATTCCTGAAGAAGAAAGAGCTATGAATATTGGTCAATATGATATGGAGGTTAATTTACTTACAGACGCTTTAGGCGACGCACTTTCTGCTCCTTTTTTCGGTGAAAGAAAACTAATAATTATTAAGCGTCCTCTTTTTTTGACTGCTGAGAGTAAAAAAACAAAGTTAGACCAAAATGTGGATGAATTGTTAAATTATATAAAAAATCCTGAACCGCGGACAATTTTGTTATTTGTCGCTCCTTATGAAAAGCTTGATGAGCGCAAAAAGATAACAAAACAGTTATTAAAAAATGCAACTTTGATCGAAAGCGGGTATGCTTCTGAAAATGCTACCTTGCAGGAAGTTAAAAAAATTATTAGTCAGAATGGATATACAATTGAAGCAAAAGCCTATGAGTTATTGCAGATAAGAACTGAGGGAAAATTATCACTAATCATGAATGAACTTCCTAAGCTTTTTTTACTGGCCTATAAAACAAAAGTTATTAGTGAAGAAATGATAGATAGAATGGTCGCTCGAACGTTAGAGCAAAATATTTTTGATCTAGGTAAGTTGGTGTTAAGTAATAAAATAGCGGTTGCAATTGAAATGTATAATGACCTAATTGAGCAACATGAGGAACCATTGAAAATCAATGCAATTTTAATTGGCCAGGTTAGGTTACTGTTACAGGTTCAAATATTGCAACAGCATGGCTATGCACAAGGAAACATTGCAAGTGCATTGAAGGTACACCCGTATAGGGTTAAATTGGCTTTACAAAATAGCAGGAAATATTCAAGAAAAGCATTGAGTGAGAAATATGCAGGATTAGTAAAATTAGAAGAACAGATGAAGTCGTCGCAAAGAGATGCGGGACAACTATTTCAATTGTTTATGCTAGGATATTTTTCAGAAAAAAGGTAATAAAAAAACGCATCTTCATCTCGAAGAGCGCTTTTTTATTATTTTGCTAAACGAGCTGCAAGACGTGACTTGTCACGAGCAGCCTTATTTGCTTTGATTAAACCTTTTGATTTAGCTTGGTCAACAGCTTTAACAGCTGCCTTATATAAATCTTCCACATTTTCGGCACCTGCTGTCTTAGCACTTTCGAACTTTTTAACAGCAGTACGCATTGAACTCAATTGAGAAGAATTACGGGCACTAGCTTTTTCATTAGTAACTACACGTTTAATAGCTGATTTGATAATTGGCAAAAATTTCACCTCCAACTTAACATGATTCCATACCGGTATCATAAAATATTCAACATAGGCTATTATACAAGAGCTTTAGTCACATTGCAATAAAAAAGTTAAAAAGTGTCAAGCAAATTTCCTTGACTTAATTTTATAGATTTCATGGTTGAAATTGATTTTTAAAGTGTGTATACTGTCTATTAGTGCTTAGCACAGACCCTAGACTCAGAGTAGCGATGCTCACCAACGCTATTCCGGGGTAGTGGTATCTTAAATTATGGAAGGTGGGAAAACAACATGGCAATCTCAAAAGAAAAGAAAACAGAGATTATGCAAAAATATGCTCGTCACGAAGGTGACACAGGTTCTGCAGAAGTTCAAATTGCAGTTTTAACATTTGATATCAATGAACTTAATGATCATATTCGTTCACATAAAAAAGATTACGCATCACAACGTGGTTTGATGAAGAAAATCGGTCATCGTCGTAATTTGTTAGCATACTTGCGTGCAAATGATGTTCAACGTTACCGTGAATTGATCAAGAGCTTAGGCTTACGTCGTTAATTTACAGATAATAAGAATTCAATTCTTATTTTAAAGAAAGTTTCCTTCGTCTTTTTATAGAGATTTTTGGAAACTTTCTTTTTTTGTATAAAAAATGCAAAAACATTAACAAGAAATATTAATTAAATGATAAAATGATGAAAAATAAAATATAAGTATGCTTTATAAAAACGCAATTATTACATTAAATATGTTATAATTATGTTTCAATAAGAAAATAAAGAAGGTTTTTCATATGGACGGATATAATGTTGCTGTTGTGGGTGCAACAGGTGCTGTGGGCACTCGAATGATTCAAATGCTGGAAGAATCAAAGTTACCAATTGCTAGCGTAAAATACTTAGCTTCAAAACGGTCAGCAGGAAAAGTTTTAAAATTCAAAGGTGCGGATGTAGTTGTTGAGGAACTTGTTCCAGATTCCTTTAATGATATAAATTTAGCACTCTTTTCTGCCGGTGGCGGGGTATCAAAGAAATTTGCCCCTGAAGCTGTAAAACGTGGAGCAGTGGTTGTTGATAATACAAGTGCTTTTCGGATGGAAGAGGGAGTTCCATTGGTTGTACCAGAAGTCAATGAGGATGCTCTTTACAAGCACAAAGGATTGATTGCAAATCCTAATTGTTCTACAATTCAGATGGTGGTAGCTTTGGAACCATTACGTGAGGTTTATGGGCTTAAAAAAGTGATTGTTACAACTATGCAAGCTGTTTCTGGAGCGGGTAATCGTGCGATTCAAGAGCTGCATGACGAGACACAAGCGATTCTTAATGGTGAAAAATATGAACCGCAAGTGCTACCGGTTTCGGGCGATAAGAAACATTATCAGATTGCCTTCAATCCCCTTGCACAGATTGATGTTTTTGAAGATGACGGCTATTCTCATGAAGAATGGAAAATGATTCATGAGACAAAGAAGATTATGTCGGATCAGGACCTGCAAGTTACAGCAACTTGTGTACGTGTGCCAGTTGCTGTTGCTCATTCAGAAGCAGTGTGGTTTGAATTGGAAAAAGATGGAGCTGATGTAGCAAAATTGCAATCCATTTTAAAGAATGCACCAGGAGTTGTACTTCAGGACGATCCAAAAAATCAAATTTACCCGCAAGCTGTTAATGCCGAAGGTAAAAGGGATACATTTGTCGGAAGAATTAGGGCCGATAAAGAACAAGCTAATTCTTTCCATTTGTACTGTGTTTCTGATAATTTATTAAAGGGAGCTGCATGGAACTCTGTACAAATAGCAGAAAGACTCCATGCACTTAATTTGATGAGAGTTCCAGACTAGGTAGGGGTTGAAATAATGAAATTTGATAATGCTGAAATTATTACAGCAATGGTTACACCTTTCGATGAAGGTGGACAGGTGAGCTATGAACGACTTGAGAAGTTGATCAATCATCTGTTGAATTCAGGGACAAAGGGCATTCTTGTTTCAGGAACAACTGGTGAGGCGCCCACATTGACTAGAGCTGAGAAAATTGAATTGATTAAAAAAACTGTGGAGTTTGTTAAAGGAAGGGTTCCGATAATTGCTGGAACAGGATCTAACAGCACTGCTCAGACGATAGACTTTACCAACGAAGTTGCAAAGATTAAGGGTGTCGATGCCGTGTTAGTTGTCGTACCTTATTACAATAAACCCGATCAAAGAGGAATGATTGCTCACTTCACAGCGGTCGCTAAAGAAAGTCCGTTGCCAATAATCATCTATAATATTCCTGGCAGAACAGGTGTTACCATGGAAGTACCGACAATTGCGACCTTGGCTAAAAATGAAAATATTATTGGTATTAAGGACTGCACTGGAAACGTTAATTTAAGTCGAATTGTAGCTGAAACACCTGATGATTTTTTGACATATACAGGCGAGGATGCAGATGCATTAGCAGCTAAAACTGTTGGTGCTAAAGGAGTGATCTCTGTTGCGGCTCATCTCTTTGGTAATAAGATTGAAGAGATGTACACATTAGTTGAACAAGGTAAATATAAGGCGGCTGGTTCGATAATGAGGGAATTAACTCCCAAAATAGCAGCTGTTTTTAGTGCACCTTCTCCAAGCCCTGTAAAGGCAGTTCTTAATTATGAGGGAATTGAAGTAGGAGGCTGCAGACTTCCAATTTTAGAACTACCTGAAGATCGAGTTAAACAATTAGTAAAAACACTAAATATTTAAAAGAGAGGTGAAAGCATGAGTGATATAAAAATCATTCCGCTTGGCGGTGTACGTGAGAATGCAAAAAACATGTATGCTGTTGAGGTGAATGATGAGATATTTATTTTAGACTGTGGACTGAAGTATCCCGAAAATGGACTATTGGGAATCGATACCGTTATTCCAGACTTTAGCTTCCTAAGAGAAAATGCAAATAAAATTGTCGGTGTATTTTTGACACATGGACATGCCGACGCAATTGGAGCTTTACCATATTTTTTGAGTGAGTTTAATGTACCAGTTTTTGGGACTGAACTGACGATTGAATTAGCAAAAATTACGGTGCACGACGAAGAAAAGACAAAGAAATTTGACGATTTCCATGTTATCAATGATCAGACTGAAATCGATTTTGAGAACGCAACAGTTTCTTTTTTCAAGACTACGCATTCTATTCCAGAATCTTGTGGGGTAGTGGTAAAAACAGAAAAGGGAAATATTGTATACACTGGTGATTTCAAATTTGATCAAACTGCAACAAATGGATATCGTACGGATTTTGGAAGGCTTGCTGAAATTGGGAAAAGTGGAGTTTTAGCATTATTAAGTGACTCTGCAAATGCTGAAAATCCAAATGCACCAGTTGCAGAATACGAGATTTTTGAATTTATTAATGAAAATTTTGAATATCGCAAGGGCAGAATTGTGGTTGCTTGTGTTGCTTCTAACATAATGCGTGTGCAACAAGTCTTTGATGCAGCTGCACAAAATGATCGTAAAATTATTTTGACTGGTCATGATGCCGAAGAAATAATTAATACTGCTTTGAGATTAGAAAAATTGCATCTTCCAAATGACGAATTGTTAGTACCACTTTCTGATATTGACAAAGTGCCAGATGAAAATCTTGTAATTCTTGAGACTGGGCGTTCTGGTGAACCTTTAAAATCATTGCAGAAAATGGCTTTAGGGAAACACAAAAATGTTTCACTGAAAAAGGGTGATTTGGTCTTCATTACAACGACACCTTCACATGCTATGGAAACGGCAGTTGCTAAAACTAGAAATATGATTTATCGTGCCGGAGCAGACGTTAAAGCCATTTCAGATGAGTTAAATTCATCTGGTCACGCAAGCCGCAATGATTTGCAGTTGATGATGAATCTGCTTAAGCCAAAGTATGTTATTCCCGTTCAAGGTGAGTATCGTCTATTGGCTGCTAACAGTAGATGTGCTCAAGAAATTGGTATTTCAAAAGATAATATTTTCATTACGTCTAAAGGCGATGTTATTGAATACGACCATGATAAGTTGTTGTTAGCTAGTTCGGTTGAGGTTGGCAATACTTTGATTGATGGTAGTGGTGTTGGTGACATAGGAAATATTGTTTTACGTGATCGCAAGATTCTTTCGGAAGATGGTGTCTTCATCGCTGTGGTGACAATCGACAGGAGAAAGAAAAAAATTGTTGACAGTCCACAGATTACATCACGAGGTTTTGTTTATGTTAAAACAAGCCGTGATTTGATTTCAGAGAGTGCTACTATCGTAACTGAGGCTGTGCAAAAAAATTTGGATAACAAAGAATTTGACTGGGGACATCTAAAACAAGACGTTCGTGATCAACTTAATCGTTTTTTGTATGAGCATACAAAAAGGCATCCTGTGATTTTGCCAGTAATCATGGAGATCAATCAGCACAGACATTTTTCGAAAAAAAAATAAGAGCGGCAGGAAAATAATGGAAGGCTGTGCCTAGACACAAGTTTGGGGCGGTCTTTTTGTTTGTTTTTAACCTGCACAGAAATTACGAAATTTTGTAATTTAAAGTTGTAATTTCTAAAATGCTTGGCAGCAGTTGAATTCGTCGTATTCTTTCTTGTTTAGGAGGCGATTAGCATGGGTGATAAAGAATATGAAATAAGTTTCTCTAGAGGAATTTCTTTTTTAGAGGATAAGAATTACAAAAAAGCTCAAAAATTACTGGCAGAGTGTTATTTGGAGAAAAAAAATTTCAGAACAAACTTTTTTTTGTTTCAAGCATGCTATGGGCAAAGCGATTTTAAAGAAGCAAGCAGGTTGGCTGAGGAATATTTAATAGAATATTTGTCTGATAATAAGAAATTTGAATTTTTAATTTTGGCAAAAATGATGGCAGAAGATGTCATTGGAACTCACAAATTGTACCTGCAAGTCAGAAAATATATGAATACTGCGGAAAAAAATCATTTTTTTGGATTGATAAAAAAAGAGGAAAGTAAGATTAAACTGGAAAGAGTGCAGGAACTCAAAAAAACTTTGCTTTATTGTGGAGCATTTTCAAAAATCCGCCAACGAAAAGCTTTACAAGCGAGCTATGGCTTACCTTTGGATGATTTTAAGGAAACGGCACAAAAACTGTTATGTGATGAAAATGTTCATCAGTTTGTTAAAGTGAGCATATTAAATGATTTGAGACAGCTCAATGATAAGCGGGAAGCTTCATATCTCTTTATTGATGGCAAAATATATAAGATTAAACCTAGCAAGCTTCACGTGTTTGAGGAAACAAAATTGTTCAGCAGTTTAAAACAGCAGATAATTTCTGAGCAGAATGATAATAATGATTTGCTAAGGTGGAATGAAATTAAGCTAAAATTGAGCTTATTATATCCATTTGAAGAAGAAATCATCGGCAATTCTCAAAAATGGAGAGGACTGTTAATGTTAGAGAATATTCAAAACTATAGCGGCGGAGAACAAAATCTAGCGCGGAAACTTGAGGAATTACTGGTTGAATGGAGTGGCTAGTAAGTTAAATGCAAGTGAAATAAGCTTATTTTTGAATAACTATTTACAAATTACTTGTGTATCTATATAATAGCTTAAGAATTCTTCTTTGCAGGGTACTAAAAATGTTGGTATTTTTGCTTGGAAGTAGTATAATAAAACTTAAAGGATTATCAGCAAACTAATATTTGTTGCGGATTTTTCTTGCAAAACTACAGGAGGTTCGTATTAATGGCAAAAGAACATTACGAAAGAACAAAACCCCATGTAAACATCGGTACAATTGGACACGTTGATCATGGGAAAACAACTTTAACTGCTGCAATTTCAAAGGTTTTGGCTGACAAAGGTTTGGCTGAACAACAAGACTTTGCAACAATCGATGCAGCTCCAGAAGAGCGTGAGCGTGGTATTACAATCAATACTGCTCATATCGAATACGAGACAGAAAAGCGTCACTACGCTCATATTGATGCCCCAGGACATGCTGATTACGTTAAGAACATGATTACTGGTGCTGCTCAAATGGATGGTGCTATCCTTGTTGTTGCTGCAACAGATGGTCCTATGCCACAAACACGTGAACATATCTTACTTGCACGCCAGGTTGGTGTTGAATATCTTGTTGTCTTCTTAAACAAGTGTGACTTGGTTGATGATGAAGAATTGTTAGACTTAGTTGAGATGGAAGTTCGTGAATTATTAAGCGAATATGATTTCCCTGGTGATGATATTCCTGTTATCCGTGGTTCAGCTCTTAAAGCTCTTGAAGGTGATCCAGAGGCTGTTGCTAAGATTGAAGAATTGATGGATACAGTTGATGAATATATCCCAACTCCAGTTCGTCCTACAGACAAACCATTCTTGATGCCTGTTGAAGATGTATTTACGATTACTGGTCGTGGTACTGTTGCTTCTGGACGTATTGATCGTGGTGTTGTTAAAGTTGGTGACGAAGTCGAAATCGTTGGATTGAGAGATGCACCATTGAAGACAACTATTACTGGTCTTGAAATGTTCCGTAAGACTCTTGATGAAGGTGAAGCTGGAGATAACGTTGGTGCATTGCTTCGTGGTATTAACCGTGATCAAATCGAACGTGGACAAGTTCTTGCAGCTCCTGGTTCTATTGAGACTCATAAGAAGTTCAAGGGTGAAGTTTATGTCTTGAGCAAGGAAGAAGGAGGACGTCATACTCCATTCTTCTCAAATTATCGTCCTCAATTCTACTTCCATACAACTGATGTTACGGGTGTTATCGAATTACCAGAAGGTGTAGAAATGGTTATGCCTGGTGATAACGTTACATTTACAGTTGAATTGATCGCTCCAGTTGCTATCGAAAAAGGTCTTAAATTCACAGTTCGTGAAGGTGGACGTACTGTTGGTGCTGGTGTTGTTTCAGAAATTGACGATTAATTTTTGTGAAAAAAACTCGGATTTTTCCGAGTTTTTTTTTTAGAAAAATAACTTAACAACAAAATAATTGGTATGTAAAGCTTTTTTTAGTGTAATTGTTTACAATTTGATGTAACTAAGGTACACTAATTTAGTATGCAATTGTTAAATTGGTTGTACAAAATTATCGTGCGGAGGGAAAATAATGTCTGCAAAATGGGAAAAACAAAGTGAAAATACAGGAAAGTTAACTTTCAAAATTTCACAAGATAAAATTAAAGAGGGCTTAGATGTAGCTTTCAATCGTGTTAAAAAAGATTTAAATGTTCCAGGATTCCGTAAGGGTAAAGTTCCTCGTCAAATTTTTAACAGAATGTATGGTGAAGAAGCACTTTATCAAGAAGCTTTGAATGTTTTATTGCAAGATGCATATTCTGACGCTGTAAGTGAAACAAAGATTAAACCAGTTGGCCAACCAAATGTCGATGTTGAAAGCCTTGAAAAGGGCAAGCCATGGGTGTTGACAGCAGAAGTTTCAGTTGAGCCAGAAGTTGAAGTTGGTGACTATAAGGGTCTTGAAGTTACACCACATTCGACACGAGTTCTTGTGGCAGATATTGAAGCTAAATTAGAAGAATTGCGTCAACAACAAGCTGAACTTGTACTTAAAGAAGACGAAGCTGCTGAAAAAGGCGATACTGTTGTTATTGATTTTGAAGGTAAAGTTGACGGTGTTGCTTTTGACGGTGGTAAGGCCGAAAATCATTCTCTTGAATTGGGTTCAAACTCCTTTATTCCTGGATTTGAAGATCAATTAGTTGGTCATAAATCTGGAGAGGATGTAACTGTAACTGTTACGTTCCCAGAAGATTATCAAGCTGAAGATTTGCAAGGTAAAGAAGCAGTTTTTGATGTCAAAATTCATGAAGTTAAGTCTAAGCAACTTCCAGAATTAGACGATGATTTTGCTAAGGATGTTGACGAAGAAGTCGATACTTTGGAAGAATTAAAAGCTAAGATTAAAGAAGAATTAAAGGAACAAAAAGTTGCTGACGCAAAGTCGAAGATTCAAGATGAAGCTATTGACATTGCTGTTAATAACTCAAAAATTGGTGATATTCCAGCTGAAATGATTGAAGACGATGTCCATCGTCAAATTGAACAGTATATGGCAGGAATGCAACAACAAGGTATTACTCCAGAGATGTACTATAAGATTACAGGTACTTCAGAAGATGATTTGCACAAGCAGTTTGAGAAAGATTCTGAGAAACGTGTAAAGACTAACTTAGTTCTTGAGGCTATTGTAGCCAAAGAAGATATCGAGATTAGTGACCAAGAAGTTGCTAAAGAGATTAAGAAGTTGGCAGAACAATATGGTATGGAAGAATCTGCAGTACGTTCAGCACTAAGCGATGAAATGTTAAAACATGATATTGCAGTGCGCAAAGTGGTTGAAGAAATTACTGATTCTGCTAAGCAAACTCGTGAAAAGAAAGAAACAAAAGGCAAATAATTTTTTACGAATTATACATGATTAGCGAGGGGCTGCCCCAAAACAACGGTTTTGGCACGGCCCTTTTGTGTTGAGTGGGTAATGACAATATTTTTAATTGAATAGAGAAAGATAAATATGAATGAGGTAAAGTCATCGACAAAAGTTGCTAGCACGTATATAATTGTTGAATGATTAGGAGCCTATGGGAAATTAAGTCGCAATTTTAGGGGGCTAAATATGTTTGAAAATACAGATAGCAATGAACCTGTGATGTGTTCTTTTTGTGGTAAGTCACAGGATCAGGTAAAGAAGATTGTTGCGGGACCCGGTGTTTATATCTGTAATGAGTGTATTGATTTATGCAAAGAAATTATAGATGAAGAATTTAGAGATCAGGTAACGGAAGAACTAACAGATGTACCTAAACCACGTGAAATAGTTGATATTTTGAATCAGTATGTTATTGGACAGGAACAAGCAAAGAAAACTTTGGCGGTTGCTGTATATAATCATTATAAGCGAGTTAATGCTTCCCTTGAAGATGATGAAAGTGAGACTGAATTGCAAAAAAGCAATATTTGTTTAGTAGGTCCAACTGGGTCAGGAAAGACTTTCTTAGCACAGAGTTTAGCAAAGATATTGCAAGTTCCATTTGCAATTGCGGATGCTACAACTTTAACTGAAGCTGGATATGTAGGAGAAGATGTTGAGAATATCCTTCTTAAGTTACTGCAAAGTGCTGACTTTGATGTCGAGCGTGCAGAACGTGGAATTATTTATATCGATGAGATTGATAAAATCGCTAAAAAAAGTGAGAATGTTTCAATAACACGTGATGTTTCAGGCGAGGGAGTCCAGCAAGCTTTGCTCAAGATACTTGAAGGAACCATTGCTAATGTTCCACCTCAGGGTGGACGTAAGCACCCACAGCAGGAATTTATCCAGATTGATACTACGAATATTTTATTTATTGTTGGTGGTGCGTTTGATGGAATTGAAACAATGGTAAAAAATCGTTTAGGCGATAAGACTATTGGCTTTGGTGTCGATTCAACGAATAACTACAATGACCAAGCAAGCTTGATGCAGCAAATTATTCCTGAAGACTTGTTGAAATTCGGATTGATTCCAGAATTCATTGGACGATTACCTATTTTATCGGCCTTGGAAAAGTTAACAGAAGAAGACCTGATAAGAATTTTGACAGAGCCGAAAAACGCATTGGTAAAGCAATATAGCAGGCTACTTGAACTTGATAACGTCAAACTTAAATTTGATAAGGATGCTCTTAAGGAAATAGCTCATCTAGCTATTGAGCGTAACACAGGGGCTCGTGGTTTACGCTCAATCGTTGAGAATACAATGAGAGACGTAATGTTTGAGATCCCTAGTCGTAGCGATGTTTCACAAGTAATCATCAATAAGGCAAGTGTCGATGGTAATAAGATGCCAGAGCTTATTTTAGACGATAAACAGGTTTCATAAGAATGGTTGAGAGGGACTGTACCATGGTAGATAATGGTACAGTCCCTTTGTTGAATGTGTACCGATGATTTTAAAGGGCCAAAGTACCTTTAATTAGCTTAGAATTATTCGTGATCATAGGACACGAAGCTCGCAATTTTAAATTAGAAGTTAAATATTACTAAATTACGGTACACAATCTTTTCCATATTAATAGATTTAAAATGTGGCAACGTCTTTATCTTTTAAGTTGTTTTTGGTAACATTAGGAGAGAATATTATTTGTAGGAGGTTTAATAATGAATAAACCACAAATCGGTGTAGTCGGAATGGCTGTGATGGGAAAAAACTTGGCTTTGAATATTGAAAGTCGAGGTTATAGTGTTGCAATTTACAATAGAACTGGTTCAAAGACGGAAAAGGTCGTTGCTGACCATCCAGATTTGAAACTTGTACCTAGTTATAATATTGAAGACTTTGTTGCCTCACTTGAGACTCCTAGACGAATTATTATGATGATTAAAGCTGGAGCTCCGACAGATGGATTGATTAAACAGCTTTTACCGCATTTGAGCCAAGGCGATGTGTTAATTGATGGTGGAAATACCTTTTTTGAAGACACGATGCGCAGAAATGCAGTGTTGGATGAATCTGGTATTAACTTTATTGGTATGGGTGTCTCTGGTGGTGAGAAGGGTGCTCTTGAAGGCCCGTCATTGATGCCAGGTGGACAAGTAGAGGCTTATAAGCTTGTTGAGCCGATTTTGAATAAGATTGCCGCTAAGGCTGAGGATGGGACTCCTTGTGTAACTTATATTGGGCCAAATGGAGCAGGGCACTATGTAAAAATGGTTCATAATGGGATTGAATATGGTGACATGGAGCTAATCTCGGAAAGTTATAACCTGTTGAGGAATGTCCTTGGACTTGGAGTTAATGATATTGCTGATATTTTTAACGACTGGAACAAAGGTGAACTTGACAGTTACTTGATGTCTATTACTGCAGAAATCTTAACACGTGAAGATGATTTGGGAACTGGCAAGCCAATTGTTGACGTTATTCTTGATCGTGCTGGCAACAAAGGGACAGGTAAGTGGAGTTCACAGAGTGCACTTGAGCTTGGTGTACCACAATCATTGATTACTGAATCTGTATACGCAAGATATATTTCTGCTTTGAAAGACGAACGTGTTGCGGCTAGCAAAGTTTTGCAGGGACCAGATTTTGATTCAACAAAACTTGATAAGAAAGCTTTGGTTGAAAAAATTAGGGAAGCTTTGTATTTTAGCAAAATTATGAGTTATGCACAAGGATTCGAGCAAATGCGTGTTGCTTCAGAACATTATGATTGGAATCTTAAGTATGGCGAATTAGCAATGATCTGGCGTGAAGGATGCATTATTCGTGCGCAATTCTTACAAAAAATTACAGATGCATTTAACAAAAATGACAAATTAAACAACTTAATGCTGGATCCTTATTTCAAGGAAATTACTGATAAGTATCAAGCAGCTGTTCGCGAAATTGTAGCATTGGCTGTTCAAGCAGGAGTTGCCGTTCCAGCATTTACTGCGGCAATTACTTACTTTGATCAATATAGATCGGCCAGCTTACCAGCCAATATCGTTCAAGCACAACGTGATTACTTTGGAGCACATACTTATGAAAGAACTGATAAAGAGGGTATATTCCATTATGAATGGTATCACGAAGAATAAATTGTCTAACAGATAGTAGGATTGTTATATGCAGGCAATGTCAAAAAACGATAGATTTCTAAATAAATCTATCGATTTTTTGTGCATTATTAAAAAATAAAGTTATCAAAGAAGTGCGGAATGGTTGCTTTTGTGTTAGATTATTGTTAAATAAAAAAATTATAATATTATTATTTAATTTTCTAGGAGAGTGGATTATGAATCGAATACTGATTATTGAAGATGAAAAAAATCTTGCAAGGTTTGTGGAACTTGAATTACAACATGAAGGTTATGAGACAGAGGTTCATTATAATGGGCGGACAGGACTGGATGCTGCATTAGAGAGTGATTGGGATGCCATTTTACTAGATTTGATGTTGCCCGAACTAAATGGACTTGAAGTTTGCCGCCGTGTTAGACAAACAAAAAATACACCGATAATTATGATGACAGCTAGAGACTCAGTGATCGATAGAGTATCAGGCCTTGATCATGGAGCAGATGATTACATCGTTAAGCCTTTTGCAATTGAAGAATTATTAGCACGCTTACGTGCATTGCTTCGCAGAATTGATATTGAAAGCGAACAAAATGCTTCTAAGCAAACGAAGGTAACATACCGTGATCTAACAGTTGAGAAGGAGAATCGCATAGTTCGTCGTGGTGATGAAATTATTGAACTTACCAAGAGAGAATATGAGTTGCTTTTGGCTTTAATGGAGAACGTTAATGTTGTTCTTGCTCGGGATGTCTTGCTGAAGAAGGTTTGGGGCTACGAGTCACAAATTGAAACAAACGTAGTTGATGTTTATATCCGCTACCTACGTAATAAAATTGATCGACCAGATGAAGAAAGTTATATTCAAACTGTTCGAGGTACAGGGTACGTGATGCGTTCGTGAAAAAAAAGAAAAAAATTTTATTCAGAACCAGAAAAAAATCTAAAAAAGGGTTCTCAATTAAATTGAAATGGGCAATCGGTACCAGTATAGGTGTATTGTTTATTTTTGCGATTTTTGCAGTCTTATTGTTTCAGAGTTTCTCTAATCTAATGTTGCAGCAGGAAAGACAATATGCTAGCGATGCTGTAGCTGTAGCACAGAGCCGGTTATCGTCTTTAGAGAATGAATTAACAAATAGCAGTGCTAAACGTGAGTTAGGTTCAAATATTTCTACGGTTAAGCAGGAAAAAAATCGACCGACAAGTTTATATTCAGATTCTGTATTTGTCACACTGTCGCGTAAAAATATTGGTGTTGGAATTTATAATTTAAATGGCGAAGAAGTCTTCGCTTCAAGATCTTTACCGGTTAAGTTTAATATTAGTGATGATACTAATAGTACCGAGGTTCAAAAAGTTAAAGGTGTTAATATTCTTATAATTCGTAAACCTGTAGTTGCGAAGACTACACAAAAAGTAATTGGTTATATCCAAGTTACCAATCGCTTGAGCGATTATGATAATGCACGAGAAAAGTTGGGGTTGATATTCTTTGTATTTGGGATTACAGCTGCTATCGCAAGTGCAATGCTTGAGTATGCTTTGTCTGCTTGGTTATTACGACCAATTGATTTGATAAATGATACCATTGATAAGATTAATCAGGAAGATGAAGACGATCCAATTGCTGATATTAGAGTTCCGATTAAGGCCGTTAAACGAAATGATGAACTATCTGATTTAAGTCAGCTTTTTAATGATATGCTTGATCGAATGCAACGATATATTGAACAACAACAGCAGTTTGTCGAAGATGTTTCTCATGAATTGAGAACCCCAGTTGCAATTGTTCAGGGCCACATGGAATTATTGAATCGGTGGGGGAAAGATGACCCAGAAGTCTTGGCTGAGTCAATTTCGGCCTCACTTCAAGAAATCAATCGAATGAAGAGTCTGGTTCAGGAGATGCTTGATTTATCGCGTGCTGAACAAGTTGAGATTCAATACGGTAAAGAAGTTGCAGATGTCCGTGAAATTGTTTCGCAGGTTTATAATAACTTTAAGATGATTAAACCTGATTTCGTTTTCTTGCTTGATGATGATCTAAAGGGTAGAACACCAGTTAAGATATATCGTAATCATTTAGAGCAGGTACTGATCATTCTGATGGATAATGCTGTAAAGTACTCCAAGAATCGTAAAGAAGTACATCTATCGGTTTCAAGAGATCAAAGGTATGTGAATATTGCTATTCAAGATTTCGGAGAAGGTATTTCCAAGGAGAATATTCAGAAAGTCTTTGATCGTTTTTACCGTGTTGATAAGGCTCGCAGTCGTGGAAAGGGCGGCAATGGCTTAGGACTTTCGATAGCTCAAAGGTTGATTGAAGGATATCATGGACAGATTACGGTTGAGAGTGTGATTGAAAGGGGTTCGGTTTTTAGAATATCGTTACCCATTGCCAAAGAAGACGCTGTTAAAAAAAATGATAGTCTTGAAAAATAAACAAATTTTTCTGATACTATTCAATTTAGAATTCATAAATCATCATGTTTCTTAAAAATGTTACTGTTGTAGTGGCTTTTTGAAATTAATGATTTATGATTTTTTTTGTAAAAAATGTGTTTAATGATTTTTGGATAATCCTGATGCGATTAAATGCATTAGAAATGTGTTGGGTGAAGTAGTATGCTATTATTTTAGGTATCAAAGAATTTGATAGGTTGGGGTTTTATAAAGATGAAAAAAAAGATGATGTGGTTTATTGAGATTCTACTGGTAATAATCGGACTAGCATTGGTTTTTAATCAGCAAATTTCTGATATGCTAGTAAATAAAATGACAACAACTGATTTAAAAAAGAGTGTCAGCCAGAAACATTCAAAGGAGGGATCCTTTGATTTTAGTAAGGTTAAATCGGCTAGCGCATCGCGGGTCGTAAAGGCAAGTCTTACGTCAGAAAGTACTGGAATGATAGGAAAAATTGCAGTTCCTGCAGTTAACCTAAAGCTACCTATATTTTACGGGATTAGCAACAATAATTTATTACGCGGTGCTGGCACAATGAAGGCTAAACAAGAAATGGGTACTGGTAATTATGCTTTAGCAGGTCATCACATGAATAACCCCAATATTTTATTTTCGCCTTTAGCTAAGGCAAAAGTGGGAGATAAGGTATATTTGACAGATGGGAAAAAAGTATATGTATACCAAATTAATGTACGTAAATCGATTAGTAAGTACCAGGTTCAGGTGATAGATGATGTGGCAGGTAAAAAGATGGTGACATTGATTACTTGTGATCCAATCAAGGGTGTTGCACACACTCCGCTTAGAATCTTATTACAAGGTAATTTACAAAAGGTTGAGAATGTAACAAAAAAGAATGCAAAGATGTTTGAATAAGTAAGTCGATTATTAAAAAAAAGTCTGAAGATGGGAAGCAAGCAATAAAAGAGATGAGGGTCGATTTTTTAATGTAGTCATAAATGGCTAGCAAAAGGAGATGTCACAAAACGATTGTTTTGTTGTAGGTCTCTTGTTTTTTAATTGGAGATGGTTTTTATTACAGGTACTTTTATATTGGTACCATGGCTTGAAATCTAATGAGTTGGGGATAGGAATAAGTGAGTAGAAGAAGAAAAACAAAAAATACACCGGTTTCTCTAGTAAGTATTTTAACAGTCGTAGTTGCACTCCTAATCGGATATGCAACTCAAACTAATGGTAACGATGAACATCGTGGAATTACTGGAAATACAACAACAAGCTCCGTTACCAGAAGTTATTCAAGCAATACGAGTTCGGCAGCAACAAGTTCTTCGTATTATTCGAGTTCAACAGGTAAGAACTCAGTTCCAAGTCAAACACTTGCAGAATCAGTATTATTGCAAGATGTAAGAAAAAAGTTAGGAAATAACATTGTTTGGAATAACGCAGGGGCCTTTGTTATTAATAACAATAAAACAACATTGAATGCAAATATTAGAAGCGCGCCTTATGCAACAAACACAGTTGACAGTATGGGGAGACCAAATGTGGGTGATGCGTGGCTGAATAAGACAACAAGACAATATCGCAATAGGAATGAAACAAATGAGGGTGCGACTTCATGGAAGCCGGCCGGATTTAAACAGCTTTTAAATTTACAAGGTACATACAATCATGCTTATGATCGTGGACATCTACTCGGGTACGCTCTAGTAGGCGGAATTACCGGTTTTGATGCTTCTGAATCAAATCAACGTAATATAGCTACGCAGACTGCGTGGGCAAATGAAGCTGCAGCAAGCTACTCTACAGGGCAAAATTATTACGAAACGATTGTTAGGAAGGGGTTAGATCAAAATAAAAATATTCGCTATCGTGTTACTGATATCTACAGCGGTAAAAATATTATACCTTCCGGTGCACATATTGAGGCAAAATCAATGGATGGAACAATTGATTTTAATGTATTCATCCCAAATATACAAAGTGGGATAAAAATTAATTATGCAACAGGCGAAGCAATAATTCAGAAACAATGATTTATTAGTAAAAAGGAGGATATAATGAAAAAAATTATTCAAAAGGCGGGGTATCTCATAATTCTGTTGATTGGTTTTGGATTATGTATGCTACCTCAAGTTGGCCTGCTTTTACAACTAAAAAATAAAAATGAATTGATGCAATATTTTGGCTTTTTACTGACAATAATTATATATATCTTGGCCATCTGGTTAATTTTAAAATTACTGCAGAAAGTTACAGGGACAAAAATATTTAAGAGACATTCTGGTAGTTTTTTTAAGAAGTACCTAGCGGGAATGGGAATGTTGTTGTTTAGTGAATATATTTTGGGCATACTAAATTTTTTGTTTAATGGTGAAAATCAAACTGAAAATAATGCAGCAATCATGCAATTATTTTCTCAACAAAATTCCGTTAAATTAACAATGGTGTTGATGGTAGTGGTCTTTGCTCCAATCTGTGAAGAATTGTTTTTTAGAGCACTAGTAATCAACACTATCAAACTAAAGTTTTTCAATATTAATTGGGCAGCAGTCTTGATAAGTGGAATTCTTTTTGGGTTACTACATTCAAGTGATACGATTATTAGCGCACTCATGTACGTTACGATGGGAGTTATTTTAGGAGCCATCTACGTGAAGTACGATAATATTAAGTTGAACATAGCAATCCATACTACTAATAATTTGATAGCACTCATTCCAATTTTAATGATGATTTGGTAAAAAATAGAAGCAGTTTTTTTGCTAAGTTAATAATTAAAATAGTCAAATTAGTAAATCGAAGTAACAGGAGGAGGTTAGTCAAAAGCTAAATTTTGGCTTGGCTCCTCCTGTTATTTTAGTTTACTCTGGATATATTTATACTATTTTATAAGTCAAAACGCTCTGTCTGTTTCCTTTATTGATGAATACTACGAAAATAAAGAACATTTTATGAATAGTGTGAAGCGATAGCTGGATAGGGTTAAATCTGTGTAAACAAAAATCCCTCCATAATTGTCAGAGAAATCATGGAGGAATTTTAACAGTTAAACAGCCGGTTGGTTGTTATTTCTTAATTATTATTAGGTTCTGAACTTGACGAACTAGGTGCACTCGATGAACTAGAACTAGAACTTGCACTCGACGAACTGCTAGATAAGGAATCCGATGAACTCGACGGTAGACTACTTTCGGAAGATTCACTCGAAGAAACAGTACTGCTTGAAGGCAAGCTTGAGCTTGATGAACTTGAGCTTAAGCTTGAACTTGACGAACTCGAGCTTGAACTGCTGAAGACACTGCTTGCGATACTAGAACTTTCAATATCGGACGATACAGTGTCAGATGAACCAGCTAGATAAAGTTCACGCACACCGTTAACGGTCTTTGTGTAGACGTTGCTTGGCTTCTTCCAATTTTTATTTGGTTTTCCTTGAGCAAGATACGTCATTGCGTACTTATAGAAATAAGAGGCAATTCTTGCGGATGATTGCGACAAATAATTACCTGTTTCGTACTGATGATCATAGCCAATCCAAACCGAAATAGAATAATTCTTTGTATATCCATTGAACCAAGAATCCATATCAGCTGAGCTTGGAAACTTAGAAGCAACATCTGATGGATAAGAGTTTGTTCCTGTTTTACCAGCTTGATATAAACCACTGATATTAGCATAGCGTCCAGTTCCCTTAGAACTAGTAATAACGTCCTTAAGCATATCCGTAATCATGTAGGCAGTTGATGATTGCATGACTTGTTTCCCTGAACTTGAATAGCTCTTAGATTCACCATCTGACGAAGTAATTTTATTAATATAACGGGGCTTATAATATGTTCCACCGTTTGCAAACGCAGCATATGCAGCCGCATTTTGAAGAGTCGAAGAAGGCAATCCGATTCCATTTTGGTATTCGAGTGTTTTCTTATAGTTGAAACCAAGCTTACTAATAAAGTTTTGTGCCTTCGTAATACCGACTGCCTGTAAAGCGCGAATTGCAGGAATATTACGTGACTGAGTCAGAGCACTTCTCATTGTTATTGCTCCCTGGTACTCATCATCAAAGTCGTAAAGATTAATACTTGTCCCAGGATAGACATACTTGGTATCTTGCAGCTCATGATATGTTGCCCAACTCAAGTATTCAATTGCAGGCGCATAATCCATCAGAGGTTTTGCAGTGGAACCATTTGTACGGTCTGTTTGTACGGCCCGATTTAAACCATAAGTTACGTCACCATTTTTCCGACCGCCAATCATTGCAACAATCTTACCATTGTTAGGATTAACTACAGTTGATGCAACCTGAAGCTTATCATCCGGATATGTGATACTATCATTCGTGTTTGCGAGTTTATATAAATATTCTTGAGCATCCATATCTAAGTTTGTATAAATTTTTAGATTACCTTTGTAAGGATTATATCCTTTTGATTCAGCTTCTTGAATTACCTGTTTAAGATAGGCATCGGCTACTTTTGCTTTTTCCGTTGTAGTTGTTGAGCTCTTATGGGTTTGTACGAGTCCTTGAGTAATACTCTCGCTTTTAGCCTGATTTGCTTGTGCAGTTGTAATCTTTTTGTTTGCTACCATTGCATTGAGGACTTCATCACGACGTTTCTTAGCCAAGGTTGGATTAGCATTTGGATTATAATCTGTCGGTGCATTCGGAATACCGGCAATTAAGGCAGTTTGAGCTAAATCCAGTTGGCTTAGGGACTTATTATAGTAATATTTTGCGGCGGTCTGCATCCCTTTAACACCATTTCCCATGTAAACTTTGTTGATATAAAATGTTAAGATTTGCTGTTTACTGTAAGTATTGTCTAATTTGAGAGCCAACCAAGCTTCCTGAGCTTTTCGCTTAAAAGTTCGATCTGCCGAGCTAGTTGAGAAATAGGCTAACTTGATGAGCTGCTGATCTAGCGTACTACCTCCTTGCAAACCGGAAGAAGCGGATAGATTAGAAAGGGCAGCACCAGCTATACGCAATGGATCAACCCCATGATGTTTGTAGAAGCGTCGATCTTCAATTGATACAACAGCATCTTTTAAAGTCTGGGGTATTTTATTACTATTGACGTAGATTCGATTTTGTGTACCTATACGAGTTATAATTTTACCATTAGAGTCGTAGATGGTAGTCGAGCCAGCACTTGTAAGTTGAGATTCACTAAGAGAAGGAGCATTCTTTGCATATACGAAGAATATTGTGGCTCCAATTGCAATAACAATTTCAACAAGCACTAACATTGTTAATAGAAATCTTTTAAAGAATTTTTTGAATTTGCCAACAGGCTTTTTTTTCTTAATAGCCTGCCGTTTTCTTCGCATTACTCTTGAATTATTAGGATCCTGATTGCTACTCATGATTTACTCCTTTATGCATTACACAGATTTTCAATAATCTTATCTATACTTTTTAGGTATGGGATAAGCGGTGTTACATGATATTTGATTTGAAATCCATCATTAACAATAGTTTTCTTGGGAATTGACTTGCGACCATTTTCTTGATTGTCCCAGTAGTCGAAGAGAATTGAAGCAGGTAGTAAAAAAATTTCCTGCGTTGCGGTAAACTTAATAAGGGTAAAGCAGATTCCTTTTTGGGCAACGCAAGCTTTCATATGAGCGATTTGATGCTCATGAAAATTGCTGAGTGGGAAAGAAGCCTTATTATGTGTCTCCTTTGCCTCAAAGTCGAGGTAATAACCGCGATATACACCATTGTAATCAGTGGTAGAAGCCTGTTTGAAATAGGCCTCCTTGATCACAGCAGCACTTCTTTGCGGATAGTCAACCTGAACAATTTGAATAGGTATCGGTTTCTTGTGAATAACAGCAATGCCTTGCTGCAAATAGTACTGGTTACTTTGGTTAATCTCTTCTTCCAACGACATTCCGCGGTTGCCAAATATAATATTTGAGTTCTTATTATTGCGTATTTTTTTTGTTGGCATTGGTTGATAAGTTTTGCCGTTTGGATATCTAAGAACCATGTCGCATCACGCTCCCGTTCGACTTATTATACCAACAACGCAAACACTTGGCAAAAAAGCATTATTTCTGATGAATATGATATTTGCTATTTATATTATTCTTGTTTTATGATTAGTCAAGTTACGATAGGAGTGGGATAAGTAATGCGTATGTGGGTTACAGGATATCGTAGTTATGAATTAAATATTTATAAAGATTCTGATCCAAAGGTTGAAGTCCTAAAAAGCATATTAGAGGATGCAATTAGACAAAAAGTAGAAGATGGTCTTGAATGGGTGCTTGTTGGTGGACAATCTGGAATTGAACAAATGACTGCAGAAGTTGTTTGCTCAATGAAAGAAGAATTTCCTGAACTTAAAGTTGCAATGATGTTACCGTATAGTAATTTTGAATCAAGATGGAAGGAAGAACGAAAAGCAACATTTGCCCTCTTAAAAAGTCAAGTTGATTTCTGTGCAGCAGTTAGCTCTGAGGAATATAAATCTCCACAACAATTGCGAAATTGGCAAGAGTTTATGCTTGAACATACTGAAGAGGCATTGCTAGTGTATGATTCAGAATTTGAAGGCAAACCCAAATATGATGTATTGGCAGCAAAAAGGTATGCTGAAAGGCACAAATATAATATTATAACTATCGATATGGATTGGCTTGAAAATGGGGCAAGAGAATTTTTTGAAAGAAAGAATGAAAATGATTTGCAATAGTCATAATGTTTGGTATAATTAATAGAGTTGTAAACTTAGTTTTCTAAAGAATATGAGGTGCATTGCTGTGGAGAAGATAAATTTCACGCCAAAAGATATTGTAAATAAAAATTTCAAGCCTAAGATGCGTGGCTATGATCCAGCAGATGTAGACGAATTTCTTGATGATGTTATCAAGGACTATGAGACGTATTCTAAAGAAACACAACGTTTGCAGATGGAAAATGATCGTCTTGTTAGTAAGGTGGACGAATTAACAAAACAGTTGGCTGTTGGGAAAAGCGGTCAGACTAGTCGACCAGTATCTAATGTTACGAACATGGACATTTTAAAACGTTTATCTAATTTAGAGCGTCATGTCTTTGGTGCACAATTGAATGATGATGCAAATAGAGATAGTCGCTTTTAGTAAATTATTTAAGTATTTGATGTAGTTCTCTGGTAATCGCGGTCTACCTTGAGTAGGCTGAGGAAAGTCCAAGCTTGCACAGGCTGAGATGCTTGTAGTGATCGTGCTTGCTGAAAAAATAAGGCAAGGTACCTTTTGGGTAACGGCAGATAAAAGGACTAAGGCAACGACGCTATGTCTGAGTAGTCTTGAAAGTGCCACAGTGACGAAACAATATTGGAAACAGTATTGATGGAACGCGGTAAACCCCACGAGCAGGTAACCCAAACTTTGGTAGGGGCGCTTCATGACGGAAATGAACAAATCATGGGGGCAGATAAGGTAATACTTGTCTGGAGATAGATGATTACCACCGATTTCAACATCCTGTGTTGAATGACGTACGGAACGTGGCTTATAGAGGACTACATCTCAGGGAGGGGTTAGGTTTATTCCTAACCTTTTTATTTTGAAGAAATTATAAAGGAATGGGTGAACATGGAAGAATATAATTTAATTGCGACTGCTGCTGCTGGGATTGAATCTCTTGTTGGAAATGAACTCAAGCATCTTGGTTATCGTGTCGAAGTTGAAAATAGTCGAGTTAGATTTAGTGGAGATTTTACTGATATTATCAAGACAAATTTATGGTTGAGAACAGCTGATCGTATAAAAATTGTAGTCGCTGAGTTCACTGCTACTTCTTTTGATGAATTATTTGAGAAAACCAAGGCTTTACCTTGGGACAAATATTTGCCATTAGATGCTGAATTCCCAGTCGCTGGGAAATCACAAAAGTCTAAGTTATACAGTGTCCCAGATGTACAGTCTATCGTTAAAAAAGCAATAGTTGATAAGATGAGTACGGTTTATCATAGAAAAACTCGTCTTGCTGAGACTGGGGCAAAGTTTCCTCTAGAAGTTGCTATCAATAAGGACAAAGTATTGTTGACTTTAGATACCACAGGTTCAAGTCTTTTTAAGAGAGGCTATAGAATTGAGAAGGGGCCAGCTCCTTTGAAGGAAAATATGGCTGCAGCATTGGTGCTTCTGGCACATTGGTATCCTGAAATGCCTTTTGTTGATCCTGTTTGCGGTTCGGGTACCATTCCAATTGAAGCGGCAATGATTGGTCATAATATTGCACCGGGGTTCAACCGAGATTTCATTTGTGAGACTTGGGGATGGCATCCAGAAGAATTAGTTCAACAGATTAGGGATGAGGCTGATTCAAAAGCTGATTATGACATTGAATTGGATATTGCTGGGTATGATATTGATGGTAAGATGATTGATATTGCAAAGCTTAATGCAAGGGAAGCTGGACTTCTTCATAGCATCAATTTCAAACAATTGGCATTGAAGGATTTTAGGACCGAAAAGAAGAATGGTGTAATTGTAGCCAACCCTCCTTATGGTGAACGTTTAAGCGATCAGACGGCTGTACGGGAGCTATACAAACAGATGGGACAAACATATAGAGGATTAACTACTTGGAGCAAGTATATTCTTACGAGTGATCTTGAATTTGAAAAATTTTATGGTCAAAGGGCAACAAAAAGACGTAAATTATACAATGGTTCATTGCGGACAGATTACTTCCAATATTGGGGTAAAAAGGAGCGCAACAACCGTTAGTTGACTTATGGGCATAGTTATATGGAATTAAGAGAGGGACTAGGTCAAAATTTAACTTTTGCTCTAGTCCCTCTCTTACAAATAATCATGCGTTAGTTTTTTGTCGACCAAATAGGAAAAAGTATATAAATTTTGCAGAAAAAGTTTAATTATACGATAATTTCGTTATTTGCTCAGATGTTTAGTATAATCAAGACAGAACTTATTTTTTTAAAATACTGTGTAGCTTTTGTGTAGCTAAAGTGTGTGCCCCATGGTTTTCTTTTTCTGGAATCCATTGAGTAATAACTAGTGGAAATTTTGCTTGCAGTGCAGTAAGTTTCATAAGAAGGTCATTATAATTTTTTGAGTAATTTTTATCAATGCTCTCGGTCACGATACGGCTGTCGCTAAAGAACATCAGAGTTTCAGTATTTCCAAATAATTTTTCTACGTATTGAAAACCAGTTAAAGCTGCCAAAAATTCGGCAGTATGGTTAGATGAGTCTGGCAGTGAAACAGCATATTGGAATTGTTTGCCGTCTTTAATGATGAGGATGCCGGCAGTACTAGTTCCGGGATTTCCTTTTGTAGCTGCATCGGTAAAAAGTTTAATCAGATTAATCACTCCTAGGAAGGTGTTTTTATGAACAAAAAGTTCTGGTATCAACCAGATATTGCGACTAGTATTATTTGCTGGTCATTTACACTTATGATACTACTTTTAAGTATTTTATTGTGGCTTGAGATAACTGTTTTTCAGATATGGACAGTCATTGTTTTTCTGATTTTTTGTGCTGTTTCACTTGTTCAGCTTTTTTTAAGGTGGATTGAAATAAGCGATGAAAAGTTGATAGTTCATACAATAATTCCACAGAATACTAAGAAATTAGAGTTATCAGATATTGAGAATGTTAGAGTGGGAAAATATGGAATCAGTATCACTGTAAAAGAGCAAAAATACCATTTTATCATGAGAAAAAGTAATTGTGAAATTCTATATAATCTGATAGCTTTCAAGTAAAAAAGTTCGTAAGTAACATTTTTAAACACTAAATAATGTTTTATTTTGCAGTATTTAGGATATTGTAATGACTTTTAGCGAACAATGAATTATAATTCAGTTATAATTGTTAGGAGGATGTTCTCGTTGAAAGATATTGAAATTGCACAACAAGCAGAAATGTTAAATATTAATGAAATTGCTGCAAAAGTTGATTTAGAACCAACCGATATTGAGCAGTATGGGGATTTTAAGGCAAAGATTAAGCTGCCCATTAATAAGAAAACTAAAACTAAAGAGAAATTAATTTTGGTAACTGCAATTAATCCCACGCCAGCAGGAGAAGGAAAATCTACGGTAACAGTTGGACTAGGAGATGGACTTAGTTTACTTGACAAAAAAGTAATGATTGCGTTGCGTGAACCTTCATTGGGTCCGGTTATGGGGATGAAAGGTGGAGCCACAGGAGGCGGCTACTCACAGGTTGTTCCAATGGAAGATATAAATTTGCATTTTACAGGTGACATGCATGCTTTGACGACTGCCAACAATACTTTAGCAGCTTTGATAGATAATCATATATATCAAGGCAATTCATTAGATATCGATCAACGTCGAATTATTTGGAAGCGGGTATTGGACATAAATGATCGAGCTTTGAGACATGTTGTGATTGGATTGGGTGGAATTTCCCAAGGAATCCCTCGTGAAGATGGTTTTGACATCACAGTTGCCAGTGAGTTGATGGCTGTTTTGTGTCTTGCAAAGGATATTGCCGATTTAAAACGGAGAATTGGTAATATAGTGATTGGTTATACAACAAAGAGAAAACCAGTGACTGTTGATCAATTAGGAGTAACAGGAGCAATTGCATTATTATTAAAGGATGCAATTAAGCCAAACTTGGTTCAAACATTGGCACATACACCTGCAATCATCCATGGCGGACCATTTGCTAACATTGCTCATGGCTGTAATAGTGTGTTGGCTACACAGACGGCTTTGAAGTTAGCTGATTACACAATTACGGAGGCAGGTTTTGGTGCTGATTTGGGTGCCGAGAAGTTTTTGGATATCAAAACACCGGTACTTGGGAAGACACCAGATACAATTGTAATTGTTGCAACAGTCCGTGCTTTGAAAATGCACGGTGGAGTTAAAAAGGACGAATTGGAACAAGAAAATATAGAAGCCTTAAAGAATGGTTACGTTAACTTAAGTAAACATATCAGTAACATGAAGCGCTACAACATACCAGTGCTAGTTGCAATTAATCAGTTTACTTCTGACACAGAGGCGGAACTTAAGTGTTTGCAGGAATTGTGTGCTAAGGATGCAACTAAAGCAATCGTCGCTAATGTATGGGCAAAAGGTGGTTCTGGTGCACTAGAACTAGCAAAAGAAGTCGTTTCTTCCTGCGAGGAGTCTAATGAATTTACACCTCTTTATTCAGAAGCAGATGATATTAAGACAAAAGTCGAGAAAATTGTTACAAATATCTATGGTGGAACAAAAGTAGAATATGGTCCCAAGGCTAGACGCCAACTTAAACAATTTGCAGAACTAGGATGGGATCGTCTTCCAGTATGTATGGCGAAAACGCAATATTCATTATCTGATGATGCAAAGAAATTGGGAGCACCAACTGATTTTGCAATTCATGTCCGTGAATTTGTTCCAAAGCTTGGAGCACAATTCATTGTTGCATTGACAGGTAACGTTCTGACCATGCCAGGTTTACCGAAGATACCAGCTGCAAATGGTATGGAGTTAAGTGATGAAGGACAGATTTCAGGTTTGTATTGATTGAGCTGAATATATTGATAACAAATAAAAAGTTCTTAACGAAGGACTTTTTATTTTTGTTTTTGTATCAATTAAAAGTCCACCATTTAAAGTGTTTTTACAAGAAAAGTAGGGACTAAATTATCAAGAGGGATGAGCTTCGAGTAGTGGTGAGATAGCGAGTTAGACTATGTCCTAGTAAAAAAGCAAAGTGGACGAAAAGATCAAAATTATTTTTAATAACTTTGAATTTACGATAAGGTGTTGAACAGCTGACTATTAATTTTTCATAATATATGATACAATACTACTATATTAAGCGTTATTTAATTTATAGATTGGTTTTAGGTTTGATGATCTTTCATGTTAATGGCGCAACTACAGAGTTGCAAATGTGTTATAGAGGTTGGGATAGCACCTTTGAAAGTTAGAATTTAATTTTGGTTCATGTAATAAAATTTTCGGAACAATTTAATATAATTAGCTTAGTTAGAAGGCGTCGTACAGCGGTATGACGCCTTCGTCAATTTAAGTAGGAAGAAGGATTATGATGGAGAGAGTATTAAAAGATTTGGGACTAATGGTAGGTAACGAAACAAATCCATGTGTCTATGTCGGTACAACAAATGACAAAACTTCTGATGGCGATGGTGCAAAGGGAAAAGGTCATATTGTTGTGGTCACAAATTACAATCCGCAAAACAGTTCAATTAAACATTCAAATGGAAAGAGTTTCTTATTGAAACCGGATATGAAAGTTTCTAAAATAGATGTCAGAAATTCATATCGAATTGATAATATAATGTATGACGATATCAGTGAGGATATCATTGAACAGGAAAATTAAATATTTTTAAAGGGCTAGAGGATTCAGCTAGCATTTAATAACACAATAGTGTTAAAATACGGGTGTGGAGTTAACTTCTTTTGTTAAGGAGGTGATATATTGAGTACATTTCCAACAGTGTGTTACTTTAATAACTGAAAGGAAGTGATCCTTATATCTCCTAGCAAGTAGGTAACTTGCCTTTGTATCTTTTGAAGGAGGCCACAGCCTTTAAAAATGTTTTCTACAAAAAAGAATATTAATCTGAGTTTTGCAATATAAAAATAAGGGGTCTGCGATGAGATTATATCTTGTCGCAGACCCCTTGCTGTATTTGTTATACAGAAGTAAGTGTTGTTCAATTTTTGGTGATGCAAAATCTTTACTGATGAGTTCAAAAGGCTTGCTAAAACCTTTTAAATAACGTACAATGCGTGTGTCTCCTGATAGAGACGAAAGACACTGTTTAAACACTGTTTTTGACTGCCCTTAAGACTATCTTACCTTTTTTCGGATGGTGAGAATATAAGGGCAGTTTTTAATTCAAAAAGTTTTAATTTTCACGACGATATTTTTCCATTTTTCTCTGGAATGTTGCCTCTGTGATACCATATGCAGTGAAGGAAACGGCATTTGCACCTGCATGAATTGTTTCAAGAATTTGCTCATCTGTCTTGCCGCCTGATGCAATAATCGGAAAGTTTTCATCTAGTCCGAGTCGTTTTAGTTCATTTCTAACCCAGGTAACTAATTTTGGAGTATCCTTACCACCAGCTATGTTAAAAGCCTTCACTCCAGCGTCTATTCTTTCTTTTATATCTAAATTCGAATTTACAACTGTATAAATAATAGGAACATCGACAGCTTTCTTAACGTTTCTAATTGTTTCTACAGGGGTTGGGGCATTCAACACAACAGCTTGAGCCCCATTTTCTTCAGCAAAAAGGCCAACAACAGTCGATTTTATGCCATTCGTTAATCCACCACCGATTCCTGCAAGGATAGGGATATTCGAAACCGTAGAAACAGCTTCGAGAATACGTGTATTAGGAGTCCAAGGATAAACGACAAGAACGGCATCTGCATTACAGTTTGCAATTACAGCAACATCAGTTGTATAGATGATGCTTTTAATTTTCTTACCGAACAGCTTTAGTCCTGAAGCCTGTTGGATAACTGCGGGTGTTTCAACAATATCAGCTCTTAGCTTAGAAGAAAGATTTGGAATGTTTTCGATTGAATTGTTCATTTTTCATCCTCCAAAAAGTATAATTAATTAACCGTTCTCATAATACTCCGTCAATCAATAATTTAACAGTATCAAGATTGTCCATGGTAAAAAAATGAAAGTCAGTTATCCCTTGTTTTTTTAGCATATTAATTTGGTTGAGTGCAAATTGAATTCCAATTTTTTTCAATTCGATATCGTTTGAGACCTGTTCAAATGAATCTGGTAATTGCAATTTCAAAATTTTTTTCACAAAAGTAAGCTGGTTTTTATTAACTATTGGCATAATTCCGGCTCTAATTTGAGCTTTAATTCCTGCATGTCGGCAATGGTTCACAAAATGTATGAACATAGTGTTATCAAAGAAAATTTGAGAAATAAAAATTTTACATCCGGCAGCTTCTTTAGTTTTCATTAGGGATAATTCATTTTGCAAGTTAATTTCTGAGGTAATAGTCTCAGGATGACAACTGCATAAGATATCTAAATTAGGGATCCTTCTACTTAGGAATTTTGCTAGTTCAAGTGCAGAAGTGTAAGCACTATTCTTATTTAACTTTTTTTCACCAGATAGGATTAGTGCTGAATCAATAGTACTTTTCTGCAATGCTACTACCAATTTATCCAATTCTTCTTGTGTGAACGAAGATGCAGGTAAATGAACGGCAGTTTTGATGTTTGTTACTTTTTTGAGTGTAAGCGCAGTTGAAAAAGTTGTTTCAAAAAAAGAAAGAGTGTGGTTAGTGTACGCAATACTTATAAATTCAGGTGCCAATTTCTTGAGAGCTTGTTTTTTTGAATTTGAATTGTTTTGGAGCAGTTCGAGTGAATAATTAAAAGTTGACATAAGTTAATTCCTTATTTTATTTTTTTATTAATTGTAAATCCTTTTGGAGAATACATAAACATATTTTTATTGCTTTTAATGATACTTGGTTATGGAGGAGAATAAAATGAAGAAAAAATATCAGACATTGCTTTTTGATATTGATGACACATTACTAGATTTTGGGGCAGCAGAAAACGAAGCCTTGGAAAAATTATTTAGCAGAGTAGATGGAGTCAAGCTGACAGATACCATTAAGAAAGACTACAAGAAGTTCAACCAATCTCTATGGAAGAGTATGGAACAGGGCAAATTATCGCGTGAAAAGTTATTGTCTACTAGATTTACAGAGTTTTTCAACCAAGAATTTGGAATAGAAGTTGACAACAATAAAATGAGTGAACAATACTTGACTTATTTATCACAGGGACATCAAGAAGTAACGGGAGCCCATCAATTATTGAATGAATTACAGCAGCAGTCCTTTAAGTTATTTGTAGTTACAAATGGTGTTGAAAGAGTACAAACTAAAAGGTTAGCCGATTCGCATTTCGACGCTTATTTTACAGATATATTTATATCTGAGCAAACAGGCTATCAAAAACCTAATAAGAAATTCTTCAACTATGTTTTTAATAAAATTAGTGATTTTGATAGTGACAATTCATTGATTATAGGAGACTCACTGACATCTGATATTGCTGGCGGAATTAATGCAGGAATTGATACAGTGTGGTTTAATCCTGAGCATAAAAGAAATTTGACAAATTATTCAGCTGATTATACAGTTCATAGACTTTCGGAGATTAAAAATTTACTTATTAACTAATATAAATAGATAAACATTCAATGTGAAAATCATAAAGTTAATTAAATATTTTGTAACGTTTGTTTAAATATAAAAATGATATAATTAACTTATTGGATTATGTTGGATCGAAGTAACTGTATTTTGTTTGTAAACTCTGAGAGGTGAAGTGGATGTTTAAGGTTGTTCTAGTGATGCATGATGGAGAAAATGAATATTATCGAATGAACAAGGTTTATTTTGAGAATATGCCGGTTGCAGGTCAGTATATTTATAATTCGGATGGCCTAGCGTACCGCGTCGAAGAAGTGGCAAGTTTTGCTGGGTATGTGAGTGAAAAAGGGGCAACAACAATTTTAGTTGTTCATCCAGTTGATAAGGATGAACCAGTCAGTGATATCTATGGTCTTGATATTGAAAGGGACTTGGATGATTAGCAAAGGACTGTGAGTACAAGAATATAAGGTGCTGAACGGCTGCCAATGGAAATAATTTAATTGATTGAGCACGACTATTAGAATAAATAAAGGGACTGGATCAAAAATATATTTTGAACCGGTCCCTTTATTTTTTGTACCAATTCTTAGTTTTTATCATCCTATGTTACAATATCTTTACGAGCATAGGTCTTTAAAAATGAGTCAAAGTAATTTTAAAGCCAAAAAATTTTTGAATTTTAAAACTTTCGATAATTAGTTTTTTATGCATTCATCATAATTTTATATGCTAAAGCTATCCAGAGTGTTACCATGGTAATTGTTTAATTTATAAAGGAGCTGAAATTTGGATGGGAAGAGCCACTACAAACGACAGTCGCGTTTGGAGAAGAAGTTTTCTGACACTATGGATAGGATGTTTTATAACGGCACTAGGTTATTCAATGACAATGCCGTTTATTTCACTTTATATAGATACACTTGGTAAATTTTCAACATGGCAGCTAAACCTGTATTCAGGTATAGCTTTTTCAATTACGTATCTTTCGCAAGCCATTGTTTCACCATTTTGGGGAAGTCTAGCAGACCGAAAAGGGCGAAAATTGATGTGTTTGCGTGCATCCGGAGTTATGGCATGTACGATATTTTTAGTTGGGACAGCACAAAGCGTTTGGATCGTAATACTTTTGAGATTCTTGCAAGGAGCATTCTCAGGATATATTAATAATGCAACTGCTTTGATGGCAGGGGAGACACCACATGAGCGAAGTGGTCAAGTAATGGGAAATTTGATGACGGCGAATGTTACGGGAACACTATTAGGACCATTATTTGGTGGCCTAATCGCAGGCAGCCTGGGTTATCGCATTACATTTTTTATTACTGGGATACTAATGGGACTGGTTTTCATATTGACTAATATTTATGTTAAAGAACATTTTGTTCCGATTCCTGCAAAGAAAATGAAATCCATTAAGAAAATTTTTGGTGAATTAGAAAATAAAGGATTGATTGTTACGATGTTTTTGACAACATTACTTGTACAATCGTCTTTGATGTCGATATCACCGATTATTAGTCTACTTGTCCGTCAATTGATGCATGGACAAGGAAATATTTCACTCGTTAGTGGAATTGTAGCTGCAATGCCAGGGTTTGGGACATTATTGGTTGCCTCAAGAATAGGCAGACTGATGGATAAAATGAAGCCGGAGAGGGTACTGCTATTCGGACTAGTGATCACGGCGGTTGTCTTCGTACCAATGTTCTTTGTGACAAGTCCATTGCAATTAGGGATACTAAGATTTATCTTAGGACTTTCTAGTGCAGCTATGCTACCGGCAGTTCAGACTATCTTAACGGTTGATGTTCCAAGTGAAGCATTCGGAAGAATCTTCAGTTATAATCAATCTTTTCAGGCAACTGGCGGAGTTGTAGGACCACTGATTGGATCATTGATTTCGAGTATTTTTGATTACCAGAGCGTGTTTTTAGTCACAGCGGCCTTGGTATTAGTAAACTTTTTTATGATATTAAGATTTGTTCCATTGAGGATTCACAAGTAGGAAAGATTATTCAAAAGATAGTTCTAGAAAATATTTTTGGATATCTTTGATATAGGCAGTTGTAACCCAAACTTCCAAGAAGTGCGGGTTATTTATTTGTCCAAGATCGAGGTAATAATCCAAGAGTTCCCCATGATGTGCTAAGAAATCATCGGATAAACGGTTGACCATTAATTGATTAGTGGGAAAGTAAATATCGGTGTCGGAAATAGGAGTATCATTTGAAATAACCAGCCTGATTACATTATTATATGGACTTTGTAATAATTGATAATTAGATTTATGTCGTTTTAGATATGATAAGAGATTAAAGATTGAATCCGAATTGCTTGCCATTTTTTATCGATCCTCCATTTATTTAACTCAATTGTATCAGTATTTTTGGTATAATTGAACCAGATAGGGAAATTCTTTGAATGAGGTGAAAGCATGACAGTACATTTCTATTTGGTTCGACATGGCCAGACACAATTAAATAGACACCACCGACTTCAGGGAATTACAGACTCTCCTTTAACAAAAAAGGGAGTACGTAGAGCGCGTAAACTAGGAATACAGCTCCAAAACATCGAATTTGCTAGTGTCTATACCAGTGATTTGAAAAGAACACAAGAGACTGCACGTATTATTTTGAGTGAGAATCAAAAAAAATTAGCGAAGATAATCAGTGAACCTGGATTAAGGGAATTAAGTTTTGGAAATTTTGAGGAGATGAAGAATCGGCATATGGTTCCAAACGCCATCAAAAAATTAGGAATTGGCCAGATCTTTAGCGCGGCTACTTCAAAGAAGCGGGTTACAGCAATGACGAATTTATTTGGAAAGATGGATGAAGGTGCACAAATTGAGGATGCAAAACAATTGAATGCAAGAATCACGAGAACCTTGTCTACTATTGGGAAACAATATGCTGGACGGGATGTAAATATTTTGATCGTAGCTCACGCATTAATCCTCTCATTATTTATTGAGAATTTAAGCGGAGACGTCCCCTTGTTTCTTTTGAAGAATGCACGAGTCAGCAAAGTTGACTACGATGGCGTTAAATTTAAGATTGTCAATGTCAATAAGAAGAAGTCGATAAAATAATGAATGAAAAAACAACAAGTTTATTACACAGATTAGTCTCAGATGGGATTGTACCCGGAGTGTCTTATACCATGGTTCATGGTGAAGAAGAACAGAGTGAAATTTTTGGGAAACGCCAGCTAGAACCCATTGTTAGAGAGTTAACTCCTGGATTAAAGTATGACGTGGCATCGTTAACTAAGGTTGTAGGGACCACAACAGTAATTTTAAAATTGGTTGATGAAGGAAGATTGGCCTTTGACGATAAAGTTATCAAATATCTTCCTGATTTTTTTGATAACCGAATAACAATTCGGCATTTACTGACGCATACTTCTGGGATTACCGGATATATTAAGAATAGGAATGAATTAGATGCACATGAATTATTAGCTGCATTGTATACATTACATATCGGGCCAACTTTTGAAAAAAAAGTTGTTTACACTGACATTGGAATGATTTTTTTAGGCCTGATTATTGAAAAGTTTTATGATAAGCCGGTTCAAAGTGTAATCACGGAAGTAGTGTTGGAACCGTTAAGTCTAACCGATAGCACTTTTTCCCCACTTCAAAGTGAATGTGTACCAACGGAAATCACTAAAAAACGTGGCTTGATTCAAGGAATAGTTCATGATCCAAAAGCCAATATTTTGCGGGAACATTGTGGTTCTGCTGGCCTTTTTATGACAATGAAGGATCTAGTAAAATTCACTAGGTGGTTATTAAGCGAGAGTGTTAGAAAGAGATTCTTCAAAACGGATATGGTGCAGGAATTATTTAGAGATCAGACACCAACTCATAATCTAGGTAGAACATATGGGTGGGACTTGAGGTACAATCGTGCAAATGATGTCTGCATCTACCATACTGGTTATACAGGTACGTTTATTTTAATAGATAAAAAAATGCAAGATGCACTGATTGTTCTCACAAACAGAGTACATCCGCGTACACCTAATGATGAATTTTTGGTACGAAGAGATCAAATAATTGCTGAATATTTAGGTGAAAAAGATATATAATGTAAGCGAAGCCAAATTTGAGAGGGGTACGTCTATGTCAAAAGAACCACTTTTTTTAAAACCTGCTTTCCAAGAAAAAATATGGGGTGGCAACAAGCTAGCCAGCGAGTTCGGGTACGAAATTCCAAGTGAACATACAGGGGAATGCTGGGCCATTTCTGCTCATCTTCATGGACCCGCAACTGTTAGTAATGGGGAATTTAAGGGAGTTAAGCTGAATGAGCTCTGGGATTCTCATCGCGAAGTGTTCGGGAATGCTAAGGGAGATGTTTTCCCATTATTAACTAAGATCCTAGATGCACGCACAGAACTTTCAGTTCAGGTTCATCCTGACGATAAATATGCAATGGAACATGAACATGAATTAGGAAAAACAGAATGCTGGTATGTGATTTCAGCTGATGAAGATTCTGAAATGATTTATGGGCACCATGCTAAGTCGCGTGAGGAATTAGCAGAGCTGATTAAAAATGGGCAATGGGATAAATTATTGCGCCATGTTCCTGTTAAAGCCGGTGATTTCTTATATGTTCCAAGTGGAACTATTCACGCAATTGGCAAGGGCGTTATGGTTCTCGAAACTCAGCAAAGCAGTGATACGACATATCGTGTTTACGATTTTGATCGTGTCGATGAAAAGACCGGACAAAAAAGAGAATTGCATATTCAACAATCAATCGATGTTACGAACGTTCCTCACAAAGATCCAGAACTTGATATAAAGGTTGATAGATTAGGCGATGGTACACTTACAACTTTTGTTCAAACGGACTTCTTTAGTGTTTACAAATTGGAATTGGAAGAAGGAGAGAGTACAGGGATGCGTACAAAGGCACCATATACATTGTTTTCTGTGCTTGATGGTCAAGGGGAGTTGGTAATTGAAAATCAGAATTATCCAATCAAAAAAGGTGTTCACTTTATCCTGCCATTTGACGTGAAAAAATGGCAGTTCAAAGGAAACTTAACAATGATTATCTCTGAACCTGGAGAAAAAGCATAAGTAATGTAGTGTGAAAAATAGGAAAATAACATTGCAAGGAATTTTAGTTTTGGTTACCAAAACTACTTACAAGGATTGTCAGGTTTGATCAAAGAATAAGGGACCGAGTCAAAAGCTAACCTTTGACTTGGCCCCTTTACTTTTTTTATAAACAGATTCCATGAATCAATATTCTTCATCAAATTTCAAATTTCGAACTATTTATAGTGAAAAAAACACTACATTCATAATCTTTTGTTAGTACTCGAATCTTACAGACTTATGTCATATTTTCATTATTTGAGATACTCTTTGATACATTTTAATCTTAACCAGGTTACTTTGTTGTTCCGAGAGAGCAATTAATCAATATGTTGGTTTGATTTCCAACTGTTCCTGTTGTGTAAAGTCATTGGTTGGATACTTGCGTTTTAGTGCCAGTAAAAGGAGTCGCTTGGCTAATTCCCCATTACGTGCAAGAATTGGGCCATGAAAATAGGAACAAAAGACATTTTTATAAATAGCTCCTTCTGACTTATCTTCCCCGTTATTCCCATGACCGCTAATAACTGTTCCCAGTGGTCGTTCACCATTACCCAAGAATGTCATACCATTATGATTTTCAAAGCCATGATATTCTTGACCAGTTTCGGAATTTTTGATAACGATATCACCGATAAAACGGTTGTTGTCTTGACTTTTTGTATAGTGGGGAAGGGCATTGATCCCAGCTATTTTTTCACCCTTAGCTGAGATGTAGTATTCACCAAGAAGCTGGTAGCCACCACATATTGCAAGCATTGGTCCATCATTTTCAATAAAGGAAGTTAATGCTTCTTTTTTATTTTGAATATCCTTTGAAACGATGACTTGTTCATAGTCTTGACCACCACCAAAAAAGGAGAGATCGAACTTGGATTCCTCAAATTGCTGGTCTAAACTGACGATTTCGGAAGTTAATTCAACATTCATTTGTTTTGCATAATATTCGAGAACAAGAATATTTCCAATATCACCATAGGTATTTAGGAGATCACCATAGAGATGAGCAACATTCAATTTAAGACTCATTATTCCATTCCCTCCTTAATGTATCCTTGATTTGCTAACAACTTACGTAACTGAAGTACAGCAGTATAGGTCGCTAGAACATAGATCCTATTGGAAGGCATTTTCTTAAGTGCCTCTAAAACTTCGGTAAGATTTTCACGTTCCATAAATTGTTTATCCGAAACACCAGCAACTTTTAAACGAAATGAGATATCACGATAGCGTTCGCCACCTGCAAGAACGCTTGGAATATTATTGAAAGGAAGGTTCTCAAAGCGACCATCCCAAATCCAGCTTGTGTCAATCCCGTCAGCATAGTTGGCATTCAATAAGACGGCAAGAGAAAAAGGTTCTGGATCAGTTTTAATCATCTCAAGTACTTGATCTAAGCCTACTGGATTCTTAACTAATATCAGAGTGATTTCTTTGTTATCAACATTAATAACTTCTTGTCTGCCAAATATTTTTTCATCATTATCATTTAATGCAGTTGCAATCAGTGAACTGTCAATAGCAAAAAATCGAGCAATACTGTATGCAGCTAGAGCATTATAAATGTTGTAAGTTCCACCGATGTGCAAATTGATTGTCGTATCGTCAATAATAAACTCAGAACTTTGAGGAGTCTGCTGAATAATTTTAGACACCGAAAAGTCCAGTTCTGGTCGCTTAAAGTCACAATTTGGACAGTAGTACTTGCCTAGATTTGCATATGAAATCTTCTTGTAGTGCAGGATATGTTGACATTTAGGACACAATAAACCATCGGTATTTGGCAAAGCCTGTTGTTCTTTGTCTTCTTGTGCATCGATACCATAGTAGATAATCGGATTAGGCAGTGCCACACTGTTGAAAATCGGTGCGTCACCATTTGCGATAATTGTTGCTGTTGGTTCTAGTTTGATTCCTGCAAGAATTTTTGCATAAGTTGTATAGATTTCACCATAACGATCCATCTGATCGCGAAAAATATTAGTTAACACAAAAACTTTTGGCCTTACATATTTTGTCACAAGTTCTACATTAGCTTCATCTGTTTCGAGTACAGCCAAGTTTTTACCAGATTTAGTTTTCTGTGAAGTTAAGAAGGCAGTGACTATTCCTTGTTTCATATTAGATCCGCTTGGATTAGTTAATACCTGTGAATATTTTGCTTTCAGAGCTTTGACTGTGAGTGCAGTTGTCAGAGTCTTTCCGTTTGTCCCAGTTATTATAACTGTCTCATAATTTTTTGCGAGATCTTGCAGAACATCTGGATCAATTGCCAGTGTTATTTTTCCTGGTAATGCGGTACCACCGTGTAAAAAGTTGTGCAAAAACCAATAGGATGTGCGTCCTGCAGTAATTGCTACCGAACTTCTGAGTGACATTGTATTTCCCCCATTTCCAAAGAAGCTGCTGCAGGGTTGACGATGTGTAACAGCTTCTTTGTTAATTACGTATACGTGTGTTCCAAAAGTCAAGCTTTTTCGCACAATTTCAAATTATTAAATTATTATAGTAGCAGAGATGGTTACAATCATAACTCGAAATAGCACGCAAAACTTCCAAACTTATGTCACATTATCTTGTATAATTACAAAGAAGATAATATCACAAAATCTAGGGAAAAGGTTACTGTACTGACAGATAAAAACTATTCTTAAAGTAAATACTAAAACATCTGTCATATGAATAGTGAAATTTGTGAAGAAATCATATATAATTGATAGGAAAGTCTAAATTTGGAGTTGATAGTCATGGCACAGCTGTTTTTCCGTTATGGCGCGATGAATAGTGGGAAGAGCATCGAAATATTGAAAGTTGCACATAATTATGAAGAACAAGATAAGTCAGTTGTAATTATGACTAGTGCGGTTGATGACAGGGATGAGTTGGGGTTCATTACAAGCCGAATAGGATTAAAAAGAAAAGCGACCCTAATTTATGAGGACACAGATGTCTATAGGTCAATTGCTAAGATAGATAAGAAAATAGACTGTGTATTAATTGATGAAGCACAGTTTCTAAAACAGCACCATATCAAGGAATTTGCGAGGATTGTTGATGAGCTAGATATTCCAGTTATGGCTTTTGGATTGAAAAATGATTTTCGCAATGAATTATTTGAGGGTTCAAAATACTTGCTACTATATGCTGATAAGATTGAAGAAATGAAAACAATCTGCTGGTTTTGCGCCAAGAAAGCAATTATGAATCTTAGGGTTCATGATGGTCATCCAGTGTATAGTGGTGAACAAATCTTAGTGGGTGGAAACGAAGCTTACTATCCTGTATGTCGCAAACATTATTTGAACCCGCCTTTGAATTAGCAAGTCACAATTGTTTTTAAAGAAGAAGATGGAGGAATATTTTTAAATGAATGACTTATTTGATCGCTTGCAATCTCTCGAGGATCGATACGAAGAGTTGGGCGAATTACTATCTGATCCAGATATCATCAGTGATACTAGAAAGTTTACGAGTCTCTCAAAAGAAATGGCAGACTTACGTGAGACTGTTGAAAAGTATAATCAGTATAAAGAAGTTGTGCAAACAATCAAAGATGATGAAGAGATGCTGGGCGAAAAACTCGATGATGAAATGGCCTCGATGGTTAAGGAAGAATTGGCAACAGCCAAGTCTGATAAAGAGGCATTGGAATCTGAGATTAAAATTTTGTTATTGCCCAAGGATCCTAACGATGACAAAAATATTATTATGGAGATTCGTGGAGCAGCTGGCGGCGACGAGGCGAGCCTTTTTGCAGCAGATCTATTTGGAATGTATTCCAAGTTTGCTGAAAAAGAAGGTTGGACCATTGAAGTTCTTGATAAGAATGTCACTGAGGTTGGCGGATTTAAAGAAATTGCATTGTTGATCAATGGTGACAGTGTCTATTCGAAGCTAAAATATGAAAGCGGCGCGCATCGTGTTCAGCGTGTTCCTGTGACAGAATCTGCTGGACGGGTGCATACTTCGACAGCGACAGTGGTAGTCATGCCTGAAGAAGAAGATGTTGAGATTGATTTGGATCCAAAAGATATTCGTGTAGATGTTTACCGTTCTTCTGGTGCTGGTGGACAGCATATTAATAAGACATCTTCGGCTGTTCGAATGACACATTTACCTACTGGAATTGTTGTGGCGATGCAAGATCAGCGTTCGCAACAACAAAATCGTGAAAAGGCAATGAAAATCTTAAAAGCACGTGTTTATGACTACTATTCTTCAAAAGAACAAAGTGAATATGATCAGAATCGTAAATCTGCTGTAGGGACAGGGGACAGATCTGAACGAATCAGAACCTATAACTACCCGCAAAACCGTGTCACGGATCATCGCATTGGTTTGACGCTCAACAAGTTAGACCGCATTATGAATGGTGAATTAGAAGACGTGATTGATGCTTTGATTTTGTTTGATCAAACCAAGGCACTGGAGAGTCTGCAAAATGAGTAGTATGAATTTTTTTGAGGCCCAGAAATGGGCTTTTTCTTTTATAAATAAAGATAATGAAGAAACAAAAAATGCAATTAAATTACTTTTAATGGATATTAGAGGATGGAATGAGTTACAATTGCTGCAGAATTTGCGGACAAATTTAACTGACAGTGAACTTAGCAAATTTAAAAAATGGGTAAAGATGTATCAAGAAGATTGGCCAGTGCAATACATTTTAGGGCATACATTTTTTTTCGGACATACTTTTCGTGTGACAGAAGATACTTTGATACCGCGGCCCGAAACAGAAGAACTGGTCGAATGGATAATATCTGATAATCCAATAATTGATGCACAGCAGACAGTGGCTGACATCGGCACTGGAACGGGAGCAATTGGAATATCTTTGCAGCTTGAGCGGTCAAATTGGGACGTGACTTTGTCAGACATTTCGGAGGAAGCCTTGGCGGTTGCGAAGGAAAATGCAATTAATTTACAGGCAAAAGTTAAATTGGCGGCGGGTGACCTGCTGTCTGTTCTAAACGGCAAATATGATTTGATAGTTTCTAATCCGCCCTATATTGCTGCTTCTGAGATAGACTTAATGGATAAGTCGGTAATTGCTCATGAACCAAAAAGTGCGCTGTTTGCAAAAGAAAATGGGTTGCTTTTTTATCATAGATTTGCTGAAGAAATAACTAATTATCTTAAACCGGGAGGAAAGCTGTATTTAGAAATAGGATTTAAGCAGGGACAACAAGTTGCAAAACTGTTCGAGAATATCGGAAAAGTTGAAATAAAAAAAGATTTTTATGGGAATGATCGAATGGTAAGAGTAACAATACGATAAGGAGAAGTAAAATGCTGATTACAAAAATCTATAAACCAGCTGAAATAAAGCAAGCTGCGGATGAACTGAATAAAGGTGAACTGATAGCATTTCCCACTGAAACAGTTTATGGTCTTGGTGCAGATGCTACAAATGAGTTGGCTGTTAAACGTGTTTATTTAGCAAAGGGGCGTCCATCTGATAATCCACTGATAGTTACGGTCTCATCTACTGAAATGATGGAACAGTTTGCTACAGATATTAGTGAGGATGCTAGGAAGTTAATCAAAAACTTTTGGCCCGGTCCATTGACATTGGTATTCAATATTAAACCTGGTACTCTTTCAAAAGCAGTTACCGGTGGTTTAAAGACAGCTGCTTTTAGAATGCCACAAAATGAAGTTACTAGAAGATTGATAGAATTAGCGCGAGTTCCAATTGTGGGGCCATCGGCTAATTCATCTGGAAAGCCTAGTCCAACTACTGCAGAACATGTTTACCATGACCTTGAAGGAAGAATTGCGGGAATTGTTGATGATGGACCGACTCAAGTTGGTGTTGAATCGACAATTATTGATATGTCAACTGATAAACCGCTCATCTTACGTCCGGGTGCGGTAACAGTCGAAGAAATAGAGGCTGTCTTACAGAAACAATTGAATACAGATCAGCATAAAATTGGTGCAGATGAAACACCTAAGGCCCCAGGAATGAAGTACAAGCATTACGCGCCAGATGCTCAAGTCTTAATAGTCGAAGAAGATAAGTGGGATGCTGCATTGACTTGGGCAAAAAAACAACTTGTTTCAGTTGGGATAATGGCCTCTAATATGCAGGGACAAGCAATTCCAGAAAACTGTGAATTGTTCGACTTGGGTAGTAATGTTGAGCAGGCAAGCCATAACCTTTTCGCAGGTTTAAGATATTTTGATGATAAAAAAGATATAAAGTGGATTTTGGCCGCGGGCTTTGCAGAAGAAGGCTTGGGAATTGCTTATATGAATCGCTTAAAAAAATCGGCAGGAGATCAATTTTTTGTAGATTAATTTAAGATGAAAGAAGCTAGCCAAATTGCTTTTTTTCCGCTAAAATAATTAAGAATAAAAAAGGAGTGTCTAGATTGGGAAAATTTGAAGTACTTGATCATCCACTGATCCAACATAAATTAACGATTATTCGCGATAAAAATTGTGGAACTCGTGAATTTCGTGAGGTTGTCAATGAAATTGCAGAGTTGATGGCTTATGAAGTGTCAAGAGACATGCCGCTTGAAGATGTTCAGGTCGAAACACCTATAACAGTTACAACGAAAAAGAGACTTGCTGGTAAAAAAGTTGTAATTGTACCCATTTTACGTGCAGGTTTAGGAATGGTTGATGGTATTCTTGAACTGATTCCAGCTGCAAAGGTTGGACACGTGGGAATGTATCGTGATGAGGAAACATTGAAACCCGTTGAATACTTTGTCAAGATGCCTGAAAATATGGAAAGCCGCGAGATTTTTGTGGTTGATCCAATGTTGGCAACAGGAGGATCTGCAATTATGGCTGTCGATGCACTAAAGAAGCGTGGGGCAGTCGCAATCAAGTTTGTTTGCCTTGTTGCTGCACCCGAAGGGGTCAAGGCTTTGCGTGCTGCACATCCTGATATTGATATTTTTGCTGCAGCTTTGGATGATCATTTAAACGAAAATGGATATATTGTTCCCGGTTTAGGTGATGCAGGGGATCGTTTATTCGGTACGAAGTAGCTATTATCCTTCTATATTTGTTGGAAAAATTATTATATTACAAAGAAAGCATGAAGTTAAGCACGATTAAAAAGTGCAAGAACGTCATGCTTTTTTGATGATTAATAGAAATTTGAATATCATTAATTTGAGTACACCAAAAAATATATTTATATTGTACACAAGGGAAACAACCTGAATTGTAAAAAAGTGATTGATAGGTATTACTTTCAAAATACCTTAAGGAATAAAAAAGTGTTTGCTAATTAATACACAAACAAGAGTGAAATCTAGTGGCTAATGTGATAATGATAATAATTATTTGACTATAAAAGATTATTATATCACATAGGAAAGCGCTTTCCAATGTTCTAAAAACATTTTGTGTTTTTTCTTAAATGGTGGTATCATTTCTTGTGTATTAAAAAGCGCTTGTTATTAGGCTTTTGCACATATTTTTCTAAATTTGATGAGTCATGCCATCAAGAGGAAGAGAGGTGAGACTTGGTGAATGAGGGAGCATATGTTCAAGAAATCTTTGGAATTCCTTTCAACATTAGCAATGATCTGCCGGGGTTACTTGCGGCAATAATCGTATTTTTTACTATGTTTTGGTTGTCACGCAAGATACAACTGAAGCCTACAGGAAGGCAAAATGTTCTTGAATGGATAATCGATTTTACCAACGGTATTATTAAGAGTACAATGCCCAATAAAGAGGGAAGCCAGTTTGGACTCCTGATTTTTACATTGTTTTCTTTTATATTTGTGTCGAACCAGTTGGGGTTGATGTTGCAGGTTAATGTAAATAATACAGCTTACATTAAGAGTCCAACAGCGGATGCTATGACAACGATGACACTTGCTTTTATGGTTTTGCTTTTTGCACATTTCTTGGGAGTTAAAAAATTTGGTTTTAGAGGGTATATTAAAAATACTTATTTAAGCCCAATTCCTTTTTTACTTCCGATAAGCATACTTGAAGAATTTACAAACTTTCTTACACTGGCTCTTCGATTATACGGGAATATCTATTCTGGTGAAGTTCTATTAAAGCTGATTTATGAATTTGGTAGATCATTTGGTCTAGCGTCATTTATTCCAGCTATTCCATTAGAAATTATCTGGCAAGGTTTTTCTGTATTTATTGGGAGTATTCAAGCCTATGTGTTTGTAACTTTGACGATGGTTTATATATCTCAAAAAATTGAAAAAGAGTAAACAAGGAGGATTTAGTTATGATTTCATTATCTTTAATAGGTGCAGGGTTAGCAGCTGCAGGTGCTGCGATTGGTGCTGCGATTGGTAACGGTCTTGTAATTTCTAAAATGATTGAAGGTATGGCACGCCAACCTGAATTGGAAGGTAAGTTACGTACTAACATGTTTATCGGTGTTGGTTTGGTTGAAGCTGTTCCAATTATTGCAATTGTTATTTCATTCCTTTTGTTGGCAAAAGCTTAAACAAAATTATTGTTTAAACTGTCAAAACAGAGGAGGTGTCAATTAAATGGGTACAGATTTTATACTTGGTGCTGTTGCAACATCTGTTAAATGGGGAGATATGTTATTTTATCTAGTTCTATTTATCGTGTTAATCGCACTGTTGAAACATTTTGCGTGGGGTCCTGTCAATGAGATGATGGATAAGCGCGCGAATAAAATTGCAAATGATATCGATTCTGCTGAAGATGCTCGGCAAAAAGCCGAAGACCTTGCAGAAAAAAGACAAAGTGCTTTGAAAGAATCACATGTTGAGGCATCACAAATTATTGAGCGTGCAAAGAAAAATGGTGAACAGCAAAAAAATATAATTGTTGAAAATGCTCATAGTGAAGCCCAATCATTCAAGGAAACTGCAAAGCAAGATATTGCACGTGAACGCCAAGATGCTTTGGAAGGTGTCAAGAATGATGTAGCTGAATTGTCACTTGAAATTGCTTCAAAGGTTATCTCGAAGAATTTACAGCTTGATGATCAAAAGGCCTTAATTGATTCTTATATCGAAGGGTTGGGGAAGCAAAATGAAGTTAAATAAGACGATAATAGCCCATCGATATGGGAGTGCACTGTTTGAATTGGCACTTGAAAAGGATGAGCGCCAAGCTCTTAAAGAAGAATTGGTAGAATTGAAACAAATACTTGTCAATGAACCTAAAATGATGTTGCTTTTAACTAGTAAACAAATTTCAAGGGTTGATAAGCAAAAATTTATCAAAACTTTGGGTGATTCAGCTTCTGAAACTTTAAAGAACTTGTTGGATATGCTGTTTGACTATGATCGTATTGGTGATTTGGATGTCATTATTGATGAATATATTAGATTGAATGATGAATACGAGAAAACAGTTAAAGCAGTTGTCACAACGGCTATTCCTTTGGAGAGTGAGCAAAAAGCCAAATTGGCTGATTCCTTTGCTAGAATAGTCGGGGCAAACAAAGTAGTGCTTGAAGAGAAAGTTGACTCTGACATTATTGGAGGAGTTATTCTTAGATCAAATAACTATATCTATGATGGTTCTTTAAAATTAAGATTTGCACAAATCAAAAGAATGCTTTTGAAATGATTATATAAAGAGGTGAAACTTCTATGAGCATTAAGGCTGAGGAAATAAGTGCTCTGATTAAACAGCAATTAGCAAATTATCATACTGAACTCAATGTTGACGAAGTCGGAACAGTTACATATGTCGGTGATGGGATTGCCCGTGCAACTGGACTTGATAACGCATTAGCGGGTGAATTACTTGAATTTGATGATGGAACTCTGGGGATGGCTCAAAACCTTGAGTCGAATGATGTTGGTATTGTTATTCTTGGTTCTTTTGAAGGAATTCGTGAAGGCAATAGTGTTAAAAGAACCGGAAGGATTATGGAAGTTCCAGTTGGAGAACAACTGATTGGACGTGTGGTTAATCCTTTGGGCCAAGCAATTGATGGTCTAGGAGAAATTAAGGTTGATAAGACTCGACCGGTTGAGAAAAAAGCACCTGGTGTTATGCAGCGTAAATCAGTTAGTGAACCTCTACAAACGGGTATTAAAGCTATTGATGCATTAGTACCAATTGGTCGTGGCCAGCGTGAGTTGGTAATTGGTGATCGTAAGACAGGTAAGACTTCTGTTGCAATTGATACGATCATTAATCAAAAAGATCAAGACATGATTTGTGTTTACGTTGCGATTGGTCAAAAGGAATCAACAGTTAGAAGTCAGGTAGAAACACTTCGTAGTTATGGTGCTATGGATTATACGATTGTTGTTTCTGCGGGTCCTTCATCTCCAGCACCACTGTTATGGCTTGCACCATATGCAGGGGCTGCCATGGGTGAGGAGTTCATGTACAATGGCAAGCATGTTTTGATTATCTATGATGATTTAACAAAACAAGCGGATGCTTATCGTGAGCTTTCTTTGATTTTGAGACGTCCACCTGGTCGTGAAGCTTATCCTGGTGATGTTTTCTACTTGCATTCACGTTTGTTGGAACGTGCTGCTAAGTTGAGTGATGATTTGGGTGGTGGTTCAATGACTGCCTTACCATTCATTGAAACAAAAGCCGGTGATGTTTCTGCTTACATTCCTACGAATGTTATTTCGATCACTGATGGTCAGATATTCTTGGATAGTAATAATTTCTATTCAGGTATCCGTCCAGCTATTGATGCTGGTACATCTGTTTCTCGTGTTGGTGGTGCTGCACAGATTAAGGCAATGAAGAAAGTTTCTGGTACTTTGCGTCTTGATTTAGCATCATATCGTGAGTTGGAATCATTTGCACAATTTGGTTCCGATTTGGATGCTGCTACACAAGCCAAGTTAAGTCGTGGCCGCAGAACTGTTGAAGTTCTAAAGCAACCTCTTCATGAACCACTAGTTGTTGAGAAACAAGTTTTGATTTTGTACGCATTAACACATGGTTTCTTGGATACTGTCCCAGTTGATGATATTATGCGTTACCAAGGTGAGCTGTTTGCTTTCTTCGACAATAACCATAAGGATCTATTGGATTCTATCAAGAAAACAGGTGCTCTTCCAGATACAGACAAACTTGATGAAGCAATTAAAGATTTTGCTAACGGGTTTCAAGCAACTGCTGCGAAATAGAAAGGTCGGTGAAGGCTAGTGGGGGCTTCTCTACAAGAAATTAAACGAAGAATCTCTTCAACTAAGAAGACAGAACAAATCACTGGTGCAATGCAGATGGTTTCGACTGCTAAATTGAGTCAGATTCAACGTCATACGACTAGCTATCAAGTGTATGCTAAAAAAATCCGTAGTGTTATAACTCATCTTGCTAAATCTCATCTCCTTGATGGTGGTGCATCAATTACACCTCGTCCGAAGGAAGCAAATGAAAATGATGATCAGATTGATGGATTAAGTATGTTGGTTAAGCGACCAGTTAAACATACGGGGATTGTGGTAATTACTTCTGATCGTGGATTGGTGGGAAGTTACAATAGTAACGTGATTAAGCAGACCTTGGAATTAATCAGTGGTGGCAATCATTCCACAGAGGACGTAGTGATTATTGCGATTGGTGGTACTGGTGCTGACTTCTTTAAGAAGAGGGGCTACAAAGTTCCTTTTGAATTTCGTGGAGTTAAAGATATTCCAAAATTCAGAGAGACTCATCAATTAGTCAAAAAAATTATTGATATGTATGATGACGAAACCTATGATGAATTATTTGTTTGTTATAATCACTTCGTTAATTCGCTGACATCGGAGTTTCGCGCTGAACCAATGTTGCCGATTTCTGCTATGAATGTCGGTAATGATGATTTGACAGATGACGGTGAACAGGAGGGCTTTTCAGCTGAGTATGAGATGGAGCCTTCAGAGGATGCAATTTTAGAGGTAGTATTGCCTCAATATGCTGCGAGCTTAATCTACGGAGCAATTCTTGATGCAAAGACCTCTGAACATGGTTCTAGTTCGATGGCGATGAAGTCTGCGACTGATAATGCAAAAGATGTTATTTCTTCATTGGAATTACAGTACAACCGTGCTCGCCAGAGTGCGATTACTACTGAAATTACGGAAATTACAGGTGCACAAGCTGCTCTTGATTAATAAGATGATTGGAGGAATGTTTAAATGAGTTCTGGTAAAGTAGTTCAAGTTATCGGACCTGTTATTGATGTTCAATTTCCTCTTAGCGAAAAATTACCTGATATCAACAATGCGTTGAATGTTGAACGAGCAGATGGCTCAAATCTTGTTGTTGAAGTTGCTCTTGAACTTGGTGACGGAGTAATGCGTACCATAGCGATGGATTCAACAGATGGTGTTCAAAGAAGTGCAAAGGTTGAAGATACTGGTGCATCAATTAGTGTCCCAGTGGGTAAAGAAACGTTAGGACGTGTGTTCAATGTTCTTGGTGAATCGATCGATGGTGGTGAAAAATTTGGAGATGATGCCGAGCGTCATCCAATCCATCGTGATGTACCAGCGTATGACCAGTTGAACACAAAAATTGAAATTCTTGAAACAGGTATTAAGGTTATTGATTTACTTGCACCTTATATTAAGGGTGGAAAAATCGGGTTGTTTGGTGGTGCCGGTGTTGGGAAAACTGTTTTGATTCAGGAACTTATTCACAATATTGCCCAAGAACATAATGGTATTTCTGTTTTTACAGGTGTTGGTGAACGAACTCGTGAAGGTAATGACCTTTATTTTGAAATGAAAGAATCAGGTGTTTTGGAGAAAACGGCCATGGTATTTGGTCAGATGAACGAGCCACCTGGTGCTCGTATGCGTGTTGCTCTGACAGGATTAACAATTGCGGAATATTTCCGTGATACAGAAGGGCAAGATGTGTTGCTATTTATTGATAATATCTTCCGCTTCACGCAAGCTGGTTCAGAAGTTTCAGCTTTGCTTGGACGTATTCCGTCAGCTGTTGGTTATCAACCAACACTTGCTACGGAAATGGGTCAACTGCAGGAACGTATTACATCAACGAAAAAGGGATCTGTAACATCTATTCAAGCTGTTTATGTTCCAGCTGATGATTATACTGACCCTGCACCAGCAACAACTTTCGCTCATTTGGATGCTACAACTAACCTTGAGCGTAGTTTGACACAACAGGGTATATATCCTGCTGTTGATCCCTTAGCTTCTACTTCAAGTGCTTTGGCACCTGAAATAGTCGGTGAAGAGCATTATAAAGTTGCTACAGATGTTCAACATGTTTTGCAACGTTATCGTGAATTGCAAGATATCATTTCAATTCTTGGAATGGATGAACTTTCTGATGATGAAAAGGTAATCGTTGCTCGTGCTCGTCGTATCCAGTTCTTCTTATCACAAAACTTCCACGTTGCTGAACAATTTACTGGTGTTCCAGGTTCTTATGTTCCAGTTAAAGAAACTGTTGCTGGTTTCAAGGACATTTTGGATGGTAAATATGATGATCTTCCTGAAGATGCATTCCGTTCAGTTGGACGTATCGAAGAGGTAGTTGAAAAAGCTAAGAAAATGACTAGCAAATAAAGGGGGTAACTTTGATGGCTGAACAAGATTTATTGACAGTTAGTGTAGTTACTCCTGATGGCAGTGTCTATGAGGGTCAAACAAGATTAGCAGTTTTTAAGACGACTGTAGGTGAAATTGGTATTTTACCAAATCATATTCCCTTAATTGCTTCACTAGAAATTGATGAAGTAAGAGTCAAAGTGCAAGGTACTGATGACAAGTTTGATGAAATCGCAGTTAGTGGTGGTTTTGTTGAATTCTCTGATAATGTTGCGACAGTTGTTGCAAATAGTGCAGAAAAAAAGGAAAATATTGATAAAGATCGTGCTGCTAAGGCTCGTGAGCGTGCGGAACGGCGTTTAGAAGCGGCTAAACAGAGCAATGATATTAATACTACTAAGCGTGCTGAGATTGCTTTGAAAAGAGCAGTTAACCGTATAAATATATCAGGACACTAGTATTAATTATTAATAAAAAAATATTTTTTCAATCATCCGATCACTTTATGAATCGGATGATTTTTTTTATGCAACAATATAAAAGTAAAAAATAATTAAAATATTACAAACTTATTACATATTTAAAGACTTGTATTTTTTTTTATGATAATATTAAGCTGTATCTTTTAGAGGAGTGTGAATAATGAATTATTATGGGTTCACTGCATTACTTAACATTATATGTAACTTTGTATTTGTTTTCCTTGCTTTTTATTGTGTGCAAGCTTTGCGTTTGGATCGTTACATATCCTCACAAAAACAAGGTATATTCAAAATACTGATTGTAATGGTATCTATTGCAATTGGATACATGTGTAGTTCGTTTTTCTTGGACTTCATAAATAATGTACGCAGTTTGTCTTATTTATTTCAAAAATAAAAAATGCATATTATGATAACTTGGAGGAATCATTTTGGAAAAAATAATCGTTCATGGCGGTAATCGACTTGTCGGCAGTGTTGAGATCGAAGGAGCAAAAAATGCTGTCTTACCTATCTTAGCGGCAAGCTTATTGGCAAAAGAGGGAACAATGCAGTTGGATAGTGTACCAGTTCTGTCTGACGTATATATGATGAATAATGTATTACGTTTTTTAAATGTTAAAGTTGAAATGGACGAAATTAACAAGACTGTGTCATTAGATGCAACTTCTAAGTTGTCGTATGAGGCACCTTTCAAATATGTTTCTAAGATGCGTGCTTCCATAGTAGTTATCGGGCCGTTATTGGCACGTTTAGGGCACGCAAAGGTTGCGATGCCCGGCGGATGTGCAATCGGCTCAAGACCAATTGACTTGCACTTAAAGGGTCTTGAAGCTATGGGTGCGGTAGTTGAACATCACGATGGATATATTGAAGCTACAACTGAAGGACTTGTTGGTGCAGATATTTATTTGGACTTTCCAAGTGTTGGGGCTACGGAGAACATCATGATGGCAGCTACGCTCGCAAAAGGGACAACTGTTATCGAAAATGTCGCACGTGAACCTGAAATCGTTGATTTAGCAAATGTTTTAAATAAGATGGGCGCAAATGTGATTGGTGCGGGTACTGAGCGATTGAAGATTGTCGGTGTTACTGAATTACATGGTACTGATCATACAATTGTACAAGATAGAATTGAAGCTGGTACATTTATGGTTGCTGCCGCTGCCACTAATGGAAATGTGTTGGTAAAGAATGCAATTGCAGAACATAATCGTCCATTAATTTCTAAGTTGGAAGAAATGGGAGTTTCTGTAACTGAAGAGAATGAGGGAATTAGGGTAATTGGAACAAAACATTTGAAACCTGTAACAGTTAAAACGTTACCTCATCCTGGTTTCCCAACTGATATGCAACCACAAATCTCTATTTTGCAGTTATTGGCAGATGGAGAAAGTGTTATAACGGAAACAGTGTTTGAAAATAGATTTATGCATTTTGGTGAATTAAGAAGGATGAATGCTGATGTTAGGATTGAAGGTAACTCCGCGATTCTTCACGGTCCAGCAAAATTACACGGTGCTGAAGTTGCAGCAACTGATTTGAGAGCTGCGGCAGCGTTGGTTTTGGCTGGCCTTGTTGCAGACGGTTATACTCAAGTAACTCATCTGAAGTATCTTGATCGCGGATATTATCATTTTCATCAGAAACTTGCAGCTTTAGGGGCTGAGATTACAAGAGTTGATGAAGAAAATCTTGCTATTAAAAACAGAGAGGTTTCCGAGCTCAATAATTGAGTATCTCTAAAAGTCATGGTCTAATCCTGTATTTATTATAATTCTATATTCTTGTGAAAGAATGTTTGTGGTATAATATACTATGTTTTTTGTAGGGCAATCAAGGGGTAACCTTGTTTTTAAAGTACTACATATATAATTTATTAAAGGAGAATAGCTATGGCTAAAGATATTGGTATTGATTTAGGAACTGCTAATGTTTTAATCAATTTAAAGGGCAAGGGTATTGTCTTAAATGAGCCATCAGTAGTTGCAATCGATACTCACACAGGAAGAGTATTAGCCGTTGGTTCGGAAGCCTATAAGATGGTTGGAAGGACTCCTAATAATATTCGAGCAATTCGTCCGCTGAAGGATGGAGTAATTGCTGATTTTGATATAACAGAACAAATGCTTTCATATTTTATTAAGAAACTTAATGTTAAGGGATTTATGTCTAAGCCTAATATTTTAATTTGTTGTCCAACTAACACAACTTCTATTGAGCGCAAAGCAATTAGACAAGCAGCTGAAAAATCTGGTGGCGGGAGTGTTTTTCTTGAAGAAGAACCTAAAGTCGCTGCGATTGGTGCTGGCCTAGATATTTTTCAACCACACGGTAGCATGGTAATTGATATTGGCGGTGGAACTAGTGACATAGCTGTCCTTTCCCTTGGTGATATCGTTGTGAGTCGTTCGTTGAGAATAGCAGGAGATCGTTTGAATTCCGATATTATGACATACACGCGTAAAACGCAGGGACTACAAATTGGAGAACGGACTGCTGAAAAAATCAAGATTGAAATTGGTACAGTTTTAGCAGATTATCGCAGTGATCAGATGGAGGTCCGTGGACGTGACGTTGTAAATGGTCTGCCTCGAACAATTACACTTTCATCTAATCAGATCGAGAGTGCTCTTCATGAAACAATGATGTCAGTTATTGATGCTGCTAAAGATGTCTTGGAACAAACCCCACCTGAATTAGCTGCTGATATTATTGACCGTGGAATTGTTTTAACTGGTGGCGGAGCATTGTTAAATGGAATTGATCAATTATTTTCAAAGCATTTGAAGGTTCCAGTGATGGTCGCTGATTCTCCTTTAGATGATGTTGCAATGGGAACAGGTTTCTTATTAGAACATATAGAAAAAAGCAAGAAATAATTATAAATTAAGGGGGATAATTTCGATGAAGCGGCTGTTGATTTTACTTGTGCGTGGATATCAAAAAGGAATTTCCCCTTTTTTTCCACCAAGTTGTCGGTATTATCCAACTTGTTCTACTTACATGATTCAAGCTTTAGAGAAACATGGGGTTATAAAGGGATTGTTAATGGGAACTGCTAGGATTTTAAGGTGCCATCCTCTAGTGAAGGGCGGTTATGATCCAGTGCCCCCAAGGTTTAATTTAAGACGCAATAATAACTCAAAATAGATCAAAGTTTAAAAAATGTTTTTTTGAATAATAGGTATTTAGAAAATTCTCACATGGGAGGAAAATAGTGTCACGTAGAGAGAAGAACATCGAAATTAAAGAAGAAGAAAAGATCGTAGATGGTGAGACTGAAATTGTATTGACGATAGGCTCAGCGACCTTAGGTAGTGTTAGGGTTTCAAAAAGAGGTTTTGTAGCATTGCTTCCAAATGGTGAAACTTTTAGGACTAGTTCACATGACGAGGCTATCAACTTGTTGATACGTGATTATCACCTTCACCATGCGAATTAGATAGAATTTTCTGTAAATCCGGTAGATATGGATACTCATACTAGCGGTTTTATTATTTAAGGTTATCTGTTTAGGTTCGCAGGTAGTATTTATAAGGAGGAGCTATATTGGCTGAGGAACAATTAACGAGAGCGGATAATAAAGATGTTCGGATTGATTATGGTATTATCTTTTCAGTTCTTGTGTTAGCGGTGATTGGGATAGCATCAATATATGTTGCTGCGAGTCACGATACAAGTACATCTAGTGTTACCAAGATGATTTTGACACAGGTAGCTTGGTATGCAATTGGAACGATCGCAATCGTAATTATTATGCAGTTTGATGCGGAACAGCTGTGGAAGTTGGCTCCAATTGTGTATGGTATTGGGATATTTCTCTTGGTAATGGTTTTATTTTTGTATAGTAGATATTATTTTGCTAAGACAGGTGCTAGAAGCTGGTTTGCAATTGGGAGTTTGACTTTTCAACCTTCTGAGCTCATGAAACCCGCATATATTATGATGTTGGGTCGAGTTGTTTCTCAACACAATAATGAATATGTTGAACATACTTCGAGCAATGACTGGAAATTATTATTTAAGATGGTTGGTTGGACATTGCCAATAGCTGTTTTACTTAAGCTACAAAATGACTTTGGGACAATGCTTGTCTTTTTTGCCATTTTTGGAGGAGTTGTGATTGTTTCAGGTATAACTTGGAAGATTATTGCTTCGATTGCGGTTGCTGGTGGTGTCCTAGGTACCACTGCTATTACACTGGTAATATATGGAAGAAGTATCCTAGAACAAATTGGTTTCAAAACATATCAATTTAATCGTATTGAAGCGTGGCTGAATCCATCGGCTGATACATCTTCAACAAGTTATCAATTGTGGCAGAGTATGAAAGCAATTGGCTCGGGTAAGCTTCTTGGTAAGGGTTTTAATGTCTCAAATGTGTATGTACCCGTCCGCGAATCTGATATGATTTTTTCGGTTATTGGAGAGAATTTTGGTTTTATTGGCGGATGTGTCTTGATATTTTTATATCTGTTATTAATTTTTCAGATGATTCAAGTTACTTTTGATACTAAGAATGAATTTTATGCGTATATTTCTACTGGAGTAATTATGATGATACTCTTCCATGTATTTGAAAACATTGGGATGAGCATAGGACTCCTTCCATTGACAGGTATTCCATTACCTTTTGTGAGTCAAGGTGGGTCATCATTGATTGGAAATATGATTGGTATTGGATTAATAATGTCGATGAGATATCATAACAAGAGTTATATGTTCAGTAACAGTAAGGATTTTCACTAATCTTTTTTGTTTAAAAGAAGTTTGGCATAAGGGACATGTTTATCCAGAATAAATATAGAGCCAGGTCAATAATTAAAATTTGACCTGGCTCCTTTTTGTGATAGATTTTTATAAAATATGCAATGGTTACAATCTTGAATTACTCTTCTTTGTCACAAATTAGGTCTTGTACTATAATAAATTTTAGTATAAAAAGGGAGTTGGTTTGATTGAAGAAAATGTATTGTTACAGTCGTTGCAGTACTTGTGCAAAGGCACGAAAATGGTTAGACGAAAGAAATGTATCCTATAATGAAGTTGATATAGTGGAAACTCCACCAACTAAAGAAGAATTATTAGGGCTGATTAAGCAGGGCAACCATCCAATCAAATATTTCTTTAACACGAGCGGCATTAAGTACCGTGAATTGAAACTAAAAGATAAGGTTCCTTCAATGAGTGATGAAGAGGCAAGCAAACTTTTGGCCAGTGATGGTAAATTAATCAAGAGACCGCTAATGATCGAAGGAGATCACTTTACTTGTGGATTTAAACCTGATGTGTATGAGACAGAATGGCTCTAAATAAGTGATAAGATATTTTTCTTATTATCCTTAGTTATTTATAAAAATTAAAATTTAATGAATTTTCTAATTGAAAACGATTTGCAATTAAGCTAAAATTAGAGCGTGTTCTAAATTGGAGGAATTGATGATGTCAACACTTGAAATAAAAGATTTACATGTGTCAATTGAAGGTAAAAATATACTAAAAGGTGTTAACTTAACGATGAAAACCGGTGAAATCCACGCAATCATGGGACCAAATGGAACTGGTAAATCAACTTTGTCGGAAGCAATCATGGGACATCCTGCGTATAAGGTAACTAAAGGAGAAGTTTTGCTTAACGGTGAAAATATTCTTGATCTACCAGTTGATGAACGTGCCCGTGCCGGCCTATTCTTGGCAATGCAGTATCCTGCTGAGATTCCTGGCGTAACGAATGCAGAATTCATTCGTGGTGCAATCAATGCTCGCAGACCTGAAGATGATGCAATTTCGATTAAAAACTTCTTGAAGCAATTGGATGAGACAATGTCAGTTTTAGATATGACCGAGGAAATGGCAGATCGTTACCTTAACGAAGGATTCTCCGGCGGTGAGAAAAAACGGAATGAAATATTGCAATTGATGATGATTAAACCAAAGTTTGCAATTCTAGATGAAATTGATTCTGGGTTGGATATTGATGCATTAAAGGTTGTCTCACGTGGTGTTAACAAGATGAGAGGGCCTGAATTTGGTTCATTAATTATTACGCATTATCAACGTCTCCTGAATTATATTGTACCTGACGTCGTTCATGTGATGATGGGCGGTAGAATTGTAGAACAAGGTGGACCAGAACTCGCTAAGAGGTTGGAAGATGAAGGTTACGCAGGGATAAGAGATGAGCTTGGATTAGACATTAAGCTTGTTGATGAAGATGCGTAGGGATGAGGTGAATTATGACGGTTGAATTTGAGAGTTATCCTGAAATTAAAAGCTACGCAGAAAGTGTAGCTGAACCAAAATGGTTTACTGAAATGAGAATCAAGGCACTTGAGGCACAACCAGCACTAGAATTACCGAATTTTGAGAAAATAAGATATCAGCGCTGGCCAATTCAGGTAAAAAAAGCATTAAAAAAATTTTCCTCGGATAGTGATCTTCTAGAAGAGTTAGACATCGAAGAAGCAAAGTACTTAGTCGTGCAGCTTGGTCAAGATACTGTACGCGAAAAAGGACTAACTGAGTTAGAAGAACAAGGTGTGATTATTTGTGATTGGCAGACAGCATTAGAGCAGCACAGTGATCTAGTTCAGAAATATTTCATGCAAAAAGCTGTAAAGTATGACGAGGATCTGCTAACTGCACAACATGTTGCAAACTTGACAAGTGGATTATTTGTTTATGTTCCTAAGAATACTGTTGTGAAAGAGCCGTTGACTACTTATTTTGTGCAAGATGCTACCACAAAGGCAGACTATGTACACCATGTAATAATTGTTACTGAAAAAAATAGCGAGTTCTCATACCTTGAGAATTTGACAACTGTTGGTAGTGAGAAGACCACCGCAAATATTATCGTTGAAGTTATTGCAGGGACTGATAGTCATGTGAAATTTGCAAGTGTTGACCGCTTGGGAACCAATACGACTACGTATCTCAATCGGAGAGGTCACCTTGAGGATAATGCCAAGATTGATTGGTCAATGGGTATGATGAATGACGGAAATATTGTTGGTGATTTTGATTCTGACCTTGTAGGAAATGGGTCTCATTCAGAAGTTAAAGTTGTTGCTATCTCAACAGGCAAACAAGTTCAAGGAATTGATACACGTGTTACGAATATTGGGCGTCACACAATTGGACATATTTTGCAACATGGTGTGATTCTGTCGCGTTCAACACTTACATTTAATGGAATTGGACATATTATAAAGGGCGCTAAGGGCTCGGATGCCCAACAGGAAAGTCGTGTTTTGATGCTATCGACCAAGGCAAAGGGCGATGCTAATCCAATCTTACTGATTGATGATAATGATGTAACTGCTGGTCATGCTGCTAGTGTAGGACGTGTCAATCAAGAACAGTTGTATTACCTGATGAGTCGCGGTTTGCCGAAAAAAGTTGCAGAACGCCTTGTCATTCGTGGCTTTTTGGGGCCAGTATTGGCTGCTATTCCATCAAAGAAGATTGAAGAACAATTAAAGGTAACTATCGAAAGGAAGCTTGTCGATGGTCAAACAGATGAATGAACTTATTAAGGATTTTCCGATACTTGATCAGAAAGTGAACGATGAACAATTGGTATATCTTGATAATGCAGCAACTACGCAAAAACCGCGTGCGGTTGTTGATGCGATAACCAATTATTATTATCATGATAATGCTAATGTTCATCGCGGAGTGCATACACTTGCGGAGCGAGCAACGGCGCAATTTGAAGACGTTCGCAAGAAGGTTGCACACTTTATCAATGCTCCAAGTGAACAGGAAATTATTTACACGAAAGGAACAACTGAATCCTTAAATTGGGTGGCTGCAAGTTATGGCAGAACTTTTGTGAAGCCCGGTGATGAGATTGTTATTTCGTACATGGAACATCACAGCAATTTGGTACCATGGCAAATCCTTGCTAAGAAAAATGGAGCAATACTAAAGTATATTGATTTGCTTCCTGATGGCCAGCTAGATATGGATAGTGTCAGGAAACAAATTACAGATAAAACAGCAATCGTTTCACTTGCTCATGCTTCAAATGTTCTTGGAGTCGTTAATCCGGTGGCGGAAATTGCAAAAATTGCACATAAACATGGAGCAATTATGGTCGTTGATGGTGCTCAATCTACACCGCATATGAAGATTGATGTACAGGATTTAGGCATTGACTTCTTTGCTTTTTCTGGGCATAAACTCATGGCTCCAACTGGGATAGGTATTCTTTGGGGTAAAAGTGAATTATTAGAGCAAATGCCACCGCTTGAATTTGGTGGTGAAATGATTGATTGGGTACAGTTGCAAGAGACTACTTTTAAGAAGGCCCCATGGAAATTTGAAGGTGGGACACAGAATATTGCAGGAGTTGTCGGTTTAGGTGCAGCCATTGATTATCTTGAAAGTATTGGAATGGATAAAATTGAGAATTATGAGAAATCATTGATTGCAAATATTTTGCCAGCATTGGTTAAGATTGATGGTTTGGAGATATATGGGCCACTAGATCCTGCAAAACGTACTGGAATTATTTCTTTTAATCTCAAAGGTTTGCATCCGCATGATGTTGCAACTGCTTTAGATATGGAAGGTATTGCAGTAAGAGCAGGACATCACTGCGCACAGCCATTGATGGAATACTTGGATGTTGCTGCAACGGCACGTGCCAGCTTCTATCTATATAACACAGTTGAAGATGGACAACGTTTGGTAGAAGCAATCAAGGCAACGAAGGAGTTCTTTAAAAATGGGATTGTCTAGATTAGATAATTTGTATCGTCAGATGATTTTGGAACATGCATCACATCCTCATCATCACGGGACACTTAAAAATGCTGATCATCAACTTGAGTTGCGGAATCCGACTTGTGGGGATGTTTTGGTTGTACAGGTTGCGATGAAAGCAGACAAGGTTTCTGACGTGGCATTTTCAGGATCTGGGTGTACAATAAGTCAAGCCTCCGCAAGTATGATGACTGATGAGGTAATCGGTAAGACAGCAGCACAAGTTGAACAGATGGTAGTGACATTTTCGAAGATGGTTACTGGAGATTCAGTAGATAATGTTGATGATATTCTAGGTGATGCAGCAATTCTTGAGGGAGTTGCACAGTTTCCCGCACGCATTAAGTGTGCAACGCTAGCTTGGAAAGCAATTTATCAGGCAATTGAGAATGACAATAAGGAATCGACTGTCGGTTTAATGCGACACGATGAGCTATAGGAGGGAGTTATTATATGGCAGATGCAAGTATGCTTGGTCTGGGCGGAGAATATAAGTATGGTTTTAAAGATGATATTCAACCAATTTTGACGACCGGTGAAGGTCTCAATGAAGAAATTGTACGGCAAATTTCAGCAGCAAAAAATGAACCAGATTGGATGCTGGATTTTCGTCTGAAGTCGTTTAGACGTTATGAACAGATGGAAATGCCTGATTTTGGGCCTGATTTAACAACGCTTGATTTGAATCATATTAATTATTTCAGGCGTGATAGTGATAAAATTGCTCGTAATTGGGAAGATGTCCCTGAAGATATCAAGAAAACTTTTGATCGTTTGGGTGTTCCAGAGGCAGAGCGCAAATATTTAGCTGGTTCTTCTGCACAGTATGAATCCGAAGTTGTTTACCATAATATGCGTGAAGATTTTGAAAAATTAGGAATTGTCTTCATGGATACGGATTCGGCTGTACAGCAATACCCAGAATTAGTAAAGAAGTATTTTGGCAAGCTGATTCCTCCTTCTGATAACAAATTTGCTGCATTAAATTCTGCAGTTTGGTCAGGTGGAACATTTATTTATGTACCAAAGGGTGTTAGAACAGAAGTACCAATTCAGAGTTACTTCCGAATTAATGCTGGAAATAGTGGACAGTTTGAGCGGACTTTGATCATCGTCGATGAAGGTGCAAGTGTAAACTATGTTGAAGGATGTACAGCTCCTAACTATTCTGAAGACAGTTTGCACGCGGCTGTTGTTGAGGTTAATGTGTTGAAGAATGCATATTGCCGCTATACAACGATTCAAAATTGGTCAGATAATGTTTACAGTCTTGAAACGAAACGTGCGCAAGCACTTGAGAATGGGACGATGGAATGGGTTGATGGCAATCTAGGTTCCAAGGTTACGATGAAGTATCCGAGTGTGTATATGAATGGTGAGGGTGCGAGAGGGACAATGCTTTCGATCGCTTTTGCAGGTAAAGATATTGTTTCTGATACAGGTGCACGCATGATTCATAATGCTAAGAACACATCCAGTTCGATTGTTTCTAAGTCCTTGTGTAAAGATGGTGGACGTGTAGATTATCGTGGTAAAGTTCGTTTCGGACGTACTAGTGATGGCTCATTCTCACATGTTGAATGTGATACTATTATTCTTGACGAAAAAAGTGCGAGTGATACTATTCCATTTAATGAAATCAAAAATGGGAATGTTTCGATGGAGCATGAGGCAAAGGTCTCCAAGATCTCAGAAGAGCAGCTCTATTATTTGATGAGTCGGGGAATTACTGAAGAAAAAGCAACTGAAATGATTATTATGGGATTTGTTGAACCATTTACCAAGGAATTACCAATGGAATATGCAGTCGAACTTAATAGGTTGATTGAGTACCAGATGGAAGGTTCTGTTGGATAGGTTTATGTATTTAGCCACAAACGCTGTTATATTAACGTTTGTGGCTTTTTATTTTTTATTTTTTTGGAAATTAACGACAAATTTAACGACAACAGGTAGCTTTTTTGTTTAATTGTCCATAAATTTTGCGAACTTTTCTGCTGTGTCACGTTTTACTTTTTTTGTAACATGAGTATATATATCAAGTGTTGTTTTTGAGTTTGAATGCCCTAGACGATTTTGAACTTCTTTAATAGACGCACCAGCTTCAAAAAGTAAAGAAGCATGTGTATGTCTGAAACCATGTACTGTTATTTTCTTTTGAGGATATTTTTTATAGACCCATTTAAGCCAGTCATTTGCTCTGTTTGTTATTAATAGCTGATTTGACTTCATTTGAGTAAATAAGAACTGTTCGTTAGTCATTGAATTAATACCATTTGTAAGAAGGCGCTCTCGTTGATCAATTCTCCATGATTTTAGCAAAGAAATTGTTTTAGCATCTAGTTCAATTTCTCGTTCAGAAGAAGCTGTTTTGGGAGTTTGAACTATAACTTTGTGCTTTCTTGCATCAAAAAACAATGTTCTATAGATTTTTACACTTTTGTTCACGTAATCAATATCTTTCCATTGAAGGCTTAAAGCCTCACTTTTTCGTAATCCTGTAAATGCTAGCAATCTAAAAAAAAGCAATAAATCTTTTATCTCCAATTGAATCTAAGCACTCAAAAAAATATGTTAATTCATCACGCGTATAAAAATTTTCTTCATTCTCATCTTTTGGTAAAGGACGAGGTACAACAATTTTCTTCATAGGATTGCTGTCAATTATTTCAAGATTAATAGCATAATTTAGTATTTGAGCGGTTAAATTTTTAATATGTCGATATTCACGATATCTTTTGTGCCAATAATTAACAGATTTTTGACAAGAGGGTACGCTTATTTTTTCCGAATCTTGGTTTTATATACCGCTTGTATAGCCACCAACAATCAGTAGCCGTTGATTGTCTATATGACTCAAACCATAAATCGAATAGTTCCTGAAATGTTTTTATTGCAGCTGATTTTTTGACTAACTTTCCACTTGAAAATGATATTTGTAATTTGCTAGCTTTATTTTTAGCTTCTGTCCTGCTTGTAAAGCCTTGACGAGTGGTTTCATATTTTTTACCCGTTGTTGGATCATAACCTAAGAATACGTGTAATTTATAACGAGTTTTTCCTTTTTTATTTTTATAACTAGTTATTTTCGTAGAGCAGATACCTCCAATGTTTAAAAAGTATAGGTGAGTACACAATTCTCAATAAGAAATCTTAAAAGGTGATTGTTAAGATCAGAATTTGTGTAATTCTTATATATGCATACGCACATATGTTCGCTTAAGGCGTTAAATAAAAGCCCCCGAAAGGGCAGTCGTTAAAGATTTAATGTGAAATCAAATGTGTGGCTTGAATTATCGTCGTCGTAGTTATCGGTCTCATAGTTGCCATCAATTTTAGCTCTTATAGATTTTAGATTTGATGTGTCTTTTATAGGAACGGGAGTGTCAAGAAGTTTGTGTAAATGGGAATACCTTTCCCCTGTAAAATTAAACC
>NZ_JQAR01000010.1 GCF_001437155.1 Liquorilactobacillus mali
AAGAGACCCTACACATTTGATTTGTCGAAACTTTGTTCAGTTTTCAAAGGTCTACTTCTAGATATGACACAAGAAATTATTATACACACTATTCATTAAAATGTCAATAAGTTTTTAACTCAAATTGAATTTCAAAATTAATAATTTATTAAAATAACCTCACTATGTACATCCTTATCAAGAATAAAAAGACAAGCAATCTCCTTGACAACAATGAATATCATACCAACTATTTTATATTGCGTCAACAACTTTTTTTATTTTTATTCTCAACACTTTATATTACCAAATAACCTGTATCTTCTATATCATTAAAACCGTCACATCAAAAAGGAGTCAGGCCAAAAGATAGCTTTTGACCTGACTCCACTATTTTATTTAGGTAGACCATGTTCCATAAGTAAGGGTGTTCTACCTAGCCTCGAATTTCACCTGACTAAGCCACACTCCGTACTAGTTTAGTTTAGACGACAAATTCCAAATTACGTCTACTTAATAACCTCTAGTCCATTCATATATGGACGAAGTACTTCTGGTACGGTAACTGAGCCATCCTCATTTTGGCAGTTCTCTATAATCGCCGCCACCGTTCTTCCAACAGCAAGTCCCGAGCCATTCAAGGTATGCACAAATTTCAGCTTGCCGTCTTCATCACGATACTGAATATGTGCCCTTCGTGCCTGAAAGTCTTCACAATTAGAACAGCTTGAAATTTCACGATATACATGCTGTGAAGGCATCCAAACTTCAACATCATGAGTCATTGCTGCAGAAAAGCCCATGTCACCAGTTGAAAGTGTAATCACATGATATGGAAGTCCCAGTTTATCAAGAATATTGCCAGCATTTAAAGTCATTTTTTCTAATTCATCATAAGAATCCTCTGGTTTACAATACTTAACCATTTCAACTTTGTTAAATTGATGCAGTCTTATCAATCCCCTTGTATCTCGACCAGCACTACCGGCTTCTGACCTGAAAGATGGTGATAGTGCAGTAAAGTATACTGGTAAATCTTCATCTGGAATAACTTCATCACGATAATAATTTGTCAAAGGTACTTCGGCGGTAGGAATTAAAGTTAGATCCTGTCCTTCAATCTGAAAAACATCTTCTTTGAATTTTGGGAATTGTCCTGTGCCAAACATTGAAGCTCCATTTACCAAATAAGGTGGCAATACTTCCGTATAACCTTCCTTTGCATGCTCGTCTAACATGAAATTGTAAATAGCACGTTCCAGTCTAGCACCCCATCCTTTGTAATATAAGAATCGACTACCCGAAACTTTTGCTCCACGTTCAAAATCTAAAATTCCGAGTTTCTCTCCTATATCCCAATGTGCCTTTGGTTCAAAGGCAAACTTACGAGGTGTTCCAACAACTTTGATCTCTACATTAGCTGCTTCATCTGGTCCAACAGGAATCGTCGGGTTTGGTAAATTGGGTAGTCTCGCTGCCATATCAAGAACTTTGTCATTCACCACATTAAGCTGCTCATCAAGTTGTTTTATCTCATTACCAACTTCCTTCATTTCAGCAATAGCTGCCCCTGCATCTTCTTTATTTCTCTTCGCTTGAGCAATCGCTTGTGATACTTCATTTCTTTTTTGTTTCAGCGTTTCTGTCTTAACGACCAATTCACGACGAATCTTATCTTGTTCAAGCAGTTCATCAATTGTTTCAGGTTTAACATTGCGTGTTGCCAATCTTGTTTTGACTTCATCTTCATTGAGACGAATCATCTTAATATCTAACATTTGTGCTTCTCCTCCAATTTTTAATTAAAAAAGCCTTCCCATCCCATAATTGGGACGAAAAGACTTCATTCGCGGTACCACCCAAGTTCGATTTCAAAAAAAATCGCACTCAACTAAAATAACGGTCTCCCGTGCAGCATTACCTGCCCACATAACGAACGCTGGAATTTCGACTTCATGGTTCTCACCAACCACCATGTCTCTGAAAGTCTACTTATAGGCGTACTCAAATGTTTTCTGATATTCTCATATATTATCTGTAGACAATAGTAATATTTTTTCAATAGAATTGCAACTATTATTCAACTTTTTTACTTGCAATATCATGCGGTGTCAAATCAACTTCCTGTAGTGGAATCATTTTTGTATGATACTTGATCTTATAATAGAGAAATAGAATCAAAAACAACGGAATACTCATGTAACTGACACCGATTGCCTGCCAGTCCCAGTTAGCAAATGACTTTAAATCTTGTCCGATTATCACCAGTACACACAAAACGAAAGAAAGTAAAGGGCCAAACGGAAACCACTTTGCACGATATCTCAAATTATCCAATGACATTCCTTGCACCTTAAAGGCTTTTCTAAAGCGATAATGTGAAATCGCAATTCCAAGCCAAGCGATAAATCCCGTTAACCCACTCGCACTCAGTAAGAACGAATATATTCTAGTACCATACACACTTGCAAAAAAAGTCAGCAATCCAACTGCAGTTGTTCCCAACAATGCATAGAAGGGAACTCCTCGTGTATTTAATTTATTAAATATTCGCGGAGCATTACCATGATGTGCTAGTGAAAAAAGCATTCTTGTAGAAGCATACATACCTGAATTTGCAGCAGAAATTACTGAAGTAAGGATTACTGCATTCATCACACTTGCAGCAGAAGCTAATCCTGCTCGCTTAAAAACAAGCGTAAATGGACTAATTGCAATATCACTCGCACTTGAGCCTAATAGGTTAGAACTTGTATATGGTATCAAACAAGCAATTACAAAAATCGAAAGAATATAGAATAATAGAATTCTCCAAAATACTTGTTTAATCGCCTTGGGAATGCTCTTTTCAGGTGTAGCCGACTCACCAGCCGTAATCCCAATTAGTTCTGTTCCTTGAAATGAAAAACCCGCTACTACAAAGACACTTAACAGAGTTGGAATTCCTCCAACAAATGGTGCTTTATGATAGACAAAATTTTCAAGTCCTACAGCATGACCACCCATAATGCCAATTATCGTTAAAAAACCAACTACTAAGAAAATAATAACTGTAACTACCTTGATCAGTGACATCCAATACTCAGCCTCTCCAAATGACAAAACTGAAAAAGCATTAATGGCAAATATAATTAACAGAGCAACCATACTGAATATCCATGTAGGAATATGGGGAAACCAAAATTTCATCACTAAGGCAACTGTACTGACATCAACCGCCAGAGTGATTGCCCAATTGAACCAATAATTCCATCCCATTGCAAAGCCAAATGCAGGGTCGACAAATCTACTGGAATATGTTGCAAATGACCCTGTGACCGGCAAGTATGTTGCCATCTCACCTAGGCTAGTCATCAAAAAATAGACCATCACGCCTATACCTATGTAGGCTGCTAAAGCCCCACCAGGTCCTGCAGTACTAATTGCAGAGCCACTTGCAACAAACAGACCAGTTCCAATACTTCCACCAAGGGCAATCATCGATAAATGTCTTGTCTTCAGCGTACGACTAACTTTTCTCGTAACTTTTTTTGCTTCCATTCTTCCTCCTAAATTTTCAAGAGGCAACCAAGCATGTGCTCCAGTCAACTAGCTTTTTAAACATAAATACAACATAAATAAAAAAGTCTTACCGCTAACAGCAGCAAGACTTTTATAATTCATAAGTGTCAATAAAAAGTCATACTCGATAGCTCTCCGTGCAAACCTGCACGACAGTCCCCAACCTCTTAAGCTGAATCCCAACAACCAGCTGTTAAAGCAGCTAATCATTTCGGCAAAATCTCCTTTCACTGCAGCTCATCAACGCTTCAACATCTCACTGCAGTTACTGATATCATTTGCAACCTCTTTTCGATATGACTCAATTATACGCCGTCCCAAATAAAAGACAACACCTATTAAAAATAAGTGTTGCCCTTTCTAAACTAATAATTAATGAATTTGATCTTCTAAAATTTGTGTACCTAATTCGTGATTAAAGCTGTAGTCAACTGGAATATCGACCACAACTGGGCCCTTTGTTGCAAACGCCTTATCTAGAACTGCTTTGAGTTCACTTGCCCTTGTAACTTTCATCCCAGTAGCACCAAAGCTTTCAGCATACTTGGCAAAATCGACTGGCCCAAATTTTACACCAGCATCCTGCCCATACTTAAGCTCCTCTTGGAATTTAACCATATCGAAATTACCATCGTTCCAAATAATGTGCACAATATTTAAGTTAAGGCGAACCGCCGTTTCTAAATCTTGACTAGAAAATAAGAAACCACCATCACCAGAAACTGAGACAATTTGCGTATTTGGTCGAACTAGAGCTGCTGCAATTGCCCATGGCAAAGCAACACCTAGTGTCTGCATACCATTACTGAATAATAAATGACGAGGAGCATAACTTCTAAAATGACGCGCCATCCAAATATAGAAACTACCTACGTCAACGGTCACTGTCATATCATCAGTTATGTGGCTTTGCATCTCACGAATGACACTTAATGGATGATTTAAAATTTGATCGTTTTTAACTGCTGGAGCTTCATCACGTTCTTCAAGCTTAACATGCAAATCTGCCAAGTACTTGCGTGATGTTTTGGGAACCTCGTAGCCCTTCATGTATGGTAACAAGAAATCTAATGTTTGCTCAATATTACCAATTAGCTCGCGCTCAGGTTGGAAATTCTTATCTATTTGAGATTCGATTGTATCAATAACTACAATGTTTGCATCCCCAGTAGCATTCCAGTTTCTTGGTTCATATTCAATTGGATCATAACCAATTGCAACAACTAAGTCACTCTTTTTAAGTAAACGGTCACCTGGCTGATTGCGGAATAACCCAACACGACCAAAGAAATCATTCTCCATATCACGGGGAATAATTCCTGCTCCTTGGAATGTTTCAACAACTGGTAAGTGTGTCTCTGCAATCAATGCTCGAATTGCCTTTGTTGCCTCTGGAGACGACGCACGCATCCCAACAAGCAAAACAGGCATTTGAGCCGCCTTGATTCTTTGTGCGAGTAATGTAGACTCAACTGGACTCGCTGGTCCTAACTTGGGTGCAATCAACGGTTTGATTACCTTTGTATTCACTTCAGAGTCAACAACATCTTGAGGTACAGAAACGAACCCTGCTCCCTGTTTTCCTGCCTCTGCTTCACGATAAGCGTTAGCAACAACTTCAGAAATATTGTCAGGATCTTGCACTTCAGCACTATATTTTGTAATTGGTGCAAACAAAGCTGCATTGTCCATACTTTGATGTGTTAAGCGAAGTAAATCAGTTCTTTGAACCTGTCCTGAAATAGCTAAAACTGGATCTCCTTCAGCTGTTGCAGTAACAAGACCAGTTGCAAGGTTACTTGCACCAGGCCCTGAAGTCGTCAATACGACACCTGGTTTGCCAGTAATACGACCAATACCTGCAGCCATAAATGCAGCATTTTGCTCATGACGAGTTAAAATTAGTTTTGGTGCTTTTGAATTAGTTGGATGTTCAAGTCTTTCAAACACACGGTCAATTTTTGCACCAGGGATACCAAATACATATTCAACATCATGATTTGCAAGACTGTCAATTAATGCGTCGGCACCATAATATTTTTCCTTGTCTTCCATTGTAGTAAAACTCCTTCTCAATCAAATCATATTGACTTGTCTACATCACTAGTAAATGATGCTAGTAAATTCAAGAATTATGATAGCATTAGGGGCTGTTAAATACTAGTTTGTTTTTTTCTTGTGAATAAAATAATTATTATTTATGTAAGCAATTACTTGTACTTATGGAATTATATAGATTAAAAAAATATGCTTTGTTAAAAATGTAACTTTGAAAAAAACCGCACCCAATTACCCTTTTATCTCAATATTTAATATCCTTCAACAGGTCTCCCAGTTCTTGATTTTTTGTCACATCAGGATCATTCCAATCAACAAGCTTAAATTGTCGATTATCAAAAGTTTCTATGATGATATCGTAAACCGTTTTTTCACTTAAATATTCACACCATCGTTTATCAGCTTCTTGAAAAATTTCATCAATCACGTGTGTTGCTTCATGCGATATTGGCAAGAAGTCCTTAAAAACCAAGTCAAGAAAGCCTAATTCAGGATATGTCTTTATGTTTCCCTCAGTCGCATTCACAATTTGGAGCAAAGTTATCTCTTTTGGATCCTTTGCCAAAGAAAATCCGCCGCTATTTCCAGAAACAGATGTTATTAAACCTGCAACTACTAATTTACGCATTATTTTTTGCAAATAAGTTTGCGAACCCTTTATCCTTTCGTGAATCATCTGCGATGACAGTGGTATATCTCTTTTTTGAGTTGCTAAAAGTGCAATAATACACGCTGCCTGCTCAAAGCCCTTGGTTAACTGCATATTCAACTTCTCCTTTTCTTAAAATTTTTTCATAAGCTATTACTTTATCGTTCATTAGTTGTGTATCAAAATATGGAACATCAATGATTGAAGAGACTGAAAATCCTACCTTTTCCAGCACACGCTGTGATGCAATATTCTGGTTAGTGACGTATGCCTCAATTACATCTATCTCCATTTTGTTATTCTTAATCCATTCAACTAGCAATATCAGTGCTTCAGACATATAACCCTTATTCCAATACTTATTATTGAGAGCATACCCTATTGCCACTCGTTTTTCAGTTTGTTTCGCAAAATCAAGTCCCTGTTCATATAAACAAACATTTCCAATAACTTTACCAGTTTTCAGAATTATTACCCAAGCTAGATCATTATCAAGTTCAGCGTAGAAATCCTTAGCTGCCGAATAATTCCCGCTTTGAATAAAGCCAGCTGCTTGAGCGACCTCTTTTTGAGAGCTGTACTCATATAAATCATCAACATCACCAAGTTGAACATGCCTTAATAGTATTTTATTTCCACTGATCATCACTAATTCTCCGATACTGGATATAGTTTATCTACTGCTTCTTATTGAAAGTATAACTCATATCACGCTTTGATTGGGGTAAAATTAGTAGTAAAAGTAACAAAAAGTCTCCAAACCCAAACAAAAATTTCATAAGTATCAAGATTCCTGGTAAACTGCAGTCATGAAGACGCCTTATTTGAGCAGTTGTAATTGAAATATAAATCAAAGTCATCCACAGGCTTATTGCGATTCGTTCTGTCAAATCTACAACGGCAGGATTAATTTCATTCACAATTACAAGTACTTCACCCAACACCAAGCCAAATACCAATGACAGTGCAAACATGCCCGCAATTGACCACCAAAAGTCAGCTCTTCCCATTCTTTTTTGCAATACAAACATGTCTTTAATCATTAATTTCGTAGAAACAAAAATTCCGGGTTTTTCACTTTCATTCAGTGATAATTTTTTCTCCTTTGTCTCATCCGAATTTGGCCGTACTTTTTCCGCTGCTGCTTTTTCTGAAAAACTTTTTACATCAATAAAGGCTTGATCCTTCCCACAATATACGCAATAATTTGCATTAACTGGTATATCTTTTTTACAAAATTTACATTTTTTTGCTTCAAACCCATCTTCAAAAATTGCCTGTTTTGTTCCACAATGATTGCAATAATGTTCATTTTCCTCAATACTGTATCCGCAACTTTGACATTTCATTAATTAAACCACCTTGCCCCTTCTTTGGCATACACATCAATTAATTCGTTTGTTTCACCATTTTTAATTTTACTACAGTTTTTATTTCTTATATTTTTAAATATTAACAAAAGTATTATCTTCATACCAAATCTTACCAAACATACATCATTTACACATGCTTTCCAATCAATAAATTGTTTTTAAACCGATGTCAGTACTTATTTATTCGTAATTGTTTCATATTTACACCAATATAAGCCCTTTTCTTATTATTTTCTTAATTGGTCATAACTATTATTCTCTGTTAAAATTATAACTGTTAATTCATCAGAGGAGATGAAATATTGTGGTCAAAGAGCCAGAAGTAAAGCGCTCAGAAGTAAACAAAAGAAAAAGGCAAGCTGCTAAACCACGGAAACATAAATATTTTACGGCATTTCTATTTGTTTTCGTTGTTCTGCTTGGAATTTTCTTTCTGTATCTAGGACATCTCTATAAGGATGCCCAAAAAATGACGACCAAAATATACAGCTCAAGCAAGATAACAAAAGCTCGAAATACTCAAAATTTATTAAAAGAAGGTAAACCTATTTCCATTCTACTGATGGGAACAGATACTGGAGCTGTTGGCCGGAGTTTCAAGGGCAGGACTGATACCATGATTGTCCTAACATTAAATCCGCAAAAAAAGAAAATGACAATCGTTAGTCTTCCACGTGATGCCCTTGTTGCAGTGACAGGATATAAGCAATATTATCCCAGTAAGTTAAATTCAGCGTATGATTATGGCGGCTCCGGTACCGCAGTTAAAACCGTTCAAAATTATTTAAATATCCCCATTGACTTCTATGCAACAATTAACATGGGTGGACTTGAAAACATGGTCAACGCTGTTGGTGGCATTACTATCAAGCCTATCTTGACTTTTTCATACGATGGACATTCATTCGTTAAAAATAAAAAAACGCATATGAATGGCAGTGCAGCTCTTGCATACGTTAGAATGCGTCATTCTGATCCATTAGGAGATTATGGACGGCAACAAAGACAGCGCCAAGTCTTAACGAAAGTTGCTCAGAATGGGACAAAATTAAAATCTCTCTTGAAAGAACGTTTCTTCAAAGAGATTCAGAAACAGCTAAAAACAGATATTACATTCAACGACATGATAATGCTGGCACTTAAATATCGCGTTGCAACACGTAATATGACTTCAGATCACTTGCAAGGCGAGGCTGATTTGGTATCAGGCATATCCTTTGAAGCAGTTCCAGAAACTGAAAAGCAACGAATTACAAACTTGATTCGCTCTTCACTTAATCTTGAAACTGCAACAACTGGTAATACTTTACTAAATTCAAGTAGCATAAATACGACTGAAAAATAACATACTGCCGCATATAAAAGGGACTGGATCAAAAGCAGAATTTTGATCTAGTCCCTTTATTATTCCGTGTAACGTGTACTATGACTCACATTATCCGTTTGATTTTAAGCTAGTGCTCAAGTTTTATCACCTTATATCACACTTTATTTTTAATAATACACTCTAAACCTGTTCGAATTTCTTTTGGCGAAGTTCAATGATCGAATCACACTTTTGAGCAACATCAAATTCATGAGTTACGATAACCACACATTTATTTTGTTCATGCGCAATTTGTTTGAACAACTCCAGTACATCATTTGTACTATTTTCGTCAAGATTACCTGTTGGTTCATCGGCCACTACGAATCTTGAATCACAACACATCGTACGTGCAATTGCCACTCTTTGCTGCTGCCCACCAGATAATTTCGTTACCTTTCTTTTGGCATTATCTTCATCAATGCCAATCTTATCAAGTAAGGACAAAGCATACTTTTTATCACCTGCATGCTTGGCACCAGTAATTGCCATTGCACATAATAAATTATCAAGCGCAGACATGTATGTTAATAGATTATATGATTGAAATACCATCGAGACGCATTTTTTTCGATAGTTCATCAAACCAATCTTCTTCAGTTCTTCTCCTTCAAATTCAACCGTACCGCTTTTAGGAGTGTCAAGCCCAGCAATCAACGACAAGAATGTTGTTTTACCAGAACCGCTCTTTCCGATTATCGCGTACAGCTTTCCAGCATCAAATTGTAAATTAATATCTTCAAAGAGCTTTTCATCAGCATTGTCATACCAATATGCCAAATTTTTTGTTGTAATCATATTCTGCCTCCTATAATATCAAAATTTTCTTTGGTTCTAATCGTAAGACATTGACGGTTCCTGCTAAAATGGCAATCAGGATAATTATTAATCCGAAGCCAAACAACTCAAATATTGACATCATATTGACTGATACTTCTAAGTTAGATAAGCTACTCTGTTGACTTCCAACACTCTGGCCTTGTTGTGTAGCACCTCCACCGCCTGGCATACCACCTTGGGTTGGTGCGCCACCTTGGCTTTGGCCTTGACCACTGCTAACCGTCATCGTGCTTGTTGTAGAAGATGTAGATTGCGAGACGAGTTCCTTAGACATGTAATTTCCAACAAATCCTCCACCAATTACCGCAATAATCGTCGAGAATATTAAGACAACAAACATTTCTGTGAAGAATTGAGAAATAACTTTCCATCTCTTCTCACCCATTGAAAGCAAAACTCCGATTTCGTATCTTCTTTCCCGAATCATTAAAATAACAATCAATGCAAGAATAATTGTACCTGCAATACTTACTAACCATACAATCTTGTTGGCAAATGATTTAACATTGTTTAGCGGTGTCAACAATGATTGATAAGTGCTGTCATCAGTTGTCAGTGAAAATTTGCTTGTGCTAATCAGTTTTTTAGCTTGTTTAATGAATGTACTTGCTTTGGCAGGATTATTCATTGTAAAGGTTACTGATTCTGCTTTACCAGTCGTTCCCTTAACTTTATTGACGTATTGTGCCGACGTGTAAATTGTGTTGCCTGGATCAGATTGTCCCATTCCGCCTGTGCTGGCAGTATTGGATGCTTTATATATCCCAACAACTTTCAAAGTACGAACCTTATCGTTCGTATCTTTAACTTTAATTGTTGAACCGACTTTTAAACTATTGTCCTTTGCTAATTCTTTTTCAATAACAACATTATTAGTATCAGCATCGCTGACTGTTAATCCGCGTCCAGAAACCAACTTTGCACTGCTGCTCGATAGGATAGTTGAAGTACTTGAAACTCCAGAAAGTGTAATGTCACCTTGACTAGAACTTGAACTTTGTGACTTGCTGTTCCCACCCATTGATGGTCCCTGATTACTTGAAGATGTCGTTATTGCAGTAAATGATTTTGCATTTACAGTTGTGCTATTCGTGACATTATAGCTTTTAACATAACTAGACTTAGCTATCTTTTTAGCTGTAGCAATGCTGACGCTTGGTAAACTCAAAGTTGTCGGCTTAGACTTGCTCTTTCTTGTCTTCTTGAAAGCTTGTTCTCTGTTAGCGGTCAATGTAACCGTAGCATTTGAACTTTCTTTAGCTGTTGCAATTGCACTCTTTGCCGCGTTTTGAATAATGATCCCAGATAATACAAATAATAATATTGCTGACATTACTAAGAGAAGTAATATCGATCTGCCTTTTTTCTCTTTAATGTTGAGAAAAGCTCTTTTGATAAAATTCATTCTTTCGCCTCCATGTTTAAAGTGCCATAACACAATTTTTTGGCAGCTTCCTCCATTTTTTGTCTTATGCCTTACTAGTTGTTTCAGAAATTGTTTTCCTGCACTTCATTAATATTAATTGGAAGTTGTGAATAATTTTAGAATATTTCCCGACAAAAGATTCCATTAAATTTGTTAATATCGTGAACTTCTTTTTCCAAATAAAAAGGAAGTGCGACATAAGTCAATAAAATTTGAATACTAATACGAAATCACTCATTACACATATTTTGCTGTAAGTCATTCGCAATTAAACAAAGAACTTTGACTTATGGAACACCTCTATACGAAGTAAATAAAGGAGCTGGGTCAGAATATAGCCCTTGACCCGGCTCCCTTATAAGTTAACATTTAATGCTTTACAGTAATTCTAAAGTATGTTCTAGCGGCCAATTCTGAGACGAAAAATCCCATAGCAATTGCTCCAGCAATCATCGCAACTTGTACCAAATTACTAATTGCCGCCAAGTCATTCCCAACGGCAAAATTGCGCACAGCCTTGTATGCCTGCCCACCAGGAACCAGTGGAACAAGGCTTGGAATATTGAACAAAATCATTGGCATTTTTAACCTACGAGCCATAAAGATTGAACTAAGCCCTATCGCTAAAGCAGCCACCGCATTAGCCAGCATTGTCCCCCCATTGGCCATCTTAATCACCAGATAGGTCACCCAGCCTAAGACCCCTACCCAACCGCAAGAATTAAGTGCTCTATGTGGAATATTAACAATAATGCCAAAACCAATTGTTGCTAAATAACTACAAATTATCTGTATTATCATCATATTGCACTCTCCTCATAAGAAACGGAAAACAAAAGCAATTCCCATGCCTATTGCGCAAGCACTTAGAAGTGCCTCCATCGCACGGGCCATTCCACTAAGAAAATGCCCAGCAAATACATCCCGAACCGCGTTGGTGATTGGTACTCCAGGTACCAGCGGCATTACACCACCAATAGTAATCATCCCAATCCGTGACCCTAATTGCAGCCGAACAAATAAAACAGCTATAACTCCTATAAGAAAAGACGCCAAAAATTCACTAACAAACCTGATTTTAAGTCGGTTATTAATTAGATAATAACAGCTGTATCCAAGCCCCCCTGCAAAAGCTGTCGCAATTATATCACGCCAAGATCCGCCATACATTATCATCAGAGTTACACTCACAATCACGGCGGCTATCAGTTGTAACCAAAAAGAAAAAAACGGTGTTGAAATATTTAGTTTTACCAAGTTGTTGCGGAATTCGTTCAACGAGATTTGTCCGTCCTGAAAAGCTCTCGAATTCTGATTAACTAAAGAAACCTTCTCTAGATCAATCGTCCTCTTTTGAATAGGTTCGACCTGCGCAGCTGCTTGCTTTGGAATTGACATTAAAATTCCTGTAGTTGTTTCAAAAATCTTTGGATTATCAATTCCTGCATTACGTGCAATTCGTGTTAGCGTATCATCGACCCTAGCCATATCTGCACCATTTTCAATCATGATCTTTCCTGCCATTAAAATTGTTTCAATAATAAGATCGTTTTTAGTCACAAACTTCACAACCTTTTTGGGAGAATTATCTAATACAATTATAAAAATTGCAATTACTTTTTTAAATTAAAATAAGTAATTATTAGGCTGATGATTGTAAATACCAATACCAATAAAACTATTGTTTCAAACAATAATCCATATGAAAACATTTCAACTATCACACCGCCTAATAAAGGACCGACCGCATGACCGGTTGAAGCTGCAATACTAACAAATCCTTGATATTTTCCTCTTTCAGAATCGCTACTCAGGTTTGCAACGATTGCTGGAATAACTGGGAATGCAATTACTTCACCAAATGTTACTATTATCATTGAAATCATAAAATGTAGATAGTCTTTCGCAAAAATCAAAGATGCAAAAGCAATCACAAACATTACATAACCTAGATATACTTTCTTGAAATCATTTATTCCGTACCTTTTGTCAAGAAAACTGATAATTGGCTGTCCAACTACCACAATTATTCCATTAACTGTCCATAAGTAACTGTACTTATTTAATCCAATTCCTAATGTTTGCATGTAAACAGACAGATTTGACTGCCACTGTGCGTACCCCATTTGAATCATTAAATACGTTAGCAATATTCCGCTGATGATAAGAATACTCCTGTTTGCTGTCTTTTGAGATATTTCTCCTTCAACTGAGCTTTTGTCCTTCTCAATTTTGATATTTTCAAACACGTATTTTGTCGAAGCAATTACAAAGAAAACTATGTACAATAAAAGTGTCACAACGAAAATATATCTAATGTTTAATTTGACGATGAAACCTACGATTAATGTTCCTAATACAACCCCAATATTCGCCATAAAATACATCATGTTGAACACATAACTTGCTTCGTGGTTCTTAATGGACGCGGCTAAAGCATTAATAATCGTATTTGCAATCGCTCCAGCGAAACCATTAACAATCAATAGTACTGGATATGCCGGCCATTTATTGAAAAAGACCAATAATAACAGTGCAGCAATCGAAACCGTAATTGAAAATAGCATCCAAAAACGTCCACGGCCTTGGTCATATATGTACCCACCGATATAACTTCCACCAATCATAATTAGTGACTCTATAAATAAAACCATTCCTGCAAGTGCCAAGGATTTACCCAAATAGTCGTGCATATATACGGTTGTGAGCGGCCAAATGAAACTTGTTCCAGTACTTGAAATCAGGTTTCCAATTAGCAGCCATCTTAATTTTAAATTTTTCATCTCTCTCCTAACAAAAAAAACCGAAGCGAGACTGCTGTCTCGCTTCGGTTGCTTTTCGACTTTAAATTAGTCTTTTGTAACGTTAACTGCTTGTGGTCCGCGGTCGCTTTCTTCAACATCGAAAGTAACATGTTGGCCTTCATCTAAAGTTTTGAAACCGTCGCCTTGGATAGCTGAGAAATGAACGAATACATCGCTACCATCTTCGCGAGTAATAAAACCAAAACCTTTGTCTGCATTAAACCACTTTACTGTACCTTGTTCCATGAATAAACTCCTCCTTGTGCCTATCAGGCACTATCTAATAATAGTTGTAATTCTTGATCGGCACAAATGGGGAAAGTTATTTGAAACATTCTAACCACGGTAACCTATACAAAAATACACCCTTAGTATATCATGCCATCTTAAAAAAAGATAGTGCAGTATCACTATTTTACAAAAATATAGTGTGCTGCTTTAAAGCTAACGCTCATTTCCTGCCCTGTTTCTGTAATCATAATCTTAATTGGTCCTTCAAAAGGAGAATGTCCTATTATTTTTAGCTCATCACCAATTTGCAGTTCAATATCATCTAAGTAAGTCAATAAATCATGATTATCAATGAAACGTTCGATTTTCACTACTTCTCCATCTTTTGCTTCAGCCAAAACGTTGTGTCCATCTTCCTTATAATCACCATTTTTATTTGGAATCACGCCGCCATGCGGACAATGTGTCGGATGATTTAAGAAAGCATCTAAATGCTCCATTAAGTTCTCACTAGCAATATGCTCGAGTACTTCAGCATCAGAATGAACATCTTGTAATTTATAGCCCAGTGCAGATACCAGAAATGTCTCCCATAAGCGATGTCTTCGTACTAATTCTTCTGCAACCTTAATGCCCTCTTTAGTTAAAGAAATTCCTGCGTAAGGTGTATGTACAGCCAAGCCATCTTTAACTAATTTTGCCACCATTTCAGTGACAGACCCAGCCGCAACATTCAGGCTTAATGAAATCTGCTTATTTGAGACCTTTTTTTGAGTCCCACCCAATTCAAAAATGATTTTTAAATAGTCTTCTTTTTTTGGTGTCAAACAGTTCCACTCCTTTAGCACCTTATAATTATGTTAATGCACTCATGCTACATTATAGCAAAAAAAAATTACCCTGCCAAAATAATATAAATATTTCCTTATCAAAGTACACTATTTTTTCAAAGCTTGCCGCATATCTTCAGGCAAATCACACTCAATCTCAATATATTTTTGTGTGAATGGATCTAAAAATTTTAGTTTAAATGCATGCAATGCTTGTCTCGTTATCCTATCTAGATTACCAGCATACAATTCATCTCCGAGTAAAGAATGACCAATTGAGTTAAAGTGCACTCTAATCTGATGTGTTCTCCCTGTATGGAGCTTCACCAATACTAGTGAATTATCACTGGTACGTTCTCTCACCCAATATTCGGTAACAGCTTTTTTCCCTCCAGCCATAACTTCTCTGCGTATGTTGGAACCCTTCCTTCCAATCGGCCTATTAATAATTGCATGTTCTGATGACAAATGGCCCTCAACAATTGCTAAATAATATTTTTCAAAGTCTTTGCGATCAATCTTATCGATCATTCCTTGGGCGACTTTATTCTTGGCAATTAAAACAATCCCGCTCGTAAAACGATCAAGTCTTGTAATAATATGTGGTACTAGGTCATCCGAACCGGATTCAACTAAGTAGCCTTTTACATAATTGACAAGTGTTGTTTCTCGATTACTTGGCCCAGGAACAGTCGTCATCCCAGCTGTCTTATTAACAATCAGCCAATTCTTGTCCTCATATAATATTGTGAGTTTGCCTTGAGCCGCCACTATGTCATCATTATTTTCATTTGGTAGTTTCAAGGTTACCACCTGACCACAAGGCACTATTGTTGTTATTTTACTAAGCCTTTCACCAACCAATACTTCTCCTTTTCCACGTCTGATTTGACTCAAAAGACGTTGGCTTATTCCATTAGCCAGTAACAGTTTCTTAACAGTCTGCTTAGCTTCGTTATTTACCCATGTATAATTCATTAACTAAATTCCTATCTTATTATCTTTCTTAGTAATCCCAAAATGAGGAGCACAAAACCAATTGCAATTAACAGCAGCCCATAGCTTTGGATCTGTTCAAATGTAATTTGCAACAAGGTCCCAATCAATCCGCTAGCCTGGTCTGCCATACTTGCAATTTTGTTTGGAATTTCTGAATTTCCAATTAAAAAGGCTACTGCGGCCAACACAATACCACTCCATATTGCCGAAATACCCAAATAATATGCAATTCTAAAAATATTTCGATCGTGAATTATTAATAATAATGATAGAACAATAAATGAAATAATCCCAATGATGAATATCAGGCTATTTGTCTTTTTGACATTTGCAATTACCTTTGCCAGCTTTGCCGCTGGCGTTGCACTTATTTTGCTGGTAATATAAGAACTCATCCCACTCAAAAATGTATTCTGAGCAGACTGATAAACAGCATTATCGGTAGAAATACCGGCACTTTCAGCTTTTTTTGTAAGATTTTGCTCAATTTGTTTCTTAATCAACGCACTATCAATTATCTCGCTTTTCCCAGCATAAATATTACGTGTAACACTTGCTAAGTCTGTTTTAACTTGACTCTCAGTAACTAGATTAGATGTTAAAGAAGATGGTATATTATTTTGAGATGCTAAAGCAGCCACAACACTATTTAGAGTGGTTGTAGCCTGCTTGACATAAACTGTTTTAGTAACCTCTGAAACAGCTACCTTGACGTTCAGTATTGTATTTTTCAGTGCATATGTACCAGCAATCATCATCAATGCTATACCGATAAAAAATACTAAGTACCGGCTCACACTCTTTCCTGGTTCATTTGTATACCGTTCTTTTCCAGTACGTCTGTATGTTTGTCCTGGTTCAATCAACATAAAACACCAACCTTTTAAAGTTATCTAAAATCCTACTATCAGTATAACCCAAAAAATCAGATTAAAAACAACATCTACTCATTCTTAATCTTAAAGTGTTTCATTACAGCATAACTTCCAAGTAGACAGACTATACCCGTTAGTATGGCCACAACAAATGGCATAGTTGGATTCCAGTCCCCTACCTTTACATTAGTTCCACCATACCCAATAATAAAATGAAGAAAAGAGTCAGCATTTTTGATAGCATTTCGCATATGGTCATTTTGTGCGGCCATCGAAATCCAATTAATAAAGACCACGCCCATTACAAAAAGCCCAATAAAGATATACACTTTAGCCTTTTTAGTGAATAAACTGAAAATACTACCTACCATGATTGCACCAATCATTACAACCGATGTTGAAATTAAAATAAAGCATAACCCCATAAAAGAATTCATTGCTGTACTGCCAAAATACTTGCCATACACCTGCATATACAGAGAGTTTCCTTGCCATGAATGGTGTGTGTATGGATTTAAAAGTGCTACGACAATTGCGATTAACTGTCCCAAAATACTAATAGCTAAAAAGGAAAGTATTCTTGCCTTCCAAAATGTCTTGCGTGATATTCCATTTTGAATTAATAATTTAAAATCATTGTAAGGAAAAAGTGCAATTCCTGAAATAAGAATGGCAAGAATTGGACCTACTTCAGTGTTTTTTAAAGCATTATTTACAGAAAGATTCTCAACATTAAATCCATTAAATACCCAGGGGAAGAATAGTGACGAAAAGATTAACCAAACTAACATATAGCCAAGTTTTCTAAGTGTATTCTTAAAAAAATAATTGGTAACACTAATTTCTTTTTTTGTCATCATTTCTTAGTCTCCTCCATATTAGTAAGATTAACGAAGAGTTTTTGCAAATCCATCCTCTCAACAGAAACAGTATCTGGCAAGATCCGATTATCATCCAAATTACCATAAACATAATTTCCATGAATGCTTCCCAGATTCTCTTTACCTATTATGTTGAGACCACGACAATAATCATCAACATCTTTTTGTGGTCCGGCTATCAAGTATGCCTTTTTTAATACATCTTCGACATCACCATCAATCACGATCTCCCCATGACAAAGAATAAAGACATGTTCGAGCATATTCGTGATTTCTTCAATGATATGCGTTGAGATTATAAACGTTTTTTGTGTTTTGACATAATTGTCAAGTAGCTCACGATAGAAAAGTTCACGATGATTTGCATCCAACCCTAAAATAGGTTCGTCTAAAAAAATATATCTTGCGGGGACAGCCAAAGCAATAATCAACTTAAAAATACTTCGATAGCCTGTTGATAATTTACCGAATTTTTGCTTTACATCTAAGCCAAACTTGTTAGCTAACTCATTAGCATAATCATAATTGAATGAACCATAAAAAAGTTCCGTCAATTTGAAGATTCTCTCAATCTTCGCTCCTTCAGGATAAAGATTACGTTCACTCATCAAATAAATTTGGCCTAATGCCTCATCATGGTCAAAAACACTTTTACCATCCAATAATACATCGCCAGAATCCGAAAATATTCTGTTGGCCATGATACTTAGCAAAGTACTCTTCCCTGCACCATTTCGTCCAAGGAGGCCATATATCTTTCCAGGTTCTAATTCTAAACTAACATCGGATAAGATTTTCTTTTTATTAAAACTTTTTTGAATATTCTTAACTTCAATTCCCATATCAATCAAAACCCCCGTTTGATTAAATCTAGTAGTTCTTCCTTCGATATCTGTAACCTTTTAGCCTCATCAACAACTTGAACAATCTTATCTTGATAAAATAATTCCCGTCGTTTCCTTACAAGTTTTTCGTATGCACCTTGAGCAACAAACATCCCAATCCCGCGCTTTTTTTCAACCAAGCCGTCACTTACCAATAGATTAATTCCCTTAAGCACTGTTGCAGGATTGATATGAAAATCCCGCGAAATTTCAGTGGTCGAAGGAATCTGCTCTTCTTCGGCATAGTTTTTAGTAAAAATAGCTTCCTCAATCTGACTGGCGACCTGCAAATAGATTGGTTCCGTGCTGTTAAAATTAAATTGCATCTTTTTCACCTCATCATCATCAACCGTAAACTCAAGGATACTAACTTTAGTCATTAATTGTCAAATCTTCTTTAGTACAATCCTTTGATACATGAAGAGCACTATGAAATAGTATAGTAGATATAATACGGCAAATATCGTAAATGGCAGCCAAATACCATAGTATGGATTAATCAGTATCCCCTTAAACAAGTTCAAGCCAATTAAAACATGTACAACACCTACAACTGCCGGTAAAACGAACAATATTCCAATTTCCTTAGCAATTGCTCCTTGCAGTAATGACTTACGCACGCCCAATTTAGCCAACATCGAATACCTTCTGACATCTTCAAATGCACCTGAGAGAATTTTAAACATCAAGCAGCTTGCTAACATTGCCAAAAAAGCAATTCCAAGGAAGATTCCCATAAACTCTAGTCCTGAATAAAGTGGCTTTACCACATAAATTTTTGCATCATAGTTTCCCTGAATCGCATCTGTCCTATCTTTCTGTTTACTTTTTGCATATTCAAGATTTGAGATTTGCGAAAGAATACTCTGTGCATCAGGTGTATCTTTTGCTCTAAAGAATAAAGCAGTCTGTTGTTGCCCCTGAATTGCAGTAAATTTTTGTGCATCTACGAGCACGACCTGCCTGTTAGGCTGTATGCTCTCTGTAAATTTTTGCAATGGATAGCTGTCTTTTTTGAGTTCAGCAACACTTAACTTTGCATAACTTGAAGTAAAACTTTTGCTATTAAATTTAACAGTTTGAAATGGCTGTTTTTCAAACTGTGTTTCTTCGAAATAAACAGCATTTCCCGAAACCTTATATGAATAACTTGATTGCTGTTCAATGTCTAATTTTTTGATTAGGGTCCGTTGTTTCGAAGTTGGCTGGAATAGGCCAAAGGTATATGCAGATTGTGCTTCTGCCGTCTTGTCTGTAATATTATTGAAACCAATACCCGTTGTTATCGCACCGAGTGCTAGTGCCAATAGCATTGTAACTACTGTTAAAATTTTGGTATAGTCGTGTACTCGAAACTCTAGTTGTCCCAAAGTAAATCCATTTAAGTTTTTCTTTGCTAAGTTTGTTTTACGCAACAAACTAATTCCAACTGTCACAATCGAATTAAAGACAAAAAATGTTCCAAAGGTAATTGTAAATAAACTAATCGGAATGGTCTTACTCCCATATTTAACTGCATTTTGGATTACCCCATATCCAATCGTGAGCAAAATAATACCAATTAGAGCTTGGATAAACTGCATCCACATAGGAAGCTGTTTTTTTGCAGCTTTTTGCTGACTCTTTAATAATTTGAGTGCAGGTTTCCTTGTCATTAAGAAAGTATTGTAAATTGCTGCCAAGAAGAATAGACCAAGATATAGGATGAAGGTCCAAAGAATTGCTTTCCACCAAATGGGTGCATAATATCTTGCAGTTAAGCCTAAAGACTTTATAACGATATTTTGCATTCCTGTACTCAACACAATGCCAACAATAACACCAACGACTGTCGATAAAAAACCAATCAACATTGTTTCTATCCAAATTAATTGTCCAATTTTCCCCTTGCGTGCTCCCAACATCATGAATAATCCATAATCTCTTTGCCGCATACTTAACAAGAAATTGTTTGCATAGTTAATATATACAAGCGTGATCAACGTTAATAAGATAGAACCAAAGGCAAATATATATCCTATCATGCTGACTATTGCACCATTTTCTTTCAAGTATCTTCCATTCGTTGAGAGTGTCTCAAACAAATAAAAAATGGAGCTTGAAATTACCAATCCTGAAAAAAGTACTAAGTAATCTTTCCAACGATTTTTAATACCATTTACCGCTAACTTTTGTAGCATTAATTCTCCCCCCCACTCTATTGCTCAAACGTTCCTAAAAGGTCTAAGACCTCTTGGTAGAAATTACTCCGATTTTGATTATCTTCTCTGATTAGTTCACGTTCAATCCTGCCATCTTTAATAAAAATTATTCTTTTGCAAAAACTTGCTGAAAAGGCATCATGGGTAACCATCAAAATTGAAGTTCCCATATTTTTATTGACTTCTGACATAAGCTCCAATAATTCGCGGGCAGACTTTGAATCAAGTGCCCCTGTTGGTTCATCACCAAATAAAATTGCTGGATTATGTACCAAAGCTCGCGCGCACGCAACTCTTTGCTTTTGCCCACCGGAAAGTTCACTTGGATACTTTTTTAATAGCTCAAAGATACCAAGTTCACTAGCAACCTTTGTTATAATCGCATCAATCCTCTTAGCTGAGACTCCTTGTAAAGATAGCGGCAAGCCTATATTTTCTGCAGCAGTTAAATTCTCAAGAAGGTTAAAGTCCTGAAAGATGAATCCAATTCTACTAGCACGAAAATCAGCAAGTGCATTTCCTTTTAACTTTGCTATTTCTTCGCCCTTTATCTTTACTGAACCACTAGTTGGCTTGTCAAAAGTTGCAAGCATGTTCAAAAGAGTTGTTTTTCCTGAACCAGAAGCTCCCATGATTCCAACAAATTCTCCATCTTTGACACTAAAATTAACTGCTTTTAATGCTTCATATTGTTTTTCATTCTTTTTACCATATATTTTTCTCAGATTATTGACTTCGATAATTGTTTCTTGCATCCTTATCTCCTCCATTTTTGTTAATCGGTTAATCACTTGTGTAACTAACCATATCACTAACGAACTGTTGAGTCAATCAAAAAAAGGGATTAGGTCAAAAATTGAATTTTGATCTAATCCCTTATTGATTCTAAATAACCAAAGTATATTTCATAAATTAAGCAGTTAAAAACAACTAGCAGGCTCTTTGCTCATGAGCAAAGAGCCTGCCACATTCGAAATCTAGCGACTTTATTACATTTCCTGCCTTTTTTAATCACAAGAAAATTATAAAATCTACCGCAAAAAAGACGTAGTACTTCATCATAATGAATATCCTATTTTATGATTTTGAACTTCTCGGCCAAATTCGTTTTTAATTTCTTTGAACTGTTCTGTAATTCTGCAACATTACCTGTAAATTCTTCCATTGTTGCCAAAACCTCCTCGGAATTGGCTGAAACTTCCTCAGTTCCGGCAGCATTCTCTTCGGTCGAGGCAGAAATACTTTCTAAATTACTTAAAACACGAGTTTGAATCTCTTCAATACTCTTACTTGCAGTTTCTACATCTTCAATCTTCTTAGCAACATCCTTATTTTTGTTAAAGACTTGCCTTGATGAATCAATTGCTTCCTTTATCAGAGCTGATTGCTTCTCTCCACCCGCTAAAGATTCATTGGTCTGTTGTGCCATCTCTGCAGACTGCTCAGTGATCATTCCGATTATTTTTTCAATTTCATTTGTTGATTCTTTGGTCTGTTCTGAGAGTTTCCTAATCTCACTAGCGACAACTGAGAACCCCTTTCCGGCTTCCCCAGCACTTGCAGCCTCGATCGAGGCATTTAGAGCCAGCAAGTTCGTCTGCTGTGAAATCCCATTTATTACACTTATTATTTTATCAATATTCTTAACATCTTCATTCATTTCGTTCATTGCATGATTTAATTTCTTCATTCTTGCCAATTCCTGGTTCCAATTACTATCGACATTTCCTGCAGCTTTGATACTCTCGCTATTCAAATCAGATGCCTCTGTCGATTTTTGAGTCATCTCAGTTACATTTCCCCGTAATTCTTGTACAACCTTAGATAAGCCTTTTACCTGTTCCACACTCTTTCCAGTTTCTTGTGCCTGAACACTGGTCACTTCCGCGATTCCCGTGATCGTTTTTGAAACTTCTTCTGTTGCCGTTTCAGTCTGTTGTGCCAAAGTAAACAATGTATCCGACTTTTGAGCAACATTGTCGCCTTCTTGCTGGATTTTTACGATAAGTTCAGAAATCGAATTAACCATCTTATTAAAGCTTGCACTTAAAATTTGAATTTCATTCCCCGATTCATCAGGTTTTATCATGGACTTTGTAGCTCTGAATAATTTAGCATTATTTAATTTTTTGTTATCAATTATTTCCAGCTCTCCATTCCCAGCCTTTTCAAAGTAGTCTTTTAAGTCACGGAAAACTTGCTTGATTATTTTTGTTGTCATAATCGATATCACAATAACGGCGACAACCATGATTAATGAAATAACGATTGAATTTCTTACTAGTGCACCTAACTCCAGATTCAATTCACTTGCTTTTGTTTGCGCAACAGCAAAGGTTTGGTTGCTATCTCCCTTATCAAAATAAGCTTCTTGAATTTTTGACTGTCCCTTAGGAAGTACGCTACCCTTTGTCTTCGAAGAACCCACGACTGCCTTAAATAGAGCTGTCTTCTTAATATTTTTACCAATTAACTTTTTATTTTTTGAAGCAACTACAATGCCATCATCCGAAACTAGCATCACGTTACCAGTACGTCCAACCTTCGTATTTTCTATACCACTCTGGACGATGCTGTATGAAACATTGAAAGATAACACTCCCACCTGTCCATATTTATTTTTTATAACCTTAGATACACTTGTCGTATATTGATTTGTCTTAGCCGTAGCAGTTAAAAAAGGTTTTGAAAAAAAAGTTGCACCATTTTTTGTTATAGCTCCTTTAAACCATGGTCGAACTGTTGGATCGAAATTACTCGTCAACTTGTTACTGTTAGCTACAAAATCACCATTTTTCTCTGAGAAGATAGCGCCTTCAATTATCTTATTACTATCTTCAGCACTTCTGATACTTTCCTTAATGGCCTTTAAATCGAATTTTTCTTTAAAAGCCTTTTGCTTTGCAATTCCATCTAAGGCATCACTAGCTTGTTTCGTTAATTCTTTTCGTGTACTTATCGCAGTATTAACCGCACCAGTTTTACTGGCATCGTTTCTTTGCACTAATAAGCTATATGTATTAACATACGAGCTCAGCAACATAACCAAGATTGGTGTGATTGTTACAAAAATTAAGACCGCTGCACACACACGCCCGATACTTTTATTTTTTCCCTTTGTCATTACTGCATTCCCCTCCAAAATTTTAGGTTTTTAGTTCTATTGTTTTGAATCGGAAAAAAAGCAGGACATTTAAGTATGTCCTGCTTTTTATTGCAATAAATCTAAAATATTTATTTAATTTTACTTGCTCGTTTGAAACTGTTGATAATACCAACATCGTCCGTCTGTAAAATCAATCCTGAATATAACCTGCCAACATATATTGCTAAGCCAAAAGTCGCAGCTAACAATACGAGTAATGATAATCCCACTTGAATAAAGCTGACATCACTGTATATCAAACGCATTGGCATAAAGAACGATGAGATAAATGGAATGAAGGATGCGACTTTTACAATAATGTTATTCGCATTTTGGCCAAATACCAATGATCCGATAAATCCAACCAGGACAACATAGAGCACTGGCTGGACCGCCTTTGAAGTATCTTCGGGACGAACAACGAGTGCCCCGCATAATGCTGCCAAAATTGTAAAAATAATTACCCCCAACAAAACATAAATCAAATTAACTGATAACAGATTGCTTACTACTTTACCAATCATTGTATTATATTCTGCGAACATTTTTTTGGAAATTTCCATTTTTGGTAAAATCAGATACATGGCTCCCCCGCCAACCAGATAAATCAAAAGATGCGTTGCAATTACAGCAAAAGTTCCAAGTATTTTACCGTAAAAATATCTCTGAGCCGGCATACTAGAAAACACCATTTCCATAATTTTTGTTCCTTTTTCGGATGCAATATCTTGCGCTACAGTTGTCGTATAGGTAATCAAGATAAAATACATCAGAAAAATTGTAATTGTGAATGAAATGGTTTTGATTGTTTCGTCAGACTCTCCTTTTTTAGATACCTGCTGCTCTAAAATTGCTTGTCTTGCGAGTGCTTTTAGTTGTCCCGATGTCAGTTGTGCCTCTAGGACATTTAGATTCTGCTGATTTACCTGCAGTACTTGCTGAAAATGAGTTTTTTGTGTAATACTGAGTTTTTCTTTTCCAACATATTTGGCTGACAATTGACTATTTTTTTGATTGACTACCAAATAGCCCTTTATTTTTTCTTTTTTTAATGCATTTTGAGCACTCTTTTGTGAATGATACTTAAGTGTCATTTCGTCTTTATCATACCTTAGCTGTTTAGCTATTTTCTTATTAGTTGAAACAATTGCAATCTGATCACTGCTACTCTCACCAAGTGTACTGCTTAAATAGCCAAATCCAAATGAGATAAAGATAAATATAAAGGGTGATATTACAAGCAAAATGAAACTCCAGCTCTTAACCTGTCTTCTATACGTCTCCATAAGAACTAATAAAATCTGTTTCATCTCACTTACCCGCCTTCATTTTAAATATTTCATTCAATGTTGGCGGTTGCTGATCAAAGGTTTTTACATAATGTCCGCCCGTAACTTCATTAAATATTTCTTTACCGTATTTTTCATCTTCAATATCTAAGCGATACGTTCCAAACTTAGTTTTCTCCACAGCTGTCACATGGGCCAAGTTTTGGAGCTCCTCTTGCGTCATTTCAGTTTGTACAAAAATTCTGGTACTTCCGAAACTAAGACGCAGTGCTTGAATCTCACCATCTAAAACTACTTGTCCAGCGCTGATCATTACAAGTTTGTCACAAAGTTCCTCAACATTAGTCATGTCGTGATCAGAAAAAATAATTGTCGCACCTCGCTTTTTTTCAGCTAAAATGACTTCCTTTAATAAATCAGTATTAACCGGATCTAGACCGCTAAAAGGTTCATCCAAAATGATCAGCATTGGTTGATGGATTAGTGTACATATTAATTGTACCTTTTGCTGATTTCCTTTAGACAAGCTTTTTATTTTATCATCTATTTTCCCCTTAACCTCAAGCTTATCCATCCATTTAAGCAATTCTTTTCGTGTGACATTTGCAGCCATCCCCTTTAAGCTTGCCAAAAATCTAACTTGTTGAAAGACCGTCAGCTTCGGCATTAGGCTTCTTTCTTCTGGTAAGTAGCCGATACTCTTATATGTTTTATCCGTGATTTGAGTATCGTCAAATACTATTGAGCCGTCAGACTTAACAAAATTCAAAATACTATGAAAAATCGTTGTTTTTCCTGCCCCATTCTTGCCAATCAGTCCAGTAATCTCACCTGAATCCGCAGAAAAGTTAATATCTTTCAAAACCTGTTTATTCCCAAAGTTCTTACTTAATTGGGTTATTTTTAACATCTACTTGCCCCTTATCTTCTATAAATATTATGTATTCCTAACACTATACCGATATTTAACTTTTTTTTCACTCGTTTTTAATAAGTGTTTCCCTAATATTGTCTAGAATAGACTGTTGCAACTTATTGAAAACATGCGACCGCCGATAAGCAATACTCGTTACGAACATAGGAACATCTGTATCCAACAATTCAACTTTGACAATATCTTCACGCGTGGGATTCACAACTGCTGTCAAGAATCCTATTCCAACCCCATCAGCAATCAGGTTCATCAAACTGTGTGTGCCATTCGACCTGAAAACAATGTGTGGTCGAAAATAGTTACGTGCAGCGAGCAAATCAAATGCATGATTATGCACAAATCCATTTTTGAACAACACAAAATCTTCACCTCTTAGATCTTTGAACCACACTTTTTTTCTTTGTGCCAATGGATGGTTTCTAGCTACAAATATCTCAAAAGGTTGGCGATCAAATTCCTCTGTCATAATTAATTCATCACTTAATGGATCAATTGAACCCAGCAATGCCATATCAATTTCGCCATTTTGTAGTGCTTTCAAAGTTGTTCTTGAGCCATACTCCATTGTCTGAATCTTGTCTAATAAACCAACTTTTTTTAAATTTTTAGCAACTCTAGGAAAATAATTGTTTTCAATAATAGGTGGCAGTCCCATTGACAGCATTTTTAACCGACTACTCGTAATTTCTTTTTGAGCCAAATTATAATGCAGCAGCATCCTCTTAGCATGATTTAATAATTGCTCCCCACTATCAGTTATCATTAATCCTCCTTGCGCACGATGCCTGATAATTAAGCGTGAATTAACTTCTTCTTCCAATCTCTTTAGTGCAAAAGTGATTGTGGGCTGGCTAACTCCAAATTCTTGCGCAACTTTTGAAAAATTTTTAATTTCTGTCAGCCTTATAAAATATTCAAGATCCCTCGTGTTCATAAAAAGTTCCTCCTCCCCTTGATAAAGCAGCATTCTAAAACTCATTATAAGAAATTATTATTAAAAAAATATTTTTTGACTATAAAAAACCAATAGATCTATTCTATGTATATCTTAACAAAAGGAAGGTCTAAATAACATGGGAATGAATATTTTAAATGATCCGTTCAAAAACAAAGGTACAGCTTTTACATTAGAAGAACGTAAAGAACTCGGCTTAGAAGGTCTCTTGCCTCCATATGTTCAGACACTTGACCAACAAGTTGCTCAAACATATGCACAATTCCAAACAAAACCAACTGATCTTGAAAAGCGCATGTTTTTAATGGAAATTTTCAATGAAAATCATGTACTCTTCTACAAACTTTTTAGTGAACATGTAGTTGAATTCATGCCAATTGTCTACGATCCAACGATTGCAGATACCATTGAAAACTACAGTGAATTATACGTACAGTCTCAAAATGCTACTTTCTTATCCATCGATAATCTCGATGCTATTGAAAACTCACTTAAAAATGCCGCTAATGGCCGCAACATTAGATTGATTGTTGTGACTGATGCCGAAGGAATACTTGGTATTGGCGATTGGGGAACAAATGGCGTTGATATTGCCGTTGGTAAGTTGATGGTCTACACCGCAGCTGCCGGAATTGATCCTAGTCAAGTATTACCTGTTGTTTTAGATGCTGGTACAAACAATGACAAGCTTTTAAATGATCCACTTTATCTCGGTAATCATCATAGCCGTATCACCGGTGACAAGTATTACGAATTTGTTGATAAGTTTGTTGAATCTGCTGAACGCTTATTCCCAAATCTGTATCTTCACTTTGAAGATTTTGGTCGTGATAACGCTGCTAACTTGCTTAATAAATATAAAGACAAAATTACAACGTTCAATGATGATATTCAAGGTACAGGGATTATTACTCTTGCTGGAATTCTTGGTGCATTGAACATCTCCAAACAAAAAATGACTGATCAAATTTATCTTTGCTTTGGTGCTGGTACTGCAGGAGCTGGAATTACAAAACGAATTTATGATGAGTTTATTCAAGAAGGTCTAAGCGAGGAAGAAGCTCGTAAACATTTCTATATGGTCGACAAGCAAGGCCTGTTGTTCGATGATGATACAACTTTGACACCAGAACAAAAACCTTTTGCTCGTTCAAGGAGTGAATTTGATAATGCTGATGAATTAACAAACCTTTTGGCAGTCGTAAAAGCAGTTCATCCAACGATTCTTGTTGGTACATCTACACAGCCAGGTGCATTCACAGAAGATGTCGTTCGCGAAATGGCTGCTCACACTGAGAGACCTGTTATCTTCCCACTTTCTAACCCAACCAAACTAGCAGAAGCTAAGGCTCATGATTTGATTGAATGGACTGAAGGACGTGCACTTGTCGCTACTGGTATTCCAGCTCCTGATGTTGAATTCAATGGTGTATCATATCATATCGGTCAGGCAAATAATGCTCTCGTATATCCTGGGCTTGGACTAGGTGTGATTGCTTCAACTGCAACAGTATTGAATGACGAAATGATTTCAGCTGCTGCTCATTCACTAGGTGGTATCGTTGACCCTGAAGAGGCTGGAGCTGCTGTTTTACCTCCTGTTTCAAAACTTGATCGTTTTTCAACCACAGTTGCTCTCGCAGTTGCTGAGAGTGCCAAGATTCAAGGATTAACAAGAGAAAAAATAGATGATGTTGCTACTGCCATAAATGATGCCAAATGGGCACCTGAATACTAAGGAGGACTTAGGTATCTTGGCTACAAAAATAAATTATAAGAAGTTTATTATTCCCATCGTTGTAGCACTAGTTATTTGGTTAGCAACTCCTTTCCGTCCTGAGAGCGTCTCGATTGCCGCGTGGCATATGCTGGCAATATTTGTTGCTACCATCATTGGCTGTATCACACAACCACTACCAATTGGTGCAGTTGCAATTTTGGGATTTACTACAACCGTTATTACACATGAAGTTCCTATTGATACTGCAGTTGCAGGATTCGGTAATAACAGTATCTGGTTAATTGCAATGGCATTCTTCATTTCAAGAGGGTTCATCAAAACCGGATTAGGACGCAGAATTGCTCTCGGATTTGTAAGAATTTTTGGTAAAAAAACGCTTGGACTTGCATACTCATTAATTGGTGTTGATTTGATTCTTGCACCTGCTACACCAAGTAACACCGCCCGTGCAGGTGGCATCATGTACCCAATTATCAATTCTTTGTCTAGGTCCTTTGGTTCTGCTCCTGAGGATAATACTCAACGTAAAGTTGGATCATTTTTGACCTTTGCTGAATTTCACGGAAATATGATTACCGCCGCAATGTTCTTAACTGCAATGGCAGGCAATCCGTTAGCACAGTCTCTAGCAAAAAGTGCGCATATCAATATTTCCTGGATGGGATAGTTTATCGCTGCACTTGTTCCTGGAGTAATAAGCTTAATCCTTGTTCCGTTTATTATATACAAGCTTTATCCACCTGAAATAAAAGAGACTCCTAACGCTAAAAACTGGGCTGATGAACAGCTTGCAGAAATGGGTAAGATGTCCTTACCTGAAAAGTTTATGGCTGGAATATTCGTTATTGCCCTGATTCTTTGGGTTTTAGGCGACACATTAAATGTAGATGCGACTTTGACTGCATTTATTGCTCTTTCTCTTCTATTATTAACTGGTGTACTTAGCTGGAGTGATATCTTACAAGAAAAAGGTGCATGGAACACATTAACGTGGTTTTCTATACTGGTAATGATGGCTAATGAACTGAATGTACTTGGTTTTATTCCATGGCTAAGTAAGACTATTGCAAGTTGTGTACATGGCTTGTCATGGCCTCTTGTCTTGATTGTTCTAATCTTGTTCTATTTCTACTCACATTACCTCTTTGCAAGTGCAACAGCACATGTTAGTGCAATGTATTCTGCTTTGTTAGGTGTAGCTGTCGCTTCTGGTGTTCCACCCTTGTTGGCGGCACTATTCCTTGGTTTCTTTGGTAATCTATTTGCATCCACTACTCATTACAGTAATGGTCCAGCACCTATTCTTTTCTCAGCAGGATATGTTTCACAGAAAGATTGGTGGCGTCTGAATGCAATATTAGGTATCGTCTATCTGGTTGTTTGGCTCGGACTAGGCAGCTTATGGATGAAAATTTGTGGAATTTATTAGCATAATCTATTAGTTGATAAAATAATTCATTTAAGATAAAAAAGCGCAGATTGAGCAAAAAAGTTCAATTTGTGCTTTTTATTACCTAAAATATCTCAAATAATTTCTTCTTGCAAACTTATTATAAATAATATTTAATAAATAAATATTCACTTTATTTTTCAAAGAAAACTGCTACATACAGCTAATTAAATAATTAAAAACCCCGGTTTCTATAATTTAAATGAGGTTTTAGTTAAATTCTATTTAAAAAGTTCTCAATAACCGTTACTTTATTAAATATGAAGTTTATAAAAATTCGAAATTTATTTCAGCATAATTAGAGGTGTTAAAGGTGATAGCTTACAAATATGATTTTGTACCTGCGGGTGAACAGGCTCTCCATATTGCTTTCCCTGAACAGATTGACGTTTCAGAAAACCAATTGATCCAAGAGTTAGCTCAACAACTGCAGTCTCGCTTTATTTATGAAATCACAGATATTGTTCCTGCATATAGGACGTTAACCATCAGTTTTGACATCAGAAAAACAACTTATTACGAATTCAGCTCCAAGTTAAAGGTTTTTTTGACCCATTATGTTCCAGATACAAAAAATGATCACGGTCGTATATTTGAAGTTCCTGTTTGTTATGACCCCGAGTTTGGGATAGATCTCGAAGATGTTGCTGCTTTTGGGAATATAAGCGTCGAAGAATTAATCAAACTTCATTCGGCTAATAATTATTTTATTTATATGATGGGATTCCTGCCAGGATTTGCCTTTATGGGAAATGTTCCAGATCGAATTGCAATGCCTAGGCTTTCTGCTCCACGAGCTTCAATTGCTCCTGGAAGCGTAGCAATTGCAGGAAAGCAGGCCGGAATGTATCCTGTCGATTCACCAGGCGGTTGGCGAATTCTTGGTAGGACTCCAATTACACTTTATACTCCAAATAATCCACTGCCACCATTCCAAGCAGGGGATTGGATCAAGTTTTCTCAAATTGACCGAACTGATTATTCAGCGATAAAAGAACTTGATGCTCATGGTGAATATCAGCTTAAAATAATTTCAGAATGAAAGGAGAAAATTATGCCACATATTGAGATTATTAATTCAGGCTTGGCCGCAACTATCCAAGACCTTGGGCGTACCGGTCACCAAGCAAAAGGCATCCCTGTTTCAGGTGCTATTGATCAATATTCACATCGGTTAGCTAACATTCTGGTAAATAATTCTGAAAAATCCGCAACCTTAGAATTTAGTATTCTTGGACCTACCATAGAGTTCAATGTTGAAACATTCATTGCAATTACCGGTGGCGATTCTGCTCCTATACTCAATGATTCAAATATCAGCTTAAATACTACATATCCAGTAAAAAAAGGTGATATCTTAGCATTTCATCCCATGAAGAGCGGCCGTTTTGGCTATATTGCTTTTGCTGGTAATGGGCTTCAAGTTGAACCTATTCTTGGAAGCCGTTCTACTAATACAAGACTTAATCTCGGTGGATATCATGGACGAGCACTTGCAAAAGGAGATTGTTTAACCATCGACAACTGCTATCAAATGCCAAGTCTAGCAAACCGTAGCCTGCCTTGGAGCAAACCGACTGGAAATTCGATTCGTTTTATCAAGGGACCACAATGGAACCTATTTTCCGAAAGTGCAAAACAAGTGTTTAAAGATGGACCATTTACCATTTCAACACAAGCCGATCGCATGGGATTCAGATTAGATGGACCGACTCTTGAGATACCACAAAAAAACATGCTGTCTGAAGGTGCTGTTCTAGGAAATATCCAAATAACTAGGGCCGGTCAACCAATTGTTTTGTTAGCGGATCGCCAAACTGCAGGCGGTTATCCAGTAATTGCAACAATAATTGGTGCCGATCTTGGTAAATTTGTTCAATTTGCTTCAAACAGCCCACTTCTTTTTGAAGAAGTTTCACTCAAGAAAGCCACTGCCGCCCTTCGCAGCCAGTACCGTTTCTTGGGTGAACTGGCAGATTCCATTTATCAAAAAAGGTATCAATATCCTATTGGCCCTATTAGAAAAACAAGTAAAAAGATTGAAGAAATGATTTTCAATAGTTAAAGGAGACTTCTGTTATGGAAATACCAAGTTTGGATGAACTGATTAACAAATTTCAAGAGGCAGGTCTTACACATCTTGAGATTAAAAATGGCGAAGATAAAATTGTTTTGAAAAAGGAAATAACAGCCTCCTCTCCTATTAATTCAGTTGCAAGCGAACAAAAACCTGCAGTTAATGTAAAGCCTGCAGAAAGTAAGAAACTCACAATAAATGCTCCATTCGTTGGAACCTTCTACACATCACCAAGTCCACAAGAAGATTCCTTCGTCAAGGTTGGAGACAAAATTCAAAAGGGACAAGTCGTTGGCATCATAGAAGCTATGAAGATGATGACTGAAGTTAAGTCTGAGGTTGCTGGTACTATTACAGACATTCTAGTTGCTAATGAGAGTACCGTTGAATACAATACGCCCCTCATTGCACTTAAGAATTGAGGTGTTGGTTTTGAAAAAAGTTCTTGTTGCTAATCGTGGAGAGATTGCTGTTCGAATCATCCGCGCCTGTCATAATCTTGGTTTAAAGGCAGTAGCCGTATACTCCACTGCTGATAAAAATAGTTTACATGTTCAATTAGCGGATGAGGCTATCTGTATTGGACCAGCTGAACCAAATAAAAGTTATTTAAACATTCACGAAATAATCGCGGCTGCAGAGATCACCCAATCGGACGCTATTCATCCAGGATATGGTTTCTTATCCGAAAATGAAGAATTTGCTAAAAAATGCGAAGATGAAAAAATCACTTTTATTGGTCCTCAGTCACATGTGATTGCACTAATGGGTGAGAAATCTCGTGCACGTGAAACGATGTTGGCGGCGGATGTTCCTGTCGTTCCAGGAGGAGATACCGAATTTACTGACGTAATCAGTGGTTTAGCATATGCTAAAAAGATTGGCTTTCCAGTTATGCTAAAGGCAAGTGCCGGTGGTGGCGGTAAGGGAATGCGCGTGATTAAAAGTGCTGATCTCTTCGCCAAAGAATTTGGTTTGGCCCAAAGTGAGGCCCAACACGCCTTTAATGATAATCATATGTATCTTGAAAAATATCTCCCTCATCCACGTCATATTGAAGTTCAAATCATTGCTGATCAACAAGGCAATGTAACAGCAGTTGGTGAACGGGACTGCACCATCCAACAGCATCACCAAAAAGTAATTGAAGAAGCCCCTGCAATCGCATTGCCAGAAGAAACTCGGCAAAAAATGTTTGCTGTTTCTGTGAAGGCTGCAAAAAAAATTGGTTATATTGGTGCAGGAACGATGGAATTCTTATTAGATGACCCAGAACATTTTTATTTTATGGAGATGAACACTCGCATACAGGTTGAGCATCCCGTCAGTGAATTAACAAGTGGACTTGATCTTGTTGAATTGCAGTTGCTCGTTGCTCAGGGCAAATCTCTCCCTTTTAAGCAGGAACGTATCTCAGCAAATGGGTTTGCATTGGAATGTCGTATAAATGCTTTAACTGCAGGTAAAATATCGGGCTTACATCTTCCAGCTGGATATGGGATCCGTGTAGACACAGGTCTCTATCAGGGATATGTTGTTCCTCCTAACTATGACTCAATGATTGCTAAAATCATTACTTTTGCCCCCTCAAGGCAAAAGGCGATTACTTTAATGAAAAATGCACTTGATGAAACAGTCATCTCAGGTGTGAATACAAACCTTGATTTTCTAATGCAGTTATTAAATGAATCTGATTATGTTGGAAATAAGACCGATATTAATTGGTTGGATAAATTAACTACCACAATCTAATTTGGAGGTGTTCTCATGGATATACTAAAAGATATAGCATCATTATCACCAGTTGAAGTCCGTCATCTGATTCGCGCTGGAAAATTTACTAAACCCACTAGTGGATTAGCTTCAGGATATACCCAAGCAAATTTAGTAATCTTACCAAAGGTCTTGGCATATGACTTTCTATTGTTTGCTCAAAGGAATCCTCGTCCTTGTCCTATCTTGGAAGTTAGTGATGTAGGAAGCCGCGAGTTACATAAATTCGCCCAAGATATTGATCTAGCAAACGACTTTCCTCGTTACCGTATCTACCGAAACGGTATCTTTACCGATGAAGTCACCAGTGTTGCAGATTATTGGCAAGATGATCTAGTAAGTTTCTTAATTGGTTGCAGTTTTTCCTTTGAATCAGAGCTAATCGCCGCTGGAATCGAAATTCGTCATATAACTGAAGGCGTAAATGTTCCAATGTACAATACCTCCATTCCGCTTGAATCTGCAGGTGAATTTCATGGCAACATGGTTGTCAGTATGCGTCCAATCCCTGAAAACCAGGTAGTGACAGCCGTCAACGTAACTGCTGCCATGCCAAAGGTTCATGGTGCACCAATTCAAATTGGTGATCCTGAATCGATAGGTATTACAGATATTTCGAAACCGGATTATGGCGATCCTGTCACAATAAAGCCTGGAGAGATTCCTGTCTTTTGGCCGTGTGGTGTTACTCCACAGAATGCAATTATGCAGGTAAAACCAGAATTCGTAATTACCCATGCACCTGGTCATATGCTGGTAACAGATATCAAAAATACAGTACTAAAATATGAATAGGAGTTGATCTTAGTGACAAAAATTGATTTAAACAGTGATTTAGGTGAAAGCTTTGGTCGTTACAGTCTAGGCAAAGACAAAGAAATCATTCAACTTGTGACTTCTGTCAATATTGCTTGTGGATTCCATGCTAGTGATCCTGATGTGATGGCTAAGACAGTTGCTCTGGCCGAAGCAGCCGGTGTCGGTGTCGGTGCCCATCCGGGTTATCCAGATCTGCAAGGCTTTGGCAGACGAAAAATGCAGCTACAGCCCTCAGAGGTTGAACACTTAGTAACCTATCAGATTGGCGCACTTCAAGCTTTTACATCTTCCAAAAAGCTCCACCATGTTAAACCCCATGGTGCACTCTATAATATGGCAGCTAAGGACTATGAGCTCTCATTGGCAATCTGCCGAGCTATTAAGTCGGTTGACCCTGATCTCCCAATCTATGCCCTTGCAGGCAGCAAAACAGTTCAAGCTGCGGAAACAATTGGCATACGTTGTGCACAGGAAGTGTTCGGAGATAGAAACTATCTGCCCGATGGCAACCTGGTACCAAGGAGTGAAGCGAATGCCGTAATTACTGATCCAGCAAAAGTTGCTGATCATGTAATTGAAATGATAAAGAATAAGTCAGTAACTGCTATCGATGGTTCAACGGTTCCATTACAGGCTGATTCTATCTGTGTCCACGGTGATAATGCAGCAGCATTGACAATTGTTGCCAGCCTCCGTGAAACACTGCAGAATAATAACATTGCGCTTCAGGCTTTTTAAAGAAAACATACAGAGAGAAGGAATTGTAATATGATGAATAAATCAAAAGATTCTAACAACATGCCTGATTTAAATGGGCCTAAAGCTTCACCACGCAGTATTGCTATGGGTGCTGCATTCTTAATGGCCATGGCTGCCGTAGGGCCAGGGTTCTTAACACAAACTGCTACATTTACTGGTCAAATGGGAGCCGATTTTGGTTTTGCAATCCTGATTTGTATTATTTTTGATATTATCGTTCAAATGAATGTTTGGCGTATCATTGTCGTCAGTGGTAAAAAAGCACAAGTAATTGCAAATGAAATCTTCCCTGGCCTTGGATATGTACTTTCATTTCTTGTTGCGGTTGGTGGCCTCTTCTTCAATATTGGGAATGTTGGTGGAGCGGGACTTGGCCTCAACGTACTTTTCGGTATTTCACCCGAAAATGGTGCCGTAATTGCCGGCGCCCTTGCAATTATTATCTTTGTTGTCAAAAATGCTTTGACTGTTATGGATCGTACCGTTCAAGTCCTCGCTGTTGTTAAAGTTGCAATCCTACTTTACATTATATTCATCATGGCTGTACCTTATCAGTCAGCAGTTCAACATACTTTTATGCCTACAAAAGTTGATTTTTATTCTATTGTCACAATCGTTGGTGGAACTGTTGGTGGTTATATTTCATTTTCCGGTGGCCATCGCTTAATTGAAGGCGGCATGAAAGGCAAACAAAACATTAAGTACGTTAATGAAGGTGCCTTGACAGGAATTGGGATTGCCTCTGTTATCCGTGTACTGCTCTTCTTAGCCGGTCTTGCCGTTGTTGTGACAGGTTACAAGCTTGATCCTACTAATCCGGCAGCTTCAATCTTTAAGTATGCCGCAGGTAACTTTGGATATAAGTTCTTTGGCTTATTGCTCTTCGCAGCTGGAATGACTTCAATCCTTGGCTCGACATTTACATCAACTTCTTTCTTAGATTTTGCAGTCAAGTCGAAAAACGGGTTACAAAAATCACGTAAAGTACTAATAATCAGTTTTATTGTAATCTCAACTGTTATCTTTTATGTTGTTGGTAGTCCCGCAAAGGTTCTTGTCTTTGTTGGTGCTGCAAACGGATTTGTGCTTCCAATTGCATTAGCGATTCTCTTGATTGCAAGTGTCTCCAAAAAAATTGTTGGTGACTACAATCACCCAAAATGGTTAATCATTGCCGGTTGGTTCGTCGTTGCTTTCATGGCTTTCGCAAGTATCAAGACAGTTATCGGACTATTTTAAGGCAAATTAATATTGTTCTACAAAAAGGAAGACTGAGTCAAAATTTAACTTTTGATTCAGCCTTCCTTTTTGATTACATATGAATATATTCCACAAATCAAAATATCTTACTAATAAGTTATTCTGTATGTGGTAACGCCTCTTGAATTTCTTTTTCAAATGTCTTGGGTTTTGTCTTCGGAGCAAATCGCTGTAAGACTTTACCACTAGGATCCACTAAAAACTTAGTAAAATTCCATTTAATTGAATTTCCTAACTCGCCAGGTGCCTCTTTTTTCAGATATTGGAATAATGGAGCAGTTTCCTTTCCGTTTACCACAGTCAGTTCATGCATTGGAAATGACACTCCATACGTTGCTCGACACGCCTGTGCAGCTTCCTGTCCATTGGCAAGTTCCTGCTTAAATTGATTGGATGGGAAACCTAAAATAACCAAACCAGCATCTTTATACTTTTCATAAAGTTCTTCCAACTCTGCGAATTGTGGAGCCAACCCGCATTTTGTAGCCGTATTAACAACCAGCATTGTTTTTCCTTCATACTTTGAGAGCCGATACTTTTCTCCGTTTTCACGTGAGACTTCAAAATCATATATTGTAGCCATTTCTGTGTCATCTCCTTCTTACACTCAAGTATAGGCTTTAATTCTTATTTTGATAAGATATTAGATTGCTCTTCAATTGTCTTTCATAACCACTTATTACGTTGAGCCATTTTAATTGCCTCAATTCTATTATGTACCCCCAACTTGCTGAAGATCGCAGACAGATAATTACGTACTGTTCCTTCTGACAAGAAAAGTTGTTTCGCTATTTGTTTCGTTGTAATTCCCGATTCTGCTACTGCAAGAACTTCCATTTCTCTTGTACTAAGTGGATTATTTTCCACAGAAATCATGTTTACTACAAGCTCCGGTGCAAAAATAGTTTTGCCCTCAAATACATCTCTAATTGCCGTAATAAGTTCATCACTGGGACTATCCTTCAACAAGTATCCTGCGACATTTGCTGCAACTGCTTGTTCAAAATATGCCTTTTGTGCAAATGTAGTCAAAATAATAACCTTTTCATCCAATTTCTTTTTATTTACTCTTGAAGCAACTTCCAGTCCAGTCATTTTAGGCATTTCAATGTCTAAAATTGCAATATTTGGTTTTAGTATTTGCAGATCCTGCCACGCTTTCGCTCCATCAACAGCACTACCAACGACCTGAAAATCATCTTCTAAGTCTAATAATTGTGTTAACGCACTATTTAACAAGCTCTGATCTTCCGCTAAATATATTTTAATCATCGTCTTCATTCGCTTTCCTTTGGGTCAATATCACATGTGTACCATGATGATCATGATAGATCTCAAATTCTCCATTTGCTTGGTGCATTCGTTCGCGCATTCCGCTAATCCCATTGCCGCCTTCTCTTACAAATTTTTTCCCAACACCATCGTCAATTACTTCAACTTTGTATAGGTCCTCATTAGCAAAGAAAATCAATTGAACTTGATGCGCTTTGGCATGGTGTAAAATATTGCTGATTGCCTCAGTCAGAGCAATTCCAAACCTGGCCTGAATTTGTGTGGGCCAATTGATGGCTTCTGTCTCACCCTTTGTAAGCAGCAAAATATTCGCTGTCGCAAGATTTTTACCCTGTTCTAACAAAACTTCATTTAGGGATTGTTGGTGTAAATTATTAACAATTGAACGTACTAACTGTAAGTTCTGACGGCTGGTTTGTTCGATATCGTTTAACTCTGCAGATACCCTTTCCGAGTCCTTGGACAAAAGTTTTTTTGCTAATTCTGTTTTAATCGTGATCATTGAGAAACTCTGTCCTAGAGTATCATGTAGGTCACGTGCAATTCTTTCGCGTTCACCGCGCTGAATAATCGTCTCCAACCTGCGATTAGTTTGATTTAACTGATGCTGCTTGAATGATGAAGTTGCCATTATGTTGGCTATTATTGGTGATACTAATGGAAAAAGCAATCCCATTGCTGCACTATCCATCCAAAATGCTGGGTACCTTGTTTGGATTCTTGCCAAAGCTACTCCAATTATGAAATAGTAGGCCAACATAAAATATTTTTGGTACTTTCTTTGATAATGTATTAGTATCCACGGAACTTGCCATGCAGGAAAAATAATCAAATATAGATTAAAATTAAAAACTGCAAAAATTCCTGTCACTAATAATTCAAGTGGAATCGTAAGATAACGATAATCTCTTATCTCATTAACTATGATATACAGTATCAAAAATAGCCCTGATAATGCTAACCAATATACATCTTTAATGCTTTTAACTGGGATAAACTGGATCAGTGTATATGGTAAATACACTAGCTAAACATATGAAATCCAATCTATTTTTCTAATCTTGCTAAAGCCATTAAGCTTCACTATTTCTTAGCCCCTTTTTTTGCTGTATCTTTATAACTAATATTGTCATACACCCCATGAGTACTATCCACGTAATAATACCATAAAAGCCCTCTAAATCTAATTGATCATGAAGCATCGCTTTTCCCAATAAATTATTTGCAAAATAAGTTGGCATGACCTTGCCAATGCCTTGCAGCCAACTTGGCATAGTACTGATTGGCCACCATAATCCGCTAACTATTGATAGCGGAAAAACAACTAAATTGCAGGCAACACTCAAAGTTTCTTGTGTCTTAAAATATGACATCATTGTCCCCAATAACAGCATCGGAACTTGACCGACTAATACGATCAGCAAAATCATAAAATATTGTTTTAAGCTTAGATCAATATTGTTAAATATTCTCGCAAGCACACCCAAAACCATCACAGCACAAAGATTTAGCAGCATCGTGATTGTATATATAGAAATGTAATAATTCTTACTCCCAGATGGTGTCATTTGAAGCAACAAAATCAGGCCTTTATCACGATCATTTTTGAGAATTGTCGCTACACCGAAGATGGCACCAATTACTCCACTGTAGATTGTCATGCTACCCATATAGGTCATGTAAAATTGATGCATTTCTGGATTGCTTCCAACAACCATTACTTTCGTAAACAATAAATAAAATCCAGCAGGCATCAGCAATGTAAAAAACAAAAAAGATTTATTGCGAATTACCAATCTTAATGCATCAAATTTTAACTGTTTCATAATCTTTATCATCTTTACTGTTGCTCCTTATCTGTTGTCATCTGCAAGAATATTTTTTCCAATGTTTCATGTTCAACTGCTATATTTGAAACATCTGGATATTTTGACAATAACTGTTTGAGCGTATTGTCCCCATCAACTGTCTTAATTACAACCTGACTACTATTTTTTTCAATATTGATGATGCCAGTCAATTCCGCAAAAACACATTTTTCGTATTCACTGGTGAATGTAATTACTGTTTGTTTATGCCTGTCTTGTAATTCCTTCAGTGTTCCTTGAAAGATAAACTTTCCCTTTTGCAAAACAATTAAGCGACTGGCAACTTGTTGGATTTCTTCCAAATAGTGGCTAGTAATAATCATCGTCTTGCCCTGTTCTCTGAGCTTCTCAATCAGTTCCCAGAAAATATGTCTTGCCTGTGCATCCATTCCAACAGTTGGTTCATCCAAAAAAATCAAATCAGGATTGTTCAACACGGCTTGCGCAAATGTGACCCTGCGCATCAGTCCTCCTGATAACTCCTTCAAGAATTTATGTCGATGCTTTTTTAAGTCCAACTGTTCTAATATTTGTTCCAAAGGGATTGAATTGCTGTATTGCATCGCAACTTCTTCTAAGAATTCATCGACCCTGACACTTGACAGTACTAAATCACCTTGTAGCATTGATCCTATCTTTTTTCTTGCAACCAGTGAACCTGGCCGATTTCCAAAGACTTGTACATTATTTTTACTTGGCAGCAGGCCTAGTAAGATATTCAACAAGGTTGTCTTACCCGCACCATTTTCGCCAATTAGTCCAATAATTTCCCCTTTATTTATAGTCAAATTAATTTTTTTTAGGATTTCGGTTTCACCGTAACTAAAGTTCAAGTTTTTAACACTTATAATCTGTTTCATGATGCACCCCCATGTAATCCTATCTTAGAACGGGATAATAAAAATTCCCAGTCATGATTGTAATTGGCTGGGAATGACAAATGTCATAACTTTATATTATTTTCCGGTGAATTTAGCCATCAAGATAAATGGATACACGCCACCATTTGTTTCTTGATTGTGGTGGTTCACAACTTTGAAACCAAGCTTTTGATACAATTTCCGTGCACGAACGTTGAATTCTGCAACGTCAAATAAAACTTTTTGAGGGTTTTTTAACTGAATTACATAATTCAATATTGCGGTGGCAAAAGCAAAACCCTTTCCCTTGCCAATCAACTCTGGAGCCATTCCAAGACCAATCTCAATGGCCTCTTCGTCATTGGTATCCTCGACCGCAAAGAAGCCGACCAGTTTCCCCGCCTGGATAACTTGATAATAACTATCACCACGTGATTCTTCACTCAGTAGCTCTTGATAATCTTCTGGATCAGCCGTCATATCATAAAATTCATACTCACCTTGATAATGCCATTGTGCAATCAACAATGCATTTGGAGAGGTCAATCTTTCAATCTTAAACATCACTTATTCACCTCAAAAACGATTGTATCTTACACTTTAAAAAGCAGCAAGAAGTTTATTTTATTTATTTTCAGCAAGTTTACGATACACATCGACCAGCTCTCCGGCTAAATCTCGGAAAGTAATTGCATTCATAATGTGATCTTGTGCATGAACCATTAATAAATTAACTTCCGCATGTTCACCATTAGCTTCCGCAGTCAGCATCCCTGTTTGTGCATTATGAGCCTGTGCCATAAACTCATCTGCGGTTTTTAACTTCTTATCTGCTGTCTCAAAGTCACCTTCTTTAGCAGCCCTAATCGCTTCAAATGCTGCCCCTTTAGCATTCCCGCCATTTATGATTAAACCCATGATCGTTTCTTGTTGCTTTTCATCCATTCAAATCATCTCCGATTTATAGTTGTACTCCTTGTGATTCAATAACTGTTTTATACCAATAAAATGAATCTTTTCGACTCCTTTCCAACGTTCCTTCAGCTTTATCATTTTTGTCAACATAGATAAAACCATATCGTTTATCCATCTGACCACTTCCAGCTGAAACCAAATCAATACATCCCCATGGAGTGTATCCCATTAATTCAATTCCGTCTTTTTCAACAGCTAGCTTCATCTGCTGAATATGTTTCTTCAGATAATCGATTCGGTATTGGTCATGGATTGATCCATCTGCTTCAACTTTATCAATTGCGCCTAGACCATTCTCAACAATGAATTGAGGTACATGATAACGATCATTCATCCAATTCATTGCATAACGTAAACCTTCAGGATCAATCTGCCATCCCCAGTCTGATGCTGGAAGATATTCATTTCGTACTACGTCCTCCATTTCATCATAGCTATAGACCGAATCAGCATCGTCATGAGCTGAAACCGTAAATGACATATAATAACTAAATCCTAAATAATCAACTGTCCCAGCTTGAAGGACATCTAGATCTTCTAAAGTACGATCAATTTTCAAGTGATGTTCTGTTTGGTATTTTAATAGCCATTCAGGATACTTCCCAAGTACTTGCAGATCGCCTAACCAATAGCGCCACTGCATTGCACGTTGGGCTTTGAGAATGTCTTTAGGATCAGAAGTCGCAGGATAAAGAGGAATCATCGCAATCATAGCACCAATCTCAAAATCAGGATTGATTTTATGTCCTATCTGGACTGCCAAAGCACTTGCAACTGCTTCATAATGAGCTGCTTGGAACATCGTTTCCTCCACATTTTCTCCATCTCGTGGTACAATCCCCGAGTTAGTGAAAATTGAAAAACCACGCTTATAGTCCGTCTGATTATTGATTTCATTGAATGTCATCCAATATTTAACTTTGTTTTTGTAACGTTCGAAAACAACCTTTGCAAAGTTAACAAAATAGTCAATTACTTTTCTGTTACGCCATCCGCCATATTCTGTTACAAGATGATATGGCATCTCAAAATGTGAAAGTGTGATCACAGGTTCAATCCCATATTTCAGACATTCATCAAATAAATCATCGTAGAATTTCAATCCTTCCTCGTTTGGTTCTCTTTCATCACCATTTGGGAAAATTCTCGTCCAAGCAATAGATGTCCTAAAACACTTGAATCCCATTTCAGCAAAAAGTTTAATGTCTCCCTTGTATCGATGATAAAAATCAATTGCATCATGATTAGGATAATACTCCCCAGTAACAACTCCCTCCGTGATTTTTCGTTCAACCCCGTTAGCGCCATTGGTCATTACATCCGCAACACTGATTCCCTTACCACCTTCTTGCCAACCACCTTCCAATTGGTGTGCAGCTACTGCACCACCCCACAAGAAATTTTTTGATAACTTATAAGCATTTTCATTATCCAATTTGTACTCCTCCTTAAATAATTACACTCTTTGCTTCAGACACAAGTGAAAGCGTTTGATATTTATTGATAATTTATATTTTGAACCAACATTCTCAAAAAGGCCCTAGAGCCCCAAAAATAATGAGCCCCCCGAGGAGAGCCCATTATGGTTCATCATAATAATTCTCATTAACCAAAAGGGACTTCTTTGCAACTCATGACCTCGTTTTTTTAATTATCTACTAATTCTTATTATTCTTTCTGAGCTTGCTCTTGTTCTTGTTTTAACAAGACCTTATCATAATGCCTGATAAATGGATACCACACGATAAATGCAACTGCCGCACAAATGATTGCCAGTATTCCACCTTTCCAACTTGCCGTAGCTATAAATCCACCCAATCCGATTGGTGTAGGCCACGGCTGTTGAGCAATAATCTTATCTACCAAATGCGTAGTAACTGCAAAGTACCCAACTATCCCGGAAACTAATGGTGCACAAACGAACGGAATAAATAGCTGGACATTATAGACAATTGGTAATCCAAAAAGTATCGGTTCATTAATATTAAAGAAAGCGGGTACAATTTCTGCCTTCCCAATTTCTCGTAACTGAACTGATTTAGCTCTAGAAACCAACCATATAGTCATTCCTAAAGTTGCACCAGAACCACCAATAATAACAAAAGCATTCATTGGATCACCAGCGAAGAAATGGTCGGCCCCCAACTTATTAGATGCCATATTGGCTAGAACGATTGGAGTATAAAATGAACTCATGATTGTTGCACCATGGATTCCAAACCACCAAAGAAAATGAATTAAGAAAATAATTACCAAGAATCCCCACCATGTATCTGCGATATTGCTAACAAATGAGAATGGAATGTAGAGTACCTTGAAAATATCTGTTCCTACAAAAATAAGCAACATATTGAGTACTGAAACAACAATTGCAACACAGAATCCTGGAATCAAAGAACTGAATGAATTGGCCACACCAGCTGGGACTGCGGCTGGCATTTTAATAGCCCAGTTATGCTTTATAGTAAACCGATAAATCTGTACTGTGAGCCAACCAACAACTAAACCTGTGAAAATTCCGACAGCAGCTATCCTAGTAACACCAGAAGTTGAAACCGCATATCCTCCACCAATAATGTTTGTTTTGCTAAGAGATTGCACAAATTCAATAGAGCCGTTCTTCCACACCAACTGTGGGACAGTAATAAACATCGCCATCACAAACATGAACAAACTACTAAGTGGATTTAAATTAAGATGTTCTTCTTCTTGATAGATTTTGGTATAGCTATAAGTGAATGTTCCTGCAAAAACAAGAGCTAAAATTCCCATTGTTGAATTATAAATAACTTGGAAAATGTTCGTAAAATGCCCAACGGTATTAGCATATAACTCAGCAAACCCTGGTATTTGAAATGCTTGCGGCAAAATTTGTAAAATTAAAAATACAGCACCAATAATTGAAAATGCAATAACACTATAACCAGCATCCATAATTGCTCGGACAAAACGCGAACCAGCAAATTTACCAACCTTCTCCGTTACACTTTCTTTAAAAGAATCAGAAATTTTCATTAGATCAACGCCTCTTTTCACGAATTTTTCTATTTTCAATATAGTTAATCTGTAACATACATACTAATTACCTCTGGAGTTATATCAAGAAATTGAAATTATTATCAGGGCCAATCCGTACTCTTTAAAACTATTACTATTTCTTAACTAATAGTCCCCAGAATTCTTGTTCCATAATTACTTACATTTGCCAACAAGCTCATAAATCACACTAATTACCATTTTTCATCATCATTAACCATATTTCTTCTTGGAATTAATTATCCTAGCAACACTTTTTTATTTAACCCCTCCTAACTAAATTTATAATTTGATACACAACAACGCTTTTTATCTCACCTACCTTTACTCATTTCATCTACCAACTACATTTTACCGAAAAAGAATACTATTTGCTACAAATAAAAGAAAACGGTTACATTATACAGATAATGAAACATTTACTGTTTTTGTAATTTTTTAAATGTTATTGTATAATCCAGTTGTTACCCACTTTGAATAAAAGGTTGGATTATGAAATGATTGATTTAAAGGGATTTACCCCAACAGAAATTTTAATCTACAATTATTTGATTGCCCATCCCGATGAGGCGCTTAGCCTGAGCATTCGCCAATTGGGCAGTGTTATTCACGTTTCTTCTGCCTCTATCATTAGATGTATTAAAAAGATGGGTTATGATAGTTTCTATGAATTTAAGTACAATCTGAAACAGCAACAGATGAATTTGCAAACAAAGAAATTAGGGGCTGATTATGATACTAAAATTATTAATATAGCGAGCACTTTTTTTAGGCGTCCTCTTTTACAACAATATTCACATGAATTAGTATCTTTCAAAAAACTAATTTCCAGTGCAGACAGTGTCTTGTTCTTTGGTATTGGTACATCAGGAATCCTTGCTCAATATGGTGCTCGGCAATTTTCTAATTTTGGAATCAATTCTATTTATAATGTTGATCCTTTTTATCCTTTACCTCAAGGAAAGCATAATAGCAATACTAATCAGATTGCTATTATGCTTTCGGTTAGCGGTGAAACTCCTGAAATTGTTGACAGAGCTGTTAGCTTAAAGGCTGATAATTTTCACATTATATCCATTACAAATAACAATTACTCTACCTTAGCTAAGGTTTCTGAAATCAACTTTTCGTACAATGTTAAGCCTGAAGTCATCAAGGAAACATTAAATATTACCACTCAAATCCCAGTAATTTTTATTCTAGAATCACTTGCAAGAAATATTGAACAGAATTAACTAAGGTGCAATTAAAAAGTTCTGGCAGTCATCGGTTTTCGCTGATTTCCGCCAGAACTTTTTAGATTATTTTTAACATACTCATCTGAATCCCAAAACTATCTATCATCAGTGTTGACCAACATTATTCCCAATTTATTAGTGTATAATTTTTCCAAAAATACACTCAACTAGCCTACTTTGTTTCTCTCCTATTTCTATGCCGTACACTGTAAACGGTTGTTGCGAAAATCAAGACTGCTGCCCCAACAATCACTGAAACACGTGTATCTAGATTAATAAACATGAAGAAGACAATCACAACAAGCATTATGAGTGCAAAATAATTTGAAAACGGGTATAGCGGTAGTTTAAAGGGATGTTCTGCCATCAGCTGTGGGTTATTCTTGCGAAAGCGAAGTTCTGCCAACAAAATTACAAACCATGGTATCATGCCAGGAAGAACCGATGAACTAAAGACAATCACAAACATATCGGATGTTGACTTACTATATGCGCTTGCAATAATATCAATAACAAATCCAATTAAGATTCCGCTGGAAATCCCAAGAATGGCAATATTTGGCACGATTCTCTTAGACAAACGACCAAATATTTTGGGTGCATCCCCCTCATGTGCTAATTTAAAAAGCATTCTACTTGAAGAATAAATTCCCGAATTTGCACCCGACAAAGCCGCGGTCAAAACCACAAAGTTGATAATTGAAGCCGCAGCCGTAATACCTACTTTAGCAAATGTCGAAACAAATGGCGAACCAACTGAACTTAACTGGTTCCATGGATAGATTGTCACAATCACAAAAATTGCACCAACGTAAAAAATTAAGATTCTAAATAGGACAGACTTGACTGACTTAACAATCGCTTTTTGCGGATTAGCAACTTCCCCGGCCGAGATACCCAACAATTCAATTCCTTGGTAAGAACCAACGATAATTGACATTGAGAAGAAGAAACCTGTAAAACCACCGGTAAAGAAACCTCCATGACTCCACAAATTGCTGAGACCGATAGGGTGACCATTATTACCAAAGCCAAAAAAGATTACCATGAATCCTAAGATGATCATCATAATAATTGTAATCACCTTAATCATTGCAAACCAAAATTCTAATGAACCATACGCTTTAGCACTAGCAAGATTAGCTAATAGCAAAAATGCGATAATAATAATTCCAGAGAAAAATGGATTAATATTTGGCCACCAATACTTCAAATATTCGGTAGCAGCAACAACCTCTGACATTCCGACAACTATGTATTCAAAGACATTCGCCCATTTAGCAAGATAACCAGCTAGTGGATGTACATATTCCGTTGCATAGTCTGCGAAAGAACCAGTACCTGGATTAATGTAAATCATTTCACCCAAGGCGCGCATTACTATGTATAGAATCAGGCCAACAAACATGTATGCCAGCAAAACCGACGGTCCCGTCCATTTAATAGTTGAAGTTGCACCCATGAACAAACCGACCCCAATAGCCCCTCCAAGTGAAATCATTTCCATTTGTCCAGCGGTCATGGAACGCTTTAAATCAGGCGCATCATTTGATTCTTGTTTCATTATTTTCCCTCCAAAAAAACTGTGACAAAATGATTGTGATGTCACAGCATTGCACACTGTAAAACGAAAAATAAACTAGTAATTTCTTAGTTTCATCTTCGTCATACCTTAATATTTATTCTATTCATACAACACAACACGAATAATTATAGATAATTTAAATAACAAGCGCAACCTTTTAGGAAAATTAAGTCTATAAACTTTTAATTATTTTCCCCGAATAAAGCCCTATTACAGTATTTAATTTTCATTTTTAAAAATTTGTAGGATATAAAAATTTAAATTTATTGTTATTTTCAAATAGTTTCGCAATCTGCAATAATAATTGCTCTTGCCCCTTACCAGTCTCAAATTGAATCCCAAGAGGCAATCCCTCAGCCGTAACATGCGTGGGTAAACTTATTGCTGGATTCCCAGTCAAATTTGCTTGCTGCGTGAACGGTGAAAGAGTCAGCGCGGGTAACCATTGATCCCAAATTAATTGTTTTTGTTCCTTGGAACTTAACTCTTTGATCTGCTTCATTTTAAGTAAATTTGCCTTGCTAACTAGCGGGTCATCTATTTGAGGTGCTGCATAGGCTGTTGCTGGTGTCAAAATCACTGAGTATTTTTCATGCAGTAGTGACATTTGATAAGCAGCATTATCCCAACTATTTAAAGCTTTGCTATATTCAGCAGCAGAAAGATTTTTCCCCGTTTGGTATAATGCCCACGTTAATGGCTCCATGTCATTTATCGTTAATTCACGTCGCATAGATTGTTGTATCGAATCAAATACCGCAGCCGTTTCACCTTCATTCATTGCATAGTAGGCCTGCATCAAACGAACACCATCCGTTGGCAAATCAATTTCTTTAGTATTGAATCCTTGGTCAGTTAGAAAAGAAACAGCATTTTCTACTGCTTTTATTGCTTCTGCATCAACTGGTGTACCAACCGGTGATTTAGTTGTATAGCCAACAGTTACCTTATACGGCTCTAACCTAGGGCCATTTAGAAAACCATAAGTATTCATTGGTACTTGAAAAACTCCTGCAGGTTGAATAGTCTGTAACGAGTTAAGAAGGGCAGCTGTATCATCAACACTTCTAGTTAATGCAAAATTCACAGAAGCTCCTTGCCATGAACGCCAGTCAGTTGGTCCAACAGGTACTCGGCCACGTGTTGGTTTCAATCCAATAGTTCCAGACCAGGAAGCTGGTATTCTAATTGAACCCCCGCCATCATTGCCTGCTGCAAGCGGTAACATTCCATCTGCCACTACTGCACCCGCTCCTCCTGATGAGCCGCCTGCTTGATAATTTATATCCCAAGGATTACGTGTTAGCCCATAAATCTTAGAATCAGTAATATTCTTCAAACCAAATTCTGGAAAATTAGTTTGGCCAATAATGATAAAGCCGCTGCGCTGCAATGCTTTAACATAATTATTTGTCAGCTGCGCTTTATTATTCTTAAACATTATGTTCCCAAAAGTTTCTGGTTCTCCTCTAAGTGCCTGTCCTAATCCCTTAAGCAGCAACGGTACACCGAAAAAGGGTTGTCCTTTATCCTCTAGCTGGGAGACTTCTTTTAAAGCTGCTTCCTTCCTAGTTGAAATAACGGCATTTAGTTGAGAATTATCATTTGCTATCTTAGCTAATGTTATTTCAATTAATTCAGACGAACTAATTTTCTTTTTTCGAATTAACTTGGCTAGCTCTAGCGCAGGTTTTAATAGTAATTTTTGCTTGTCATCAACCATTTTAGACCTCCTTAGATTGTCTTAGTTTTAGTTACTAATTTTCTTTCTTAATTTGTTTTTGTATTCAAATTCAATAAATGATGAAATAAATAAAAGATAATCACTCCAAATATAACCAGCAAAATGAATGCCATCGTACTCCCCGCACTAATATTTTCTGCATGTGTATATCCTGCACGATTAACTGAATCCATTATCAAAGCCAAGACAGTAGTTCCAATTGCTCCTGTGACTTGCTGTCCTGTGTTATAAAGTGCATTCGCATCATTGCGAAACTTCTTATCAATATGTTTTAAACCGTAAGCTACCGAATTTCCAAAAGCCATTGAGCGACCAATTGCAAATACTAGATACGCTAAGGTTATGCCCCAAATGCCTAATTGTGAACCACCAAATGCAAGTCCAATAAGTGAAAATGTAAATAAGATATCACCTATGTATAATGGCATCTTGCCGCCAAATCGATCTAGCATCCATCCATAAATAGGCTGGCCAAAACAATTAAACATACTGCCTGGCAGGAGAATTAAGCCCCCAATTAATGATGTTGCCTGAAAAACTTCCTGCACATAATTGGGTAATAAGAAATTGATTCCAACATTTGAAAATTGCAACATAATGTATGGCAAAAAGCTAAACAAAAAGGCTTTTTCTTTAAAAACTGATAGTGAAAAAAGTGCCTTGGTTGCTGAACTTGAAAGCCTGACAAATATTCCCGTTAAAATTATGCTTGCAGCTGATAAAACAGCAAAAATAATATATGAATGCGAGCCAAGATCATTCAGTCCGATGATCAAGCAAATCAAAGCAGCCCCTAAAATCAAGAATCTCAGCCAGTCAAACGCATACTTTCCTTCGACTGGTGCATACTGCCTAATTCTTTTAGTACCCATTGCTAACAAGATAAGTGCTAATGGTAAGGTTAACCAAAATATCACACGCCAACTTGCAAAAGCTACAACTGCTCCACCAAAAGTCGGGCCTAATGCTGGTGCAACCAGTATAATCAAATTTGCTAAACCAATATATGTTCCAAGTTTTATTGCTGGAACAACGTCAAGAATAATATTAACCATTAATGGTGTACAAATCCCAACACAACCTGCTTGAATCACGCGGCCTGCTAATAACATCCAGAAATTAAACGCACTTCCGCAAATGATATCTCCTAGACTAAAAAGAATAACCGCTATAATAAATAACTGTCGATTTGTAAATCTCCGTTTCATATAAGCAGAAGTCAGCATGACCAACGCTGCCATCAATAGGTATCCGGATGTCACCCACTGAACTGTACTCAAAGACTCATTAAATTCGCGCATTAAAGCAGGAAATGTAACATTCATCGATGTTTCCGTCAATACCCCCATAAATGACATTAGCGCAACAATCGCAACAACGAACATAGGATTCTCTTGTTTTACTGCTGGTGCTTGCATTCTAATTCTCCCTTTAATAATTTATATTGTATTAAACTGTTCCATTAAATGTACACAGTTTAATGCGACCGTGATAATTATAGTGCAAAAATACGAAATACGGAAAATAAGTTTTCTATCCTAAAATTTTTCCTAGAAGGATTCAAACTCATTAGATAATTAACTATCTTCAAGAAACATGATATAGTCTCATAGTAAACTATGAATAAAATTTCTATCCCACTCTGAGCCAACTTAATGATCACTAAATCATTCAAAAAAATATAGGAGGAGACATCAAATGCCGCTAGCAGATGCTCTATTAACAATTGATTTTCAAAATGGCGTATGTAAAGGTCCGACACCAGTCGTTGATTTAGAAAATTGTATATATAAGATCAACAAAAGAATTGCACTATATCGACAATCTGAAAAACCAATTATCTTTGTTCAACATAATGATAATGAACTAGTAAAAGATCAACGAGACTGGTTAATTATAAATGAACTAAACACTAAAAATGACGATTACTATGTTCAAAAAAGACATGCCAATTCCTTTTACAAAACAACTTTAAAGACAATTTTAGATGAAAATACTGTTAATACAATAGAAATCTGTGGTGCCCAAACTGAATACTGCGTGGATACAACCATCAAAATGGCCCACGGTCTGGGTTATAAATTACAAATGGTCCGCGGTACTGCAACAACCATTGCTAATGATTACATGGACGCAAAAACAACCAATTTGTTTTATGAAAACATCTGGAATCACAGATTTCTAGAGTTTGTATAATTTTAGTTTTATATCCAGTATCGTTTGTAAATTTATATTATTTCTTACGACAAAAAGAGACCTCCTACTGTTCCAGGAGATCTCTTTTTGTTATGTCATCATGGCAGTCCATTATTTAGCCTATTAAATTCTTTTTTGCCTTGTAACCATCAGGAAAAATAAATAGGCAAGACACGCAAAACCGCCAAATAAGAAGAAAGGAAATTTAGGATCCAACTGATAAACAAATGATCCTAGTAACGGTGAAACAATTCCCGCAATACCTTGAATCATCGCAACAGTCCCAGCTACTGCACCCTGTTGACTTTCAGAAACAGCTAAGGAACATCCTGCAGATAATGAACTCATGCCTAAGCCTGCACCCGCACCAATAAGAATGTAACTAACAAAAATTAAATAATATGCACTCGTTATAGTTGCAAGAAGCAAACCAACAATCATCAGTGGTATCCCCACCATCATCATCGTCTTGGCTGTCCATTGTAACACTTTCATTTGAAGGACCTGAACAAGCATTAAAGCAATCCCAAGTACAAAAAATAATAGCGCTGCAGTTTGTGCACTTTGGGTAACCGTTTGTTCAAAAACATCATGTAAATATAGTGAAGTAATCAGTTGCAGTACAACAACTACTAACATAACTGCACATCCTGCTAGTAACCATCCTACCAACTCCAATGAAAAGAAATTTCTTTTTGATTTTTTTTGCTGCAATGTATTCGTTAATGCTTTTTCAGGAGACTTCATTCCCTGTTGTCGTGGTAAAGCAGCAACCATTACAAATGAAAAAATCAATAATCCTATGATAGTTAAGTAAAAAGGTGTATATAAGTTACCAATCGTGGAAACAGCACCACCAATAATTGGTCCTAGTACCATAGCAGGCCCCGTTGCAAATCCAAGTGAGGCCATATCTTTGGAACGATCCTGTGGTGACGAAATGTCAGCCATATATGCACTGGCAGCCGTAGGAGTAGTTGTCATGAATATTCCTAACAAAAATCTCGTTCCCATTAGACTATAAACCAGTACATTGACCGCTTTGCCAGTCGAAATAGATAAATGAAAGAGAAAAACGTATAGTATAAAAAAGATGCCCATTCCAGATAATCCAGTAATAATAACCATCCGACGGCCTAATTTATCACTGATTTTCCCCCAAACTGGAGCGAATAAAAGCATTGCAAAGGCTCCACATGAAATCATTACCCCAATTTGGCTGGGAATCATATGTGCTTTGGTCGAAATTGCAGACAAAATTGGCATAGTAACGTATATTCCTAAGTATGATACTAGTGTTGCTAAAAAAAGTTTGTTCTTCATGGCTAATTCTCCTCATGCTAATTTTTTTCACCAATTAACATTCTATACACAGCAGCTCTCTTTCTCTGCTCCAAGAGGACAAGAATAACCTTAAAAATATTTCATACTAATATCTTTCCGAAATGGCCGAGTAACATGGTTCCCTAATTTGTGTCGCAGTCACAATTCCTATTTGACACAACTAATCAAAAAAACTGACACCTGGAAAATACAATGCATTCCATGGTCAGTTCTACACTCAAATACTTCAATATATTCTCTACTCTCCTTAATATCGATACAAACTACGATATTTTGAAGGTGTTATCTTCTTATTCTTCTTAAACATTGCTGTAAATTTACTTGGATTCGTATAGCCAACTTCATTTGCAATTCGTGCCACATGATAATTCGTTTTCTTGAGTAACTCGCAAGCCTTTTCAATTCGTTTTTCTCTCAAATAAACATGAATTGATGCTCCATAAAATTCACGGTATCCTTTTTTCATCGCCGTAGTGGAAACTTCAAATTTGTGAGAGAGCATTTCTAAACTAAGTTGTTTTGTAAAATTTTGATCTAGATACTGCCGTAAGCGACGAATCTTATCTAATATTCCCACAGAAATGATTTCTTTGGGACAATTATTTTTTGCTATTGTCTTAGAAGAAAGATAAATCAGCAATTCGGCGACTTTCAAACGCAGATAGGTTATTGAGTGCTCCAAAGTTGGCGTACGGAGATCTTCAAAAAGTCTATCGATAAAAGCCGTCTTTAAAAAAACATAATCTCCATTTTTACGATAATTATCGCTAATTGTATCTAAATTGAATCTCCCTCCGGTCATTTGTACAAGTGTTTCTTCTTTTGCCTTTTTGTTGATTATAATTGTTACCCCACTGTATTGATGAGATGGAAAGAGATATTTCATATTTTGTTTTTCACGCCAATCAAGCTTTAAAAAACCAGGTTCAAAAAAAACATTCTGCTTATCTACAGTGGCGTAATCAACATGTCCGGTATAGCAATAATCCAAACGTAAGCTGCCAGCAACAACCTTTAATGGTGATTCAAATTTACCAAAATTATATTGATGAAAGAAGATTGAAACTCCCTCAAAAAGAGTAAGATAATCTGTTTGTAATACATCCTCCTTATTAACAAGAGACAGTGTCTTGGTTTCTTCATGTTCATCTTTCTTCCATCCTATTTGCTCTTTCATTTATCATCACCAACCTTTTACCTTACCCTTTTTATAGCTGCCACTCTTTTGCTTTCTCCTTGATTTCGACAAAATCACGATAAATTCCAGGCTGTTTCATCAGTTGCTGATGCTTCCCTTTTTGGACTATTTTTCCTGCATCCAAAACTACGATCTGATCTGCATTTTGAATAGTCGCCAATCGATGAGCGATTGTTATAATTGTTTTATGCGCAACCAAAGAAGTGATAGCCCTTTGTAAAACCTGCTCATTTTCAGGATCAATACTGGCCATTGCTTCATCTAAAATAATGATCGGTGCATCTTTCAAAATAGCTCTAGCTATAGATAAGCGCTGTTTCTGTCCTCCCGATAACGAATTACCACCCTCATCAAGTACCGTGTCATATTGTTGGGGCAATTGCATAATAAAATCATGACAACATGCCTTTTTACTTGCATCTACTATTTCGGCCATAGTTGCATTTTTCTTACCGAATAGAAGATTATTTTTAATCGTATCATGAAACAAGTACGGCTTTTGAAAAACGATACTTATATTCTTTATCAAACTACTATACGAGAATTCTTTTACTTCATGTCCCCCTATAAAGATTTGTCCTTCATCACAATCATAGAAGCGTGCAATCATCTTACAAAGAGTACTTTTCCCACTACCCGAAGGCCCAATAATTGCTGTAGTCTTATTCTCTGGAATAGTAAGTGAAATATCATGCAATACTTCTGGCTTGCCTTTATCATATCCAAAAGTAACATGCTTGAATTCAATTTCAAAGTTTTTGAGATTCATATCTGAGCCATCCGTATCAAGTAATGGCATTTTTTCCAATTGCTGTAAGTGATGCAGATTGTTATCAATTGCACCTAAAATATGTGTAGCATCTGTCATTTCCTTAATACCATTAAAAAGAATATAAGCAAAAAACATCAATGTCACAAAAAAGTCCAATGATAGTCGACCACTTTGCTGATTGGCTACACAAATTGCCATAACGGCAACAGTAGCAATATCTAACAGCAGTAACAATAAACAATTGAAAAAAGCAAACTTAGACTGTATCTTTAAACGGATTTGTTTGCTTTGTTTAAAAACAGATTTTAAACTATCCAAAACTGTACTTTCTTGCCCATATGTTTTGGCAACATTAATTCCTTTAACAAATTCAACTACACTGTTTGACATTCTTGTCTGAACCTGATTAGATACCTGTGAATTTTCTCGACTTCTTTTATTGATCAATTCTATTATTACCGTTCCTAAAATAAGTGCAATGAAGACGACGATTCCAATACGCATATCAACCACAAACATGAATAGACTCATCACGAAAAAATTAATATAACCATTTATAATTAAATCAATCATCTTCGTGCTTTGTAGTTCGAGCATTGACAATTCAGTTGTAACCGCGTTCAGCAGGCTACCAATATTATTTTTACTAAAATATCCCATAGAAGTTTTCTTCAATCTTTGCGCAATTTCAAGCCTTGATTTTGCGGCAATTTGAAATCCAATGCTTTCTTGTGATTTAGCTTTTAGATATAGAAATAAAAATCTTAACCCACAACATAGTGCAAGTACACAAAATAAAGAAAATGCAGTCTTGGCTGGTGAAACATCTTTATTTTCGTAGGTTGAAATTACTGCATGCGCGGCTATCCAAAAAGGAATAGCTGCAAACATTGAAGCGATGAAAGAGTACAAGAAACCACGATACAATTGTTTCTTGTAACCACTGCTCCATTGCATGATACCTTTAATAGTATTAAACATACTTTTCCCTCCTAGTGATTGTCAATGTGCCATCCTTCAGTTTGAGTATAGGAAGCCCATAACCGCTGATAAGTTGGACAGCTTTCCAATAACTCTGCATGCTTTCCATGCCCAACAATTTTTCCAGTATCTAAAACTATAATCTGATCTGCATTTTTGATTGTACCTAATCGATGCGCTACCATGATTACCGTCTTATTTTTTGTTAATTTTAATAATGACTCTTGAATCTGTTGTTCATTTTCAAGATCAATACTTGCAGTAGGTTCATCTAAAATAATGATGGGAGCATCCTTTAAAATTGCACGTGCAATAGAGAGCCGTTGTTGCTGTCCCCCAGAAAGCTGCCCGTTACCAAAAGAAATTTCAGTCTGAAAGCCTTGTGGTAACTTATTAATAAAGTCCATGCAGCGTGCTGCTCGTGCCGCTGCTCTAACTTCTTTTTCAGTCGCATTCGGATTTCCCATTCTAATATTATCAGCAATTGTTCCTTTAAAAATAAAACTATCCTGTGTAACATAGCTAATGATGCTGTTAAGTTGATGGAGCGTTAAGTCCTGCAATGCAACATTACCAATCATGATGCTTCCTGTTTGAATATCCCAAAATCTAGTCAACAACTGAAGCAGAGTTGATTTTCCACTTCCGGAAGGCCCCACAATGGCACAAAAACTATTATTTGGAATTTTTAGATTAATTCCAGTTAAGACAGGGGTGCTTGAGGTATAACTAAAATCAACGTTAGCAACTTCGACACTGTTATCAATAACTTGACCAATTTCTTTTTTATTAAAGACAAGCACCGGTAGTTCTAAAAACCTCTGCGTATCAATAACACTTTGCTTCATGGCACTAAAATCATTTGCAAATAAAGAAAGCTTATTCAACGGACTACTTAATCCAATTGCTAGTGATAGTCCCAACAATAACTGATTCAAATTCAGGCTTCCATCCAGATATAACCAAATTCCGACAGGTAAGACACCTAGAAGAGTAAATGGTAGTAATGCAAAAACTAAATTTTGTGTTTTCCATGCAGTTCTTAACCAGTCAAGAGTATAGTCTTTAAATCCTGTGACAGCGCTCGAAAACTTTCTGAAAGAAGAACCTGTCTGATTGAATGTCTTAATGACTTCGATTCCTTCAATATATTCCACCATAACATTGTTAACTTCATTGTTAGCTTGCATGTATGCCTGATATTTTGCTTCAAAGTTTCTCATTAATAAAAATAAAGGGATACTAGCTAATGGAATGGTTAATAAAGCCGAGAGTGCCAAACGAAAATCTAATATAAACAAATAAATTACTGTTACGATAATTAAAAGTATATTGGCCGAAAGTTCAGGGATCATGTGTGCTAACGGAATTTCGACTTCCTCTGTACGGTCAAGAATTGCGTTTTTAATACTACCAGCCGAAAAGTGTTTGACTATTCCCAAAGAAGTCAGCATTAGTCTATTTGTAATAGCATTTCGCAGATTATTTAAGGTATTATATGCGGCATGATGTGAAAGTTTCGTTGAAATTCCATAAAAAATCGTTTTTAACACAAATGCAAGCAGCATTAATCCAAAAAGTGCGATAAATTCCTGGTAACTTTTTTGTTTCATAACTATCATTGCTATTAACCGTGCACCAATTACATAGGGAACAATTCCAGCAAAAACACTTAGAACTGAAAAAAGGATGGACCAAATAAATAAAAATTTATGCTCCTTAGCAAAATGAAATAGTATTTGCAACCAATTTTTCTTCATTAATTTCTCCCCTAACTTCCAAAGTATCCCTTGAAGTTTAAGTCCCCTTCACAGTTTTCAGTAATCCATTTGGACAAAAATGTTCTATTTAGACAATTACTTTTGTAGATTGAATGAGTCGTATGATAAAAGAAGGAAAAAATTACAAAACTGAACACAAAACAAAAAGCCCTCCGAAGAGAGCTTAATTATTTTTAATAACCGAATTGGCCTTTAATGATTCATCTTATGATATTAATCAAATTCTTGTATTAAACTAAAGTATGCTTTTTTGAGTTTGTGAATCAAAAAAATGTGAATTATTCAAGTCAAAGCCTAACTCTACAGTCTGACCAGGATCTAGATAATCACGTGCATCCACTTTGGAAACGAATTCATTTTCACCGACTTTCGTATATAAAATGGATTCAGAACCCAATAATTCAGAAACTACCACTTTAGCTTTAACGGTTGCATTTGGAAAAGTCTCAATAAAAGCCTGTTCAGTGTGAATATGTTCAGGTCTTACTCCTAAAATGAGTTTTTCACCTTCATAACCTTTTTGTTTCAGTATTTTATAAACACCTTCAGGTACAGCTAAGTTAAAATTTTTCTCTTCAGTTTTAATGTGACCATCCTGCAGAATAACATTAAAAAAGTTAGTTGCCGGAGCACCTATAAAGTCTGCCACAAAAACATTTACTGGTTTTTGATAAACTTCTTTTGGTGTCCCTACCTGCTGAATTTCACCATCACGCATCACTACTATCCTATCAGCCATTGTCATTGCCTCTGTCTGATCATGAGTGACATAAATCGTTGTTGTCTGTAAACTTCTATGGAGTTTTGCAATTTCAGCACGCATTGAAATACGTAATTTAGCATCCAAGTTTGATAAAGGTTCATCCATCAGAAAAATAGGTGCATCTCGGACTATTGCTCGTCCTAGTGCTACCCTCTGACGCTGTCCTCCTGATAATGCAGCTGGCTTACGTTTCAAAAAATCTGTCAATCCTAAAATCTTTGCAGCATTTTGAACTCTTTTTTCTATTTCTATTCGATCATATTTTCTTAATTTCAATCCAAAAGCCATATTATCAAAAACTGTCATGTGCGGATAAAGAGCATAATTTTGGAAAACCATCGCAATATCTCGATCCTTAGGTGCTTCATCATTCACCATCTTTTCGTCTATATATAAGTTGCCTTGTGTAATTCCCTCAAGCCCTGCAATCATCCTCAAGGTCGTTGATTTTCCACAACCAGATGGTCCAACAAAAACAATGAACTCTTTGTCCTTTACATTTAGGTTAAAGTTTTTTACCGAATAATCTTTGGCCCCTGTATATTTTTTTGAAATATGTTCTAACTTTATTTCTACCACTTTTTAACACCCTCTATCTTAATTATTCTGGCTCAGAAATTAATTCTCTGATCTCTGCAATCACTTTAATAATTGCCTTATCCCAAACTTCCCAAGAATGGTTTCCTTCAACTTCTACAAACAAATTTTTGTAGCCATTTTCCTTAAGGTGTTTACTAAAGGAATAATTTTCTTGATAAAATGGATCATCTCGACCACATAATTGCCAGATATATGGTTTAATGGTTGTTTTATCCCCATTTTCAATCAGACTAAATAAGTCATTCTCAGAATTTTTCAGTTTTTGAAGCGACCCGAATAAAGTCTTATACCACATCTCACGTTCTTTGTTTCGTTCCCAGCTTTGGAGCATATTCAAAGAAGCAGAAATAAGAAAAGCACTCTTATATATTTCTGGATGTAATAATACTGCTTTTGCCGCACCAAAGCCTCCCATAGATAGCCCTCCAATAAAGGTGTGCTCCATATCTCTGCTCAAATTAAACCATCCACGACATTTGGCAAGTAACTCTATACAGATGTAATCGAAATATTTTTGACCTGCTAGCCCGTTCTGATAGTAACTTCTCTCGGCCCTTGGGATAATTACCGCCAAAGATTCTTGTCCAACATACCGCTCAAGTGGTGTTTGTGTAACCCAACTACTCTCATCATCTCCGAGGCCATGCAGTAAAACAAGAACTGTTAAGGGCCCCTGAGGTTCATCGGGTAACAAAACGTTAATTCCTGTCTTCATCTTCAAACAGTTAGAATAAAAATCAATGTGTGACAGCATTTTCAGATTTTCCTCCAAATTTTATTTTTTTAGAGACCCTCTACTAATTAACTTGGTTGTAACAACTTCATTTCTAATAGATTCATTTTCTATCATGTCTAAGAGCACTTCTGCTGCCTTTTTCCCCCATTGATGCTTTGAGTAGTCAACAGTTGCAAGCTGTGGAGTGACATATTTTCCTATAAGATCGTTGTCGTATCCAACTATTTTAATATTCTTTCCTGGGACAATATTATATTTCTTCAGTCCCTCATACAATCCAATTGCCATTTCATCATTCAGTGCAAAAACCCCAATACTTTGTCTTTTTATTTTAACAATTTCGTCTGCTGCCTTCTTTCCACCTTCAATTGTAAAATCGCTTGGAATTACGACCACAGTCTGATTACCCTTAGCTTGAAATTCATTCAAAGCCGCTTCAAGTCTCTTCTTTCCATCATATGATGTATTTGGTCCTGTTAAAACAGCAAACATCTCAGTTTTCGTCTCAACTAAAGCATCGACCGCTTCCTTTACCCCTTTTTTATTATCTAAAAGGACATGACTTACTGATGATATACTTAGTTTCCGGTCCATTAATACCAACTTGTTACCAGTCCTAGATAACTCCTCAATTTCATTATCTGGGAAGGTTGGATCGAGGATAATAGCACCATCAACTAAACCTTGTGAAATAAATGATCGCGCTTGTCTTCCACCAGACGAAACAATTAGTTCGTATCCCTTACTTTTTAAGACTTCTGCGACTCCTGCTAATAGATGACCATAGAAATAACCACCAAAGTCTGGAACATACATTTCAACCAACTTCGTTTTTTGCCTTTTTAAACTCCGTCCCGCTAAATTTGGTGTATAGTGGAGCTCTTCAGCTATTTTTAAAATTTTTTCGCGTGTTTCCTTAGTAATTTTGTTACTATTATTTAGGGCATATGACACTGTTGAAATCGAAACTCCAGCCTTTTTAGCTATTTCTTTAATACCAGCCATAATATTTTCTTCCTTACTTATTATTTGTCCATTTGAATATTAAATCCTTGCAAAATATATTTTTGAAAAATCACAAAAATTATTACTATAGGAATAACCATAAAAGAAGAACCAGCCATTTGCAACCCATAATCCGAAGTGTGCTGTCCTTGCAGCAATTGTAATCCTACTGATAACGTATAGTACTTCTGATCATTTGCAATAATCAATGGCCACAAAAAGGCATTCCAGCCGCCAATAAAGGTCAATATTCCTTGTACCGCCAATACTGGCTTAGAAATTGGTAAAATCAAGTGAAAAAATATATACCATTCTCCTGCTCCATCTAGTCTTGCTGCTTCAACAATTGAATCTGGGATATTAGACATGAACTGGCGAAATAAGAAAATTCCAAATGCCCCAACTAACCCCGGCAAAACTATTCCTAATAAAGTATTAGTTAATTGCATCTGATTAAGTATCAAATAAACGGGAATCATGGTCACTTGTCCAGGAATCATCATGGTAGCTAAGACTGCCATGAATAAAAATTTTCTACCTTTAAAATCAAATTTAGCAAAACCGTATCCTGCCATAGCATTTAAAAACAAACCTATAAATGAGGCCATAGTAATAATCAAGGTATTCTTAATATAAATACCAAAGCTTCCATTCGTAAAAAGATTTTCATAATTGTCTATTGTCCAATGTTTTGGCCAAAAGCTCTGTGATAATGAAATTTCTGTACTAGTTTTGAATGATGACAAGAACATCCAAAGGAAAGGAAGAATCATTAAAAAACCAAGTATCATCAATACAATGCCAACAAGTATCTTAGAAGTTTTGCTTATATCTTGCATTCCTGTATCCATTCTGTTTTCCCCCCTTATTCCCCACGCTGTTTTTCTTGTAACTTAAACTGGATTAATGTTGCCACAATGATGGCCACAAACATTACAAAAGAACCCGCAGCAGCATATCCAAAATTACTATTTTGGAAACCATTTTGGTAAACAAAAAGGGCAACAGAGTTAGTACTGTTTAGTGGTCCTCCCTTTGTCATAATAAATGGTTCATCAAAGAACTGAAACCATCCAATCAATGTTGTTACTGTTACAAAAAAGATAGAAAATTTAAGTGAGGGCAATGTTATATGCCGCGTCTGTTCCCAGTAATTTGCCCCATCTAGTTCAGCTGCTTCATATAAAGAACGTGGTACTCCTTGCAAAGCAGCTAGAAAAATCAACATGTTAAGTCCAACTGCTTTCCAAACAGCTAGAATAATTAGAGAGAATTTAGCAACATTGGGGTCTGTCAACCATCCAATTGGACCAACTCCTACTTTAGCTAATAAAGTATTAAACAATCCAAGACTTGGATTATAAAGATATGTCCATACGACAGCAATAGCAACGGTATTTGTTATTGAGGGTGTATAAAAAACAAGTCGCATCATTTTGAAAAAACCATTTCTACCACTATTAATTAAAATGGCAATTGTCAACGAGATAACGATTACCAGTGGAACTCCAACCAAAACATAAACTACTGTATTCATGATTGATTGCAGAAATGCACTATCTTGGAACAACTGTAAATAATTTGAAAATCCTATAAACTTAATTTGTGACCAGTCACCTAATCCGGTAATGTCTAAACCCGTAAAGCTAATTAGTAAAGCTATGACAATTGGAATAAGTGAGAAGATTGCCAAAAGAAGCAGCGCGGGAAAAACAAATGTGTATGGAACAATTTTTTTCAAAAAACTGCTGTGCATCTTACTACCTCCCTTACGATAGGCCTTATCAACATAATCGACATGGCTCTAAATCCTATTTATCAATCAATTGCTGTGTTTCTTTATTAAACTTATCCATTGCCTCTTTAATGTTATTATTCTTCAAAGCTATTGGTTCCCATACTTTCAAATAATTTTGACCAATTTCTTCCCACTGTTTCAGTGCTGGCATTGCTTCAGAATTATTCAACTGTTTTCTAAAAACTTGAATTTTTTCACTTTTAAGTGAACTATCTGTCCATGCAGATTTTAATGTAGGCATTGAATTACTATTCTTGTAGTACGTCAGCTGGTTCTCTCGTTTAGAAAGAAACTTCAAGAGTTTGACAGCATTTGTTTTATTCTTGCTGTACTGAAAGACGGCTATATTGCCCCCACCGGTGACCGACATATTATTTGCTTTTCCCTTTGGTAACTCTGCAACAGCCCACTGACTATCCTTTAATCCAGCCTCCTCCTTAATAGTTGACAACATCCATGGTCCCGATATAAACATTGGAATTGGTGCTTTCCCACCAAATGACTGGGCAATAGTCAATTTTTGATCTTGTTTAGGTGATACTCCGTTTTGAATAAACTTATTTAAGTATTCTAATGAGCTCACCATTTCCGAGCTATTGAATTGTGTTTTCCCATTTTTTACCAACTGTGCTCCATTTTGACGTGCAAACATGAACCCAAAAGTAGGTTCGCTACCATCAACATTAAAACCGTACATATTTTTCCCTCGTTTTGAAAGCTTTGACGCAACTTCATAAAGTTCGCTCCACGTCCTCGGTGCATGATCATAACCTACACTTTTAAGAATATCCTTTCTGTAATAGAGCACCCGTGTTTCAACATACCAAGGGACAGCATAATATTTCCCACTAAACTTGGTAGTATTTTCTGATCCACTAAAGAAATTATTTGGATTCAAAGCTTTATCATTTTTTACATATTTAGAAATATCCAACAGTGACTTCGAGCTGACAAAATTTGCCATCTGTGTCGTCCCCATTAACAATACATCTGGGCCATTTTTTGATGAAGCGGCTGTCAACAACTTATCATTATATTGGCTCCAAGGAATACTTTGAATTTTAACTGAAATACCCGTTTCCTTAGTAAATTTTTTAATAATTGGTTTAACCGCTGTGTCTCCATCACCTGCATACCAAAATGTTAATGTTTTTTTTGAAGCAGCATTACTATTACCACATCCTGTTAAGAATAAGAATAGTGCCAACAAACTTATAACCATTAAAACTGTTCTTTTTACATTTTTCACTGTTAAGTCCCCCTTTTTTGAAACGTTTCTATAATCATTATATACGTTTTGGTAGCGATTACAATACCGTTTTAAAGGTATTATTATTATAAGTTTAGAGCATAAATTATTTTTTATTTAAGTTAAACCTTTTTATGAACAAGTAGTTTTTTTATTGCCGCTATATAAATCCCCGGACCACTACTATACAGACGCCAACCACCCTTAACTGGAATTTTGCCCTTTTTCAACTCTTCAAAATTTTGTTGTGCTTGATAGCGATCATAGAACTCAGCATCAGAACTTGAGAAATACGTGTTAGCTTGTCTTAAAACAGCATTTGAAACTCTCTTCTTTAGAGAAATGGGATTGATTTGCAAAAGCGCCTCCCATGCTTTCTCTAAATATCCGCTGTCAATAAGTGCCTCAGCATACCTAATATGGGCATGTACATACAACAAACCTGTCTCCCTTCCAAAAAAGGCAGATTGTTCCGCTCTTTTGAAAATTTCACTAATACCTCCTTGATACGTTGCTGGACGATCCATTAGTCTCACACCATCAGGAAAAAGTAAATTTTCTTTAATTATCGAAAGCACCCTCTGCGTTTCCTGCTCATCAAAAATATTGCTAAGAATACCTTGTTGTAAAGGTAATAATCTATACTTTATATTCGTGATTTTATCTTTTGGATGAATAATATAATGTGGTTTATTCTCAGCATCCATATTAATAAATCCAGGTAAAACACTGTCCTTCATAAAGTACTTTCTAAAGTCCACGTTCATTTTTTCCTTTAAGCTGAGCAAATCCTGTGAGAATTCTCTATCAAAATCCACTATTACTTTGGATATCAATTCAAGTGTTTCAATTGTTAATTCCTGCGTCCAAGTACTTGCCATTGTCTTTTTTTGCTCATTGTTTGCAGGCTGCAAAGTATCATCCCAGTCGCCATCTCCATAAGCAGAAACAAAAGTATGTGGTAAAAAATGACTTTTTATATAGTCAATTTGTCGCTTAATATGATCTATCAGCTTTTCTTTTTTTAGAGTGAATTTTTTGTCTTTAAGTGACATGTACCTTAAGGGCTCGTTTAAAATTTCCGTATCATGGGACACCTTGAGGTACTCAGCAACAACTTTTAGAGGCCATACAATAATGTCTCCATGGCTTTCTGATGCAAATTGTTCTGCATATTCATCAAACATAAACCATTGTGGCCAGTTCCCATTTTCGATGAACTGATGCTCGTACATAATTCTAATAATCTCGCGTACTGGTTCGTTATACCCCAAAGCCAAGAATAATTCTGTAGGTCCTTGAGAGACATCTCTTGTCCCCCACGCTGCACCTCCATACTGTTCAAGCCCATGTGGTGACATAAGGTGCACCAATGCATCATGAGCATACCATTTGATGATTAATTCCGTGGGTTGTAAATATTCTGACATTATATTTTTGGATTGCTCTAAATCTATATTTTGAACGAAATTCATGATAAATTTCTCATTTTTCTCACGTTCATTTTCAATAATTAAATTTTTATCATCTTGTCCATCGAGACCAGTAATCACGCCTAATTTTGCACAATGGTGATATTCAGTAACCAGATACTTCCCTTCATCCTTCTCTTCAATTCCTATATCAGGCGAGCTTTTATCATCACTCTCGTAAGATACCGTATATTTCAAATTTGGTAGTTTATCAGCTATTTCCCCTGTTGGTGTTATTTTTACCTTTGTATCTTGAATATCAATTATCGCGTCTTCTCCTAGTGTGGCAAGCTCAAGTTGAGTGATTATCTTAATATCATATTCTTTTTGTTTCATAGAAGTAAATTCAAGTTTCAGCTGATCTGTACTTGCAGAAGCTTCACCTCTGATAATAAGAAAATCATCTTCAATTTTATAAATCCAATCTGCTCCATTAAAACTCATTGTAAAAAGTGAAGGCATTGTCAATAATCTGTTTTTTCCATTTAACTTGAGCAAAATACGTGTCCCACTATTTTTAAAGTAATTCAAAGAATTACGTACGTTGGTTGTCAATATATTCATGTTGGTGTTTCCAAAAACAGTTTGGGACTCAAAAATTCCGCACATATATTGTGTTGTCGCCATTACTGGAGATCCTGGTTTAAAAGAAGATCCAGCCATAATAATATTACCTGTCATTCGCTCTTGTCTTTTCTCTTTTGCCGGTAAAACAATATGTCTATCTCGATCGTCAAAGAAAGAAAGCAATTCGCCAGCTTCATCCTCTTCAACTTGTTCTTTGTGCGGATAAAGCTTATTAACTTCAGCAGTTGTCAAAGCCTTTCCGGCTAATGGATAATATTTAGTTTGGTCGTCAGAAAAAATTCTCTCAGTATGTTGAACTCTGCTATTAATCATATGATATTTCTCTTCGATATCATTGTAATCAAGAAAAACCGATTTATTTGCACTCTCTCTGGAATCAGCATACGCTGCATAAAAGACATGCGTGACTTCTTCACTACCAACTTCAAAGATTGGTGTTCTGAGTGCTGTCAGTGTAAATTCATATTGATAATTAAATGATGGTAATTGCTCTTCAATTAGAGCCTTAGGGATATCTGTTAATTTATACTCAGTACCATAAAACTGAAATCCGTCTGTTGCATAGCTTGCTAGAGAGGTTAGAGAACCTTGCTGCAAATAAGGATATTTCCCATTTTGAGACTGATTTTGCCGAGAACATACTGTTATACGTTCTCCATCATTTACCACATAGTTGTCAATATACTGTGAAGAATAGGCTTCATTGGAGGTTACAAACCCTTCTTCACCTAAACCCAAATCCTGCACATAAGTTAAATCAACTTTATGCTTTGTGATACCTGTTAAGCTGATATTCCAAAACCACATATTGTCAATTAAATTAAGCGTTAGAACATAGGAAATATCAAGGAATTTTCCTTTCCAAAGTGCATTTTTTTTACCTACAAAAAATGCACTGTTAGATTTTGGACCTGTGAGTGCCAAATAATCGTTCTTACCATACTCATCAGTTATTCTCAAATAAAGATTCATTAGGCTACCATCATAGGAATTGCCCTTAACTTGGTTAACCATAGTGTCTTTTGCTTTAATAATTCCGACAGCACCATTATCAAGTAAACTGAACGAAATATCTTTACTCTTTATCTCATGCATCGCTTTTCTCCCCTATTTTAGATTATCTCAAAAGAAATTTTTCTCTTTGTATCAGCAGCAAAACCCACGTATAATACATAATTTCCACAATCAACCTTTTTGGTTAGATCCTGATGCGTATACGCTAACCTAGTTACTGGAATACAAATATCAATGACTTTAGCTTCATTGGCCTTAAGCATAATCTTCTTAAACATTTTCAACTCTCTATCGGGTTGCGCAGTTTCAGCAACACATTGATGGGTATAACACTGAATAACTGTCTGTCCATCAATATGTGACTCATTAGCGACTTCAACCTTTAAATTTAATTCGCCATTTTTAGCTATTTGCTTATCTACCAATTGCACCTTTTTAACTTTAAAATCAGCATAACTTAGGCCATAGCCAAAACAATAAAGGGGGGAATTTTCTTCATCAATGTACTTAGACAAATACTTATTTTCCTTATCCAAGTTATCGCTGCCTGTTAAAGGTCGACCTGTGCGCAAACTATTGTAGTACAGTGGAATCTGACCGATATCTCTAGGAAAACTCATCGGTAATTTACCGCTTGGATTAACTTCTCCAGTAATAATATTAGCTATCGCTTCTGCTCCCCTGCTTCCTGGAAACCATGGTAACAAGAGTGCATCTGAAAATTTAGAAACTTCAGTAAGAACTAAAGGCCTGCCTGTAATAATGATTGTTACAATTTTTTTACCAGTTTCGTTAAGCGCTTTCAAAAAATTCAATTGTTTCTTAGGTAAACGCGGTTTGGTCATACTAGTAGCTTCCCCACTTTGATAACTCTTCAGACCCAATGCAACAATCACAACTTCACTATCTGCAGTTTTTTGCTTTAAAACATTTAAGTCCAAGGTACCTTCGGCTAAATCTTCATCAAAAACTGTTACACCTTTAAACTTATTCTGTAATGCATCTGCAATTGTTTCATTCTTAGTAGTATTGCCTTTCCAAGACCAACTACCCAACAAATCTCTTTCACGTACTAATGGCCCGCACAAAGTAATCTTAGTATCTGGTTTCAACGGTAATAAGTTATCCTTGTTTTCTAATAAAACTGTGGATTCTTCAGCAGCTTTTTGTGCAATTTTCAAGTTGTCTTCCGTAAGTACGTTTTCTTCTTCCTTCAAAAGATCCATTCCACGGAAAGGATCTTCAAACAAACCCAATTCTTCTTTAAGCTTTAAAACACGATAAACTGATTCATCAAGTAATTTGATGATTTCTTGTGGAACTTGCCCTTCCTTTTCAAGCTTTTGTGCAAGTTCAAAATATGCGAATGACATCATATCCATATCAACTCCGGCTTTTAAGGCCTTCACTGCAGCATCTGTTTGTGATGATGCTACACCATGTTCTTTAAGCTCACCAATCGCATTCCAATCAGAGATTAAAATTCCATCAAACTTCAATTCTTTTCTAAGAATTGTGCGCATCAAGTGCTCATTAGCAGTAGCGGGAACTCCAAACAAAGTATTAAAGGAAGTCATCACTAATCGGGCACCTGTTTCAATCGCTCGTTGATAGCCTTCAAGATATTGATCTCTAAACTGCCATTCAGACATATCTACTGTATTATATTCTCGACCTCCTTCAGCTGCACCATATGCAGCAAAATGTTTCACACATGCTGCAACATGATTTTCATCAAATCTATCTGTGACACATCCTTGGAAACCTTTGATGCTTGCAGTAGCCAATGAACCATTTAAGAATGGATCTTCACCGTTTGACTCCATTACACGCCCCCAACGAGGATCGCGTACTAAATCAACCATCGGTGCAAAAATCGCATGCAGACCTGCACTTGCCGACTCTTTAGCTGCAATTTTTGCTGTTTCTTCAACTAATTCAGAATCAAAAGAACTCGCAAGTCCCAATGGAATGGGAAAAATTGTCTTATATCCATGTACCACATCAGCCATAAATAATAAGGGAATTTTTAATCTGCTATGCTGCAAGTAATTTTTCTGAATCTTTCGCGCTCGCTCAGCTCCAGAAATTCCCAAAACAGATCCCACTGAATGTAATTCTTCAGAAGTTACCTGTTGTTTTCCAGTTGGTCCTGTGAGTGTGACTCCGTCTTCCTGAAAATAGTCTGCACTTAACTGTGAAAGCTGCGCAATTTTTTCAGCTATACTCATTTTTCTAAGCAATTCTGTGATTCTATTGACCATAAAAAGCTCCTTTCACATTTTATTGAAACGTTTCACTGGAATTATATAGCATGAAAAAGGAACCGTCAACAATTAAATGTTAGCGCATACAAAACGTAGCTAAACAAACTATTAAAAAAACCATATTCTGTTGAAGTCTTTCTCGAAATTTATTATAATAAGCAGCAATTTTTCTTTCTAAATCTTCTTTTTACCATACCATAAGTAACCTCCATATTTGATCATATCGAAAAAAAGAAAGTGTGACATAAGTCAATAAAATATGGAATTTAACAGAAAAATACAAACATAGTGTAATAGTGCGTACTTTACCACAGGTAACTTATAGTGTTTTTAAGATCTTAGTCATAAAAAATACCCTTAAAGCTAAAATTTTCCACTTTAGCTTTAAGGGGTACTCTTTATTTTGATCTAGCCTTTTAGAAACATATTTGACTAAAAAATTTTTTTCACTCGGCATACTATGACAATCTCTTATAAAACTAATTTTTTGCTTAAGGACAGATAACAAAATTGTGCTTCTAACAGTTCCATCGTATTAGACATTGACTCGAGTAATGTCTTTAAAATTAACAATATCTTGAAACCATTTACTGATTTCTTCTGCATAAACATTTTTCAAAATTGAAGATGGTCGATTAAGGCCATTAAAAAAATAGGTTTTTCAACAGTACTTAAGCATGTGCATGTGCAATTTTTGCTCCAGCTGCCGCAGCCACTGCGGCAATAATATCATCTAAAAACGTATTAACGCTTCCATCTGTTGGTGTGTCCAATTCTTTGAGAATCCCATGCTTTTCTTTGTCCAGATACCCGAAATTAGTTGTAGCAATTTTACCATAAATACCCGAAATTCCACCTTCTGCTATCAATTCGTCAACACCAAAAACTCCACTATCTTTTTCAATAATACTTTGTAATGGCTCAGGCAACCGATGGTCAGAAGCAAACTGGTCCAAAACGATACCAACCATAGCATTATTTAGTACTTCTCGTTTATGCAAAACATCAACTACAGCCTTTTGAACTTCTTCGAGTGTCAGGTTGGGAATATAGTTGCGCTGAATGTTGTAAGTAATAGATGCAATATCATCTGCTTCTACTCCTTTAGATGAAAAATAATCTGTTACAAATTTATAAGATGCCTTATCTGGATATTTAAATTTTGGATCATTCATTCTACCTTGCCCCTCTCTACTTAGATTTACACTCTCTATTCTAAAGTAAATACTTACTTTATTCAAAAGGAATATAGATTATTACTATCAATTGTTGGAAAGGCTGCAAATAGAAGTTCTTTATTTTTGTATACAAAAAAGCCACTTGGAAACTGAATGGAAACAATCTCTAAATGACTAGTAGTTTTTAACTACACTTGACCAGACCCGCATTACTGTTTTACAAAATATTTTACATATTAGCTAGATTAGGCTCAATCCCAGAAACTCCCGCAATATCCAATATAAAAATGCTACCAGCATCAGGATTACTATTCAATTCTTCACGTGAACAACCATAACGTGCGGTTGTTATTACCATTTTAGAAAAATCTTCTCCAACGAAAGTTGGACAAGTAATTTGTTTTACGGGTAAAATTATTTCACCTATTTTTTCTTTTTTGTAGGGATCCCATCTTGAGATTTTGTATCCTCCCCAATGACAGATCCACAGCATCCCATCTGCATCAACAGTCATTCCATCAGGATTGGCATCCTCACTTTCAAAATTAATAATAACCTTCTTCTCACTTAACTTTCCTTCTTGTAGATTATAATTGAATTGATATATTAACTTTTTCCCGGAATCTATATAATACATAAATTTATTATCTGGACTCCATCCTAATCCATTTGCTCCTATGTCAATAAATGGCACATCTTTTTCTAAACACTCGTTCTAATTCTG
>NZ_JQAR01000011.1 GCF_001437155.1 Liquorilactobacillus mali
AAAACCAAAGATTTTTCCAAACCGGCCTTTATTATGGAGACTTATGTCACAGCCTCTCCAGAAAGTAGAAGATTTTGATTATTAGTGAGTACGCTAATAATTAACTGCGGATTTACTGAATGATTGTTTAGTTGAAGTCAGTTCATAAGCGTCTCTGGCAATCATCAGTTCTTCATCTGTTGGGATTACCAATAAGCGTGCCTGACTATCAGTGGTTGCAAAATCAAAAGGTGAGTCATGGTATTGATCCTGTATTGACTCAAATTTAATACCCAAACAATTTAGACGCTTGCAAATCAATTCTCGCACGTGATTATCATTTTCACCGATTCCCCCAGTAAAGACTAGAGCATCGGCACCACCCAATTCAAGCCAGTATGCTCCGATATAATCGCAAATTCGTTTTACAAACATTTTTATTGCCAGTTCAGCTTGTGGGTTTCTTGGAGATTCACGTTCAATTTCGCGCATATCTCGGCTGACTTCAGATACACCCAGTAAACCGGAATGCTGGTTTAAAACTTTCATGCATTCGTCCATATTCGAAAAGGCGTGATGTTTCAGCAAATAAACCAAGGCCGATGGATCAACATCACCGCAGCGAGTACTCATCATTAGTCCTGTTAGAGGAGAGAAACCCATTGAAGTATCAAGACTTTTACCATTTTTAATTGCTGTTACCGAAGCCCCAGAGCCTAGATGTAATGTAATCAATTTCAATTCATTTAATGGTAACTTCAGCATTTTTGCTGCTTGTTGTGCAACAAAGCGGTGACTTGTACCATGTGCACCATACTTTCTAACTTTATATTTGCGGTAGTATTCAAGCGGTAATGCATACAAAAAGTTTTCTGGTGGTAGATCAGTATGAAAAGAAGTATCAAAGACAGCAATTTGAGGACAATTTGGTAGTATTAGTTCCGCGTCCAAAATACCAGCGACGTTTGCTGGGTTATGGAGAGGGGCTAGTTCGTTGATGCTTTCTAATTTTTGTATTACCTCTGGTGTAATTTTTGTTGAATGTTGAAAAAGTTCTCCACCTGCAACAATACGGTGGCCGATCGCAGTAATTTCTTGCGAGGTAGTGATAATTTGGTATTTCTTTAATAAATCTAAAGCGAGTTCAACAGGTGTAATTTTTCCTGTATAGTGTTGTGCAATTAACTCATGATTCGGTAACGTGATGGTAACTAGTTGATTAGTTTCATTTGAGTAATCAACCATAATTTTTGCTAAGCGCTGTTCTGTGGGCATTGCAAACAAGCTGATTTTCAACGATGAACTACCGGAATTGATCGATAATACTTTTTTCATCAACAAAATCTCCCTCCATACATGTGATTATATTCACACAAAATGGTAACACTATTAAATTTTTTGTCAATTATTAATTTTTGATCATTTATAATTGCTTATTTATAGGCTGTTATAAATTATAAAGCTTGTTTTGATTTTATTTTTATTAAGTGTTGTAATTCACAAGTGAAAGCGGTATTATTAACTTGTATCAAAATAGTGATTATTTTCACAAATGATTAAAGCAAAATTGACATTTAGGGAGGATTAACACATGACAATTACTAAAAAAGTTAAAAAAACGCTTTCTCCTGAAGAAAAAGCGAAACAATATGAACAGGCAGAAGCTTATACTGGTAGTTTGGTTGAGAAAGCCTTGATTGCTGAGAAGTCTTATGCTACTTATACTCAAGCTGAGGTTGATAAAATTGTAGCAGCTGCAGCCCTTGCAGGCTCCGAGGCAGCTTTGTTGCTAGCACATGAGGCTGTTGATGAAACTCAACGTGGTGTTGTTGAAGACAAGGATACAAAAAATCGTTTTGCAACTGAAAATGTTTACAATCTTATTAAAAATGAAAAAACAGTAGGTATTATTGGAGAGAATAAGGTTGCCGGTCAAGTTAAAATTGCTGCCCCGCTGGGTGTTTTAGCTGGGATTGTTCCTACTACCAATCCGACATCAACAGCAATGTTCAAAACTTTGTTGGCTCTAAAGACACGAAATGCAATTATCTTTGCCTTCCATCCGCAAGCACAAAAATGTTCAGCTCATGCCGCTAAAATATTGTATGATGCTGCAATCGCTGCGGGTGCTCCTAAAAATATCGTTCAGTGGATTGAAGTACCAAGTTTAGACAATACGACAGCCTTGATTCGCAATCCGAAAATTGCTTCAATCTTAGCTACTGGTGGTCCTGGGATGGTTAATGCTGCATTGAAATCCGGAAATCCCTCAATGGGTGTGGGTGCAGGAAATGGAGCAATCTTTGTAGATCATACGGCCGATTTGGATCGAGCGGTCGAAGATTTGCTGTTATCTAAAAGGTTTGATAATGGAATGATTTGTGCAACTGAAAACTCTGTTGTTGTTGAAGCACCTGTTTATAATGACTGGTTGAAAAAGATGCAAGATAAAGGTGCCTATATTGTTCCTAAGAAGGACTATCAAAAAGTTGCCGACTTTGTTTTCAACGATCGACATGGTGTTAATGGACCAGTTGCTGGGAAAACTGCTAGATGGATTGCAGAGCAATCGGGAGTTGTTTTGCCAGAAGATAAAGACGTTATGTTGTTTGAACTTGATCCGAAGAATATCGGTGAGAAACTCTCTTCTGAAAAACTTTCACCGCTGCTGTCAGTTTACAAAGCGAAAGATCGTCAAGATGGGATCGAAATTGTCAGCAAGTTACTCAATTATCAAGGTGCCGGTCATAACGCGGCTATTCAAATTGGTTCGCAGTCGGATCCATTTATTAATGATTATGCAGATCAGACCAAGGCTGCGCGAATCTTGGTTAATCAACCAGATTCACTTGGTGGGATAGGCGATGTTTATTCTGATGCATTGCGCCCAAGTATGACACTCGGAACTGGATCATGGGGGAAAAATTCATTGTCACATAATTTATCGACCAGTGATTTATTAAATGTAAAGACTGTTGCTAAACGCCGTAATCGACCTCAATGGGTCCGTTTACCAGAAAAAATATACTATGAGAAAAATGCAGTTTCCTATCTGCAAGATCAAGTTGAAAATATCAACCGTGCCTTTGTTGTTGCTGATCCCGGAATGGTAAAGTTCGGCTTTGTTGATAAGCTTTATGAACAATTATCGTTACGCGACGAACCTGTAAAGACTTCGATTTATGGGACAGTTAGACCTGATCCAACGCTAGGCCAAACAATTGAAATCGCAAAACAGATGGCTCAATTTGGGCCAGACACTATCATTGCTATCGGTGGTGGTTCGGCTTTGGATGCTGCTAAGATCGCGCGTTTCATTTACGAGTACTCTCTTGACCAGCCTGAAGGATTCTTAGATAGTTACGATCAGGTAAGTGAACTCTTTACGCGCTTGCAGCAGAAGTTTATTGATATCAGGAAGCGAATCGTTAAGTTCCACCATCAATTGAATACTAAGCTAGTAGCTGTTCCAACAACTTCTGGTACAGGTTCCGAAGTGACACCATATGCAGTTATTACTGATGATAATACACATGTTAAATATCCATTAACGGATTATGAGCTGACACCACAAATTGCGATTGTTGATCCAGAATTTGTTATGACAGTTCCAAAACGTACGGTTGCTTGGTCAGGACTTGATACTTTGTCACATGCACTTGAATCCTATGTTTCAGTAATGGCCTCAGACTTTACTCGTCCATGGGCATTGCAGGCAATCAAGTTAGTTTTTGAAAACTTGAGCGAATCGTACAAATTTGATGCAAAAAACCCAACACGTGGAGGAGAAAAAGCTCGTGAGAATATGCATTACGCCGCTTGCTTAGCCGGAATGTCGTTTGCCAATGCTTTCTTAGGGATTAATCATTCATTGGCACACAAAACTGGTGGTGAATTTGGATTACCTCATGGGTTAGCGATCTCTATTGCAATGCAGCATGTTGTTCGTTTCAATGGTGTTGCCGGTAAGGTTAAACGGACACCTTTCCCTCGCTATGAAGTCTATAGCGGACAAAAAGACTATGCTGATATTGCACGTTTTATCGGTCTTCAAGGTAAAAATGACGCTGAATTGGTTGAAAAGCTTTGCCAAAAGATTGAGGAGTTGATGGCTTCAGTTGATGTTACACCAAAATTATCAGCTAACGGTGTTACAAAGGAAAAATTTGAGGCTTCGCTGGATAAATTAGTGGACTTAGTCTATAACGATCAGTGCACACCAGCTAATCCACGTCAGCCTAGTCTAGATGAAATTCGTCAGATATTGATTGATCAATTTTAGAGTCTATTAGCTGATTAAGGTGGGCAAAATTGGCTAGTATATAAAATTTATCAATTTTACTGATGGATTTAAAGAGCTCTCTTCGGAGGGCTTTTTTTAGATTATGTATAAGTTTGCCTCACAAGTAGAGTAGCTATATTTTCCACCAATTATCGAATTATATATTGCAAAGAAAATATTGTGTCTGCATAATTTCACGTTAGTATTCAAATCTTACCAATTTAGTTACATACTAATAGTTAGTATATATAAATAACTACTATTTGGAACGTAAATTAATACTTGTAATCACTTAAACATTTTTGGAGTTTTCCGATAATATCTTTTGAAACGTTTTATAAAGGGATGGTGCGTCAAATGAAAAAAAGTTTAGGTAGGCTTATTGGTGAGATAGTATTTAGTGTTACACTGTTGACTATTCTGGTGTTAATGGCAAGTTTTTATATTTCAATGACAAAATTATTAACACAACGAAATCTGTTTAGCCAGCAAAGTGCTGTTGAGTCTTTGGTAAATAGTAATAAGAATTTCAAAGTTTCCACGCAAAAAGAATTAATTAGATTATCAAAAGGGGCAACTTTTAATGGTAAATCATTTAACAATAGTGATATTAAGCGAATATTAACAGATTCGCAAAATGCTAATGCACAGATTAAGTATAGTGGGTTTGGAACAAGTAAGGGAGATTATCTTACTTTATCAAAAATGCCCAAGGGTTATGATCCGCGTTCGCGTCCGTGGTATAAAAAAGCTATCGCCTCATTTGGGAAAGTCGTTTGGACAGCACCTTATCAAGATGCAGAAACTGGTCAAACTGTAACAACGGCTGCAATCGCATTGAAGAATGCTAGCGGACAGGTAGGTGTACTGGAACTGGATTTGACTTATGACGGAATCAGTCAAGCTATTGATGCAATGAAAATTGGACGAACTGGGAGTGTTACGTTGGTTCATAAAAATGGCATCGTGATTGTTTCAAATGGGAAATCCAAGAAGTACACATTTAAGCAAGGAAATAGTATAAAAGGACAAACTATTTTTAAAAAGATTGCTAAGGCAGATGCTATCAAAGGAACTTTGCAAATCGATAAGATTGGAAAAGTATATTACAATAAGGGAAACAAAAATAGTGATAATTGGAGTTTTGCCGTGGTTGATGGCGATGATTTAAATAGTGAATTGAATTCATTGCTTATTATTACAATCATTGTTGTAATACTTATGTTAATAATTGCAACATTATACGCAATCTATTCTTCTAAAGTAATTAAAGCAGCTATTGAAGTTTATGTTAAGCATTTTGAAGCGGCTAGCAAGGGAGAATTTGTTAAGATTAAGTCTTTTGGTGACAAGAAAAATTGGAAATTATATTTTCAGCCGGCTAAATTAGGTCGTAAAATGAGTGAGCCCGATAAAGATGGTCAAGAGTTTAATCAAATTTCGTATCAATATAATGAAATGCTAGATGCTGTTGGTAAATCATTTGTTCAGATTCAAGGTGAAAGCAAGGTCGTTGCCGATAAATCAGATTCTTTGTTAGAACTATCACAGCAAACCGATAGAGCCACCGAAGAAGTGGCTCAGGCCATTACTGGGATTGCACAAGTTACAACGTCACAAGCTCAAGAAACTTCAGGTAGTGTAGAACAAGTCAGAAATCTTTCAGATGTTATTACGACATTGCATGATAATGTTAAAAAGATGAATGAACGTTCATCAAATTCAAGCAAATTGAATCAGAAAAATCTTGATATCTCTAATGAGGTTATAACGAGTTGGCAACAAGAAGTAGCTAATATGCAAGAATTAGAAGATAGTGTTGGTAATTTAAATCAACAAGTTAAAAATATTAATAAAATCATCAGTGTAATTAATAGTATTTCACAACAAACTAATTTACTAGCTTTAAATGCTTCAATTGAAGCTGCAAGTGCAGGTGAAGCTGGAAAAGGATTTGCCGTAGTTGCAACAGAAATAAGGAAGCTCTCCGATCAGAGTAAAAAGGCCACCAAGGAAATTGATGATATTTTAGGTGGAATTCAATTAGACTCTGAAGAAATGGTCAAAAGAATGGATGATTCTGTGGCCGGAGGAGAACGACAAACAGAATTATTAAACCAAGCTATTAGCTCTTCAAAAGATGTATTCAGTGTAAATCAGGAATTAATTCAAGATATTCAGGAAATTGAACAAGCAAGTGGAAAAATTACGCAGGTCCAACTTAAAATTGAGGAAAGCTTAGAAAATATTTCTGCAGCAACGGAAGAAAATTCAGCCGGTGCAGAAGAAGTTTCGGCTAATTCAGAAGAGGTTCAAGCGACTATAGAAGAATTTACTAACCATATTGCAGAACTAGGGAAGACAGCTGATACATTGAAAAATGTCGTAGCAAGTTTTAAGTTTGAAAAAGAGGAATAGGTAATTTAATAACTGAAGTTTGAACTATTAAAAAAATACATTCAAAAGTGTACCGCAACAAGAAAAGGTGTTTATTTTCTTGCTGCGGTACTTTTGGCATATGAAAACAGAAAGATGTTGCAATGCAGTGAAATGTATGGGTTCAGACACTATTTTCAGTTGAACTGTGTTTGAAAGTATCAGAGAACAATTAGTAATAACTGAAGATGATATGTTGATTGGCACATTAATACAAATTAAAGGCTGAGAAAAAGCTTTGTAAATAAAATTTTAAAAATAGACTAGTTTTTGAACCCTTTCAGGATCTTACAGTCAATAGAATTATTGGAGACGTAAACATCCAGGTAGTTAAAAGAAATAATCTTTTTTTGAATAAATTAATCTCAATACTGAATCTCCGTAACCATGCTGTTAGATATTGTTTTTTGATAGTTCTACAACTGGCATTCACATTGCAGGTAGAATCTAGTCTTAAGACATCTGTTTGAAGTTTGTTCTACAAAGTACATATACTTTTATTAGAGCTGGCTGAAAAAATTGTTTGGTCATTGGTAATAACCTCCTTATATTATTGAAAAGTCCGTTTTAAGAAAGGCAGAGTGATCTGAAAATCGTAAAAAAGGAAAGCCGTTCCTGATTTCATCAAAAGGAGAATCTGTCGAGCTTGAAACAGGCATTATTGATTGGAATAAAAGTGATAAACTATATTTTATGGTCTCTGGAAACATGTTAACTCGAAATAGAAAGAGGAGCCAAGTCAAAAGTTAAATTCTGACTTGGCTCCTCTTTCTATTCAGGATAAACAATATGATACTTGTAATAAGTGGTAATAAAACTATTTTTTGAAGTCAAATTTCTCGATGACTTTTTTCAATGAAGCAGAAGATGCCTGCAGCTGAGCTACGTAATTAGTAAATTCTTCCATTGATGCTTGTACTTCCTCTGAATTTGCTGAAACTTCTTCTGTACCAGCTGAATTTTCCTCTGTAGAAGCAGCAATATTTTCCAAATCTGTCTGAATCTTAGCTTGAATTTTTTCAATTTTTTGACCAGCTTCTTCAAGTTCTTTGATTCCGAGAATTAATTCTTGATTTATGTCGAAAACATTTCTAGAAGACGTAATCGCTTGATCGATTAATTTGGTTTGTTTTTCTCCACCTTCAATAGAAACATTCATTTTATTAGCAATATCATCAGCATTATTTCTTATCTTTCCTAGAATATCAATAATCTCTTTAGTTGACGTCTTGCTCTGATCGGAGAGCTTTCTAATTTCTGTCGCAACTACGGCAAATCCTTTTCCAGCTTCACCTGCGCTTGCAGCTTCAATTGAAGCATTTAAAGCTAGTAAATTAGTTTGTTGTGTAATACCACTGATAACAGACACAATCTTGTTAACATTTTGAACTTGTTTATTTAAGTCTCTAATACCCTCTCCAAGTTCCCTTGTTTTAGCCAATTCATCTTTCCAGTTGTCAGCAACATGATTGGAGAGTTCAAGATTTTCTTGGTTCATCTTACCCGAATTCTGTGAATGTTTCATCATGCGATTAGTTTTAATTCCCAAGTCACTAATGATAGTAATTAAATTTTTTAATTGACTTACACTATCAGAGGTCTCTTGTGCCTGCGAAGTAGTAACTTCGGCAACGCCTGTGATGGCCTGTGCAACTTCTTCTGTTGCTTTGCTTGTTTGCTGTGACAAGGATAATAATGATTCAGACTTATCCGCAACAGTATCAATTTCTTTTTGTACGCTGTCAATTACTCTACCCACGGCATCGATCATCTTATTGTAGTGAAAACTAATTTTATTAAATTCATGTCCATTTTCGTCCGGGTTACTAAATCTCCGCCCTAATTCTTTTGGATTGAGGACAACACTGAATGGCTTTCCATTTTCTTCAGGACCATTTATTTTTGTGAATTTTCCCTTGCTTGAAGCTTCAAAATGCTGGGTATATATTGCAACAGTTTCTCGAATGAATTTTGAAACATACAATGCGAAAAATGATACGATAAGTATGAATACCAGCATAGTAATAATTGAGATTATTAATAAGGTATGCAATTCTGTTTGTAAGTCATTTTTATCTACAACAGAAAAGGACCATTCGCCCCCTTTTTTATTATAGAGGATTTGAGAGGTATCACTATTCTTAACCTTTAAGGTTCCCTGTTTTTGTTTTGCGGCTTTAATAGCTTTAATACGACATTTTTTGAAATACTTTTACCGCTTTTAAAAGTATACTTCTTAGATTTTCCTTGAGAGGCAATTATTGTTCCACTTTTAGACACCAATGTTACGCTACCTGTTCTCCCAATATTCAAGCCAGAAATGGTCTTTTGAACACCAGCATATGATAGATCAATTCCTAAAACACCAATTATTTGTCCCTGTTTATCTTTCACGGCAATTGCTGCTGTAGTCAGCATTTTACCAGTTCCAGCATCTTCATAGGGACTTGTCCAAAATACATCTCCATTTTTTTTTGATGGCTCCCTTATACCAAGGACGTTCACGTGGATCAAAGCCTGACGGTAATTTGACAAAGGTAATCGTCTCTCCATTGGTAGATCCAAATTCAATTTGTTCCATTGTGACATTGCCTTTTTTAGCCATCTTTAAAGCATAGCGAACGTCTTTGGAATTATAATTTGATTTTGAAAAAACGGAAGTTGATGCTATTTTTTCTAGTTCTTGGTTTATTGAACTATGTAGATTATTATTGCTTTCAACTAGGGTGTTAACAGCACCTTTCTGACTGGTCTCATTGCGCGTGGTCAGCATTGCTTTTGTCGAGAGATATGAAAAAAGCATGATTAAAAGAGCATTGGCAACAATGAACCACACCAACAAATTCCAGACAAATCTTCCCAAACTTTTTTTAATTTTCATCCAATTAAACACTCCTTTTTATTAAACGCTTATAAGGTTAATCGGGTTCTTTTTCTGAAAATTAAGAGGTTGGAAGTATAAATTTTATTTTGTATGTAATGAGAAATGACTATGTAAAATCATCTTTTTTCAACGGATGATTAAAATAATGAGCATAAATTATATTTAATGAAAAGATTTTTATAGTACGGTAGATAATGTGTAAAAAGGTGATTAGAATTTTTTTGTCTAACTTTGCAAAATTGAACTTAGAACAAATGATAACTGGTATAATTAATAGTAATTAGAGGTGTAGTTTGACACCGAAAAGGTATTAATAATTGAAAAGGGAAATCTGCGATGAATTTTTATTCTTATGATTACTTAATACAGCAAAATAGTCAGCAAAATATTTTTTATTTTATCAGTATTGTCGTTGTGGCAATCGTTGCGATAGTGATGGGAACTCTTTGGTGGAGACAACGCACAGAATTAAAGTATCGTGACTTATTTGTTATAATGATGCTTCTGTTATTTCTGGTTATTGGAAGTCAGGTGAATGAGTGGCAGAATGTAAAAAACGAGTATAATCAGAAATCACAGGTAATTCGAGTTGTTCAGAGCGCTGCTAAGGAAAAGCATGTAAGAAAAGAGCAAGTTTGGGCAAATACCACTAATATTACAAACGGGATGTTGATTAAAATTAAACAGCATTTTTATAAAGTAGAAGTGAGTGATGACAGCAACAGTTTTACTCTGTCCAAGTCAGTTCTAATCAATCGTACAATTCATTACGTGAGGGTGAAAAACTAAAATGTTATCTTATACAGATGTGACAATTAAATTAGCAATAGGATTGCTGACGATTATTTTACAAATCAATTTGTCTGGGAAAAGTAATTTGGCTCCCATCAATGCTCTTGATCAGATGCAAAATTATGTTTTAGGTGGGATTGTTGGTGGAATGATTTACAATGAAAGCGTTACTGTACTGCAATATATTTTGGTTTTACTAATATGGACATTATTGGTAGCAATTCTTAGATTTATTACTAAGCACAATAAGTATATGAAGTGGTTAATTGACGGTAAACCACAGACCTTGATTAAAAATGGTAAGTTGATTGTTGCTACTGCATTGAAAAATGGAATGAGTGCCAATGATTTAACATTTCGCTTGCGTACAGAGGGAATTTCAGACATTAAGCAAGTAAAATCAGCAGTACTTGAGCAAAATGGGCAATTAACAATTACACAATACGGCGATGAGGCAATCAAGTATCCACTAATTTTGGATGGCCAGGTAAACGAAGACATATTGGAAGAGACAGGTCATGATCTTGAGTGGCTCAGGGAACAACTAGCGTCTAAGAATTTAGAAATCAAAGATGTTTACTTAGGAACATATGTTGATAAATACTTGAATGTTTTTACATACACTGAGTCTGCAACAGCTAAGCAGAAATAGTGAATTATGATGTAGTTTGCCAAATGGGTAAAGAATTTTGACTGGAAAGAATGTTTATTGAATAACGATTTCAGTACCTAATTCATTAGCAATGAATTCCAATAATTTTTTTTGCTCATTTGTAAAATAATGGTTGCGTCGATAGGCAATACTTGCGATTAACTGTGGTTGGACTTCATCCATCAAAGGAATACTTACAATATCAGGGTAATTGTTCTGCGCGGCTTCAGAGAGTATTGTGATGCCAATATTTTGTGAGACCATATTCATTAAAAAGCTTACGTTATTGGTTTCTAGGACTTCATGCAGTTGTAATTTATTTGCTTTGGACAGAATCTGTGCGACTTTTAAATGAACAAAGTTTTGATTTAATAATATGAAGTTTTCACCTTTTAGCTCGGAAAAGTGGACACCTTTCTTCTGTGCTAGAGGATGTTTTTTTGACACGAAGATATGAAAACTACTTACAGCAAAGTTTTGAACAATTAAGTCATTTTGTGTTGTCTCAGTGAACTCCTCAGTATTTAATGAACCAATCAAAGCAGCATCAATTTTGCCATTTTTTAGAGATCTTTTGAGGCTGTTAGATCCCGATTCGTAAATTTTGATATGATTCAGCAACCCCCTGTTATTTAGCTTTTCAGCTATTTTATAAAAATATGTATTCTCAATGACAGAGGCTAGTCCTAGGCTGAAATTTTTGGCAGTAAGGCGTATAATTTCTTTTTTTGCGGCTTCAAATTCATTAATAATCGTAATTGAATGGCGGAAGAGCTGCTCCCCTGCGGGTGTGATAATAAGTTCCTTACGTGAAGATTCGCGAAGCATCAGCTTGGCATCAAACAATATTTCTAATCGTTTAATGGAGTTACTGATTGCAGGTTGACTAACGTTATAGAACTTGGCAACTTTTGAGAAGTTTTTTAGTATATACAGTTTTCTAAAATACTGGATATCTTGAATATTCATATAGATGTTGCTCCTTTTTAATAACATATAGTTATAGTATTTGTTAAATTTGATTATACACTTACTTATAATATATCCTATAAGATGTTTTTTACACAGATATTAAAATACAGGTAATTAGTATAAATTTTGTTTGATAAGGGAGAAAAAATGTCAACAGTTGAAGAATTAAACGCAGTTGTCGGGAAAAAACATGTTATTACAAATAAAGCTAAGTCACTACGTTTTCGAAAGGGATATCGTTCTGGCAAGGGGGATGCGTTGGCCGTTGTCTTTCCAGCTAATCTTGTGGAGCTTTGGCAAGTGCTAACGATATTGCATCGACATGATATCATCATCATTATGCAGGCTTCCAATACAAGTCTAACAGAGGGATCTATACCCGCAGATGGATATGATCGTGAAGTTGTTGTTGTAAGTGGACATCGCATTAAGGACTTGCAGTTAATTAATCATGGGAAACAAGTGTTAGCATTCCCTGGAACAACATTGTTTAAATTGGAAAATGCTTTGAAACCAATTAATCGTGAGCCGCATTCAGTGATTGGGTCATCGACTTTAGGTGCTTCTGTGGTTGGGGGAGTCAGCAATAATTCTGGTGGCGCATTAATCCGTCGCGGACCTGCATATACAGAATTGTCATTGTATGCAAGAATTGACGAGAATGATGAACTTCATTTAGTCAATCATTTGGGGATTGATTTAGGAACGACACCAGAAGAAATTCTGACTAATTTAGAGCAGCGTAATTTTGATGTTGATAACGTGAAGAAGGCCGAGCATTATGGCCATATTCCAAATTATCAAGCACGTGTACGTGATGTTGAGGCTGACACACCAGCACGTTATAATGCTGATCCGCATCAATTGTATGAAGTCTCAGGCTCTGCAGGCAAGGTTGCTACCTTTGCAGTACGCCTTGATACCTTCCCTAAAGATGGTGAATCACAAGTCTTTTATATTGGGACAAACCATCCTAGTGTACTAGAAGATCTCAGACGTCATATCATGAAGAATTTTGAAAACTTACCAGTTTCAGGGGAATACATGCACAGTGAAGCGTATACTTTGGCAAAAAAGTATGGTAAAGATTCACTGATTGTTATTGATAGATTGGGAACAGATTTCCTACCATATTTGTTTTCTTTAAAGGCAACAGCTGAAAGAATATTAGGACATTTTCATTTTATTAAACCATATCTACCAGATAGAGTTCTGCAAAAACTTGGAATGTTATTTCCAAATCAGTTACCAAAACGTTTAGAAGAGTTCCATGAAAAATATGAGCATTATCTTATCTTAAAAATGGAAGGTGCTGGTATCCAAGAGGCACGTGAATATTTAAAAGATTATTTTCAAACGGCTGAAGGGGACTATTTTGAAGCAACTCCTAAGGAAACGAAGAGGGCTGAACTTCATCGTTATGTAACAGCGGGGATCGCAATTCGTTATCAAGAAGTCTTTCAAGATACAATTACCGATATTTTACCTATCGATGTTGCATTGAGACGTAATGAATATGATTGGTTTGAAAAATTGCCAAAGGAAATTGAAGATAAGATCGAACATAAATTATATTATGGGCATTTTTTGGATCATGTTATGCATCAGGACTATATTCTAAAACCTGGTGTGGATCCGCATGAATTAAAGGAAGAAATGTTGAAATTATTGGATAAACGTGGTGCAATTTATCCTGCAGAACATAATGTTGGGCATTTATACAAGGCAGCACCGTCATTGGTTGCACATTATAAGAAGAACGATCCAACAAATAGTTTTAACCCTGGAGTTGGTAAGACAACAACACAAAAATACTGGGGTGAGTATTAAAAAAGTAACAAATATAAATTTGTACTGGGCTAAAAGTTAGATTTGAGATGTAGTTTATAGTTTATTATAATTAGGAATTGAAATTGTGATAATAATAAAACTATATGTCAGTTAGGTTGTGTATCGCGTGAATAACTTTTTAAAAAAAAGTAATTTTGTTCTTTTGTTCTCTACGATTATGCTTGGAATTATAGTCGGAATTAGTTCGCTATTGCTGAGCCTTTTGCTAGATGGAGTTGAAAGATTATTTCTTAGCTTTCAGGAAAGTGCAGGAAATCCGGCATCATTAGAGATACTCCCAGTACATCGACTCTTATCTGTTTTTATTGGGGCAATAGTTGCGGCATTTATTTGGTGGATTATTAGAACAAGAGTCAAAAGGCCAGTGACTATCGCCAAAGGGCTAGCGGGTGAGAAAATGCCTCCTGTACAAACTGCAATACATGTAATGACTCAGATCTTCTATGTGGGAACAGGCGGCTCAGTTGGGCGAGAACTAGCACCGCGTGAAGCTGGGGCGATGCTCGCACAATGCTGGAATGGCCTATTGCATAGATTACGGCTTGACTTATCTGAAGATGACAGCAAATTATTAATTGCTGCTGCTGCTGGTGCAGGATTTGCCGGCATCTATAGTGCCCCTTTCACCGGAATGCTTTTTTGTGTGGAAATATTACTTAAAAAGGTAACGAAAAAAGCGATTGTAGTAAGTTTAATCATGTCCTCAATTGCAATGCTTATTGGTACAATTGTAAAAGGCTTCGGACCGTATTATTTAGTTGGTAACCAACAATTTTCACTGACTTTTTTAATATTTGTGCTCATTGTTGCACCTCTTTGTGGAATACTAGGTGCAATTTTCCGTAGGAGTTTCAAATGGGCTGGAAAGTTCCAGGCAAAAGGAAATTGTATTCTATGGCAATTACCACTACTGGGATTAGTAACGGGGATAGCTGCTATATCATTTCCACAGATTATGGGGAATGGGCGTGCACTAGCACAATTGTCTATTGATACCTTTAACCAGCAAATGATCTGGCTATTACTCGTTGGTGCCTTGGCAAAGGCGATTATTACAGTATTCACTATTCGAGCAGGTGCTTCTGGTGGAACGTTAACTCCTTCAATTGCAATTGGAGCAGTGATTGGAACTGTTTTAGGAATAATCTTTCATTCTTTTTTTATTGCTATTCCGATTTGGCAATGTTCATTATTAGGAGCATGTACGCTATTGGCGGCTTCACAACAAGCACCTCTGATGGCTTTGATGATGATCATTGAGATCAGTCATCTGAATTATTCTGCTTTTTTGCCTCTTGGAATTGGTGTTGCACTGGCAATAGCAGCTTCAAAATTGATTCCAGAATAATTGAATTAACAAATTGAGATGTCTTGGAAACTATATGATGGTTTATATGAAATAAACAGAGGGACTGGATCAAGAATTAACTTTTGATCCAGTCCCTTTTACTTATTTAGCGTATATAAAAACAGGAGGGCACTTTTCTTCACTATAAACATATACAGATATAAATAATAGCTTAACCCCACTGTATACGACTAGTAAATGACTATACCTTTATCAAATTATGATAAATACTCTTTAAAGGAAACACCTAGACGTGTTGCAATTGACTTAATTTCAGAAATTGTAACATCATCGATTTTGATTCCATTTTCTTTTGCATCAAGGTAACTAATTTGTTCTTTATCACCATGAACATAGATTGTGCGACCGGTAACAGCAGGCAATTCGCGGATTTCTTGCAGATAATCAGAAAAGCGGGCAATAATCGCTTCTTTATTGCCAAAAATGTCTGGGTCAATTGCAATGAAACTTTGACATGGGCCAACTTCAGGATTGCTGCCATCAATTTCAGATGAGATGTCGCCTTGTGAAAGAATCGAGGTGAATATTTCTACTATTATACCTAAACCAAATCCCTTATGACCACCTGTCAGTTCAGAAACTCCACCGAGTGGGGTTAAACCAACATTTGATTTTGGAACACGGAGTAAGTCTAAATCCTGATCATTGGTATGATCATATATGGGGTCGATCCCATCTTTGGCTACCCAAAATTCAGGGAAATCTTTTCCTAATTTACGATAGACTTCAATTTTACCTTGTGGAACAGTAGTAGTCGCAAAATCAAGTATAAAGTTATGCGGTTTAGCAGGCATTGCAAACCCAATTGGGTTAGTTCCTACAAATGGTTGGGTTGAATTGGTCGGCACCATTCCAGGACGAGAATTTGTTGAAGACATTCCGATTAATCCTTGTTCTGCAGCCATATTTGCATAGAAACCGGCTATTCCATAATGGCTTGATTTCTTTGTAGTGACAATGCCCACTCCATGTTCTTTGGCTTTTTTGATTGCAAGGTTCATGCTGTAGATCCCATTTAATTGACCAATTCCAAAATGAGCGTCAATGACAGCACTAACAGTAGTTTCCTTTACAATTTCAGGAGTACTATTGATTTTAATCTTACCGTTTTGAATGAATTTATCGTACATGGTCATGCGCTGAACTCCATGTGACTCAATTCCATGCATATCAGTATAAATCAATGTATGAGCAATTTTTTTGCTGTCAGCAGATGAAAAACCGTAAGCTTTGTAGATTTTAACGACGAGTTGAAGCATTTTTTCACTATCATATTTCTTAATCACATTAATCACCCTTCCATTTTTAGGAGAATTACAACGACATTTTAGCATAAAAAACATATATCTAAAGTAAGTATTGATGAAATTAATTGGGATTTTCTATGATTATCAAATGGAAATTCATGTAAAATTTAAAAAAAGTTTTATATAATTTATAGTTTAGATTAGCTTTAAATAATTAATGGACATGGATTTGACTATGAATGTGTTAATATGAGCAAATATATAATATTTCTCTTTTTAATATATTTATATTCCCAATATTAGGAGCTTATATTACACGATCTATTTGACAAATCATTCACAAATAGTATGATAATTAACTGTAAGAAGGGGGAAGAATTAATGTTAAATTTATCAAAACCAAAGATATCTTTTAAAACAATTGTTTGGAAGAGTATATGGTATGGTTTTATAGCTGGTATGATTTCAGGAATGGTCAAAATTGGATGGGAGAATATTTTGCCTCCCCGTACTTTGGCTAGAAATGCCACAAATCCACCACAGCACTTATTAGAACAATTCGGAATGTCTTCAAAAGCTGTTCATGCGTTTGTTTATTATTCTACGGATCAAAAAGTATATTTTGTTGCACTGATTATTCATTTTGCATTTTCAATTGTTTTTGCGGCATTATTCATTTTCTTGGCACAATATTGGAAGAAAACAACATTATGGCAGGGCGCTGCATATGGTATTGTGATTTGGATCGCATTCCATATAATTATTATGCCAGCAATGGGAACTGTGCCAGCACCTTGGAACCAACCATTCGATGAACATTTTTCAGAATTTTTCGGACATATTGTTTGGGCATGGTCGATTTATGCAGTTGCAGTTTGCCTAGCAAAAAATGAAAAGAAAAATAAATTGGAAAATTTATAATTTTTGGTAGACCGCTATTATTAAAACTTACGAGAGTTGCGACAAAAGTAGGGTGTTGCTGCTCTTTTTTTATAGATTTCTTCAGAAAAATTTTGGTTTAAATTTAGCAATGGTCTATTATTGATTTTGAATAAGTTTATTGATGATTCAAGAATAAGGTAGTAGACTTCAATTGTAAAAAGAATAAGTCTAAAAATTTGATTGCTGAATAAAGAATTGCTACGGCTTTATTCCTGAAAAACGAGACGCACTATTTTTATTTGTTATAAAGTATGTAGTCTTTGCAGCATTTTTAATAATAGACTAACAAAATATGTTGTATATGGAGGTATGAAATTGAGTGTACAAATTGATTCTTTATCTGCCGTAGGCTCCCAAATTGAGGGTTTACAAATTATTAATGCAAAAATGGTGACTGAAGGTCGTGGAACTGTTCGTGAACTTTACCGTCAGAGTAGTTATTCTGAAATTCTACCAAGCACTGTTTCTGCATGGAGCCAAGTGAATTTAACAAGAACTCAGCTTGGTGCGGTTCGCGGGCTTCATGGTGAGGCTATGTCAAAACTTGTCACTGTTGCTTATGGTTCTGCTTTGGGTGCGTATGTAGATACGAGACCAAATAGTAAGACAATAGGTGCGGTTGTGACAGTTCGTCTCACGCCAGGGATTCAAGTCTTTGTTCCTCAAGGGGTGTGCAATGGATTTCAAGCACTTGACGACAACACTGAATATCTATACTTTTTTGATAATGAATGGGCTCCAGGAATGGCAGGAGTAGCATTATCTCCCTTAGATCCAGGGTTGAATATTGACTGGCCAATTCATATTGATCCAAATAACCGTGAGCAGATATCTGAAAAAGACTCAAAGGCACCGAGTCTTAATGAGGTACTTGACCTTTTGTCTTCAAAGAAGCGTAAAGATTAAAACTGATTAAGCTAGAGAAAAACAAGTTAGAAAATTTATAATTTTTATAGCTATCCGCCATATGCGTGTTAAGAAAAGAGAGTATATTTTAATTAATAAAGAAGAGAATGAGCAGAATATAATTGCTGCTGAGCTCTTCTTTTTTAATTTGGAATAAATGCAAATTCTGTTAAGTGTTGTGACAATCTTTTTTTGGTATAATTATACTGATAGAAATTAGAACGTATAGATTCATATAATGAAACGAACGATTTATTGAAATTAATCGGAGGATAAGTATGACTAAAAAACCAATTATTGGTATTTCGGGAAGTATTATTAAAGACCAAGGGGGAATATTTCCAGGTTATCGACGCGCATATGTAAATAATGATTACATCAGAGCTGTGAATAACAATGGAGGAATTGCACTAATTTTACCAACAAGTCCTGCCGAAACGGCTAAGCAAATTATTGACGCAGTAGACGGCTTGATTCTTTCAGGAGGGCAAGACGTAAGTCCTTTTAATTATGGTGAAGAAATTCAGCAGAAATGTGGTGCAATTTTTCCAGAAAGGGATGAATTTGAGTTTGCATTACTTGAGGCGGCAGAAGAGAAAAAGATACCGGTATTAGGTATTTATAGAGGTGCGCAAATAATAAATGTTTACCGAGGAGGGTCACTGTATCAGGATATTTCATATCGTGATGAACATACGTTACGTCATTTTCAACTTCAAGGTCCATCTGTTCCAACGCATAAGATAAAGATTACAGGAAGTTCTTTGTTAAATAGAATTATACAAAAGGATAGCGTGATCGTTAATTCATTTCACCATCAGCTAGTTAAATCTGTGCCGGCAAGTTTACAGATTACGGGGACAACTTCTGATGGGGTAGTAGAAGCATTTGAAGATTCTAACTTTGAATTCTTTCTAGGTGTTCAATTTCATCCGGAAATGTTAATTGATAGCGTTGAGAGTGCAAATAAAGTATTTCAGAGAATGGTGGAAGCCGCGAAATAATTAGGGTAGATTATTGGGAAATATGAAATTTGGGGGAATTATCATGAAAAAAGAGAAGAAATCTATTTTATTATTGGTTTTATTATCTGCAGGCCTATTGACAGCATGTGGGAACCAAAAACAAGCATCAAGTTCCAGTAAAAAAATAAGTTCAGAGCAGACTTCCGCGGAGAAGAGTTCTAATTCTTCTCAAAAAAGTAGTAGTAAAAAGAGTTCTGCTGCTGTCGTTGAGTCCTCATCTTCTGCTAAAAATACAACTGGTTCGAGCACGTCTAACTCGACATCTGCATCCAGTGGCAGCAGTGTTGCTTCAACAAATCGGTTAAATACATTCAACCAGCAGCTGCGTAAAACTCTGGGCAATGTTATCTTGCCAACTGTCGATGGGTTAGGAACTGGGAGTGACAAATTAAATGTTCGTTATGAGGGAGATCAGGCTAATTATACAATTAGTTATAGCGTTGGCAGTGTTGCACGCCAATTTAATGATTCTGCAGTAACAAACGAAATACCATATGTACAGCTAAAAAAGACATCTTATGGTACTTCAAGTGAAGCAAGTGCACAAGTCGATTATGTGAGTCAAGATGATTTGAATGGTTTACCTACTATAGATTTAGGTCACAATATAACAGGTTACGAAGATGCTGGAGCAGGACAAAGATATCTTTCGTGGCATGAAGGAAAGTGGTTGATAACGGTCCATGCGGCCGCAGTTAATCAACAGGATCCTAAGCCTTTAGCTACGAATATTGTAAATATGCTGGAGTCTTATAGATTACCAGCACCTACGCAATATGGAGCAATCAGAGCGGATGTGGCTAATTCATATGGTAGCCGCAACCAAGTGATTACATGGCAGCAAAATAACGTAGTATATCAATTGAGTGCGCATGACATTACAACAGCTATCAAAATGGCAGCAAGTATGAAATAATTATTTTTTAAGACTAAGTCAGCAGAGTTTAATATCTTGAAAAAGTGATAAGTATTAGTCTTTTTCAAATTTTATCCATACTTATTTAATATTTGTGTGTTACTTTGGATTATAGTGCTATATAAAAAATCAATTCTTAATTTTACGTATTAAAAATATTAAATTAGTAATTGAGGGACTGAATAATATGGAAATATACGGAACTTATGGGAAATATCTTCCAGAAATAAAAGATGAAATTATGCATAAAATTGATGAACTTAATCACGAAATTGATGGACAAGGTGGAAGAAAGTTGTATGAGCATTTAATCGGGAGGGTCAAATGTGAAGACAGCATGATTGAAAAGTGCCAAAGAAAGGGTTTGGCGCTGACACCTAAGAGTGCACTTGGCAACTGCAAGGATGCAATTGGAATTAGAGTCGTATGTAATTTTATTGATGATATCTATAAATTGGTCGATCTTTTGAAAGCACAGGAATGGTGTAGAGTAATCAAAGAAAAGGATTATGTTTCAAAATCAAAGCCTAATGGTTACAGAAGCTATCATTTGATTATAAAGGTTAGTACCCCATACCCAGATATTTATGAGAAAAAACCTGGTGAATATTATGCCGAGATTCAGTTGAGAACGATTGCTATGGATTCTTGGGCAAGTTTGGAGCATGAATTAAAATATAAGCACAATATTAAGAACCCAGAGCAGATAGGCAATGAGCTGAAGCGCTGCGCAGATCAGTTGGCCTCATGTGATGTGCAAATGCAAACAATTAGGCAAGTAATTCATGAGTATGATTAGGGAGTGACATGATGCGAATATTACTGGCTGAAGATGAAAAAGAATTATCAAGAGTTTTAATAGCTGCTATGCAGAGTACAGGGTATGAAGTTGTGCCAGTGTATAATGGTTTAGAAGCTGTAAAAAAGGCTGAGGCAGAGGTTTATGATGCCATGCTTTTTGATGTTATGATGCCTGTAATGACTGGTATAGAAGCAGTACAAAAAATCCGTGCTGCCGGGAATCAAACATACATTATCATGCTGACTGCAATGGCAGAAGTTGATGACAAAGTTACAGGATTAGATGCGGGGGCTGATGATTATATAACAAAGCCGTTTTCTCTAAAAGAGTTACTTGCACGGCTGAGGTCCTTGGAACGGAGAAATGAAAATTACACTGAAGATACACTAGATTTTGGAGATATAACATTAATAACGACAGAGCAGAGATTGGAAAGTTATAACTCAATCAGCCTATCTGCAGAAGAAACAAAACTGTTAAATATACTCATTCTGAATTCTGAGAAAAAGTTAGATAACAAGACATTAATTGAACATACTTGGGGCAAAAATGAAAAAATCGATTCAGAGATGCTTTGGATTTATATTTCCTACTTAAGACAGAAACTGCAGTCTGTTAACGCACATGTAGGTATTTGTGGTAATAAAGGGGGACCTTACCAACTTATTAATAATAGTAAGGAGGATCCTAAATGATCCAAAAAATTCGCTATAGCTTTATCTATATGTCGACTGTCGCACTATTCATTGTATTAGTTACACTTACGGGCAGTATTGTGGGTGTGTCATATTATAGGGCAAAGCAGCAAATTAATAATGTACTCATAATACTTCTGCAAAATAATGGAAAAATAGATGCACAGATTAATACTCAAAATGTTAGAAAACGTTTTGGGCCAACATTCAATCAGGAAAGCCTATACCAATATCGCTATTTTAGTGTTTCATTCAACAGTGAAGGTAAACAAGTAGCTTTAGATAACTCTCATATTGTCAGTGTACCCAGAGAAACCATAGCTAGCCTAGGTTATCAAGTGTTTAAGAGTAAGCAGAAGTCTGGTACTGTTCGATCTGAGGTATCAAGCTACGCTTATAAAACTCAAAAAAAGAATGGGAGAACAACAATTGTTTTCCTTGATCAATCTGTAATTATGGAAAGCACCAATAATATTATGAAGATTGGCCTGATTTTAGGAATAACAAGTCTAATTCTGTTTACTTTGATGTTGATCGCTGTGTCCAAACGAGCAATTAGGCCAATTGTATTAGCAGATAAGCGACAACGGGAATTTGTTACAAATGCTGGACATGAGTTAAAAACACCATTGTCAATAATCAAGGCCAATAATGAGCTGCAGGAAATGACAACGGGGCAAACAGAATGGACCATAAGTAATGAACAACAGGTTGATCGTTTGACAAAGCTGATAAATAATTTGATCTCATTAGCTCGTTTAGAAGAACAGCAGCGACTAAACTTATCGGTGATTGAGGCTTCAGAGATACTTGAACATGCAACAAATAGTTTTAAGTCTGTTGTTTCGCAAGAAAATAAAAAGCTGAAAATTACTATTTCTCCTAGTCTTAGGATAAATGCAGAAGAAAATAGTTTCCTTGAGCTTTGCAATATTTTACTGGATAATGCCAATAAGTATTGCGATGACGGGGGGACAGTAAGTGTGGCATGGGTCCCTGACAAAAAGCTTAAGAAAGTAACCTTAATGGTAGGTAATACTTATGCTAAAGGCAAGAGTATCAATTATAGCAAATTTTTTGAGCGATTCTATCGAAATGATAAGTCACGAAACAGCGCGAAAAAAGGATTTGGGATAGGTCTTTCAATGGCAGCGAATATAGTTGATGCTTTTAATGGAAAAATAGGAGTAAGTTATCAGAAAGAAACTATTTTCTTCAGAGCTACATTTAAGCTTGTAAGATAGCCTCTTTTGAGCTACTCACTCTTACTGATTTCCTTTTTTATGCGGTACACAGTACCATGACTAATTCCGTATTTGGTGACAAGTTCTGCTACGGAGTGTCCATTACTGAGATCTTTTTTTATCGCAAAATAAATTTTTCTTTTCTGAGGGTTTGGTGAATTAGCACCATATAGAACGGGGCGTCTATAAAGGACGTCCCGTTTTTTTGCTAGTGCAATTCCCTCTCTCTGGCGCTCCTTAATTTTTTCACGTTCACTTTGAGCTTGAAATTTGAACACGGTCACTAAAATATCGGTTAACATATTTCTTAAATTTATGTCTGGAACATTTGAAAAGTCAGGTAAGTCTAGACTCTGCAGTGACGCGCTCTTTTTTTTAATATACTGAATAATTTCTGTTAAATCATCAGCATTTCTTCCAAGACGATCTAGACTTGTAACATAAACAATATCATTTTTTTTAATACACTTTAATAAATTTAAAAGTTCAGAGCGGTTATTAATATTCTTTCCAGATTCTTTTTCCGAAAAAATTTTCTCTACTGGAATTTTTTTAAGCTGTTCAATTTGTCGCGCTAAGTTCTGATCTTTTGTAGATACTCGTACATAACCAAATTTCATATAATAACATCCCAAATAAATAATTATGAATATATTCGTATTTTTCTGATATTCATATTCTACTATGGGTAGACCCTAATTAACATGACTTTACTATAGAATAGGACTTTATGAATGTCAAACAAGCTTTAAAATTAAAAATATAGTGTGCATATTCAATGAATTTAAATGCGATTTCTCAAATAAGTGGTAAAAAATGATTATTTTTTTGTTACAAATCGATATGCATTTATAAGAATTATTGAGAAAGTAGGCCCAAAATAATTTCAATTTTGGGTCTACCCTAATAAAAAATAGATTCAATGGTTATATTTTTCTATCAAAAGATGTCTAAATAATTTATAAAAAAGAATATCTTACTTTGGAAAGTTTGGTACAAGGAGGTATTACTCCAGTGAACATTAAAAACAATGAATGTAGCAAAAGTTTGCTAAATAATTTATTTTTTTGCTTGCAGCCAATTATTAGAAATGGTGATGATAGCAATATAAATGAATATGAGTTACTCCTAAGAAGGAAAAAAGATCAAAAGTTTCCTGAAGTTGAATTTGAGTATCTGAGTCAAAACAACAACAGGAATGAATTGTTAATGGCGTGGAGCTACAGAGAAATTCAAAAGTTCTTGGAACTAAATACGCAGTGTCTACTATGGATAAATATTAATCCTCAACAGCTTTCCTTTAATTCGACATATTTATTTTTGAAAAGCCTAAAAAAGTTCAGAAAAAATATCAAGATAGAAATAACAGAGCAGATTCCTGATAAAGGGGTGGATAAAAGTACAAGTCTAAGTTGTATACGCAAGATAAGGGAAATGGAATATGAAGTTGCAATTGATGACATCGGAATGGGCCTTAATACGCTTTCATTTGTGTTAGAAAATATTACGCAAATTAGCAGGTTAAAGTTATCACTAGTTTCTCTTAGGCTGTTAAACCAAGAAGAGCTGATACTATTAATTAAATTCTGGAAGTTAGTTGCGAATGAAGCTAAGCTAGAACTTGTGGTTGAGGGAATTGATTCTGAGGAATTAAGAGTACTGGTTTCAAACATTGGTATTACAATGCAGCAAGGTTTTTTATGGGAAAACGAATTTAAATATCTTTACTAAAAAAGACTTTTTAAGTTTGAAGAATATCTTCAGAATTAAAAAGTCTTTTTATTTAAAAATCATTGTTACAGTATAAGGGGGAAGAATTAACTTTGATTATTAGGGTGAGTCTTCCAAAATATCACTGACATAACAATCAAGAAGAGTGCTCCAACCATTACTGAAATCCTAGTTTCTGGATTGAAAAACATAAATAACAAAGTTAGAAATAATGCAAAAAGAGCAAAATAACTACTAAATGGATATAAGGGTAACTTGAAAGGATGATTTGCTAATTCATTCTTTTTTAGTTTGCGGAATTTTAACTGGCTAAATAGGATTACAAACCATGGCACCATTCCTGGTAGAACACTTGAACTATAGACTAAGACAAAAATATTAGAACTACTTTTAACAAAATAAGGTAAAACTTCATTTAGTATTAAGCCAAGTAAAATTCCAAGAGAAATTGTCAAAACCGGCAAGACCGGTACACCTTTTGATGATAATTTTGTAAACTTTGCATTGATTTCTTTTTTTAAACCAAGTGTATAAATCATACGGCTTGAACTAAATATTCCAGAATTGCAACCTGACATTGCAGCTGTTACAAGTACGAAGTTGATGATTGCAGCAGCGGCGGAAATCCCCACACGCGAGAACGTTTCAACGAATGGAGAGCCAACTTTAGCCAACTGATTCCAAGGATAGATTGTGACAATGACGAAAATCGAACCAATATAAAATAACAGAATACGAGCAACAATAGATTTAATTGATTTAATAACAGTAACCTGTGGGTCCTTCGCCTCGCCAGCAGTGATTCCAATAACTTCGATTCCCTGATATGAGGCAATTACAATTGAAAGAGCAAAAATAAAGCCCTTAAAACCACCTGTAAAAAATCCACCATGTGACCACAAATTAGAAAAACCAATTGGGTGCCAGTTATTTCCTAAGCCCAAAAGAATTACGAGTGCTCCTAAGATTAACATGAAAATAATGGTTAAAACCTTAATTAACGCAAACCAGAATTCAAGTTCACCATATGCTTTAACTGAGACCAGATTTGCTATGCAAAGTGTAATAATAACGATTGTTCCCGAAATCCAGTCGGGAAGATTCGGCCACCAATAATTTAAATACTGGCCAACAGCGATTACCTCGCTAATACCAACCACTAGATATTGAAAAATGTTACTCCAGGCAGTGAGATAACCAGCAAGCGGATGAATATATTCTGAGGCATACTTTGCAAAAGATCCTGTTGAAGGATCAACATAAAGCATCTCGCCCAGTGCGCGCATTACTATATACAATACTAGTCCTGCTAAACCATAGGCCAATAAAACGGATGGGCCAGTCCATTTGATTGTAGCGGCAGAACCCATAAAGAGCCCAACCCCGATTGTGCCGCCTAAAGCAATCATCTGCATTTGACGTGAAGATAAAGCACGATTTAATTCTTTATTGTTTCTTTTCACTATTACACTCCTCTGACAGAAAAAAAGACTGCGACAAAATGATTTTTTGTCACAGCTTTTCTGCTAATTTATGCGATAAACGCATTTTTTCATTAACTAATTCTTTGTGACTAACAAAAAACTGACCATACTGACATAATTGCGGAACCAACAAGTTACAAAAAAAATTAAATTTTGATATCTTTTAAAAAAATTAAGAATGCATAATTCTCATAATAAATTAATAAATCAATTTTAACCTATTTGCTTTAAAAATACAATGCTGTAAAAAACTTTGCTTTTTTAATTATTCACTGCATAGAGCACTCTTTTTGTAATATAGAGTGAATGACATTGAATTTTTATACTACTTGACAAGCAGACCAAAAATGTTACTTTTGAATAGTAATTTAATAAGATTAATTAAAATTTATGGAGAATTAAGATGACAGACAAAAGGCAACTTACATTAATGAGTGTGATGCTCATGATATTTACTTCTACATTTTCGTTCGATAATACCTCAATTGCGTACTACACTATGGGGGATGCCGGAATCATATGGTATGTTCTGGCTGCCCTTTTCTTTTTTGTTCCTTCAACGCTGATGTTTTCAGAATTTGGCGTTGCAATGCGTGATGAACCAGGTGGAGTCTTTTCATGGTTAGAAAAGTCTTTAGGGTTGAAATGGGCATTCATTGGTGGTTTTATATGGATTGCATCTTGGATAATCTTGACTGTTTCAACAGTTTCTAAAATCTGGATAATGTTGTCTACAACGATTAGCGGTTCGGATAAAACTGGACAATGGCATATTTTGGGCCTGAATTCAACTGAAACAATTGGTTTTATCAGCATATTATTCATCATAGTTGTTACAGCAATTTCTGTGAGGGGACTAGATAAAGTTTCTAGTTTGGCAGCAATTGGTGGAGTAGCAGCAGTTATTTTGGCATTATTTTTTATAGGAGCAAGTCTTTTTTTTCTTGTTCTGAATGGTTTCAAACTGGCAGAACCAATTAATTTTCCAAAGAGTTTCATTGAATCACCCCGACCAAGTTATCAATCAACTAGCCAAATGATTTCTTTTCTAATTTATGCTGTCTACGCATATGCGGGGATTGAAGCATTAGGCGGTATTTCGGATAAAATGAAAAATTCAAGAAAAAATTTTCCAATTGCTTTAGGCATTAGCGCATTACTGATTACAGCAGCTTATGCAGTTATTATCTTTTTATGGAGTGCTTCTGCAAATTGGCACGAAGTATTCCAAAGGAATGGCGTGAATTTAGGTAATACAACATATATTTTGATGAGTAACTTAGGATATAGTATTGGTAATACTCTTAGGTTATCATCCGGCCAATCTGAATCATTGAGTTTCTTCTTTGCTCGCTTTGGATCCTTCACAATGCTATTGAGTTATCTGGGTTCCTTTTTTGTAATTGTCTATATGCCGATAAAGTCATTTATCTTAGGAACCCCTAAAAAATTATGGCCAAAATCATTGCCAGCGCTTAATCGCTTTGGAATGCCAAGCAATGCTATGTGGTGGCAAGCACTGATTGTTTGCATACTGATTGCATTGACTTCATTTGGCAATAATTCTGCAAAAGCCTTTTATGAGATTCTAACATTGATGGATAATGTTTCATCTACCTTGCCATATTTGTTCTTAGTAAGTGCTTTTATTTTCTTTAAGCACAATCAAAAAATTGTGAAACCCTATGAGATTTTTAAGGTGAAATGGAAGTATGTGACTATTGTTATTGCAGTTAACTTTGTCCTTTTAATAGGGGTTGTTTCGACAATGATTGATGCAATTTCAACTAAAAATTATTTGAACCTCTTTTTGGAATTAGTTGGACCAGTCTTATTTGGGGTTATTGGTTATTGGCTTTATGTACTGTACGAAAGACGCATAAAAAGATTGGGAAAATAATTTAATTTTTGGGTTGACATATAGATTATGAAGTATTAGAATTCCATTAAGCTATTAGAACGATATGAATAATCTTGTGAGAAGAAGAGTAGCTGATTATAATTTTTTACAGAAAGTCTGTCATTGCTGAGAGCGGATATTAATTAGGTTAGTGAAGATGAGCTTTGAGATAGAGATATTTGGTAGATTGCTGAATATCCGGTAGGAACCGTTAGCTTCCCAGGCATAGTATCTATTATGTGCTGATGAGACACTTTTTTAAGTGTGAACAAGGGTGGTATAGCGCTAATTCGCCCCTTACCTGTTTCTATGAGACGGGTAGGGGGCTTTTTTGTTGTTTTAATAGTCTGAGCTGTTGTCAAGTACTGGTTTTAAGTCAATGAAAGGTGGATTTTAATTATGGTTAATTCAACAGTTACAAAATTACATTATGATATTGTGGGTAGTTTTTTGAGACCCGATGAGTTAAAGAAGGCCCGTGAGGATTTTCATAATAAGAAGATTACTGCAGAAGAATTACAAAAAGTTGAGAATGATTTGATTAGCAAATTAGTCGAGAAAGAAAAAGAAAGTGGTTTGAAAATTGTAACAGATGGTGAATTCAGAAGAAGTTATTGGCACCTAGATACATTTTGGGGGTTTGAGGGAATCGAACACGTTAAGCCTAGTCATGGATATCTATTCCATGATGAAGAAACCAGAGCCGATTCTGCAAGGGTCGTTGGGAAAATAAAATTTAAGGAAGATCATCCGGATTTATTAGCTTACAAGTTTCTAGCAAAATTAGTTGAAAACGATAGTGAAATAACTGCACGACAAAGTATTCCAGCACCTGCTCAATTTTATTCAGAACTTGTTAGGGATGAAGCAAATACTGAAGCCTTAAGGAAAGTTTATCAGGATGATGATGAGTTGATTGCTGACATTGGTAAAGCATACCATGAATTGATTCTTGCATTATATGAGGCAGGTTGCCGAGATATTAAGTTAGACGATTGTACATGGGGAATGGTCGTCGATAACAATTATTGGGCTACTCGTGCAAGCGAAGGACTAGATCGGCAAGAAATCCAAAAGGTATATCTCGCAGCTAATAATGCAGCATTGGCAGATCTTCCAGATGACTTAAGAATCAGTACACATGTCTGTCGTGGAAATTATCATTCGACATGGGCTGCTTCAGGTGGATATGCACCAGTAGCAGATTATCTTTTTGCAAAAGAAAATGTTTCTGCATTTTACCTTGAATTCGATGATAACCGTTCGGGGGACTTTGCACCATTAGCCAAGGTCCCAGAAGGAAAAGATGTCGTCTTGGGATTAGTAACAAGCAAACACCCAGAGCTTGAATCACCAGAATCTCTGATTGCTAGAGTGAATGAGGCTACACAGTATGTTCCACTAGAACACTTGCAACTGAGTACACAATGTGGATTTGCCTCAACTGAAGAGGGAAATAAATTATCACCAGATCAACAATGGGCAAAAATTAAATTGGTAATTGACACGGCAAAACAGATTTGGAAATAATACATTGAAAATGAAGCCGATTGTTATTCAATGACGAAATTTAGTATATTTTGATTTTTCAAAACAAACATGAATTGAAATAGGAGGAACCCACCATGACAAGAGAACAATTGCATTTTGAAACGTTGCAGGTACATGCTGGACAAAAGGTTGATGAAACTGGAGCTCGTGCCGTTCCAATATATCAAACAACATCTTATGTATTTAAAGATGCGGCGCAAGCAGCTGCACGCTTTGCTCTTCAAGATCCTGGGAATATCTATAGTCGTTTGACCAATCCGACAACAGCAGTTGTTGATGAACGTATTGCAGAATTGGAACATGGAACTGGTGGAGTGACACTGGCAACAGGTGCAGCTGCGATTACGGCAGCAATTACCAATATTGCTGGTCAAGGTGATGAGATTATTTCAGCAAGTACGATTTATGGTGGAACTTATAATTTATTTAATGTAACTCTGCCCAAGCTGGGAATTAAAACACATTTCGTAGATTCAGACGACCCGAATAATTTTGCTGAAGAAATAAATGAGCACACAAAAGCAATTTATGTTGAAACAATCGGTAACCCGGATATTAATCTGATTGACCTTGAAGCAATTGCAAAGATTGCCCATGACCATGGAATTTTGGTTATTTCTGATAACACGTTTGCTTCACCATACTTGTATCGACCACTCGATCATGGAGCAGATATCGTAGTTGAGTCCGCAACTAAGTTCATTGGCGGACATGGAACTGCAATGGGCGGAACAATTGTAGAAAATGACAAATTCGATTATCAAAAGAGTGGAAGATATCCAGAATTTACGACACCAGATCCTCAGTATAATGGATTAATTTTTGCTGATTTAGCTGGCGGAGCATTTACGACAAAGGTTCGCGCTGAAGGGTTACGTGATACCGGAGCTGCCATAAGTCCATTTAATTCTTTCTTACTACTTCAAGGATTAGAAACATTGTCACTAAGAGTAGAACGTCATGTTGAAAATACAAGAAAAGTTATTGAATTTTTGCAAGCACATCCGAAAGTATCTTGGATTAAGTATCCTGAATTAGCAGATAATAAGTATAAAGAATTAGCTAAGAGAGATTTTCCAAATGGAGTGGGTTCCATCTTTACTTTAGGATTAACAGGCGGAGAAAAGGCAGGGAAAGAATTAATTGAGAACCTTGAAATCTTTTCATTGCTGGCTAATGTAGGAGATGCAAAGTCACTAATCATCCATCCAGCATCGACAACGCATGCACAGTTGAACGAAGATGAATTATTACAGGCTGGAATCACACCAGATTTGATTAGAATTTCAATTGGAATTGAAAATGCCGAAGACTTAATTGCGGACCTTAAACAAGCATTAGACAAGATTGAATAGTACTCAAGAGAGTGAAAGGCGGAAAAGGTGGATGATCAATTAACAAGGAAACGGGCAATCATCGAGACGATGCCTACTGTTCTTGGATATGTTGGAATTGGAATAACTGTTGGAATCGTCGGCAGAGCCTCGGGGTTGACAGTATTAGAAGTCTTATTAATGTCAATGATTACGTATGGCGGGTCTGTTCAATTTGTTATAATTAGTATGATTATTAAACATAGTGAGTTACTGCCAATTATTTTGGCAACCTTCCTAGTAAATGCAAGAATGATCCTGATCAGTATGTCAGTTGCACCCTATTTAGAGAAAGAGTCAGTCTTTAAAAATATATTATTGGGTTCGCTGTTGACTGATGAAACATATGTATTGAGTATGAATAAAATTAATTATACAAAAAAAAGATTGAATTTCGAATGGCTTAATATAAGTAATCTGATAGCATATTTTACGTGGGCAATTGCATCACTTACTGGAGCTTTGATAGGCGATTATGTAGGAACACCACAGAAATTCGGTTTGGACTTTGCGTTAGTTGCGATGTTCATTGGTCTACTGTATCTGCAAATCATCAGTGAACGAGAAATCAAGATGATGTTGCAATTATTGGTTGTTTTATTCACATTACTTGCAATATATATCGGATTGATTTTTATTCCTGCAAATATACTAATTTTGTTAGTAACAATTTTAGGATGTTTCTTTGGAGTGATAATGAAAAATGTATTCTTTTAATTATGTGTTTACGATTATTATATCTTCTGGGTTTGTAGTCTGGCTGTCTAAAGTTTTTCCTCTGGTGATTTTGAAGAAATATAAATTGAATGAAAAAACAGTGAGTTTTTTGAGTTTTGTCCCAATCACAATAATGTCTGCTCTCTGGTTTGAAAGTTTATTTGTTCAGCATCTAGGACAGTTGCCAAGTTTAAATATTGAGAACTTAGTGGCGTCAGTTCCAACGATCCTAAGTGCAATATTAACTAGAAGCCTTTTGGTAATTGTAGTTGTTGGAATTATCTCCTTAGCTTTTATCAGGGTGATTGGAATATAGATTTTGAAACAACAAATAACGAAAAAAAGAACCGCGATAATTATTTGATGAACTCTTGAATTAGATCAAAATCTGATTTTCGAGAATCATTACATTTTATCGCAGTTCTTTTTATTTTATTTTGATTATTCGACTGGTACAGTAAATTGACTATTGTATAAGTCTGCATAAAACCCATTTTGTTGCATTAATGAGTCATGATTTCCGGTTTCAACAATGGAGCCATGATTCATTACCAGTATATTATCTGCATCACGAATTGTAGAAAGACGGTGGGCAACTACGAAGCTAGTACGATTGTTAAGTAAGCGTCCCATTGCTTTTTGAATAAGAATTTCGGTTCTAGTATCAACCGAACTGGTCGCTTCGTCTAAAATTAAGATATCTGGATTTGCTAAGAAAGCACGTGCAATTGTTAGGAGCTGGCGCTGGCCTTGTGATATATTCGAAGCTTCTTCATTCAAAATTGTTTGGTAGCCACCAGGTAATTGTCGAATGAATGTATCAGCATGGGCGGCTTTAGCGGCTTGATAGACTTCTTTTTCTGAAGCATTTTCACGCCCGTATTTGATATTATCATAAATCGAACCGGTGAAGAGCCAGGTGTCTTGCAAAACCATTGCAAAATGTGAACGGACTTGTTCACGCGTTAGATTTCTAGTATCACGGCCATCAAGTTTAAGTGAGCCGCCTTTAATATCATAAAAGCGTTCAAGCAAATTGATCAAAGTAGTTTTACCGGCACCTGTCGGACCTACAATAGCAACCTTCTCACCGGATTTAACTGTAAGATTCATATCCTTAATTAGAATTTCGCTGTTATTGTAGCCAAAAGTGACATGCTCAAATTTAATTTTTGCGATATTTTGTGATTCATCTGCTATAGCAACACTGGTATCTTGCATTTCTTCTTCATCTAATACCTGAAAAATACGCTCAGCGGACGCAACCGTGGCCTGAATAGTGTTAGCCAAATTGGCAAGTTGTGTAATTGGTTGAGTAAATTGGTTGACGTATTGTAAGAAGGCCTGAATATTTCCAAGTGTGATTTGACCGTTTGCTACTTTTAAACCACCAACAACGGCAACAAAGACATAGCCAATGTTAGAAACAAAGTTCATGAGCGGCATAATAAGACCGGAGATAAATTGAGCCTTCCAAGAAGAACGATAGTAGGTATTGTTTTGCTCTTTAAATTTCTTGATACTTGACTCTTCTTTGTTGAAAGTTTTAACAACGGTATGCCCAGAAAAGCTTTCTTCGATTTGATCATTAAGCAGTCCTAAGCTCTTTTGCTGTGCTGCAAAATACTTCTGGGAACGTGGAGCTACCAGTGAAATAACAAGTACACCTAGCGGAACCGTAATACAAGCAATTAAAGTCATTTCCCAACTGATTGAAAGCATCATGAACAAGACACCAACAAAAGTTACTGCACTCGTGACAATCTGTGCGAGGCTTTGTTGAAGTGTTCCGGCAATATTATCCATATCGTTAATTGCACGAGACATGATATCACCATTTGAATGAGTATCGTAATATACGATTGGAAGCCGCTGCAGTTTTGACTTAAGGTCTTGACGAAGTCGGAAAACGATTTTTTGTGAGACATTAGCCATGATTAATTGCTGGAAGAAAGATAGAGAAGCTGAAAGAGCATACATGACACTGACAGTCAGTAAAATATTTTTAATTTTTGTAAAATCGATTGGAAACGAGTTGAGCTGTTGCCCAGCTTTCATTTCTTTGTATCCTTTTAGGAAACCATTATAAATAGTAGTGGTTGCTTCGCCTAAAATTTTGGGTGAAAGGATTTGGAATATTACAGAACCGATAGCGAATGCAACAACGATGAATAAGAACCATTTCCATGGTGCCATGTATTTACACAAACGCCATGTTGTTTGCCAAAAATTTTTTGGCTTTTCTGTTACTTTACCAATATTGCCTGCTGGCCCGTGATTAGCCATTAGATATCCTCTCCTTTCAATTGTGACTTAATAATTTCTTGATAGGTTGAGTTACTCTTTTTTAGTTCTGTGTGCGTTCCTTGACCAACATTTTGTCCCTCGTCAAGGACAATGATTTGATTAGCCGTCGTAACGGTTGCAATTCTCTGAGCGACTATGATAACGATGCTTTGACTAATTTTAGTATCGTTAGATAAAGCCTTACGCAATTTTGCATCTGTTTTAAAATCAAGCGCAGAGAATGAATCATCAAAGATATAGACGGATGCTGGTTTAATAATTGCACGAGCAATTGCGAGTCGTTGCCGCTGGCCACCTGAAAAATTGGCTCCGTTATGCTCCACAATGGAGTCTAGGCCATTATCCAGAGTGTTAACAAATTCAGTTGCTTGGGCAATTTCGAGTGCATGCCACATTTCATCCTCCGTTGCATCTGGTTTTCCAACTTGCAAATTACTGCGAATTGTACCTTCAAATAGGAAGGCCTTTTGTTGAACAAATGCAATCTTTTCATGAAGCTTACTTTGTGACAGTGTGGAAATATCTGTTCCATTAAGATTGATTTGACCTGATTCAATGTCATATAATCTCGGAATCAGATTTATCAAAGTTGATTTACCTGCACCAGTTCCGCCAATGATTGCGAGTGTTTCACCTGAATGTAGGTTGAAGCTGATTGAATCAAGTGCTCGACGTTCGGCATGAGCATAGCGAAAGGCAACATTTTTAAATTCGAGTGATAGTTCAGAATTATTCAAGAGAGCAGGATTTGTATCTTCCTTAATTGAATATTCTGTATCTAGGACCTCTTGAATACGAACCGCTGCTGCCTGAGCCCTTGGAATAAATACAAAAACCATTGAGAGCATCATGAAACTAAATAGAATCATTGCAGCATAAGTCATAAATGATACTAAGTTTCCTATTTCCATTGAACGGTTGGAAACTAAGTTAGCTCCAATCCAGATAATTCCGATATTTGTTCCATTCAGAATCAATGTCATAATTGGAAACATTAAGGATACTAGGCTGAATGCTTTGATTGCAGTATCTGTATATGATTTATTTGCATCTTCAAAACGATTTTGTTCAAAACTATCCTGTCGGAAGGCCCTGACAACACGAACCCCAGTTAAGCCTTCACGAAAAACAAGGTTAATGCGGTCAATCTTTTTTTGTAAACTGCTGAATAATGGACCGGCAAATGACATAACAATTCCAATTGCAATTGCTAATAGTGGAAGTGATACAAGAAATACGATTGTAAGTTTCTTTTCACTTAAATAGGCCATTATAATACCGCCAATTAACATTGCGGGTGCCTGAAGCATCATCCGCAAAATCATAACTGTTACATTTTGGATTTGTAATACGTCGTTTGTTGTTCTTGTTGTGAGCGAAGAGGCACCAAATTTATCAACTTCGTGATTTCCAAAATTAAGAACTTTTTCAAATAATGCATTCCGTAATTTAGTACCAAGTCTTTGAGCTTGAGTAGACGCAAAGAAAACATTGCCAGCTGAAGCTAAAATTCCAATTAGTGCAATTCCTAACATTTTTGCACCAGTCTTCCAAATATATGTTGTGTTACCGGTTGCTACCCCTTTATTGATCATATCAGAAGTAAGCGTTGGTAAATTGAGGTTACATAAAACCTGGATGATCATGAATAATGCAGCGGCTAAGACAGGCCATTTTTCTAAACGGTTGCGAACTAATTTGTACATAATCGACCTCCATAACATCTGAATTAATTTATTTTTGCAGCTCCGTATTTAAGCCAAGAAAGCATTGTAAGGCATCTCTCTTGGATCGCAGTGACAGAAAGTGGTTTTTCACCTTTTTGTTGATAGTGAAAGTAATTTCTAATAGAACTAAAGAAGATATTCAACATCAGATTGACCAAATCGCGAAATTCTTCAAATGATTCAATTTTTAAAAGCGATAAATCAGTTTGTTCATATAGTTTCTGAACCAATTGATGCATATTCCCATGTCCCAATGACCTCTGGAGACGGAAATCGTGTGCTTCAATCATTGTTTGATAAAATTCAGAATAACTTCCTTCTATCACATCCATAATACTTACTGTGAAAAACTGTTTGGATGCTTCGAATAAATCACCAGCGTTCTTCTGCAAAATAGATAGGTAAAGTTCATTTCGTTCTTTTTGAATTCGTCCAACAAAATAGAGATAACAATCTAATTTATTATCGAAATATTGGTAGAAGCTACCTCTAGGAATGCCAGCAGCTTCGACAATTTCACTGATTGCTGAATCATCGAAACTTTTTCTCGAAAATTCATGACTGATTGCAGCGAAGAGTCTCGCTTTTTTGGGGAGAGCAAGATTGAAAAAAGTATCTTTGGGCATTATAACTTCCTCCTTTTTATGACGACTTGTCATGTGACAATGTGTCATTATAGTTTATTAAAAAAGAAAAAACAAGAGCAATTCAAAAATAATAAGAAAGATTAAAGATAGGCAGATAATTTATATTATTTTTAAAAAATCTAATGTAATAAATATTGTGCACTAATAAACTTTCTCATCTATATAAATTTTTTTTGATTAGTTATTGAATATTTCCGTGAGTGTGCTAGAATTAGTTCAACTTAATTGATATTGATTCTCAATTAAAGAATAGGGGGAATACTTAATGAAAAAGAAGTTTGTTTTTGTGTTAATGATTGCGTTTGCATTTTTTACACTGGCCTTTAAAACCGCGAATGCGAATGCAGATAGCGTAAAAGTCTTGCCATCAGGTACATATACATTGAATGTTGGATATTATAAAGACGAGGCTACAACCACTGCTTCATCAATGGATAATATGTGGGGTACATCTGTACAACTTGTTGTTGATTCAAGCAATGAGGCAAAATTAATTTTTTCTCAAGTATCGGGCATGTCAATAATGACTGGTGCTAATTTCGATGGGCACTCGCTAGTTGAAAAAAGTGAAGGAAATACCGGTACGTGGACTGCTAGCTTAACGTCTCAAGAGGCTTTAGATTTAGTTAATGGTGATGTGTATTTAGCAGATGTAAGTTATAGTTCTGGTGGATATAATGGAAATCCTAGTTTTTATGTAAAAATTAATAGTGGTGTACCTGATGCAGTTATTAAGACAATTTCTGATGCAGATTCATCAAGTTCCAGTTCAGCAAGTTCATCATCGAGTTCGGCAAGTTCAAGTGGCGCATCAAGCTCTAATGCAACTTCAACGAGTTCCAGTTCAGCAAGTTCAAGTAGCGCACCAAGTTCTAATGCAACTTCAACAAGTTCAAGTAGCAGTGCAGCAAGTTCAAGCAGTGTATCAAGCTCTAATGCAAGTTCAATAAGTTCAAGTGCCGCTTCAACAAATTCTGTTGAAACAGCAACAGTTGAATATCATCAGGTTGATGGTAACGGTAATGATCTAAATGTTTTGTCCATGATTCAAGAGGATGGTATCTGGGATACAACAATTAAGATCCAAAAGAATGCTGATGGAACAGCAACTGTTACAATTACACAAGGTAAAATGATGGATTACATGACAACGGTTAAATTTGATGGTGTAGAAATGACCAAAAACGTCGCTTCAGCAGATGCAACAAGTGGAACATGGACTGCTGTTTTGAGCAAAGAAAAAGCTGCTGATTTAACAGCAGGTAACAAAATTTTGCTTGATATGACATATACAGTTCCTAATATGTTTACTCATAATGTTCAAGCATTGGCAGTCATTAAAAGTATCACTGGAGGAACAAGTGTGGAAACTGATAATGATGGTAAAGCTGCAACAACTGGGGGAAATGGAGATATTGAAGATGTAGTTGCACCAGCTAAGGCAGTTTCTACAGATCCAAGTGATAGTTCATCAAGTACAGATGGTTCTGTAAATTTAAGTGCTGATAGTTCTGTGAAATCAAGTGGAACAACTCTTCCACAAACAGGTGAGTCTAATTATTCCTATGCTTCAATCTTAGGTGTCTTGGCACTTATTACTGCGGTTGGATTAGGAGGAACACTTTTAAGTATTAGGAGATTTAGTAAATGAGAATTAAATATTTATTATTAGTTGCAGGGACTTTCTTATTGGTTTTCTTTATGAAAACGATAGAAGTTTCTGCTTCTTCGTATCAAGTTAACTATACAATTGAAAAATATGGGACATCGCAGACATCTATTGCGGATGCGTATTTTGTGAAGCCAGCAACTGTTTCTGTTGGGCAAGGACAATATAATGTTAGTATTACGATCAAAACAAGCCATGATCTAGGTTCATTTCCTGTACAAATTTTGAATATTAATGGTCAGGGACCACAGGTCAGCAAAAGCACCTCTGGAAACGAAGATTATTACACTTTTTCCTTTACTACAAAGTCTGTAAAGCAGTCGATGTCAGGTAATATGAAAGTTGATATTGATAGCATGGATTACCATCACACGTATGGTTTTACCTTGCTAATGAATGGTGGCAGTGTTCCTGAACTTACTAGTAGTTCATCTTCGGTCAGCCAGCAAAGTACTGCACAAAGTACTGCACAAACTATTGCAGCAAGTTCGAAGCAAAACAACAGTTCAATATCCAGCAGCAGTGCAGCTAATAAAACTGCATCTTCAAACAGCACTAGTTCAACTGCCGCAACGACTTCTTCTAGTTCTGTCTCAATAGAATCTTCTGCCACTTCAAACATATCCAGTCAGAGTACAAGTAAGACAGCTAGTAAAAAGGAAAATAGCAGTAAAAAAACTAAGGATAAAGAAGATAAAACAAAAAAGAATAAGAACAAGAAAAAAGAAAACAAGAATAAAAGCAAAAATAGTAATAAGAGTGTGCTCGGATTTTCAATAACGGCAATTTTAATTGGTGGCTGTGTTGGAGCGTGGGGGTTGATTCGCCATTATAAGATCTAAAAAAGTAATAAAAATAATTTCAGGTATTATTATTTTAGTTGCAGTGCTTGGATTGGTGTATTTGAGTCAGCAAAAGCTGGATAGTCAATCATCAGAAAAACAGCCTAGAATAGTTACGACAACGGTAGCCATTACGGATGTTTTCGCCAACTTAAATATGAAATTGGTCGGTGTTCCGAGTGATAGTAGTCTTCAAAAAGTACCTAGTAAATACCATAATGTTACGCGTGTGGGCAATCATGTGAGTATTAATTGGGATAATCTGTTGACGGCTAAACCCGATATAGTCTATGTAGACTCTGAACTGACGGATGAGTATCAAAGTAAGTTAAAAGAACAAAAGGTACGTATGAAGTCCTTGAATTTTCAAAATTACGAGAGTTTAGTAAAGAGCATTAAGTACTTGGGTAGAAAGTATGATAGACAAAAAGATGCACAAAAGTTACTTTCACGAATAAAGATAAGGAATGTCAGCAGAGTTAAGAAACCCAAGGTATTGATATTAATGGGAATGCCGGGCGGAAGTTTTTTGGCAATGAACTCAAAAACGTATCTAGGTGATTTAGTTAAAAGAGCTGGTGGTGAGGTAGTTGGTGCAAGTCCGACTTCGCTTTATACCACAGCAAGCAGTGAAACAATTGCAGAGGCTAATCCGGATATTGTTATTCGGTTAGCGCATGCAATGCCTAAACAGGTAAAAGCGGCCTTTGTAACAACTTTCAAACAGAGCCCTTATAATAATTTGAAAGCAGTCAAGGAGAAACATGTCTACGATGTAGAAGCACCAAAGTTTTCACCAACAGCTAACTTGAAAGTTAGACAAGCATACAATCAGGTAAAGAGGTGGCTTGATCAAGTTGACAAATAAGCAAAAAAAAAGTTTTGGGTTAATGCTTTTAGGATGTATTTTTCTAGTTTTTTTTCAGTTAATATTCAGAATAGGAAACCAGAGCAATTGGCAACTAATTATTATTCAATTAAGACTGCCAAGGTTAATATTTGAACTTGGAACAGGGTTTGCTATAGGATTAAGCGCATTGTTGCTGGCAGCAACATTGAGACAGCCATATCTTGATGGTTCCATGATAGGGATTGCAAGCGGTTCGGAATTAATGATTGCACTAATAACGGTTTTAGTACCAAATTCATTGATTTATCGTGTCTTAGTTGGGACAGTTGCGGGAATATTGTGTTTGTTATTACTGCGCGGCAGTATCTTCAAATATCATAATCATGTTTTGTTCTTAGTTATAGGTGGATTTTGCCTTGCAATGTTTTTCAATGCCCTCACAACTATCTTGACTGAAAGTAGTGGTTGGACTGGTAAAAGCCTAGCAAATGTCACATGGCTTGATGTTGGCTGGTTGGTCCTGATTGTTTCAGTAGCAATTGCTTCTTGGAGAAAAAATAGCAGATATTTACAATACTTTGCTTTGCCTGAGCTGCAGACCAAACAACTTGGGATCGATGAAGCTAAAATTGCCTTGAATTTACAGTTAATTGCAGCAGGGTTATTAGGTGCAGTAACTGCTGTTTTAGGAACTGTTTTCTTTGCAGGAGTGGTAATTAATCAGTTGATTCGTGAATACACTCATCTTGGAATAATCGCAAGAATACCATTTGTTATTATTTTTAGCATTTTGGATGTTCTTTTGGCAGATACGGTCGCACATTTTATTTTATATCCGACGGAATTACCTACGAATGCAGTTTTACTAGTATTACTAGCACCTGCATTCTTATTGCTACTAATGAGGTGGTCGCGTGCAGTTTGAAGAGTTAACAATGGAATACAACAATAAACCGGTTTTTCAAGAAATCAGCGGAACCTTACAAAGTCAACAGATAACAGTTCTTTTAGGTCCGAATGGCAGCGGGAAGACAACCTTGATGATGGCGATGGCCCAACTTAAGAATCCTAGCAAGGGAAAAATAATAAAAAATGAAGAAACGGTTTTTTACTTGTCGCAGAAGAATCAAGTTTTTGATTATGTTACAGTAGGACAATTACTTGAAATTGCTCAATTGCATGGTAGGAGAAAGGACATTATTAATGTAGAAAAAACAATAAAAAATTTAGGATTGTTGGAATTACTGACTAGTGATATTAATACTTTGTCAGGAGGCCAGCAGCAAAGAACATGGTTAGCATACGCTTTTTTGCAGGCAACAGACATTTTATTACTTGATGAACCTTTGACATATTTAGATGTGAAATATCAGCAAGTCTTGTATAACATGATAATGGAAGGAAAAGAAAAGGGACAGACTTTTCTTGTTAGTTTACATGACATTGAGTTCACACGTAGATGTAGTGATAATATTTGGTTTTTGACAGCCAATCAGCTAGTTTCAGGAACAAAAGAGCAGCTTTTGACACAGGCGTCGATTTATCAGTATTTGGGAGTTAAAAACTATTTTATATAGTAAATACTGTGAATTTGATAGTGAACAAAATTCAAAAAAGATAATAAATAGTGAAGTAGAGTGAATTGAAATTTAATTTTCGATGCACTTTATTTTTTTTATGAAAAAAATAAATATAATAATAAAAGTAAGAATAATAGGTGAAGCAATTTGTTTTACAAAAAAGTTAGCGCTTACATAATTATTTAGAAAAAATGCAAAGCAATAAAGTTTATAAATAATAAAGAAAAAGGATGAATTAACATAGGATGTAAGTTGCCCATTATTAAAATTATGTTAAAATAGCGGAAATTAAAAGGTATCAAGAAAAAGGATGGAGGGTTAATTATGTCAGACACTTATAGCAATGATGTCGTGATCGGTGGCAAAAAGTACCAGTATTACAATATCGATAAATTTATGGTGGATCATGGTAAGAAGATTCAAGAGCTACCATATTCAATTAGAATTTTATTAGAGTTGACGTTGCGTAAAAGTGAAACAAATGCAGAAATGCGACAATTTCTATCTAATTTTCTGGATTGGGATCAAAAACATGATCATGATATTCCATATAAACCTGAACGAGTAATATTGCAAGATTTTACAGGAGTACCTGCGTTGGTTGATTTAGCGGCAATGCGCGAGGAATATGAAGCTCGCGGACAAAATCCGAATGAGATAAATCCTGATGTTCCAGTTCATCTCGTGATCGATCACTCTGTTCAAGTTGATATGGCTGGGAATGAAGATGCATTTGAATATAACATTAAACAAGAATTCAAGCGTAATCGGGAACGTTATTTATTTTTAAAGTGGGCACAGGAAAGTTTTGATAATCTATCTGTAATTCCTCCAGATACCGGAATTATTCACCAGGTTAATCTTGAATATCTTTCGTCAGTCATCAGACAATCTGATGATCCAGTACCAGTCTTATTTCCGGATACTTTGGTAGGTACAGATTCACATACTACGATGATCAATGCGCTGGGTGTGCTTGGCTGGGGAGTAGGCGGGATTGAAGCCGAAGCCAGCATGCTGGGACAAGAATCATACTTTCCAATGCCACAAGTTGTAGGGGTACGTCTGACAGGAGAGCTGCCTGCTACTGCAACTGCAACAGATTTAGCGTTGACCTTAACCCATGTGCTAAGAGATTTTAATGTTGTTGGGAAGTTTGTTGAATTCTATGGACCAGGTTTAAAGAATTTACCACTGGCTAATTGCGCAACAATTTCAAATATGGCTCCTGAATACGGAGCTACATGTGGGTTCTTCCCAATTGATCAACAGACAATTGATTATTTGCGGCTGACAGATCGTACTAAAGGGCAAATTGAGATTGTTGAAGCATATGCACGGGAAAATTCTTTGATCTATCAAGAAAATCAAGATAGTCAAAGAAAATATTCAGAATATGTGGAACTAGATTTAAGTGAGGTTGAAAGCAGTGTTGCTGGGCCTAAGAGACCGCAGGACTTGGTCAAGTTGCCTCAACTTGCACAGCAGTTCAGAAAGTATGATGAGCTAGATGATTGCGTTGTTAGTATTGAGGAGGAAAATTTTCAGTTGCGTCCAGGTGCATTAGGAATTGCTGCAATCACGAGTTGTACAAATACATCAAATCCGGAAATTTTGATTACAGCAGGTTTACTAGCTAAGAAGGCAGTCGAAAATGGTTTGAAGATTCCAGAGTATGTAAAGACCTCTTTTGCACCTGGTTCACGCGTAGTTACAGAATATCTTGCTGCTGCGAAATTACAAGAGTATCTTGATGATTTAGGATTCAACATAGTTGGTTATGGCTGTACGACATGTATTGGTAATTCAGGAAAGTTAAAAGATGGCGTGCAGGAAGTAATTGCGGAAACTGGGTATCCGCTGGCAGCGATTGAAAGCGGTAATCGTAATTTTGAAGGTAGAGTAAATCCGCTTATTAAGGACACATATTTAGCTTCACCTCCATTAGTCGTTGCGTATGCATTGGCAGGTACGCTGGATATTGACCTAAGTAAAGAAGCACTTGGATACAATCAAAAGAAAGAACCGGTATATTTAACGGATCTTTGGCCTGCTGCTGAAGAAGTAAGTGAAGTAATACACAAATATTTGAAACCAAGCTTATTCTCTAAAAATTATGGAAATATTTTTAAACAAAATGCAAGCTGGAATGACCTTCCAAGCACTAAGTCAACCAATTACAATTGGGATAAAAAATCAACATATCTTGCTTCACCACCGTTATTTGAAAAGAATGAAGAAAATTTGACTGGCTTGAGAGTGTTAGCAAAATTAGGTGATTCAATTACTACTGATCACATCTCCCCGGCTGGGTTCATAGGTCAAAGAACGCCAGCAGGAAAATATTTGTTATCACGAGGGGTAAAACCTCAGGATTTTAATTCCTATGGCTCACGACGGGGGAACCACGAAGTTATGATTAGAGGAACACTTGCAAATATTCGTCTTCAAAATCAGCTGACTCCAGATAAACAAGGTGGTTTTACCAAGAATTGGTTAACCGGTGAAGAAACTACAATTTATGATGCTGCAATGAGTTATCGTGCAAAAAAAATAGGCTCAATAATTTTGGCTGGAAAGGACTATGGGATGGGATCATCTCGAGACTGGGCAGCAAAGGGAGTTCAATTGTTAGGTGTCAAGGCCGTTATTGCTGAGAGTTTCGAAAGAATTCATCGTTCTAATTTGGTAATGATGGGAGTTTTGCCGCTGCAATATTTACCAAATGAAAATGCACAATCACTTAAACTAGATGGGGCAGAAAGTTTTTCAATTGAATTAGATGGGAAATACGCTCACATAACAGCCAAATCTGCAAATAAGATTACTAGGTTTGATGTGGTTTCGCGGTTTGATGCACCTATTGATATCAAGTATTATCAGTCAAATGGAATTTTGCCATATGTATTAGAAAAAAAGATTGCTGGTAACTAAGTTATTATACAAAGGAGGAGAATTGGGATGGATTATCCAAGAGGACTGGCAGGTGTAGTGGTCGACCAAACTAAAATAAGTTCTACGGCTGGGGCACATTTAACTTATGCAGGGTACCCGATCGAAGAATTGAGTGAAGCTTCGTTTGAAGAAGTTGTTTTTTTACTGTGGCATACAAGACTGCCTAGTGAGCAGGAACTTCGCGATTTTCGGGCTGATTTGGTTAGTAAGATGATTTTACCTGCTGAAACAATTCGTTTATTACTATACATTGCCAAGGAACCACAGCATCCAATGAGTATTCTCAGAACGACAACATCTCTTTTGGGAACGACAAACGATGTTGAACATGATGAACCACCTAAAATCTTAGCAAAAATGTTAACAGCAATTGCTGCTATTTTGCGAATTAGAGATAATGAAACGTTAATTGATGTTGACCCTAATTTGAGTGTTGTTGAGAACTTTTTATACATGATTAGGGGAGAACGGCCCGACGCAAAACTAACTAAAATGTTTTCGAGCGTCATGATTTTACAAGCTGATCATGAGTTTAATGCCTCGACATTTACTGCTCGTGTTGTTGCTTCAACTTTTGCTGATTATTATTCATGCCTAACAGCAGCGGTTTCTGCCTTAAAAGGTCCACTTCATGGCGGTGCTAATGAACGTGTTTTTGAGATGATTGAAGACATTGAGAAGAAGCAGATTAAGCCTAAAGACTATGTTGAACTTCAACTGAAGAAAAAGCGTAAAATAATGGGATTTGGTCATCGAATTTATAAGAACGGAGATCCCCGTGCATTTATTTTGGAAAAGATTGCAGCAGAATTGGCTCCGCAAACTGGAAATGAACGATATTTCAAGATTCAGCAAGAACTTGCCGAATATATGTTAGAGCGGTTTGGGCTTCATCCGAATGTCGACTACTATACTGCTTTGATATATCATTGCTTAGGTCTTGATAAATCAGTTTTTACTATGATTTTTGCAACTTGTAGGACTGCAGGCTGGTTAGCTCATATTATGGAGCAACGTCAAGAAAATTGTCTGATTCGTCCTAACTCAGAATATGTTGGGCCAATTGACCGACACTGCGCAAAGAAATAATTAAGGTGGAATGATAAATGAAACAACCAGAAAAATTAAAACTTGTCGATGGCAAACTGCTTGTACCTGATAATCCAATAATTCCTTTTATTGCAGGAGATGGAATCGGGCCGGAAATATGGCAGGCAGCACAGCGTGTTTTTGATAGTGCTGTCAATAAGATCTATGGTGATAGCCGGCAAATTCACTGGAAAAAGGTTTTAGCTGGTGAGGCTTCTTATCGAAATAGTGGAAGCTGGCTTCCAGACGAAACTTTAGCGGCTTTCAAGGAATATTTAGTTGCTATTAAGGGCCCGCTGACAACACCTGTTGGGGAAGGACACCGTTCAATTAATGTGACACTAAGACAGGAATTGGATTTATTTGCATGTGTCCGACCGGTACACTATTATGCGGGGACCCCATCACCTGTTAAGCATCCAGAAAATGTTGATATTACCGTTTTTAGAGAAAATACAGAGGATATTTATGCTGGAATTGATTTTGAGAGTGGTTCGGCAGAGGCAAAAAAATTATTAGATTTATTAAAGGATAATCACCAAGAACATAAAGTTCGCTTTCCTAGAACATCATCTTTTGCAATTAAACCAGTTTCAAGTGAAGGCTCTAAGAGAATCGTAAGAGCGGCTCTTGATTATGCGATTTCGCAAAAGAAAAGTTATTTGACCCTTGTACATAAGGGAAATATCATGAAAAAAACGGAAGGCAATTTTAAAAAATGGGGCTATGAGGTTGTGGCAGAGTTAAAAAATCAAGTATTTACAAGTGTCGAATACAATCAAATTAAGCAACAGCAAAATAAGACCGCTGCGGATAAAGCTCAACTACAAGCAAAAAAGGATGGCAAGGTGATTGTCAATGATATTATTGCCGATAACTTTTTTCAACAGTCATTATTACATCCTGAAAATTTTGATGTAGTTGCAACACTGAACTTGAACGGAGACTATATATCAGATGCTCTAGCTGCTCAAGTTGGTGGTATTGGGATCGCACCTGGTGCAAATATTAATTATCAGACTAAGCGAGCTGTTTTTGAAGCTACACATGGGACGGCTCCTCAATTTGCGGGACAAAATAAGCTGAATCCAACTTCACTGATTCTTTCAGGAGTAATGTTATTTGAATATATCGGGTGGAATGAAGTTGCGGGGGAAATTAAACGTGCGGTCGCGACTGCAATTAAACAACAAAAGGTGACAGTTGATTTTGCAGCAGCATTACCACAAGCAACTGAATTATCAACAAGCGGATTTGCGGATTACTTGATTGAACTAATAACCAAAAATGAATAATTAATAGAACTAGCCAAGTTTTGTTGACATTGTTTAAAGTGAACGACCTTTTAATTATTTTTAGAGATTACAGACAAGCATGGTGTATAAACCAAAATTTTCTAATTATAGTTGTCCTAAGTTATATAGAACCTATTAATTTACGTTAAAATTCATTAGTATGGATAGAGTGTCAGAAAATTCATTAAAGTAAAAAATATTTAAAAAAATGATTGACGTAATAATTGATGAGCGTTAAAATAACTTTAAGTTTTTATTAAAGATGATAATCTTATGAGAAGAAGAGTAACTGTGAGGGCTAATTATAAGAGAGCCTAGGATGCTGAGAATAGGTATTAGTGCGATTAGTGAAGATGGACTTTGAACAAGTGGTATTTGGTTATAAGCTAGGTATTCGGTAGGAACCGTTAAATTCCCAGGTATTTTTGTACTGTTGAGGCACATTTGGTGCGAAAAAGGGTGGTACCACGAGTAATTTCGTCCCTTGCTTGATAATTATTTATGAGCAAGGGACTTTTTTTGTAGATAAAATTGGAAGAAAGGTTTTGTTATTCTTTATTATAGTTAGTAGTGTATATCTGAGTCATTTATTTATGAAAGATGAGTATTTTGTTTGAACATGCACAGAGAGACTACGACGCTGAGAGTAGTTCATGAAAGGCAAGAGAAGATGGTCTTTTTAGAAAAATTGATTGCGAGCTGATAAGAAGTGAGCATGAGACGGTTATGCCCGTTAGCGTATCAGGGTTATGATTTCTAGAGTGGAATCAGGACTCGTTGAGAATTGTTAAGATGACTTAGCAATCAAAGATCGAGTGGTACCGCGATTAATCGCCTCGTAGTCTAAATTGACTATGAGGTTTTTATTAGCATAAAAATTATGGATTTTATAAAAAATCCATAATTCGAATTTGAAATTAAGCAATTCAATTAATAGAGTCGAAGGTACTTAACGCTTGAGATAGTAAGAGATAAAAGTATTTGAAGAGAAATATCCAATATTTTTTTAGAAAAGAAATATGTAACAGTGCTAGTCTTGTATTAAGCGTGGTTGAAATTTTTTAAAATAGTTATTTAAGAATGGAGAATTTGTTATGACAGATAAAGGCGAAAAATTGAAGCGAGAGATGACGGTAAGGCATCTATTTATGATTTCCTTAGGTGGTGTAATTGGAACTGGTCTTTTCTTGAGCTCGGGTTATACAATTCATCAAGCAGGGCCCGTGGGAACGATTCTAGCCTATGGAATTGGTGCGGTAATTGTTTATTTAGTAATGCTTTGCCTGGGAGAATTGGCAGTTGCTATGCCACAAACAGGTTCTTTCCATGTTTATGCAACACGTTTTATCGGACCCGCAACGGGATTTACTGTTGCTATTTTGTACTGGCTTACATGGACTGTTGCATTAGGTTCAGAATTTACAGCCGCAGGATTGATTATGCAAAACTGGTTTCCTAGAACGCCAACATGGTGTTGGAGTTTGTTATTCATGATCATTATTTTTGCTTCTAATGCATTTTCTGTTCGTTTTTTTGCTGAAACAGAATTTTGGTTTGCAAGTATTAAAGTATTGGCAATTATTTTCTTTATTGGAGTTGGGATACTTGCTATCTTCGGAATATTCTCTTTTAAGAAATATAATCCGCAACCATTATTTCACAATCTTTATGCAAATGGGCTTTTTCCCACAGGATTTAAAGGTGTTTTTACCACAATGCTAACTGTTAATTTTGCTTTCTCAGGAACAGAATTAATTGGTGTCACTGCTGGAGAAGCTAAGGACCCAGCTAGAACAATCCCCAAAGCAATTCACACAACACTTTGGCGACTAATTATTTTTTTCATTGGCAGTATTACCGTAATGGCAACACTTATTCCTTGGAAACAAGCAGGAGTAGGTCAAAGCCCATTTGTTCTTGTTTTTAAGAGTATTGGGCTTCCATTTGCAGGCGACATTATGAATTTTGTAATTTTAACAGCAATTTTGTCAGCTGCTAATTCCGGCCTTTATGCTTCAACCAGAATGTTATGGTCGTTATCGCACGAGAAAATGATTAACTCTTTTTTTGCTAAAACGACAAACAATGGAGTTCCATTGTATGCATTAACAGCTAGCATGCTGGGCGGAATTCTAGCACTGTTGTCAAGTGTTGTAGCAGCATCAACTGTTTATTTAGTATTGGTTTCAATTTCAGGACTTGCGGTTGTATTAGTTTGGGCAGCAATTGCACTTTCAGCAATTAATTTCCGAAAAAATTGGATAAAAGAAGGTCATAAAGTTAATGAACTTAAATTTGTGACACCTGGATATCCCTTTATCCCATGGACCGCATTAATAGCCAGTTTATTGTCGTGTATTCTAATTGTATTTGATTCAACTCAAAGACCAGCATTATTTTATATGATACCTTTTGTTCTAGGGTGTTATGGCCTGTATTTTTTCAAGAGAAAACATGAGGAAAAAGTTGAGAAGGAGGAATCTTAAGGTGAGAGCACCATTATTGGAATTATTAAATGAGAGAAAATTATTGGTACTTGATGGAGCAATGGCAACGGAACTTGAAAAAGCTGGGGTAGATACTGCTAATGAACTATGGTCGGCAACTGCTCTTCTCGACGCATCGAAGAAAATAACAGAAGTGCATCAGGAATATTTTAATGCCGGAGCAGATATCGCAATAACGAATACCTATCAAGCAACAAAGCAGGCATTTATGAAACAAGGAATAAGTGCTGACGAGAGTGTTGCATTGATAAAACAAGCTGTTTTTTGCGCGCAGGAAGCAAGAGATAGGGCCTCAGAAAACAAAAAATTATTATTGGCAGGAAGTATTGGACCTTATGGAGCCTTTCTAGCCAATGGTAGTGAATACACTGGCAATTATCATTTGTCTATTAAATCTTTCCAAGATTTTCACTATCCAAGGATGCAAGCTCTGTTTGAGGCTGGAGCAGATTTATTTGCTATTGAAACTCAGCCTAACTTTGTTGAGATTGAAGCCGTTACGGAGTTACTAGAGAGAAAATTTCCAAAAATGACTGCCTGGGTAGCACTTAGTATAAAGGATAGTAAACAATTATGTGATGGTACACCTTTGAAAAAGGTCGTGAAGTATCTTGACCAATTCGAGAGTATTAGTGCAATTGGAGTTAATTGTACGGCTATGGAGAATATAACTCCTGCATTGAATGAAATTCACTCATTAACAACAAAGCCATTAATCGTCTATCCCAATAATGGTGATATATATGATCCTATTTCGAAAAAATGGCAAGTTAACGACAAAGCTCAGAAATTTAGTGATTTAGTTCCAACTTGGATTAAGTCAGGAGCTAAAATAATTGGCGGTTGTTGTCGTACTACGCCACATGATATTCGGGAAATATCCATGGCTTTGACGCACGTAAGATCTGAGCTAACTTCTTAGTAAAAAGTCTTTTTTTAATGTTTTCAATAGCAAACAATTTCTAGAGTCCGAGCGTTATTAAATGTTTAATCATAGTTTTGAATATACAATGGAAAATATTTGCATAATCATTGAAGGAGGTTTATTAAGTGAAGAACAAAATTATTGTTTTACTAGTCGTGGTTGCAATTGCTATCGTTGCTTTTTTTTCATTTGGAGTGAATAAGGAAAATGACGAACAAAAAATTATTATGGGGTCACAGGGAACAGATACACAGGTTTGGGAGCATATTGCTAAGAGTAAAGAAGATGGGTCTAAAAATTACAGTCAAAGATTTTACAGATTCTGCATCGCTGGATAAGGGCGTTGCTGATGGAAAACTTGATGTAAATGCATTCCAATCTTATGCGTACCTGGTGACATACAATGAAGGGAACAAAGACGGACAGCTAGCAGTTCTAGGAACAACATATATTCAGCCGATGGGACTATATTCTAAAAAATATAGTAAATTAGGCAGTATACCTGATGGATCAACCTTGGCAATTGCCAATGATCCAGCTGCGGAAAGTCGTGGGTTAAAGTTGCTTGCATCTGCTGGTTTGCTGCAATTAAAACAGCATGGATCAAATGTTTTAGTAACGCCTCAAGACATAAAAAAGAATCCACATAACTATAAAATTACAACAATTTTATCGACCAATGCACCAAGTGTTCTAAAAGATAATAGTGTAGCAGCAGTCGCAATTGATAATACTACTGCACAAGAAGCTGGTCTCAATGTTTTCAAGGATTCCATTTATCATGAGAAACTTGAACAAAATACTAAAGCAAATGTTAACGTAATTGTAACGACTAAGAAGAATGCAAATAATGCAACGTACAAAAAATTAGTTAAGCTTTATCATAACAAAGCAATTCAAAAGTATATTCAGAAGAAATTTCCAGGAAAGGTTGAAGTTAATAAGTCAGTTAAGTATTTAAAAAACTAAAAAAGGATATTAAATAAAATGAAAATTACGTTGACGGGTGATAGCTTATTTTCAAGTCGAAATTTGAATAAGAGAATCGAAAAAAATATATGTAGTTTTTTACAAGAATCAGATGCAGTCTTTACTAATGCGGAATTTTGTACTCCCAAAAATCAAACGGCACCAGCGGCAGGTCGTGGTTACGTCACGGCAGTGAGAGAAAATCGTCTAGATGAGCTAAAAAAACTGGGTTTTAATCTTGTAAATTTTGCTAATAATCATACTGGTGATTTTGGTGTACAAGGTATTATGGATACAATCCATGCTGCCGAAGCACGAGATTTAGATTCAATTGGGCTTGGGAGAAGTTTAGATGAAGCTAACCAGCCTAGATTCTTAGATACAGAAAGCGGTCGCGTTGCAGTTGTTGCCGCTTCCGCAACACGTTCAGAGATTTTTCTAGCAAGTAATGGAGGTAACGGAGTACCGGCTCGTCCTGGGTTGAACCCGTTACGATGGGAACAAATATATGTTGTACCAGCAGCAGATTTTGATAATCTAAAAAAGATAAACAATCGATTAGGCTTGAGTGAAAGTATTGATGTGGGGACTGAAATTGAGCGATGGGAGCCCCTACCAGCGGATGAGATTTACGTTGGTTCAATGTATCAAGATAAAATACATTTTAAGAAGGGTAAGGATTATCAGGTCAGAACGACGCTTAACCTAGCAGATGCAGCTGCATTGATTAAGCAGGTTCGTGATGCAAAAAACAGGGCAAACTTTACGATTTTTAGCTTACACACGCATGAAGGATTAAATGAGAATTGGTACGCAGACAAACCAGCTGATTTCGTGAGAGAAATTGCACGGCAAGCTATTGATGCTGGAGCAGATGTTGTGATTGGACACGGAGCGCATTTTTTGCGGGGAATCGAATTATATCACGGTAAACCAATTTTTTATAATCTTGGTAGTTTCTTAATGGAATTTGAAGCAGGTGAGTCGATAATCCCACCTGAAATGTATGAGGCTTACCAACTACCGGATTCGTCACTTCCTTTTGTACTGCATCGTAAACGAGCTTACAATAATGGCAAACTTGCTGGTTTTAACAGCAAACGGATCTTTTCGGCGGGTTTAGCTTTACAAATTGATTTTGTTGATGGAAAAGCCGAGTATCGTTTATTACCGCTCGACTTGCAAATGGATGCACCTGATTCTTTAAAGCGTGGTATTCCAAAAATTGCGAGCAAAGATTTTACTGCAAAAACGATTCAGCGCATGCAGATGCTGAGTAACAGTTTTGAAACTAAAGTTAGTTTTGAATATAAAACTGGAAAGCTAAAATTAGAAAAAATAAATTTTTGTTGACAAAAAGGTAGTAAAGTTTTAAGATAACTGTAATTTAATATTCGTCCATACAAACCGATGAAGTGGAGATCAAGATAGTTGTGCACATACAGAGAACCGGCGTTGCTGAGAGCCCGGTTGAACGCAAGCTGTTAAATGGACCACTGAGGGTGCGGTTAAAGCATGAAAAGTGTTAGTACTCCGTAACGTAAGATACACGTCAGATATCAGGGATGTGATTGCATCCTGTAAAGAGTGTGGTTTATTAAGCAGTAATTGACTGCTTTTTGAGCTACGAATTAAGGTGGTACCGCGGAAAATCCGTCCTTAGCAGGTAACTGTTATGGACGGATTTTTTTGTAGAAAGGAGTAACAAAATGTTTCCTGAAATTGATGAGTTAAAAAAGATTGCTTCGTCTTATAATTTTGTCCCAGTTGCTAAGCGTTTATCTTTAACAAAAGACGAGGAAGAACAGTTATTACTATCCCTGGCACGCGATAAGGAGACAGTTTATTTTTCAGGTGGGAATCATGCACTTGGAAATTATAGTTATTTTGTAATTCAACCAACACGAAGCATTACCGTCTTAGATGGGGTTTTAATTGATAGCAGCAAACATGGGGACAAAGCAGTAAAAGGTGTAAATCCTCACAATTATTTGGAGAGAATCCTAAAGGAGCATGAACAGCCTGTTATTTCAGGGCTTCCACCCTTTACTGGAGGACTAATAGGCTATTTCTCATATGAATATACTAAATATTATCAAAGGCATATTAATTTTCAGCATACCAATCCAGATAATATTCAAGACATCGGATTATTCTGTTGTGACAAATTAATTGCGTATAATCGTGATAAATCAGAAGTGAGCTTGATCATCAGTATTGCAACTGAAAATTTAGAAGCTAACTATAAGCAGGCAAAAGAGAAACTTGAAGAACTGAAAACAAGGGTGTTTGCACGAATTGGCAAAACTTATGAAATGCCACAATTGAAGATGACCGGTGATTTTCAAATGCATTTTAATGAAGCTGAGTATTCAAATAAAGTTCAAATTGCAAAAGAACATATCACGGTAGGAGATATTTTTCAATTAATCATGTCCAATCCGCAGAAAGTAAACTTGACTGGTGATTTATTACCGCTTTTAAGGCAATTAATGATAGATGAACCGCATGCTTATCACTTTTATTTTAAGCAAAAAGACTTTGCCGCCGTAGCGGCTTCACCTGAAACATTGATTACGAGACAAGGACAAGAACTTGCAAGTTATCCTTTGGCAGGAACCCGAAAGCTGACAGATGATGATGCAAAGAATCGAAAAAATTGTGCAGAATTATTAGGCAGTGCAAAAGAATTAGCAGAGCATAACATGTTAGTTGATCTTGGGAGAAATGATCTTGGACAGATAAGCAAATTTGGAACAATTCATGTCACAAAGCATGCTTTTCTAGAAAAGTTTTCGACCGTTGTTCATTTAGCATCTGTCATTAAAAGTCAGGCATTGCCAGAGAAAAGTGCATTGGATGTCTTAGATGCTGTTTTTCCAGCGGGAACCTTGTCGGGGGCACCAAAAGTTAAGGCAATTCAAATTATTAATGAATTGGAACACTTTAAACGAGGAATCTATGGCGGCTGTTTCGGCTATATGAGCTTTTCAGGTGCTCTTGATATGGCAATTGGAATTCGATTACTGCATAGGAACGGACGAAATGGTATTTTGCATACAGGAGCTGGGATTGTGGCCGATAGTATAGCAAAAAATGAATATCAGGAATGTCTGAATAAATCGAGATCAGTAAGAAATGCATTGGCTAAGGTTAGTGTTAGAGGTGAAAAAAATGGAATTACTAATTGATAATTATGATAGTTTTACCTATAACTTGTATCAGCAAATTGGCCAATTTACTTCTGATATTGTGGTAAAAAAGAATGATGAGGTTGATTGTGATGCAATTGCGAGGTTAAAGCCAGAACATATTATTATTTCGCCAGGTCCAGGCCGTCCAAATGATGCAGGTAATTGTGTGGAGATCGTTGACAAATTTGCCGGTAAAATTCCAATATTGGGTGTTTGCATGGGATTAGAGGTAATCGCTGCAGCATTTGATACCGATGTTGTTATTGCACCAAAGCTGATGCACGGGAAAGTCGATACTATCAAGGTAGAATATGTTGATGAGATTTTAAAGGGAACACCCCGTAAATTCCAAGCAGCTAGATATCACTCGTTAATTGCGGATTATCAACAGTTACCTTCGAATTTTAATATTACAAGCGTCTCAAGTGATAATGAATTAATGTCTTTTTCAGATAGTCAAAAGCACATATATGCAATTCAATATCATCCAGAATCAATTATGACGGATAGAGCGGTTGGAGATACGATTATTCGGAACTTCTTAAAAGTTTAACTAGTAAAAAATAATAAATTGAAAATTTAATATTTATCCATACAAACTACTGAAGTGGAGATCAAGATAGTTGTGCACATACAGAGAACCGGCGTTGCTGAGAGTCCGGTTGAACGCAAGCTGTTAAATGGACCACTGAGGGTGCGGTCAAAGCACGAAAAATGTTAGTACTCCGCAACGTAAGACTCACGTTAGATGTCAGGGATGTGATTGCATCCTGTAAGAGTGTGTGTTTCATAGGCACAGTAGCTAACTGGCTTGAGATTGCAAATTAAGGTGGTACCGCGGAAAATCCGTCCTTAACAGGTGACTGTTATGGGCGTTTTTTTATAGGAGGAGAAAAGATGGAAGAATTTCGATGGCGGATTCTTTTAAAACATGGGTTGCACATATAGAAATAATTCTTAGGGAGGATATAAATATGATAAAAGAAGCAATAAAAAAAGTTGTTAGTGGCAGTAATCTGAGTTATGAGGAAATGAATCGGGTAACAGATGAAATAATGTCAGGCAAAGCTACGGATATTCAGATTGCCGCATTTTTGACAGCATTAGCAGAAAAAAAGGAAACAGTCGATGAGATCGCAGGAGCGGCTCAATCAATGAGGGAGCATGCGCTAAATTTTGATTCCAGTCAAAAAGAAACACTTGAAATCGTAGGAACTGGTGGCGATAATGCCCATACATTCAATATCTCCACAACAACAGCCTTTGTTGTTTCGGCGACCGGAATATCAGTGACAAAGCATGGCAACAGAGCGGCTTCATCTTTGAGTGGTGCGGCGGATGTATTAGAGGCTCTAGGAGCGAAAATAAATATCGATCCTAAAAAATCGTCTGAAATCCTAGATAAAATTGGCATTTGTTTTCTATTTGCGCAAGAGTATCATCAAGCGATGCGTTACGTTGCAAAGGTCCGCAAAGAGTTGGCTTTTAGAACTATTTTTAATATCTTAGGACCACTTGCAAACCCGGCTGGAGCAAAGATGCAATTAATGGGTGTATATGATGATCAGCTACTCCAAGTTATACCTGGAGTAATGCAGCGATTAGGTGCTAATTCAGGGATGATTGTTCATGGAACCGATGGACTAGATGAAATTACATTAACCGGTCCAACTAAGGTAGCCGAGTTCAATGAAAAAGAAATAAAAAATTACGAATTGATGCCAGAACAATTCGGCTTTCATAGTTGTACGGAACAAGATTTGGTTGGAGGAACTCCACAAGAAAATGCAAAAATTACCCGTGATATTTTGAGCGGAGTGACCGGCCCCAAGCGAGATGTTGTACTTTTGAATGCTGCAGCTGCAATTCATATTGTACATCCTGAGGTTGATTTTTTTGAAGGAATTCGTGAAGCAAAAGAAGCAATAGACAGCAAAAGGGCATTAGCTAAGCTAAATGACTTCATTAAACTGACGAATGATGACGAGGTAACCGTATGATACTAGATGATTTGGTTGCAGCAACATCTGAACGACTTGAGTTATGCAAAAAGAAAGTAACGTTTGAAGAATTAAAGTTGCTTAGTAGGCAGAGTAAAAGCAAGGGGCTTGCGGAATCTTTTAAACAGAATTTGAGGGCTGACGGGCTGAGTGTAATTGCAGAGGTAAAGCAAGCTTCTCCCTCAAAAGGGATAATCGTTAACGAATTTCCTTATTTGGAGATTGCTAAGGAATATCAAGCTGCAGGAGTTAGCGCGATATCTGTGTTAACGGAAGAAAAATATTTCCATGGGAAGCTAGAATATCTGAGAGAAATAGCTCAGAAAAGTGAACTACCAATCTTACGGAAAGACTTTGTAATCGATCCATATATGATTTATGAAGCTCGGGCTGCAGGAGCAACACTTATTTTATTGATTGTGGCGATTCTCAGTGATGAACAATTAAATGAGTATTTGGAATTGGCACGTGATTTGGGAATGGAGGCAATTGTAGAAGTTCATAATCATCATGAATTAACACGAGCTTTAAATACGGATGCAGCGATTATTGGGATTAATAACCGAGACTTGACTAATTTCAAGGTTAGTCTAGAAACTACTTGCAAACTCAGCGCTTTGGTTCCAGAAAATCGGTTGGTGATTTCAGAGAGTGGGATACAAAGTGGAAAAGACATAACCTATTTGCAAGATAATGCAAGAATTAATGGAGTTTTAGTTGGAGAGTATTTAATGCGTGCAAAGAATAAAAAAGATACAATTTTAAAGATGAAAGGATAAGAAATGACTAAAGTAAAGATTTGTGGCATCAAAGATTTAAAAACAGTTGCCATCCTAAATCGGACCCTCCCTGATTATGTGGGCTTTGTCTTTGCTAAAAGCTCACGTCAAGTAAGCATTGAGCAGGCAAAAAAAATTCGTAAGCAGCTTTTACCTTGTATCAAAACAATCGGTGTCTTTACAGAGTTTAAGAAACAAACCATTGAAATTTTAATTGAACAGAAAATAATTCAGGGAGTCCAATTTCATACTAAGATTTCGACTGTAGAAGTTGATAATCTCCAAAGCAAAGGTTTATTGATTTTTCAAATAGCAAACAAAACGACAAAGCCCGCTAAAAAAGTGGATTACTGGATGTTTGATTCAAAAGTACCAGGTTCGGGACAATTGGCTGATTGGAATCAGATTGATGCAAAAGGACATCCATTCATAGTTGCAGGTGGATTAAATGCAGATAATGTGGGTACTGTCATTTCTAAGTTGCATCCAGAAATTGTTGATGTTAGTTCTGGAGTAGAGATAAATGGTCAAAAAAATGATAATGAAATAGCTAAATTTATAAGGAGTGTTAAAGATGCAGACGAAAAAAACAAGTGAATTAAACGGGCGTTTCGGTCAATATGGAGGACAATACATTCCTGAGACTTTGATGAGTGAAGTGACTAAGTTGGCAAAGGCATACGAACGTTATCGAAATGATCCTGACTTTCAAGCGGAAATGATGGATCTATTGAAGAACTATGCAAATCGGCCATCGTTGTTATATTACGCTAAAAGAATGACTGCAGATCTTGGCGGTGCTCAGATTTATTTTAAGCGGGAAGATTTGAATCATACTGGTTCACACAAAATAAATAATGTGATTGGACAGATACTTTTAGCAAAGAAAATGGGTAAAACTAGAGTAATTGCTGAGACTGGTGCTGGACAGCATGGGGTAGCTACGGCTACAGTTGCCGCCCTTATGGGAATGGAATGTGAAATCTTCATGGGTCAAGTAGACACAAAAAGACAAGCATTGAATGTATATCGAATGGAGCTTTTAGGGGCAAAAGTCAATTCAATCACAACTGGAACGGGAACCTTAAAAGATGCAGTTAATGCCGCAATGCAGGAATGGAGCAGAAGAACCAGTGATACACATTATGTCATTGGTTCCGTGATGGGTCCATATCCATTTCCGACAATGGTTAGTGATTTCCAGTCTATTATTAGCAAGGAAATCAAACAGCAGTTGCAGGAAGAGACAGGAAAGCTGCCTGATGCAGTAGTTGCATGTGTTGGCGGCGGAAGTAATGCTATGGGGGCTTTCTATCATTTTATTGATGAGCCCACTGTAAGGTTAATTGGTTGCGAGGCTGCAGGTAAAGGTGTTGATACAAAACAGCATGCAGCAACGATCGAGCGCGGTAGTGTAGGAATTTTTCATGGAATGAAATCAAAGTTTCTTCAAAATGAAGACGGACAAATAGATCAAGTATATTCAATCTCTGCAGGACTTGATTATCCAGGAATCGGCCCACAGCACGCAGCCTTGGCAGATACTAAACGTGCAGAATATGTTGGAATTACTGATGATGAAGCTGTTGAAGCTTTTGAATATATTGCTCGTCAAGAGGGAATTATTGCGGCGATTGAAAGCTGCCATGCAGTTGCCTATGTGATGAAGCTTGCACCACAGATGAAAAAAGATCAGATTATTGTTTGCAATCTTTCGGGACGAGGAGACAAAGATGTCGCAGCTATTGCGAGATACAAAGGAGAGAAAATTTATGACTGAGCAAAGATTAAGAGAGGCCTTTGGCAAGCAGCATAAAACATTTATTGGGTTTGTTACGGCGGGTGATCCGACTTTTGATAAGTCAGTTGCTTCAATTTTAGCATTGGATGCAGGTGGGGCAGATGTTGTAGAAGTTGGAATACCATTTAGTGATCCTGTTGCAGATGGGCCGGTTATTCAAGACGCAGACTTGCGAGCTTTCGCAGCTGGAATAACGACTACTAAAGTATTTGAATTGGTTGAAGAAGTGCGAAGGAAGAGCGATGTATCCCTAGTGTTATTAGTTTATTTGAATAATATTTTCAAATATGGTTATGACCGTTTCTTTTCTAAGTGTAAACAAGTTGGGATAGATGGTGTGATCATACCAGATCTACCAATGGAAGAACGAGGAGAAGTGTTGCCATTTGCACACAAGTATCAATGTGCACTGATTCCATTAGTATCTCCGACTTCAGCAAAACGGATTCCACAAATCGTTCAAGGAACCACAGGCTTCGTATATGTTGTTTCTTCAATGGGAGTCACGGGGGTCAGAAGCCAGCTTGATTCTAATTTAGAGGACATGATTGCAGCAATTCGTAATTCAACAGATGCTCCTATTGCAGTTGGTTTCGGTATTCATACACCTGAGCAGGCGGCTAAAATCGCAGCGATTGCAGATGGCGTAATTGTGGGATCAGCAATTGTTAAGATAATTGCTCAAAATACGGCAGAAACATCTAAAAAAATTACAGAGTATACTAGAAAAATGAGCAAAGCAATTTATAAAATAAATAGAGAAAAAAGTTTATAAAAACTTGTTGATAGCGCTTACAATGGCTGGTATTATAATCACATAAAGCAGAGCGTGTTACTGATTCGATCAGGCATTAACCCACTTTTAGATTGGTTGTTATAAAAAGCAACCATCTAGGGCGGGTTTTTTTAATACTTAATTTCTGGAGGAAGTGATCATGAAATTTATTAAGAATTTTAATAATAATGCTGCTTTAGTTGAAGATGAACAAGGTACTGAATGGATTGTGATTGGGAATGGTGTAGGTTTTGGTAAGAAGAAAGGAATGCTAGTTGATGAAGGGAGGATAGAACGTCGCTTTGTAACTGCTGAAAAGAATAGCCTGGATATTGAGAGTTTCAAAGAAATTGAATCGCAATCATTAGAATTAACGACAAAAGTTATTGAATTGGTTGAACCTTTACTGAAAATCAGGTTTAATGATTATCAATATTTTGTTCTTGCAGACCATATTGATTTTTCTTTAAAACGGGCTCATGAAGGAATCGAGATTAGTGATGGAACCGTTATTTGGGAAATCAGTAAGTTATTCAGCGAAGAATATCAGGCGGCAAAAGAAGCCATTAACTTGATAAATCAACAGGCACGTGTTCAATTACCAAAAAATGAGATTGTCTTTATGACATACCATTTTGTGAATGCAAGCATGGATGGTTCACGGCTTCAAGATACAATCAAAATTACGAAATTGATTTCCGGAATTATTGATATCATACAATACCAATTTCATCTGACGTTAGATACAGAATCTTTTAATTATAGTCGTTTTGTTACGCATCTACGTGCATTGATGGTTCAAAGAGTTAGTAAAACAAGTATGATGGCTAGTGAACTAGATCCCGCATTACTCAAGTTAATGCAGCTGAAATATCCACTTGCATATGAAACAACTGAACGAATTGGTGATTATCTGCAGAAAGAAACAAACTGGAAGTTGCAGCCGGATGATAAAGTCTATTTGACCTTACATGTCTGGCGTGTGACCCATCGGCAAAAAAATAATAAAAGTATTTTGGTGTGTTACTGATAAAGCAGGCATTAACCCAGAGACTTTGCAAATTATTTTATCCTAATTGGATAAATATTGCGTGGTTGTCTGGGTTTTTATTTTGAATTTAGGAGATGAAAAAAATGAAATATGAAGATCTCAGCAAAGAAATTATTGATGGAGTCGGCGGAAAAGAAAATGTCAACAGCGTGGTTCATTGTACTACACGATTAAGATTCAAGTTAAAAGATGAAGGATTAGCTAAAACAGAAAAATTAAAAACAACTGACGGTGTTATTACGGTGGTTCAGTCAGGAGGTCAATATCAAATTGTAATTGGTAACCATGTGGCAGATGTATATGATGATTTAATCAAAGTTGGTGGGTTTCAAGATGGAGGTTCGGTACCGGATGATTATGGTGAAAAGTCCGATATGAGCTTATTGGATCGCTTTATTGATTTTGTTTCAGGTATATTCACACCTATTTTAGGACCGCTGTGTGCAGCTGGTATGATTAAAGGCTTTACAGCGATGTTTGTGGCATTTGGCTGGATCACAGCGACTTCTGGGAGTTATTTGATATTGCATGCTATTGGAGATGGTTTCTTCTACTTCTTCCCAGTTCTTCTTGGGTTTACTTCGGCTAATAAGTTTAAAGTTGATAAGTTTGTGGGAATGGCAATTGGTGCGGTTTTATGTTATCCAGATATAGTTGCGATAAACAGTAGTAAGACAGTTTTGTATACATTATTTAAGGGAACTTTCTTTGCCTCTGATATTCATACAACATTCTTCGGGATTCCAGTAATTATGATGAATTATACTTCGTCAGTAATTCCAATTATTTTAGCAGTATGGTTTGCTTCACATGTTGAAAAGTGGGCCAAAAAGGTTATCCCAGACGTTGTTAAAACATTCTTAGTACCTTTTGTTACTTTAGTTATTACCTTACCAGTTACTTTTATTGTAATTGGTCCGATTGCAACTTGGTTAAGCACTGCGGTTTCAGATGTTACAGTTGCAATCTACAACTTTAGTCCTATTTTTGCTGGGATACTAATGGGGGCGTTTTGGCAAGTATTTGTTATGTTCGGACTTCATTGGGGATTCGTGGCAGTTATGCTTACTAACCTTGCTTCTAAGGGGTATGATCCAATCGTTGTTCTTGCATTCGCGGCATCATTTGCACAAACTGGGGTCGTTCTTGCGATGACACTTCAGACAAAAAACAAAAAAACACGCAGCATCGGAATTCCAGCAGTTATTTCGGGGATTTTTGGAGTAACAGAGCCAGCAATTTATGGCCTTTCGCTTCCTAGAAAACGACCATTTATTTTAAGCTGTATTGCTGCAGCTGTAGGTGGTGGATTACTTGGGTTTTTTGGAACAAAAACTTATATTTATGGTGGTTTAGGAATCTTTGCCTTCCCAAGTTATATTAATAGCAAAACAGGTATTAACATGGCCTTCTATGGTTCAATCATTGCAGCAGCTGTTGCTGCAATACTTGGATTTGTTTTACAAGCCATCTTTGGCAAGAATTATGTTGATATTGAGCCTGAAGTTGCAACTGCAGGAGCATCAACTGCTTCTCAAGTTGAAACTCCAGTGGATGAAAGTAACACCACAACAATCTTTAATAAAGCGACAACTTTGGCAAGCCCTCTTTCTGGGAAGTTGATTCAGTTATCAGAAATAGATGATAAAGTCTTTGCTTCTGGAGCCATGGGCAAAGGAATTGCAATTGATCCAACTGAGGGAGTTATCTATGCACCTGCCGATGGAGAGATTGTATTGGCCTTTCCCACTGGACATGCAGTTGGATTGAAAACAACTGATGGGGCTGAGTTATTGATGCACATTGGAATGGACACTGTCAATCTTGAAGGAAAAGGATTTGAGATACTTGTAAAGCAAGGGAATCAGGTTAAATTAGGGACACCGCTTGTTAAATTCGATATTGCGGCAATCAAGGCAGCAGGCTACAGTGTTGTCACTCCATTAGTTGTTACAAATTCCAAGAACTACCATGAGATAAAAATAGTAACCGATAAGAGTGAAGTCACAAAGAACGAAGCATTGTTAGAACTATCATAGGAATGAAAGAAGGCAAAAAATGAAATTTTCAGATAACTTTCTGTGGGGCGGAGCAACTGCGGCTAATCAATGCGAAGGAGCATATCTGACTGATGGCAAAGGATTATCATTAGTTGATATTTTACCCGCCGAGACGGAGAAAAGAAATGAAGCATTGTTCGACCCAAAACAGGCATTAGCCACAAATTATCAGTATTATCCAAGTCATGAATCAATTGACTTCTATCATCATTTTCGTGAAGATATCAAGCTGTTTGCGGAAATGGGTTTTAAGGTATATCGCATGTCAATCAGCTGGCCAAGAATTTTCCCAAATGGGGATGATGAACAGCCTAATGAGCAAGGATTGAAATTCTATGATGAGGTCTTTGCAGAATGTCGGAAATACAAGATTGAGCCTTTGGTAACCATTAATCATTTTGATACCCCATTAGCCTTGTTTAAAAAATATAATGGCTGGACTGACCGCAGATTAATCGATTTATATTTGAAATATTGTGAAGTCCTCTTTAAACGCTATAAGGGACAGGTAAAGTATTGGTTGACCTTTAACGAAATCAACATGATATTGCACATTCCGTTTCTAGGTGGTGGACTTGACGTAAAAGGTACTGAGAACCCAGAACAGTTAAAATATCAAGCTGCGCATCATCAATTAGTGGCTTCTGCACTTGCTACAAAATTGGCGCATGAAGTGGATGATGAAAATCAAGTCGGCTGTATGTTAGCTGCAGGACAAACATACCCATACACATGCAATCCAAAAGATGTTTGGGCATCATTAAATGCTGATCGGGAAGGATACTTCTTTATTGATGTCCAGTCTCGCGGATATTATCCAAGTTACGCTGACAAAATATTCAGAGAAAAAGAAGTTGAATTGGAGTGGGCAGAGACTGATAGGAGAGACTTACATGAAAATACCGTAGATTTTATTTCCTTTAGCTACTATTCTTCAAGGTTAACAAGCGCCGATCCGAATGTAATGGGAAAAACAGCTGGCAATATCTTTGCTTCACTTAAAAATCCATATTTAAAAACAAGTTCATGGGGTTGGCAAACAGATGGTTTGGGTCTACGGATAACAATGAATCAAATTTATGATCGCTATCAAAAACCACTTTTTGTGGTTGAAAATGGTCTAGGAGAAAAAGATTTAGTTACTCCCGAAAATGAGATTCACGATCAATACCGAATTGATTATCTAAGAGAGAACTTACGTGAGTTGGGTGCTGCAATCGAAGATGGTGTTGAGTGTCTTGGTTACACCAGTTGGGGCTGCATAGATTTGGTCTCAGCCGGAAGCGGAGAGATGTCGAAGCGCTATGGATATATATATGTTGATAGAAATGATAAAGGTGAAGGCTCATTACAAAGATTGAAAAAGGATTCATTTTATTGGTATCAAAAGGTTATAGCTACAAACGGCAAATATTTACTAGAGGAGGGTGATTAAATGTATAGTAAGAATGTTCCCAGCGGTTTTCCAAAGAATTTTTTGTGGGGTGGAGCAACTGCTGCTAATCAGGTTGAGGGTGCTTGGAATATTGATGGTAAGGGAATTTCAACAGCTGAGGTAGTCAAACGGGCTACCAATCGCAAAGATTTTACACTTAATGAAGTAACTAAACAATCATTGGAAGAAGCTCTTGAGGATACAAGTACGACAACTTATCCTAAACGACGTGGAATTGATTTTTACCATCATTATGAAGAAGATATCAAACTTTTTTCCGAAATGGGTTTTAAGGCATATCGTTTATCTATTGCTTGGACCAGAATTTTTCCAAATGGTGATGAAAACGAACCAAATGAAAAAGGACTTTTGTTCTATGATCGTGTTTTTGAAACATGTAAAAAATATGGAATAGAACCAGTCGTAACGATCTCGCATTATGAGATGCCCTTGGGGCTAACACTAAAGAGTAACGGCTGGGAGTCAAGAGAAACAATTGACGAGTTTACAAAATTTACGAAAGTTCTCTTTGAACGCTACAAAGGTCAAGTAAAGTACTGGCTGACATTCAATGAAATTAATGCTGCAGTTTGGGGATTTAATGGCACTGGAGCTCTCGATGAAGGTCTGCCTGTAACACAAAAAATGCAATTGCGTTATCAAGCATTGCATCATCAATTCATTGCAAGTGCACTGGCTGTGTTACAGTGCCATGAAATTGATCCCGAAGCAAGGATCGGTTCTATGCTCGCGAGAATGCAAACATATCCTAAAACACCAGCACCTGGTGATGTACGTGCAGCTCAATTGCAAGATCAATTGAATCTTTTCTTCACTGATGTCCAAGTTCGTGGTGAATATCCTAGATATATGAATAGATATTTCCGTGATAATGGAATTGAATTGGAGTTTGCTACAAGTGATGAAGAAACTTTAAAACAAGGAAAGGTAGACTTTCTGAGTTTTAGTTACTATATGTCCACTGTTACATCGGATGATGAAGATATCACTAAGGCAACTGGAAACTTTGCTCTTGGAGAGGCTAATCCGTATTTGAAATCAAGCGAATGGGGATGGCAGATTGATCCAATTGGTCTCCGAATTACATTGAACGAATTATGGGATCGTTATCAAATACCGCTATTTGTTGTAGAGAATGGCCTTGGGGCGGTTGATGAATTGACAGCAGATAAAAAAATTCATGATGATTATCGGATTGATTATTTGCGCAAACACATTGTCGAGATGAAAGAATCAATTAAAGATGGTGTTGAATTGATGGGATATACAACTTGGGGACCAATTGATTTAGTTAGTGCATCCACATCTGAGATGTCGAAACGTTACGGTTTCATTTATGTTGATCAAGATGATGATGGAAATGGTAGCCTGGAAAAAATTCGCAAAGATTCATTTTATTGGTTCAAGGATGTTATTGCATCAAATGGTGAAAAGTTGTAATTAATTATGAGATATGGATTTAAAATAAAAGAGCTGGGTCAATTTGAAGTGCAACACAAAAGTTAGACAAAATAGATATTTTTATGCTGCTAAGGTATGT
>NZ_JQAR01000012.1 GCF_001437155.1 Liquorilactobacillus mali
AAATTCGGTTTCTCGTCCTATTTGCTTATACAGAGGCTAGTTATGTCACAGCCTCTTGTTTCTGCAAAAAAGCATTTTTATTTTGCAGGAATCAATTTATTCATTATAATTGCGACGATCGCACTAATCGCAATTGGTGAATCCAATAAGTATTGCAATAATTGTGGTGCATGTTTTGATAATGAAGATGGCATGAACAATAAGCCAATTGCAAATATCAGCGGAACACCGATAATATATAATTCACGTTCAGAAAATTCTTCATTTTTAATAACTCTAAAACCGCTCAGCATAATTACCATACAGACAACTGCGAACACCCCGCCAATAACAGCTGAAGGTATTGCATTGATCAAGGCCGATAATTTTCCTAAGAATGATAAAGCAATAAAGAAGATTGATGCGCCAACAAAGATTCTGCGGCTCGCAACGCCTGTAATCGAAATGATCCCAGCGTTAGTGGAGTATCCTGTTAATGGTGTTGCACCTACTAATGAAGATATAAAGCATCCAATTCCTTCACCAATCACACCACGATTAACTTGCTCATCCTTCAATGGTTCTTCGATAACCGCACTAACGGCAAACCATGTACCTGTTGTTTCAGCCAGTAACACCATATAAATAACAAGCATTGTCAAGATTGCTGACCAATTGAATGACAATCCATAATTAATGAATGCAATATGTGGTAAGCTGAAAAATGGTGCACTTGCAACAGTTGAAAGATCTAATCCACCCATCAGAGATGCTGCAAAAGAACCACAGGCCAAAGCTATAATTACCGAGCTGATTCTAAAAATTCTACCAAATTTGGAAAAATACACTCCCAGCATAGAAAATATGATCATAATTGCGGCTGTAATAAATGCTAAGAAGACATTTTGATTCATTGATAATGTTTTTGTTGAGATATAAATATTACTTGTAAAAGCTGTTGGCAATAATGTTAAACCAACAATCATAATAATTGTTCCACTGACAATTGATGGAATAAAGTGCTTTACAATATACTTGTATATGCCTGTAAGCCCTAATAAAGTAACAGCAATTGCACCAATTAATGTTGCACCCATCGCCGTATCTAATTTTCCACCATCACTTATGATGATGCCCACTAAAGCACCAATTGGAACAAATGATGGCCCCTGACACACTGGTAACCGTAGAAAAAACAATACCTGAATTAATGATGCAATCCCAGCACCCAAGAATGTTGATTGAATAAGTGCAGCTGAATTTGTTGCTGACATTGCTACGGCCGACGCAATAATAACAGGTGGAACATAAACATCCATTGCTAAAACATGCTGTAAACCTAAAATTAATGATTGTTGCCATGAAATTTTTTCATCCACTCCAATTGAAAGATTAGAGGATCTGATTTCACTTGTTTTTTCCATTTTTTCTAAATCTCCTTAGGATTTTTTACTTTATTACCTTGGACCCATACTTCCGTAATATTTGCAGGGGTACTCAAGTACAATAACTTAGCCAATCGGCTGAGTGGTTCTGTGTATATGTCGAAACCTGGCAAGTTATTAGCAGGTTGATTGGAATCAAGAACTTGAGCGTCAAAGATTTGCCCCTCTTTGAAGAGACCGACTGGTAAACTTAATGCCTCACCGCCTCCACGAGTTGCAAGGTAGAAAGCTTCCAACACAGAAACTCGCGAGTCTGAAACGCCTCTTTTTTCCTGTTCGATAGTTACATCAACACCATCAGTCAACATTCTACTTGAAATAACAGTTTGTTTAATATTATCATACAGACTTGGAGAAAATCCTCCTGAAATATCTGTCCCAAGACCAACTTTCACACCTTGTTTTTTCAAACGATTGACCGGTAATACTCCATTTGCAAAATAAGCATTTGAAATTGGACAATGAGCGATCGCTGCGCCATGCTTAGCAAAAAGCTCACCATCATGATCATTGACAAAATTGCAATGATCCATGATAGACTTATCATTCACCAAACCAAAATCAGCAAGAACATCTGCATCTCGCTTACCATATCTATCTAAAACGTAGCCATGTTCCCATTGACCCTCACTACAATGAGTTTGTACATAAGCATCGTATTTTTGTGCAAGTATCCCCAATCCTCTAAGAGTCTCATCCGTACAACTTGGCACAAATCTTGGCGTTACAACCGGATAGACACCTTGAGTAACGTTTTTTGCGAGTTCTCTAACTCTCACAATAAACGATTCTGTATCAGCAATTGCCTGTTCGCTGCTCTCATCACGATAGTAATCATGCGTCTGTTCTGGATTATCCATCGCAACTTTGCCAACAAAAGCTCTTTGACCTAATTGAGCAGATATTTTTGCTAACTCTATACTTGATTCAAGATGTTGCGTTGCAAAATAAACGGCCGTTGTTGTCCCGCGATTAAGCAATTGGCGTACCAAATCAGAATATACCTTCTTAGCAAATTCAAGATCGCTGTATCTTGCTTCAAGCGGAAAAGTGCATTCATCAAGCCAAACATTGAGAGGTTCATCCAATGCAACTCCTGCTTGCGGCCACTGTGGTGCGTGGATGTGCAGGTCTATAAAGCCTGGTAAAACAAACTTATCTCCAAAATCAACCAGCAGATTGCTAGCCTCTGCTTCTGTTAATACTTCTTGGTAATCAGAACTACTCTGTGACAGCACGCTCTCAATAATGCCCTGCTTATTAACAGTAATTAGTGCCTTCTCTAAATATTCGGCTTTACCATATGTAGGTGCATGAAAAAAATTACCCTTGAAAACCTGTTTACTTCGCAAAATACTACCTCCATAAATGGGATAACTTTTATGATAGTCATTTGTCAGCTGAAAGTCAAACTATTTTGTTAACTAAATAATAGATAGTTCGCTTTTTATAAGCCGCTAAATTTACAGTTTTATTTGCTTTTTATGAGTGGAAAATTTGTATTACGAGTATTTACACATATATTTGTAATAAATTACGAATTTAATAACAAATTTTGAGCTGCCGCTACCTCATAATATAATCTTTTACCTAGTTCCGAACTAATCTTATCGTTTTGAATCATTAGATTTATTTGTGTTAATTCGTATTGTAAAATCTTACTCAACTCATTGGTCTCTTCTACTTCAGAACTTAGTCGCTTTTCCATCCTATTTTGTTCTGCCAGAATGCTCTGTTTCAATGCAACAACAATTGTTTTATCATCCGTTTCATTCTCAAACCTTTGGATAAACTCTTTATCAATTGGTTCAAAAAAGCTTTCAAGTTCATTGTATGCACCTATCCATCTATTACGGTAGTCAACATCAGAATACTTTTCTAATATAAGTAAGCGCTTGTTGTAAATCTTTATTTTCTCCATAATCTTATTTTTTTTATTTTCAGTAACCGTTTTACTCAATTCCCGTTTGTACTTACGAATCTTACCTTGCGTACGTTCTATCTCCCTACTAACATTATCTCTTTTAAAGATTTTTCTTAAAAAGTATCTCCAATTATGCTTAATGAATTCTTTGTATATTCGACTACGCCTAATTGCTTTATTATTAATATCAGCATTTTTTAGCATCATTTTATCCCAGAGGTTAACTGCATCCGCTGACAAAGTATTTTCACCAATTGCTTTTCTCACCGCTTCATCACGCTTAAGATTTAACTGTTTCATCACATCATGCCATTCTTGACGATCAAGCCTTTGTGAATCCTCATATCCTAATTGCGAGCGTATGCTCAACAACAGTTTTTGTTTCATATTTTTTTCAACCTCAAGCTGTTCAATATAATTAGTTGCAGAATTAACCAATTCCGCATGTGCTTTGCTCAATTCTTCATCAGTATACGATGTTTCCTTCTTTTTTAGGAAGAATCGTAACACTATCAATGGAGTTAACAAACTCAGTAAAATTACAAATGCCGCGATTCCGAGAATTTCCTGCACAACAGCTGAATTGCGTGACAGGTTCATCGTTAATGGGATAGTTAAAGCTAATGCTAGAGTTACTGTTCCATGAACACCACTAATTGCAAAGATAAATGCGTCTTTAATTTTCTTGTCCTTCAGATAAACATAACTGAATCTAACTATTCCCATCACAACATATATTGTAATTGCAAGACTGATTAGCTTTATCCATTCCGACACATCAGCTTCACGTGCAAAAATTTGAACGATTGAAGTTCCAAGTATTACAAAAACAATTCCGTTTAATAAATCAGTTAAAATTTTCCAAAATTGATTAATCAAATTAATCATCTGTGAAGACTGAAGTAAAGTTCGATCTTGCTCTTCCCGATGGAAAATTCCAGCAATGACGACCGCAATAACACCTGAAACATGGATTTCTTCTGCTAACATATAAATAATGATTGGAGTCAAAATCTGTAACATGATGTGCCCCGTTAAATCATTCAACTGACTTCTCAGCAGATTTTGCCGGATCCTTACTATTACAAATGTACTGATAATTCCAAATAAAGCACCTCCTAATGAAACAAAGAGAAACTTCGAAATACTCTCACCTGGTGATAGATGTCCTGTGACTGCCCAAATTCCAGCAAGTTCAAGTGCTACTAATCCAGATGCATCGTTAAACATCGCCTCAAAACTTAAGGACTGTTCTATCTTTGTTGGCATTACCAAACCTTCCTTAACAGATTCAAGAGCAGTTGCATCCGTAGGGGTCGCAATAGCAGAAAGAGCAAGTGCCAGTGCAATTGGCCAATTAAATGCAAATTTGAGTATTATGGTCAAAAAGAACATAGTAATAATTGCTAGAATCACTGCCAACTGAACTATTTTCTTCAAATTTTTTGAAACAATCCTAGCTTTTGTTTGTTGACCCTCATAAAAGAGCAATGGTGCAATAATTAAAACCATAAACCACTCTGGATCTAAACTAACTTCGATTTTTGCTAATCCAGGAATAACAGCAATTAAGACTCCCAAAATAATCTGCCACATAGCTTGTGGAATTGTTTTAAACCTCTGTGCCAAAAAATTTGCGATGATAACTGTGATAATTACTCCCAAAATTTCAAATAATATTTCCATACTTTCTCCCGCCTCATTTTCACTACTCAGAATTATAGTATCATATCATTCATAATTAACTTATCTTAATGGCTTTCATATGCTATAATAAATTACGTTATTTCTGGGTCATTAGCTCAGTTGGGAGAGCGCCTGCTTCGCAAGTAGGAGGTCATCGGTTCAAGTCCGACATGATCCATTGATTATTCAATTCACTCACTTTACTTTGTTTTTGTTAGTATGTATTATTATTGTGAGTAACAATAGAAATGAGGAATCTATACTATGGAAGACAAAGAAGCTTTGAGGGCACGATTATCATCTGAAGAATTCGAAGTTACACAAAATGCTGCAACCGAACGGCCATTCACAGGGAAGTACGATGACTTCTATCAAGATGGGATTTATGTCGATGTTGTCAGTGGCGAACCACTGTTCAGCTCGACAGATAAGTACGATGCTGGATGTGGTTGGCCATCATTTACTAAACCTATTGATAGAACACATATTTCTGAAAAAAGTGACTGGTCTCTGGGAATGCACCGCACTGAAGTTAGAAGTAAGGATGCAGCATCTCATTTAGGACATGTTTTTACAGATGGACCTGTTAGTGAAGGTGGTCTGCGTTATTGTATTAATTCGGCTGCCTTACGCTTCATTCCAGTAGCTGATTTAGAAAAAAACAGATATGGTGAATTTAAAAGTCTATTTGAAAATTAATCCTGATATAAAAAATAGAGTAGTTAGATTAAAAGTCAACTTTTAATCTAACTACTCTATTTATTCTAATTATATTCCACAGGTCCGTCCGCTTCGAAATACTCATGGTAAAGTACTCTATATATTCTTAATTTCGCATTGATACTCAAATTTTACGACTTATGTCGCACTCTCTTACTTTCTTCTACAATAAAATCTTACTACTTTACAAAACTATAATTCTTACTCTTGGCTTGATGAAGTAAATTTGACGAGCCCATTAAGTTATCAAAGTCTGCCTCTTCCATAAGATTTTCAGACAGTATAATTTCTCTAATCGAGGAATGCTCTCTCAACGCCCGTTTTACAATTTTTGTCGTCACTTGGTATCCTAGAACGGGTGTCAGTGCAGTTGCTAAGATAACTGAATTTTCAACTTCATTCTTGCAAACATCCTGATTTACTTCAATTCCTGCAACACAGTTCTCAATCAAGGTTGTAATTGTATTTTCCAAATAACTCTCATTTTGTAATAAATTCCTAAAGATCAACGGTTCAAATGCATTTAACTCAAGTTGTCCGCCTTCAGCTGCCATTGTGATCGCCGCGTCATTGCCAACGACTTGGAAAGCCACCTGGTTTACGACCTCAGGAATAACTGGATTTATTTTGCCCGGCATGATTGATGAACCTGCCTGTCTTGCCGGTAATCTCAATTCTGCCAAACCAGCTTGTGGGCCGCTTGATAATAGTCTCAAATCATTGCTGAATTTTGACAAATTAACGGCCAGTGTCTTCAGCACTCCTGAAAATTCAACGAAAACATCACAATTCTGAGTTGCATCTATTAAGTTATCCGCTGGTTTCAAAGGTATTCTTGTAATTGAACTAAGCTTCCCTACAATATTCTTTTGATAAATATCATCAGCGTTCAAGCCAGTTCCAATGGCTGTCCCACCAAGGTTGACAAAACTGAGATCATCCTTTACATGCTCTAAACGTTTGTAATCTCGTTTAAACAATGAAGCATATGCCCTAAAAGAATTTCCAAAAGTTGTCGGCACAGCATCTTGTAACTGAGTTCTGCCTAATTTGACAACATCATTAAACTCAGTTGCCTTTTTATCTAATGCTTCAATCAAATCAAGTACTTTAGACTGTACTTTTGGAAGCAACTTCAAAAGTGCAACTTTACCGGCAGTTGGAAAAGTATCATTAGTGGACTGTGCTAAGTTAACATCATCATTGGGATGTATTTTTTGTGAATTACTCTGCTTATTTGCCAAATTAGCAATTACTTCATTGACATTCATATTGACCGATGTTCCAGCTCCACCTTGAAAAGCAGGAACTATAAAAGCATTTTGTCTATAGTCTTCCTCAAGCAGCGTATCACATGCAGCAATAATAGCTTTTGCCTTTGTTCCATCCAATGCACCTGAAATATGGTTCGCCATTGCTGCCGCCTTTTTTACCTCAATCAGACTTATGATAAGTAACGGGTTCACCGGTTCATTTGAAATTGGAAAGTTGCGTACTGCTCTTGCAGCATTGATTCCAAATAAAGCATCTTCTTCTATTTCTAATTCACCAACACAGTCTCTTTCAACACGCATGATATGCCTCCATTTATGATTATCATATTTTATAATATGTAAATTATGATATACCAATTACGAAAACATTCAATATTTTATCTTCCAACCTCACTCCAAAATCCTTTGATAAGCATTGAATCCATGCTCTGATATTTAAGAAATAAAAGTATACCATTATTTAAGAGCAAGGCTGTCATTTACTTCATAAATTTTTGCTTCTTTTCTCAGTAACATTTCATCAGACAAAGAAATCTCAATTGGCAGCAAACTATTATATGATTCAAAGAAATATCTACGTGTTTCTAGACAAAAAGCTGTCCGATACACTGTGTAATTAGCTTGATATTTCTTACTTTTGGGCACTACAACACTATTCAAAATATGCCAGCTACTTACAAAGTTTTCAGCCTCATTTTCAGGGATATCCGTCCTTTCTCGATAGTAAACTGCCCGTAAAAATCTACCCGTTGGTGTATATGAACTCGATGGTACTTTCTTTCCAGCAAAGCTCCCGTTACTGATTCGCTGCGGCACTTGTCTTTGAGCTGTCAAATCACTGCGAATATTAAGATAATCAACTAACTTAGCAGCTTGTTTCTCAAAATCTGCTGCATTGGTTACTACTCCATAGTTATTCACTATCATCTTCATTGGGTTTTGATCCGTTTCTAAAATTAAAAGCTGACCGCTTCTATCCGTTATTGCATAATGAAGATGTGGATTTTCATAGGTACGAACTGCATTCTCACCAGACATCAACTGAATATTCGCAATATCAGTAATAATTTCCTTAATCGACTTGTATTTTCCTAATAAATAAAAAGGCAACTCAAAGGGAGCCAATCCCACGTTGCCCGTGTCTAGCTTCTGATTAAGCTTTGCTCCATGACTGAAAGTCAGTTTTTGCACACTTAGGCCGCACTCATTAATGCCATCTGAAATATCGAACTCAAATTGCTTTTTCCTACCAGTTCCAAGTATCCCATACTTATTTTGAAATGAACGATCATTATAATCAGTCCGCCAGCGATATTCACGTGGTACAAAGACGGGACCCGCTTGCAGCGAATTCCAATCCATTGTTCTAGAAAAAACATGTGTCCCATCATTCGCAATTTGTAAGATACTTGTACACATTACGTTTCCTCCCTTTGACTCCTGCTATCATAACCTTTTCAAAATCGGCTAATCATCTTTATATAAGATAAAACAAGCGATAAAATGCATGGTTCATGGTTCTAAGATAAAGATTTTTGGCACTCAGTTTTTTTAAATATTTATTGTCTTTTCGGTTTGGAAACCATTCCTGTGTTTTCTGCCAAATCAGGTCCAATAAGTCAGTTCTAATTTTCTTGTCCTTTAGCTTAATTACCTTGCGCAACAATACATTTCCAAAAAGATTTCGGTAAAAACGATATTCCAGTTCATCATTGTATTCTTTAAATAATTGCTTCTCTTTATAGTAATTCAGAATATCATCGTATATCCATATGATTTCAGCAATACGTCCAGTCTCGCTATAAGAAATTGAATTGCTGCGCTGTACATAATGAACTTCACACTTTGTATCAATTGCAACTTCGGAAATATCATTTAGCCATACAACTACCTTGAAGAAAAAGTTTTGATCTTCATACAGTTTGCCCACTGGAAATGTTACCTTTGTTCTTTCAATCCATTCCCGTAAATACAATTTATTCCAGGCTACGACCCTGCCGTTTACTAGATAATCGGCTAATGAATCATAACCTTGACGCACATCCAGTCTTGTCTTATCCTCAAAGTCCCAGAAGAAATTGCACTCAACGATTTTTTTTGAACCATCATCACTTTGAGCGTACATTCGCTCCAGCATCTCGGATTCGACAAAATCATCTGAATCTATAAACAATAAATAATCTCCGAGCGCATATTGTAAAGCATAGTTGCGAGCATCAGATAAACCGCCATTTTGCTTGTGCAAAGTTCGTATCTGCTCAAAGTTTGCTTGGTATTCATCACACAAATTTCCGGATCCATCTGTGCTTCCGTCATCAACAAGGATAATTTCAAAATCATTTTTATTCATCGTCTGTACAAGTAGACTATCCACACATCTCTTCAAATAGTTTGCAACATTGTAAACTGGCACAATTACACTTATTTTTTTAGTCTTCGTATAATTTTCTTCGGTCATTAATTATTCTCCTCTTGAAATCAACGATTAAACATTCTACGAATTCTACGGGCAAGTCCCCATGAAACACGGAAGAACCAGTTAATTTTCATGCCTATTTTTTTCCCAAATCGCCTATTAATACTCCTAATGATTTTCGTATGTTTCTGACTACGTTCGTCTTGCCAAAGCGCACTATAATGATGGATGCTGATAGTATTCTTCGTTTCGTTTGATTCTCCTGTTAAAAAATCCATTGGTGCAAAATATTCTGTCGGGTAAATATCAACACCTGCAATATTTTGATACGCATTCTTTTTAAGTAGTCCTTTTTTGGCAAAATAATTTGTAGTATAGACTGGAATGGCTACAATATTCATCTCACCATCTTTTTTTATGAAGTCAACTGTATCGTAGATATCTCGCAAGTCCTTAATAACCTGATTTTTCGGTTCTGCCCCAAATCCCAGACCAGGATTAACAGAAACTCCACCTTCATTCTCTTCCATTCCCATAAAGGCTTTCGTCTTCAATAAATCATCCAGTGATTTTTTTAATTCAACATCAGTATCCAGATAAATCCCGCCATTTTGATAAACAATATCAAAGCCTGCATAATCAGAGACAAAGCTCCATTTCTTACGATCATAAGCTTGTTTCATGTATTTATTTTTCTTAACATCGTAGTTAGATTCGTCCCATTGAATTATCTCGTATTCTGGACATAACTCACGCCACTTTGCAATATACTTCTTGTATTCTTCTGGTAATTCTTTGCCACCAAACCAACAATAGTGAATCTTCGTAGGTATCATTTGGCTCTCCTTTAGTTAATTTCTAATAATTTTTGCATAGCCTCTGTAATATAACGTCCATCTCGGATTCTTTGTCCAATAATTCTGACATTTTTGCATAACTCACGATATTTTTCTTCGGTAATATCGGTAAGAACACTATCAAGTTCAGACAAGCTTTCAATAGTAATTCCCAAATCATTTTGCTCTACAAAACTTGCTAGTGCGGCCTTTTTCCAAACAATTACAGGCAATCCAGAGCTCAAATAAAGGGATGCCTTGTGGGGGTTATTATATTTTAGATATTCACCGAAAATTCCATTACACTTTGCTAAACTATCACCATCCCAAATTAAACCAAAACTTTGTTTGAGATATTTTGGAAGTTCTTCTGGTGAATATGAACCCTGATAGTTGATATTTTCAGGGTACTCATCAGCTTGATTCGGGCCATACAAGTATACTGGAGTCTTACACTCCATTTTCTTTAAAAATTCTGATTTACCAAGATTCCCAGCAAAACAAACAGTTCTGTCATATTTATCATGACCTACCATCTGCTGCGGATTGTCATAGTCAAAGATTTCCAAGGATACAATTGGCTTAATCATACCTTCTCTTTTGAGCCACCTGACCATTTCTTCGTTATGAGCAATTATCCCGTCACACTTATTAAAAAAAGCTATTTCTTCAGAAATATATTCAGGTTCATTGCGATGTAATCTTAACGACTCAACGTCATGAAGCAGTAAAAATATTTTTGTCCCATTTTTCTTTTTTACTTCTTCAACAATTTTGTTATTTATTCGTTCGTTAAATGCAGGATATTGGAACAGGACGTTATTCATTTCCTGCCTCTTTATTTCCCGCGGAATATCCCACATAACCTGCTTAATACTCATTAGTTTTGCTTTACGGGCACCATTAAAATAAAAGATGATACTTTTAAAATCTGACCTTTTCAAAAATTTAACAACATCCATTTTTGCCTTTGGGCCTGCCTCATATTGTGTTTTATCGTACATTGAAATCACAAAATTACTCATAATTACCTGACCATTTCCTCTACATAATATAATGAAGATTTCCTACAGTTTATTATACCCGATTGTTCAAAAAAATGAGAGTGCGATATAAACCACAAGGGTAGAATATCAACTTAGATTTACAAATAAGTATAAAAAAGCTAGATCAAAATTAATTTTGACCTAGCTCTTATTTGTTCTCTATAAACATGTTCCATAATTCAAATTCTTCGTACAGCTTTTAAAAATTATAGCAAAGTACTTACTACATTCGTAATTTCGCATTAACATTCAGAATTTCCTTATATTGCACTCCATGATCTCAAATTAAACAAACTCTGAAGTTAGCTTCGCCATCAATACATTCGACAGTATTGTTGGTTTGCCAGAATTTTCAGCAACAATTCTTTGCCATTTTTCGTTATAACCCATACAATCCATCAAGATATAGTCAACTTTGCTTTTTAGTGCTTGTCCAACTGCGGCAAAGTGTTCTTTTGTTCCCGTATAAGGTGACGCATCAATGTAAACGGGATTTAGCCCAGCTTTATGGAATTTGCCGTCCATTTCCTTGATCTGTTCAGGTAGGGGAACGACAACTCCTAATTTTCTGTCAGCAATAACTAATTTCACAACTTGTGGGATGATTTTGTCGGGTTCCAAAAATACACTGTTAGTTGTTTTGAGGTTATTGAATTCTCCAGTACATAAAAGCCAAATTAAAGAATATCCTTTATTTTCAGCCTCATTAATTTTCTTTTGAATTAATGGTTCCACTTTACTACGATCCATTTGTACCGCTCTTCCATCCCGCATGCGTGATACCAAAGTATATTCGTTTCCTACCCCCTCTTTAGGAGCAAGCTGTTCTTGAACTTCCTCATATGTTAATTCATCCAGTGCCCCTGCCTGAACTAAATCAAACTCTGGCCCAAGGATTTTCTCAACCATTGGTGCCACGTCACTTCTTGGAGATTGACCAATTGTAAGCATATAAACTTTTTTCATTAAGGTCCACTCCTTTATTTAATAGTCTTAAACATTGAAGTTCCAAATGAGTAGAGTGCATCAGCTGCGATGAAACCAGATGCAAGTATTCCCATTGGTGCTTCCATTTTTTTACCCCAAATTTTCACAACAACGATCCTAATCAGCAGTCCAATTAGAACTGCCCAACATGCATTTAGGGTTGAGATCAGTAATCCAGTTGCTAACATCACTCCTAATTGTTTGCTTGGGCCACCAATTAGTTGAATAATCGCCCCAGGAATTGCCCAGATTGCCATTTCTTCAGCAATTTTAACAGAAGCTCCCGCCTTGATTGTTGAAACATAAACTGCATCCACTGGTGGAAATAAATTCTGTGAGAATAAAAAATGATATGTTGTGGCAATAATTAAAAGAGCAATCCCAAAGGCAATCAATCCAGCATGATACTGATGTTTACGCCCTTCTTTTTCAATTTGCTTATCTTTACCATTACCACGAATAATATAGCCCGTCTTGAAATCAAATCCCATATCAGCAAAAGCTGGACCAGTTGCCGTACTGAATGCTACCATGATAGCTAATGCTTCATGCGGAAAGCCAAGCAAAATTCCTATTAACAAAGTGATCAAGGCAACTGCAAAGGCAGGAAACCAGCCTGAATGCATTGCAGCAATTCCAACAATAATCTCATGCACAATAGCAGCAAAAGCAGCATAAAATAAGAAAAGCATAAACATTCCAATTGACATATGGGAGTACAATCCTCCCATGATTGCCACTAACAATGAAATTAAAAAGTAAAGTAAGTATCCTAAGCCTAAAGTTTTTTTAGCAGAAGCCGATGATCTTGTCATTTCTTCTTCGGATTCAACATCAATTTTGCCTTTATTTCCGAAAATCAAGACTCCTGCTTGAATTAACGCAACAATCCCAGCACCAATCATTATCCCATGCGGAACATACATTGAGCTCAAATTCAAATTAAGCACTGGCATTGCATATTGTGTAATTAAAAGTCCTAAGCCAAACATTCCTAATGCAAATTCATTACCGATAAAAGCAACACCAAAGGCTGACATTGGAATCGATAACATTGAACCAATAAGTCCGATTACTGCACCCACACCCAGTAATCCTGCGCGTTTACCACCTTTTTGACCTGCAAGAATAGATTCAGCTGTAGCAACACCTGGAGCCCACACTTCTTTTGCTGGAAATAGCTTAGAATCAAACAAGCGATAAAGCATGAATGAATCAACGAACATTGCTAAAGCTGCTCCGATTAAAGCAGGAAAAATCAAATCAGTTTTCCCTAAGACAAATGGAATACCAATTGGAATTAGCAAACTATTAGCTGCTCCAAAAGTTGCTGACGAGATTGCAGTTTGAATTAAGTTCTGGCGGTGAATAGATTGATATTTTTTGAAAAATTTCATTGGTATTCTTGATATCAACATTGCAATCAAGGCACCAATAATAGCTGTATTAGGAGTAACTCCTAGTGTAACAATAATTTGAATACCAATTATTGCACCAAGTACACTAGTTAAAATAATCAAAATCATCGTTGCAAGTTCAAATACTTTTGGATGTTTTTCTTCATTATTCATAATCTATTCCTCCTGAATTGGGATCCATTGCCATTTAAATAAAAATTAACCATTGAACCTTCAGCATCAACAGCATCAATAACTGGTACATCAATAACCTCCTGCAAAAGACTCTTTAAATTTATTGTTCCCATGCCAGTACATGCGAATAAAATTTGTTGAGCTCCTTGTTCAATTAATTGTTTAACCGCTGTTATACAATTTTCTTGACCGACAGATGTTAGTAAATCATTAGTATTATTAATATTTTTTGGTTTAATGTATCCCGCAAATAATTCATCCAAATTTTCTTCAATCACGGTAGGAACGATCGAGGTAATCCCTATAACTCCTGTTTTCTTACCAGTTGAACGTGCAATTAACGCTGCACTGCTTCCTGCACCAATCACAAATAATCCAGTTTCTTCACGTAATTGTTCAATAGCCGGATCAGCCGCACAACTAACAATTAGGTCTGTACAACCTTGTTCTTTGAATTGCTTCCCTAATTCAAGAATTTTGGGAACTGCTAATACTTCTGTTTCATCATTATGTATTCCGTTATATTGATTCGGAATGCATGCACTTTTAATACTCAATCCATATTTCTTTTCGATAACCTGAGCATGTCGGTTGACTTCCTCAGGCCTTTCTAAGGTAACTACTCGTATCAAACCAATCATTTTTTAAAATTCCTCTCTATATGAATTTTCCTTCCTTCATAATTAACTCATCATCCAAATAGAATGTCGGTTCTAAAATAATCCCATCCAAATGAACTCCCGCGTCAGTTTCTCCACCAAATGTCTTATTACTACCAAATGCCACGTGAACTGTACCAGCAACCTTCTCATCTTCTAAAATGTTGCCTGTAAGTCTAGCCGCCCTATTTGTTCCTATCCCAAATTCAGCGACATTACGTCCCAAATTTGGCCCAAGAATATCAAGAATCGTTTTACTGCAATACCCCTTAATATCTAGCAAACGTCCATTTTCAATGATGAGTTTAATTGGTTCTTTAAGTTTCCCAACTCCAACAAATGAACCATCAACTATCAAAGTTCCATTCGCAGAACCTTCAACTGGTGCAATGTATGCTTCACCAGAAGGTAAATTCCCAGATTCACCAGAATTTTTATAGACACCAACGCTTCGAATTCCAACACGGTTTTCAACTGAAAAAGTAAATTGTTGGCCATTTTTTACGATTCTTACATTTTTGGTATCATTTAGTTTTTCAATAAGATTATCCGTCAGTTTCTCAACTTCATCATAATCTGCTGTAATTGCACCATTAGCAAACATCTCAGACGTTATCCCTGGCATAGTAGCCACACGTGCTCCAGCTAAAACTGCATTTTCCTTGGCCTTTGTATGTGTTACCGAGTTTTTGGTAATACATACAACTACATCAGATAACTCCATTGCTTTTGCCGCAATTAAGGGAGGCTCTTCTCCAGCTCTACTAGAATTTGGAATTTCAATATATAATGGGTTATCAGTTAGATACTTTGCTGCTTTGTATAGCGCTTTTCCCAATTCACTCTTATCCTCATCACTTAGAATTAAGACATTTTCGGTGGATTTTACACCAAGATTATTTTTCAAAATTTTTTTTGAAGTCTCAATAATTGATTCGCTCAAAATTTTTCATCTCCTAGATTAACCTACTAGCCTACTCTATTGCCAAGAGTTTGCAGCCTGCTCATTGAACCGTATAACTCCTCAAGATGATCGAATTCTTTTGCATCGTAAAACTCAATCTTGCCATCTGTAAATTCCTTTGCAACTTCAATAACAAAACGCACGGCATCTGCAATATCTACCTCATGACTAGCACCTGTCCCGCAACCGGGGACTGCACTTATCGTTGTAATGGCAACACCAACAACGGGAGCTTTAGTCGCAACTGAAGGTTGGAGAATAGAATTAATATGATATACATCATTCCCGTATGGTGTAATATCTTGTGTACTTACGGGAAATGTATGTGCCAGTTGACCTGTAGCCATTTCCATAAGTCTAACTAGATCTGAATTGACTTTTAAAACATATCCCGATTTAACAGTTGGTGAAAGTGATATTCCCTTATGGTTAATAATTACATTTCCTTTTGTTGTATCAATGGATAAAATTGCCTCCATCTCTGACGTGACTTCATGTTTGTTCATCTCCATAATTGTTACCGGGGAGTCCATAAAGTCTACTGGGTAATGCGGTGCAGTTGGTGCATTTGGACAAATATGTGTCGTCACAATTACATCACCGGGTAACTCATCTTTTTTTGTTTTCATCAATGCTATCTTGTAGGCAGCTGCAATCGCCGCAATCGCACCATCACCATCCGATACCAATCCGATTCTGCTTGGGCGGGCTCCAATTCCACCTAATCGTCCAACTATTCCAAGTGTCGGTGCATTGCCACCACTGCTTTTCCCACTAGCACCAGGAATTGTTATCTTGACAAAGTCTGTTTTGCCCTTTTCACCACTAACTTCAGTAACCTTCACTTTTACAAACTCAAATTTTTCAAAAAGTGCTGCAATATCTTTTCCACTTACTCGACCATCATCAATAATTTCTTTTACTTCTATTACTTGTTTTAATACCATTTAAATCACTCCATTTTTGAATACTCTATTTTTTTCTTTGATTAAAGTTTTAATAAATAGTAAACTATAAAAAATTAGTTTTGGGATGTGGAACTTTGTTAAAAACACTTAATCAAGCTTTAGAAATATTAAATCTCTTCACACAAGAACATAGTCGTTGGACATCTAAGGAAATATCGCAAAAATTGGAAATTCCTGTAATCAACGTCTATCGTATTCTTGAGACATTTGTTGCAAATGAGTACTTGTTAAAAGATAAGGACTCAAAACAATACGAAATTGGACCAGCTCTAACTATTCTTAGCTATCTCGCATTTCAAAAATACAATGTGTATACAATGATTCATCCTTATCTTGAAGAACTTATGAAAGAAACAGGAGAAGCAGTATATCTGATAAAGAGCGAAGCAAATTATGCTATAAATGTTGATGCTGTAATCCCTGAAAATAAAGTAAGCTTTGCTGTCTCGCTTAACAAAAAAATTCCACTGTACTCTGGTGCATCTTATTGGTCAATACTTGCTTTTCTGCCCCAAAAAATAATTGATGAAACTCTCTCTTCTCCTTTCACCAACCTATTAAAACCGAAAAAACTAACACCCGAAAAACTACAAAAAGAATTAGAAAAAGTTCGTAAAACAGGTTGGTCAGTAAGTTATGAAATCACAACTCCTGACGTTGTCTCCATATCTGCGCCAATATTTTCAAATAAAAAAATAGTTGGTGCTTTAACAGTTGCCAAACCAATTTTTAGAACTAAAAAAGAACAAGTCTCAGTGCTAGGCCAGCTAGTAAAAACAACTGCTAATCAAGTTTCGGTGACTCTAGATAAAAACAACATCCAATTAAATTCATATACATTTTTCAAAGAGCGAGGAAAAGCTAGTCTATAAAATTTCATTATATGAATTAATGTTTCATATAATGAAATTTATAATTAAGATAGTAGCAAACAAAAATTAGTAAATCAACTTATTTTCTAATTTTTTTTTAATTTTAAGTGTATTTCTTTTAATCTAACTTTTTTTATTACTTTTACTTTTAAAAACAAAATTGTTAAAAAAATGGAGCCAGTGCAAATTCTAATTTTGCACTAGCTCCTTATTTTTTCTCTATAAACATGTTACATAATTCAAATTCCTCGTCTAGTTCCTAAAAATCATAGTAAAATACCTACACATTCGTAATTTCTCATTAACATTCAGAATTTACCGTTTTATATTGAACTCCTTTTAATTTAACTATTCGGTGATTTTTTATAATTTATAAATATTCCTTTATTAGCCAAATTATCAATACATTCTTTCATATATTGTTCATCATGTTCTGGATAAATTGGTCGTGTCTTTTTAACCATGCCCAAATTCTCATAAGGTGAGCAAGATTTGCCACGATAATCTTTGTCATACCAGGCTACATCCGGTTGATACCCTCTTCTTTTCATTTCATCCATTACCAAAATATGAAATTGGTACAACTTATATGGTGAGTACGAAAAAACATAATCTACAGTTGCATGTTTCCTCCCCCAGCCATTTCCTCTAAGTGCTGCAATTTCTCTATGCTGCCCCAAAAGTTGTTGCCTTGGTAATTTTTTAATAAGATCTTCGTGCCATAGTCTCATTAATTATTCGCCCTTCTTAATTTTTTTATCAATGTTGACTCCATAAGATATTTAACTTCATATTTATCTGTCAGTGCGACCAAATATTGACCTAGTTCATCATCTTTTTCTCTAAGTTTAATCAACAATGACTGATATTTCTTTTTTTCTTCAATTGTTGCTTTGTTCTTAAAATAACCCCAAACATGTTGGTATGCAGTTGTTAGTGTCTTGATTGTTGGGGATATAGACTCAGTTTCCCTCAAAATTTGCTGATATCTTTTCTGACTTTCTTCATCCCAATGATTTCCCTTCGCTAAAGTCCTAATTTCATTGTAAAATTGCTGCGATCGCGACATCACCCAATATTTATTTTGTGCCCAAGGTTCTTGCCACTTCTCCATTATGTACTCCTTATGCTTCTTTTTATTTCTTTTCTAAGCATACATTCTAATTATCCATACTGCAAAAAATCAAACTTAGATAACTGAGGATCCAATAAAAAGACTTGAAGTGTGACATAAGTCTGTAAAAATCTGACTACTAATGAGAAATTGCAAATATAGCGCGTACTTTACTATGAGCAATTCGAGATTAGGCGGAGAATTTTGACTTATGGAACACGTTTATCCGCAACAAAAAAGGAGCTAAGTCAAAAATTAACTTTTGACCCAGCCCTTACTCAATTTGTCAGTTTCGTGATTTTTTCAGTGTTCAGAGTTCTATCTAACTCCACCAACTGTCACACTTCACTTTATTACTTGGTTCTCTTAACTCGTTGCAGTCCGTGCATGTTACCTAGAATGAACACCAGAATTCCTAACCATATAAACACAAATACAACTGTTTTATGCCAACTGAATGATTCATTCATCACAAAAATTGCCATTAACAACTGGATAGTTGGATTTAAATATTGGATGAATCCAAGTGTTATAAAGTCCGTATTTTTCGTTGCCACTGCGAATAACAACAACGGAATCACCGTAATAATACCGCTAAGTATCAGCAAAGTTGTTACTCCTAATCCATCCTGCGTCATCACATGAGGTGAAATCAGAAGATATACTATGGCGACTGGTGCCACAAAAATGGTTTCTAGCGTTAATGAAATAGTCGCGGGTAACTGAACTTGCTTCTTAATTAATCCGTACAAGCAAAAAGAGGCTGCCATTAATAGTGTATTTAAGGGTAACGAACCAGTCTGAATTGTAAGGATCACCACTCCAATAATGACCAATAAAAGCGCTATTGCTTTTGAACGTGATAATTTTTCATGCAAAAACATAAGCGCAATAACAACATTCATCAGCGGCATTATATAATACCCCAGACTTGCTTCCGTTGCTTCGTGATGAGTAACCATATAGATATAAATGAACCAATTGATAGAAATTAAATATGAACTTAAGATAATCCAAAAAATTTTACGGTTCTTAATTAATTGCTTAGTTGTCCACCAAATTGTTTTCCAATCCCTTTGGACTGTCAGTACTATACAAATTGTAAGTAAGGAGAACACAATTCTATATGCAAGTGTATCCAATGCCGGCACCACACTGAGCAATTCCCAAAATACACCTAATAGCCCCCATAAAGTGTAGGCGGCTAAACCCGAGGTTATGCCTAAACGTCTTTTTTCCATCACTATTCTCCTTCATTATTCTCACTGCTATTAAAAATCAAAATTAATGCATCTTAAATTGTAAGAATAAGTCATTATATTTACTCAAATTTTTCTGTGACAAAGCATCATACACTTCAAGATGTGAAATTGTTTTGTTCGTTGGATACATTACTTTATCGTCTTGCATACTCTTGGGTAACATTTTCTTTGCTGCCTTATTTGGAGTAGCATACGCTACATATTCCGCATTTTGAGCAGCATTTTTAGGCTCTAACATAAAGTTCAGAAACGCATATGCACCTTTTATATTTTTGGCCGTTCTAGGAATGACCATATTGTCAAACCAGATATTTGAACCTTCTTCTGGAATTATGTAATGCAAATGCTTGTTGTTATCCATCATTTCCATTGCTTCACCTGAGTATGATACTGCAAGCGGTGCCTCATCTTGTGCCATATAGACTTTTATTTCATCAGCCAAAATTGCTTTGACATTAGGTGATAACTTTTTGAGCTTTTCATAAGCTGCTTGCAAGTCTTTGACATTGGTATCATTAACCGACTTTCCCTGACTATTTAAAGTCAGCCCCATGACCTCGCGTGCTCCATCAATCAGCATAATACTATTCTTGAATCTAGGATTCCATAGGTCATCCCAATGCTTAACTTCACTAGCTTTTACATATTTATCGTTATATATAATCCCTAGCGTTCCCCAAAAATATGGTAAAGAGTATTTATTGCCTGGATCAAAGGGAAGATTCAAAAATTTGGAATCAATATTGCCTAATCCCTTTAACTTACTGTGATCAATTGGTAATAATAAGTGATTATCAATCATCTTTTTTATTGTGTAGTCACTGGGAATTGCAATATCGTAAGCAGTTCCCCCTTGCTTAATCTTCGTATACATTGCCTCATTAGAATCAAAAGTCTCATACGAAACCTTATATCCAGTTTGTTTTTCGAATTTCGTAATCAATTTGGGATCAATATAGTCTCCCCAGTTAAAAATATTAACAGTTTTATCACTTTCCCCACTGCTGCTGTCCTTTTCAAGCTCAAATGAAATTATGAAAAGTGTAAGGCAGATCAAAATAATTCCGAAAAACATAATATTTATTTTTTTCATCTACTCTACCCCACTATCTAATCAAGTTTTGTTGAGCTTTACGATCTTTACGTTTACCCTTGGGACTATCTTTGCTGATGAAATAATACCCCATGACTAAAACCAATGAGAACAAGAACATTAATGCACTTAAGGCATTAATTTCTAAGCTAATGCCCTGACGCGCTCTTGAGTATATTTCAACTGACAATGTTTCAAAGCCATTTCCAGTCACAAAAAATGTTACTGCGAAATCATCTAGTGAATAAGTAAACGCCATGAAATAGCCTGCAATCATCCCAGGAGTTATAATCGGCAGAATTACACCTTTTAGTATCTGCCAATGATTTGCACCGAGATCTTGTGCCACATTAATAAATGAGGAGTTCATCTCCTGTAGTTTAGGCAGTACCATCAAGACAACAATTGGAATACTGAACGCAATATGCGAAAGCAAGACAGATATAAATCCTAGTTTAATCCCCAAAACAGTAAAGAATATTAAAAAGCTTGAACCAATAATTACATCAGGGGAGACTAAAAGAATATTATTCAATCCTAAAATCAAGGTACGTACTTGCGGATTCCTGACCGAATATATTCCAAGTGCTCCACTTGTACCGATAATCGTGGCAAGTAATGAAGACAGAAAAGCTAAAAAGAAGGTCTGTACCGTAATTAAAATCAATCTTTGATCCGACCAAATTTCCTGATAATGTGCCCATGTAAAATGAGCAAAATGATTCATCCCACCACTACTATTGAAGGAGTAAAAAATCAAGTAAAAAATTGGCAAATACAAAATCAAAAAAGCAACTATCAAATATAAATTACGCCAATAATGTCTCTTTTTAGTATTCATTACCTGCCCCTCCTTTTCTTTTCACCCGTGAGAAACATAATTAATATCATCGCGGCAATCAAAATAACCCCAATCGTTGACCCCATTCCCCAGTCTTGTGTGACAAGAAAATTCTCTTCAATTGCAGTTCCAAGTGTAATCACTTTGTTTCCTCCAATTAAGCGTGTCAACATAAATAACGAGAGAGATGGGATAAAGACAACCTGAACTCCACTTTTTATTCCATTCAAGGTCAGTGGAAATGTCACATTCCAAAAAGTCTGAAATTTGTTAGCTCCCAAATCACGACTAACATTGACTAGTGATTCATCCAATTCATCAATTGCGTTAAAAATTGGCAAAATCATGAATGGTAATTCAATATAGGCTGCAACTAGCATAAAGCTGGTATTAGTAAAGAGTAATTGGTGTGAGCCCAAGCCTAGCCACTCTAAGGAATTATTAACCGGTCCAGCTTGGCTAAAAATTCCAATGAATGCATATGCCTTCAGCAAAATATTTATCCATGTTGGCAAGATTATTAACATCAACCAGAGCTGTTTATATTTTGTCCTTGTTAAAAAATAGGCTGTTGGATAGCTAATCAACAGTGTAATTAATGTAATTAAGCCTGCATAAAAAACTGAATTAAAGGTCATACGCAAATAAGCACCTATTTTGAAGAAATTCTCATAGTTGGTAATTGTAAAATTTCCATTAATGCCGATAAATGATTGATATAAAATCAGTGCAACAGGAGCTAGGACAAATAAGAGCAGCCACAGGACATACGAACTGAAATAAAGCCCTTTTGCTTTCATTTTATTTCCCCCTCAACTTTTTGATTTTGAATACTTAGCCACAAAATCATCCTAACTCCCTTGATAATTTTCTAAGCGCTGATAGAACTCAGCTTCGGTTTCATTAAATCGCATAATGTGGATTGCCTCAGGCTCGAAGTCTAAACCAACATTTGCACCTACTTTTACCTTTTTTGTAGATCTAATCTTCCATTCATTTCCATCTATATCGGTACAAACAATCTCGTAATGGACTCCACGGAATAACTGTGAAATAACTGTCCCCACAACTTTCCCCTTTTGTGCTGTAGTTACTTCAATATCTTCTGGGCGTAAAACAACTTCGATGGGTTCATTCTTTTCCATACCACCATCGACACATTCAAAAGTTTTTCCTGCAAATTTAACTTGTTCATCAGCTATCATTGTTCCCTCAACAATATTACTTTCTCCAATGAAATCAGCAACAAATCGATTCAGTGGTTCGTCATATATTGCCGTTGGTGTTCCACGTTGAATTATCTTGCCGTGATTCATTACAAAAATTTCATCACTCATCGCAAGTGCTTCTTCTTGATCATGTGTAACAAAAATAAAAGTTATTCCTAGTCTTTTTTGCAGCTCGCGTAATTCATACTGCATTTCCTTTCGTAACTTCATATCCAATGCTGAGAGCGGCTCATCCAATAACAATACCTCTGGTTCATTTACCAAAGCTCTAGCAATTGCTACCCGCTGCTTTTGTCCACCAGACATTTCACTAATTTCACGATTTCCAAAGTCAGGTAAACGCACCATTTTAAGAGCCTCGTTTACCTTTTCCTTAATTTCCTTTTTACTTTTCTTCTTAATCTTCAATCCGAATGCAATATTATCGAATACATTCAAGTGTGGGAAGAGGGCGTAATCTTGAAAAACAGTGTTAATCTTTCGCTTATTAGCTGGAATATGATTTATCTTCTGTTCATTCATCAAAATATCGCCAGAACTCTCTTCAATGAATCCTGCAATTAGGGACAGTGTGGTTGTTTTTCCACAACCAGACGGACCCAACAGAGTATAAAACTTGCCTTTCTCTAGTTTAAAGCTGATATTTTCCAAAATTACTGTATCTTTGTACTTCTTGGTCACATTACGAAATGTAATAATTGACTCAACCATTTTGATACCCTCCCCAAATAAATTAACTCGTGCCTCGCCTCATTTTTTTGGGTTCTTTTGCTAATTAGAATTTTTAAGGTTCTTTTTCAATTTTGCATCAGTCTCAACAAATCTAATCCGCGAGGAGTTTGTCAAATAGTTTTTTATGAACATTCAAAAGGGAAAGCCCTCTTCATTAGCTGTTACTACAGCCGGATGGGAGACTTTCCCACGAATCAGTTTAACAGAATCAAAAGTAATAGACCACATTATTTTTAATTTTCGTGCAATAATGAAAAAATATATATGTGCATACCAGCAATCACTAATTTTTGCACACTAATTACATTGTCCGTCATTAACAAACGAATTTTTTTATACTACCTTCCATATAACAGTCAACGAAGGGGCTGTGCCAAAAAATCATTACGGCACAACCCCTAGCTATTGTTATTCTAGTGCTACTCGACTGCCTCAATCTTCATTACTTTACCCAATTCTTCAACTGTCGGTCGCTTCTTTAAGATACTTTTCAAATGATCCAGACTTACACCGGAACTCCATGAGAGAACCCCTGCCAAGACATCCTTGTCAAAATAATAGATAATATACTTCTCATCTCCAAGTTTCTCTGCGTACATCTTTAAGCTTGAATCCACCTTACCGAATGCTTCCCAATTGATATCAAAAACCCAACTATAAAAAACTGGTGTGTAATCATAACTTCCACTCTCGCCAGCCATTTGTTTTCCGACGAACAATCCTGAATTAATAGCATGTCTCACATGACCAGCACTTTGGCGGCCTAAAATCTGATCAGGATAAGAAATGATATCTCCAGCCGCCCAAATATCAGGGGCTGATGTTTTAAGATGTTCATCAACGACAACCCCATGCTCATCTACTTTAAGTCCTGCTTCACTTGCTAAACTATAATCTGTAAATGCTCCGATACCTAAGACAAGCCCAGCAGCTTCTAATTCAGTTCCATCATCAAGCTGGACCTTGACTCCATTTTTGGTGAGCTCATAATCAGATGCTTTACTGTTATGATAGATTTTCATTCCGGCTTCAAGATATTTTTGTTCATATTTTTCACTTAAAAATGCAGGAAATTTCTTATCAAAAATTCTGTCTCCCGTAATTACTAACGAAACTTCAGTATCACTTTGAATCAATCCAGCAGCAATCTCACTTCCAACATAACCATTTCCTACAACAATTACATGATTGCCCTTACCGCTAAATTTGCGAATTTTAAGATAATCCTGTTTTGATCTTAATGCAACTACTCGATCACTCTTTTCACCATTAAGCGCTTTCGCTTCACTCCCAGTTGCGAGGAGTAACTTATCATACACATATTTCTCACCCTTGTCGGTCTCTACGGCATGATTTTCAGGCTCAATTTTTGTCACTCGTGTCGCTAAACTTATCTGTGCATTATATTTTTGTGCTGTATGAAAATCAATATCCTCGTCATGAAAATCTGGATCTACCCAAAGCTTTTTACTCAATGCCGGCCTAGCATAGGGCTCATCCGTATCCGCAGAGATGATCCCAATCGTTCCTTCTTTATCTATCGAACGAATTCCAGCCACTGCTTGATCCGCAGCCATTCCGCCACCAACAATTAAATAATTATATTTTTTAGTTTCTTTCGCCATTCAAGTTGCCTCCTCTTATTGATAAAACAAGACTATTTTTACTAAACACTAAATAGCTCTCTGATTGTATTATAAAGTATCTCTTAAGCAACTTAAAAAAATTTGCTTATTTTTTATTTAAATTTGGTAGAAATGTTACAATTAATTGATTATTCAATTAAGAAAAGGAGCGATTCAGAGTGTATACTATTGGACTAACTTCCTGGAGTGAACATAAATCATTGATCAAAAATATCAATCATCCGCTGACTCTGCAAGAATATAGTGCATTTTTTCCAACAGTTGAACTTGATACTTTCTTCTATGGAATACCACGTGTTACAAGCGTTGCTGCCTGGCTTACTCAGGTTCCAAGTAACTTTAAATTCGTCATCAAAGCTAACCATTCATTTACACTTCACCCCGGAGAAGAATTAACCACAGATGAAATCTCGGAGAAGATTAGTGAATTTAAAAGGGCAATTAGTCCACTAGTTGATAACAATGCGCTTAAAACTATTTTATGCCAGTTCCCACCATACTTTGATGCAACAACAAAAAACGTAACTTATTTAAGATACCTGATAAAAGAACTTGCCAACTTGCCCCTCTCCTTTGAATTCAGAAATCGCAGCTGGTTTAACGTACACACATTCAACTCGCTCATTAACTTTTGCACTCAAAATGATGTAACTTTGGTTGCTGTAGATGAACCAGATGTTGGACAATTGTCTATACCTTTCAAGCCTGTGATAACTAATAAGAAACTGCTGCTGGTTCGACTTCATGGCAGGAATAAAGCAGGCTGGCAGCATAAAGGACCTGACTGGCGTAAATACAGAACCTTTTATGATTACACTGACAGTGAGCTAAGTCATTTAAAAGATGCCCTTTTACTTCAGCAAAATTCAGTCCAAGAAATCTGCATTATCTTCAATAATAATTCTGGCGGTCATGCAGCGAAAAATGCGTTATCACTAAAAAGTATGATGAATATCAAATTCGATAATTTGAATAAGAAGCCACCAGAACAATTGGACTTCTTTTGATTTTTGTTAAAAAAATATTTAAAGAACAGTGATAAATAAGTTACCATAAAAATTAACACTAAGTTAAATATTCAAAAAAGAAAGTGTAGAATGTACTGACAAAATTTTAGTATCAATATGAAATTATGAGTATACCGAATATTTTGACTTTGCTATGAGTAATTCAAAGTTAAACGAAGAATTTTGGCCCATAAAACATGCTTATGAGGGACAAATAAAAAAGCCAAGTCAACATTTAAGTTTGCCCTAGCTTCCTTAATTCCATATGATTGTGTTCTATATTTTCTTCTAAATAATAATTCCATCGCAATGATCCATCTCATGTTGGATGATTTGTGCAATCAACCCTGAAAAAGACTGACTTTGTTGCACAAATTTCCTGTCTAAATACTCAACTGTAATATTTTCATATCGAGTTGTTGGTCGCTCTCCCATCAGAGACAAACATCCTTCTTTTGTTTGGTACGGCTTACTTTTTTTAGTGATTCGTGGATTAATCATTGGAACTGCAAATGGTCCCATCTGACAAATGATTATCCGCTTATATTCACCAATCATATTTGCTGCCATACCAACACATTCATCTTCATGAGCTTTTAAGGTATCTACCAAATCAATAATTATCTGCTTATCAGAAAGACTTGCCTCATCAGATTTAACACGCAGCTTACTAACATCCCTATTAATCGTGCGAATCATCTGATGGCTCCATCCGCATAGATTGGATGTGCATCCGTCAATGCCTTCACCTTTTTTGCAACCTCGTGCAGTACATCTGAGTCTTCCGGTGTTCCTAATACTTTTACGATCAGCTTTGCAACTTCTATTGCATCACCCTCATCAAAGCCACGACTGGTAATTGCAGCAGTTCCTACACGGATTCCACTGGTCTTGAATGGACTCAATGTTTCAAATGGAATTGAATTTTTGTTAACCGTAATGTTGACTGAATCTAACAATTTTTCAGCCTGTTTACCATTTAGCCCAAAACCTAGTACATCGACTAAAATCAAATGATTATCAGTCCCACCAGAAACTAAGCGTGCCTTATCATCATTCTCAAATACGTCTGCCATTGCTGCCGTATTTGCAATAACCTGCTTGCAATATTCCTTAAAACTAGGATCAAGCGCTTCTTTGAATGCTGCCGCCTTGCCTGCAATCACATGCTCTAACGGACCACCCTGCGTTCCAGGAAAAATTGCACTATTGATTTTCTTAGCCAATTCTTCATCATTTGTCAGAATCATCCCACCGCGAGGTCCACGCAATGTCTTATGTGTTGTGGTAGTTGTTATGTCAGCATATGGCACTGGACTAGGATGCAGACCAGCCGCAACAAGTCCAGCAATATGTGCCATATCAACCATGAGTTTTGCTCCAACTTCATCTGCAATTTTTCTAAACTTTGAGAAATCGATTATTCTCGAATAAGCACTTGCTCCTGCAACAATCAGCTTTGGTTTATGTTTCTTGGCTAATTCTAGAATTTCATCATAATCAAGCATTTCAGTATTCTTATCCACACCATATCCAACAAAATTATATGTTTTACCGCTAAAATTAACGGGAGAACCATGAGTCAAATGTCCTCCTGCAGCTAAGTCCATTCCTAAAACAGTATCTCCAGGTTGAATCATAGCCAAATATGCTGCTGCATTTGCCTGTGAACCTGAGTGCGGCTGTACATTGGCAAATTTTGCTCCAAATAATTTCTTAGCACGTTCAATTGCTAAACTCTCGACAACATCTATGTACTCGCATCCACCGTAATATCGCTTTCCTGGATATCCTTCCGCATACTTATTAGTTAGTACACTTCCTTGGGCGGCAAGCACAGCCTTTGACACAATATTCTCAGAAGCAATCAACTCCAAATTTCCTTGTTGTCGTTTTTCTTCAGCATCAATTGCCTGCCATAATTCTGAATCAAATTCTTTGTAATCCATCAGCCAATCATCTCCATTCTTGTCTGTTATTGTACCATAGCAAAAAGATTTTGAACGAGGTGAGATATAAGTTGCTAAAAATTTGCTTTAGACCGAAGAATCAGGTTTAAAGCACACATTTTATACTCAACTCTTCTATATAATATTGCCTTCATACAAATAATATATCTCGGGATTCTTATGTGGCTTCCCGTCTTTATCTTTCCAGAAGAAGTTCTTTTGGTTAACTCGATGTAATCCCTTATGATCATAAAATCTAAAGTTGGACGAATTATCGGTAAACAAATAAAAATTTTTCACATTCAAGTTTTGTAGATAATCATAAAAATGTTTGTATAATTTACCCCCGATGCCTAGCCCTTGGTATCCTTCTTTAACAATCAATAAGTTCAGAGCTCCACCATATTTCTTCCCACTTAATGCCAGCAGTTCTTCATCAATATTCATAGTTTCCATATATTGTGCAAAAATATAATTCTTATCTTCGAATCCTGCTAACTGTAACAATGCTTTTAACTGTCGCCTCTGCCAAACATATTGCAATCTTGACCATTGCTCATGACTTGTAGCAACTATTCCTGCGACCTTATTATCAATTACTGCCACAAAAACATCATCCGATGCGACTAATAAATCACATAAGAAAAACTCTGCCATTGGCTTGACCAAGGGTTTTTCAATCCATTCACGATAATCCCATGTCTCTATGACCATTTCTAAAACTTCTTGATAGTCTGTATCTGCCATTTTTCTATAAACAATTTTTTCTCTCATCTTCAAACTCCCTAAGTATTTAAGCTAATTCCTGTATTCTATCGTACCGTAAAACTCACGAAAGACAAAATACTTGCCGCTTTATTTATAATATTTTCCCCTTACTACCTATTTTCATAATGTCCTAACACTCTTTATGCTATACTGAGGGTAGAATATAAAATAATAAAAATAATTGGTGGAATTAATAATGACGCATCGCGTTTTCGCTCTATCACTTGCACCACCTTTTTGGATTAACAATCCTATAATATAAAAAATACAGAGGGGTCATACAAATGATAGAAGCAATTGGATTAAAGGTAGGAATGATTTTTGAAAAGAATGGTAAACTCATAAAAGTACTTGAAACTAATCATCACAAACCTGGTAAAGGCAACACAGTTATGCAGATGAAGCTGAACGATATTCGTTCGGGCTCTATTGTTCAAACTACTATGCGTCCTACAGAAAAAGTTAAATTAGCAGTAATTGATAAGAAGAATGCTCAATTCTTATACAAGCAAGATAGTATTGTTTTCTTTATGGATTTAGATACCTATGAACAATATGAACTACCTGCTCAACTAATTGAGGCGGAAAGTAAATACTTAATCCCTGATTTACAAGTCCAATTAAACTTTTGCGGCAATGAATTGATTGGAATTGATTTGCCGACAACTGTTGAAATGACAGTTGTTGAAACAGAACCAAACATTAAAGGAGCCACAGCTGCTAATGGCGGAAAACCTGCAACAATGGATACAGGACTTATCGTCACCGTTCCAGATTTCATAAAAAATGGTGAAAAGTTAATTATTAGTACTGTAAATGGAACATATAAGCAAAGAGCTTAAGGTTTTTACCAATAACATCCCACTCTTACCTGCTTTAATAGGTTACAGTATCAGCACAAAAAAGGACTAGATCAAAAGTTAAATTTTGATCTAGTCCTTTTTTTCAGATAACCGTGTTCCATAAGTCAAATTTATCCTTTTACCCCAACTTACTCACAGCAAAAAATCTTATGCTGCAAACTCTTGTTAGTTTTCAAATTTGATCTTCGTACATTATACAATCATTTCTTTTTTGATAATCCCCCATAAAAATCTGGTCATTTAATGATTTTCAGATTATTAGGCTGCACCGCTTTAATCACTTTGTGCTCCCTCAAGTACTTGGCAATTAGCTTTGGCATATCATCTTCGTACACACGTATACTTTTATCCATACTAAACATTGGATACTCACCACCGCCAACAGCTCGATACTGGCTGATAGCAACATCGATTTTATCAGTGTCTTCAAGTACCCGATTATGATACAGAATTCTAGCGACCCGCTGTCCCAAAGGCTTGGTTAAATCAAAAGTGTAATCTATTCCAGAATAATAATCATAATTATATAATTGGGGCTTAACTACATTATGTCCATTTGTCATACTTATTGAACCATCTGTCTGGAGTTCAAAAAAGCTGGCACACCGCTCAAGTGCCGCCTTCAAGTCAGCACCGCTAATTCGTTCAACTACCAAAGTGTTTGGATAAACATAGCTGTTCAAGATATCACGTACGGTAATTTGAGCATCGTAACCGCTAACCTCATCATTAAATAGTGCAGAACCTGCAACATCTGTTCCTGTAGCATCCATCTGAATGCGATTAATCAAATCCAAGTACGCATGTCCATACAGTCTTGCATCCACATGATCATGAATATGCATATCACCCTCAACAGTCGCCACTGGCACATCTAGCCAATCCTCAACATCGTGTTGCCAATCAATTAGAAGGGATTCTAGCGCTTTATTTACTGGTTGCTCAGTTGTATTAATAAGCTCGGCACTCGAGCTTATAATTTTTTTATCATTGTCCAACTCTATTACAATCTGTCCTACATTTTCGGCGCGATATCCGGGCTGAGTCGTTGGAACTCCATTAACAAGTTGAGCTATTTTTCTGTGTTGATGACCTGTCACTAGTGCATCGATTCCTGGTACTTCAAAAAGCAGTGCGTATCCTTCATTTTCACCTGTCAGCCTTTCAGTCGGTTTGCCGCTTTCCAAATCTTTTTCAAAACCACCATGATATGCAACCACGACTACGTCTGCTTGTTTTTTTAGAATTGGGACATATTTCTTTGCTGTTTCGAGAGCAGAACAAAAAGTTAGTTTCTCAATATTTTCTGCTTTTTCCCAATGCGGAACGTACTGAGTAGTCAAGCCCAAAACTGCAACCTTTATTCCTGCTTTTTCAATTATTCGATATGGTTGATCGATAATGGACTGTGCTTTTGCTCCAACGATATTTGCACCCAGAATCGGATACTCTTTATTTTCCCAAGTTTTCTTAATATACACTAGACCATAATTAAATTCATGATTTCCCAAAACACCAACATCTGCACCCAAGAAATTCATCATTTGACAATACTTTTGATTGTATTTTTTTGTTTCCCTTGTTTGATAAGTATACTCAGACATGGGAGAACCTTCTATAAAATCTCCATTTTCAATATATATAACAACTTCATCATTAGCCGTTTTTTCTTTAATTTTCTTAATAACCTGTGCTGCTTTCAGATAGCCAAATGGATGATAGTCTGTCCTATTGCTAAAATCAGTTGGGTAAATGTAACCGTGTACATCACTTGTTGAGAGAATCTTAACTTTCATATGTCTAAACCGTCTTTCTCCTCAGTCTTTCTAGGAGTAAATCAACTAGGATAGTTTATTTTCAGCAAAACAATTTAAGCAGTTCCATTATATATGATCCATTTTATAAAAACATTTTTTAATTAATTCATTCAATAAAATAACATGAAAATTTCTTTGGTAATTTAATTCAACAGGTATCTCACTTTTAGATTTTTGTATCTGAAATAATAGTCTCATGATCCATAATCTTGCTTAACCGTTCGCGATTCTCAGCAATCAGCAGCAGAAAGATTGTCTCTACAGCTGTCATTGCAGCGACCCGCGAAAAATAATACTCCGATTGCAAGATTCTTTGTCTAACTGCGGTACGCAAATGAATATCTGCCTCCAATGCGATTGGTGAGTCATTGCGATTGGTAATTGCAATGACTTTCATACCTTGTTTTTTAGCCACTTCTATTTGCTTTAGCAAAGACTTGGACTCACCTGAATTTGAGATAACCATCAATACATCCTTATTAGTCAAATTAAGGGTTTGACCTATAGAAGTCTGCCACGATTCTGAACAAATCGATAAAATCCCAATCTGATTAAACCGATAAGCTGCATCTGCAACAACAGGAAAAGTATTACCCTCTGCCGCAATCTGTAAGATATTTGCATTCTGAATTAATCTCATGATTTTTTTAATAGTTGGAGTGGATACACTATTCAGTGTATTAGTAATCTCGGCATTCTTATTATCCCTAATGTTAGCGATTGCCTGTTGAATATTATCAATATTGATAACTTTGTAGTAACTAGACTCATCATCGGAGACCTTTGCTAATTCAATCTTCAATTGATGAAACCCAGATAGCTGCAAATTTTTGCAAAAGCGTGAAACGGAGGCTTCGCTGACAGCCGCTTTAGCTGCAAGCTCCGAAATTGTATAATTCACTGCATTTCCAGGGTTCTTCAAAATAACCTGTGCAATTTTTTTGTCGGTCTGGGTCATAGCACTCAAGTTACTATATATTGTATCAACTACATTTTCGCTACTCATTAATCTCAGTCCTCCAAATAACTATATAAAATAGAATTAATTATATAGTATCATTTATTCTTTGAAAAGCGCTATTTTTTTTGGCCTCCAAATACCATAAATTGTCCCGGCTACAGCCGCTTCTTTTACCGCCCCATTTCTAGCATGAGCCATTGCAATTCCCTCACCAATTCCTGTTGTTGCTTCCTCCTCACGTTTAAAAATATCTTGTTCAAAAAGTTTTCGATCACTAATTATGCCTTTTACAAAAAATGAATTAACCATTTCATGTAATGCATCTTCCTTGGTTTTTGCTTTTAGATCCATAATCATGATATCTTTTTTTAATATATTTACTATATCCATTTTGAAATCCTCTTTCTTATTTTTTTATTTAGTGAAAATAATTACAACCAAAATGTAAACGATTTTTATAAAAAAGTCAACATTCAATTTAAAGTGTTGACAAATAAATTTTCACGTAATACTATGTTGCTGTAAATTAATTTCATAAATATATTTTTTATAAAAAAAATAAATGAGGTGATTAAGTTGATACCAGTAATTAAACAGGCACTCACACAGATCAAACAAAATATGAATATAAGTTTAGGGGGTGGAAGCAATGTTGCCAATCTTGCTAATGCTCTTGCAGTAAAACCTGATTTGAATCTAACTATTTGTACTCCGTCTGAACTCACCAGAAAACATTGTGAATCGCTCGGAATGACAGTTACAGATACTCATGAAATCAAACATCTCGATCTTGCCTTTGATGGATGTGATTCGCTCGACACAAATCTTAATGCTTTAAAGAGCAATGGCGGTATTCACTTATTTGAGAAAATCAATGCTGAATTGGCCGATAAATATATTATTTTGGCACCATTGCAAAGAGTAACAAAATTACTCAACCCCGAGGTACCGCTCACACTTGAAATAGTCGATGCTGCAAAAATAACGGTATTGCAGCAAATTGAAAAATTAAATCTGAAAGGCAGTATTAGGAGTGCAAATGATATTGCAGGTTATGTAAGGACACCCTTGGGCAATCTCTTGGTAGACTGTTATTCAAGTGACTGGAGTAACATCTCTGAGATTAACTCCGTGATTTCACAACAAAATGGGGTTATTGCAACTTCTTTTTTTGAAAATCTAGTAACACTTGGTTTAACTTTTGATGAAAATGGAAAAGTTCATGAATTTAGAAAGGAAGATTAATATGACAAAATATAATTGGGGCATGATTGGTACTGGCTGGATTGCACATGAAATGGCTGACGCGTTGAATGATGTTAACGGTGAGGTTTATGCTGTTGCTGATGTTAACAAAGAAATGTTGGAAAAATTTGCGTCAGAAAAGAATATTAAGAAAACATATACTGATGCAAATGAAATGATCAACAATACTGATATCGATGTAATCTATATTGCTACTCCACACACATACCATTACCAATATATCAAGGCGGCTCTAGAAGCTGGCAAACACGTATTCTGCGAAAAGGCAATTACTGTTAACGCTAAACAGTTCGATGAAGTCGAGGCTCTCGCAAAAGAAAAGAACCTGATTTTAACCGAAGGACTCACCTTATATCACATGCCTGTTTTCGCTCAAGTAAAAGAACTTATCGCTGCTGGTAAGTTAGGCGATATCAAATTGGTACAAGTGAACTTTGGAAGTTTGAAGGACTATGACCCTAAAAATCGTTTCTTCAATAAAGACCTCGCAGGTGGAGCGTTATTAGATATCGGAGGTTATGCAACTGCATTTGCAAGGACTTTCTTAACCAGTCAACCAAATACAACCTTAACAACAGTTAAATTCTTTGAAACCGGTGTCGATGAACAATCTGGTATCATCTTGAAAAATGATCAAGAACAATTAGCCGTGATGGCATTATCAATGCGCGCAAAGCAACCAAAACGTGGTGTTGTTTCCGGGACAAAGGGATATGTTGAAATCAATAACTACCCTCGTGCTACAGGTGCTGAAGTCACATATACTGCAGACGCTCATGAACAAGCCACTGAGGTTTTGACGGCCGGTGATGATAACCAAGCATTGCGCTATGAAGTCCGCGATATGCAACGGTATATTGATAATGGTCATGATGATGGCCAACTCGCAATTTCACGAGATGTTGCTCATATTCTGGATAGCGTCCGCAATGCTTGGGGAATGAAATATCCATTTGATTAGAAGAAGTTGTAAAATGTAAAAGCTCAAATACCAATAAGAGTCTCTTATAATAAGGCCTTTATTAAGGGGTTTATTTTGACAATAAAATGTTGCTGTGTTAAATTATTCCCAGAAATTGGGGGTAATTAGTGTGAAGAAAAAAGTTGTCATTGTCGGTGCTTCTCATGGTGGTCATCAGTCTATTCTTGAACTGCTCAGTCGCTATAAGGACGTCGATATTACATTATTCGAAGCGGGAGATTTTATTTCATTTATGTCCTGTGGTATGGAATTATACTTGGAAAATAGTGTAACTAATGTTAATGATGTACGTAATTTCAGGTCTGAAAGTTTCCCACAAGAAAATGTCCATATTTTAAATAATCATGAAGTAACTAAGATAAATAGCGATAAAAAAACTGTTTCGGTTACTGATTTAAAAAGTGGCAAGAGTTCTGAAGAATCTTACGATAAGTTGATTCTCAGTTCTGGTGTAACTCCCAAGTCCTTACCAATACCTGGTAAAGAACTAGAAAATGTTTTCTTGATGCGTGGCTATGATTGGGCAACAAAAATAAAGGCTAAATTAGAAGACCCTAGTGTTAAGAATATTACAGTTGTTGGTGCCGGCTACATTGGTGTTGAGGCCGCTGAAGCTGCTACCAAAGCTGGAAAACACGTAAATCTTTTGGATGTTATTGACCGCCCTTTAGGAACATATCTTGATTCTGAATTAACAGATATTATCAGCAAACATTTAGCAGAAAATGGTGTTGAAGTTCATACTGGGGTTAAAATATCAGAATACAGTGGGCAAAATAATAAGGTTCAAGCTGTTAAAAGTGATCAAGGAGATTTCCCAAGTGATGTAGTTATCCAAGCTGCTGGGATCCAACCTAACACTGATTGGTTAAAAGGAACAGTCGATCTTGATGATCGCGGTTGGATTAAAAATGACGAATATCTCAGAACTAACCTTCCTGACGTATATGCAATTGGTGATGCAACATTAGCATATTCAGTCGCTGCAAGTAAAAAAATTCCGGTAGCATTGGCTACTGTTGCTCGTCGTGAGGCTCGTTATTTGGTAAAACACATTTTTGAAAAAACTCCATCCGTTCCTTTTCCAGGAATAGTTGGTTCATCTGCTTTGAGTGTCTTTGATTATCACTTCGCGCAAAGCGGGTTAAATAGTTTTACTGCAGGGCGTGCAGGTGTTGAAATAGCTGGTTCTTTCTATGAAGATACCCTACGTCCAAGTTATGTACCTGAGGATAAGGGAAATACCAAAGTTTACGTAAAACTTTTCTTCAATCCAGAAAGTCATCTTCTCCTTGGTGGTGCGGTATTATCAACATATGACATAACTGCTCAAGGAAACGTTCTAGCGCTTGCCATTCAACATCAGTTAAAATTAGAAGATCTGGCTGAAGCCGATTTCTTCTTCCAACCTGGTTTTGATCGCCAATGGAGTTTGCTTAACTTGGCTGCTCAACATGCATTAAATGAAGTAGAATTCACAAGAAAATAATTAATATTTAGTTTGTATAAAAAATGAGTGCGACATGAGTCGTATAATTTGGATACTAATTCGAGATTGACTGAAAAATCTTGAATTATGGAACACATTTATATGGAAAAATAGAGGAGCTGGTTCAAAATATAACTTTTGAACCAGCTCCTTTCTTATACGAATTTGAAGTTAATAATGAGCATGAGTTTTGTTGTTAGCGTTAGCCGCTGAAATCAGATAAATGTTAAGCTTCACGAATAAGTTTTAAATTTTCACGATTATCAGTAACAAATTGCAGATAATGTGCAAAGCATTCTTCCAAAAAGGCGATCGTTTTGGCATTTGTCAACTGAGCTTGTTTATCAAATTGATCCTTAGCATTACTTAATAAGAATTCATAACCTGGCATGACAAAAGCATTAACACCGGGAGAATTTAAAATCTGCCGGAGATTATCTTGCGCACGCGCCGTTCCTTGAAGGCCTAGGGAAGCACCAACAATCATTATTGGCTGAGTTGTAAACGGATGTGTAGCTGCCGACAGCCATTCTATCGTACTTTTAAGTGCTGCCGGAATCGCATGGTCATATTCAGGTGTAGCAATGATGATCCCATCAGCGGCAGCTAACTGATCACTCAAAGTATAAACACTCTCAGGAATATCGGCTAATCCTTCTTCGCTGAACAACGGAATATCAGCTATTTCAGCCAATGTAATAGTAGCATCGTTAATAAAATGTTGTTGCATATACGTTAAGAGCATACGATTATATGAGATTTGAGCGTTCGTTCCCACTAATCCTACTAGGTTAAGTGACATCTAAATTTCCTCCGGTTTCTGATTAAGTTTGTGATTCCGTTTATCAACTATAGTATAAACGGCCATAATAATAGTCAAAATGGCGAATCCCCAGCTGCACAACATCAAGACAAAGTAAGGCTGATCGTTCCCAAATAAGTTTGCAACACCGTTAACTAAAGTTGGTGATAAAAAGGCACCTAAGTTAATACCCACTAAAATAATCGAGGTCGATAAGTTTCCAGAATTAGCTGGAGCTATTTGAGCTGCTCGGTAAAAGGCCTGTGGGAAAACCCAGCCAAAGAAAATTCCACAAATGATAACACCAAGTGTCACTACCAAGACACTAGTTGCCGTAGCGACAATCATAAAACCAATTGAAATACCTAATAGAGCAATGGGTAAAATAAAGTTACCAAGAAATTTACTAATTTTCCCGAATGGCATGCTAGCAAACATCGAAGCTGCTCCCATTCCGGCCAAAATACTTGAAGCAATTGCAGGAGTGGTAATGTGTTGTGCAGTCACAAAACTAGCTAGTTTAATCGTCATCATCATGAACATTCCAAAAATTATAAGCATTAAAAACGCAAGCATAAAGACATGAACATTAGTTGACTGTTTTGGTGCCTTTTTATTTTCACCAGCTCTATGTTCAATCGGAATCTTAACAAAAAGACCAAACATCAATAAAGGAATCATTGCAATTAAGTAACCTGCAAATGCTGTTTTCCAGCCAGCAAGAACCAAAACACCCAGTAATAAACCAAAACCGGCATTTCCTAAATTCTGTGAGGTATTTTGATAGCCTAGCATATCTGCTAGTTCTTGCTTTTTATAGAAACGATACATTAAACTAACAGCAAATGGGTTAAAAAGTCCAATACCAAGGCCCATGATGAAGCGAGCAATTATAATGATCGTGTAATTAGTAATAAAAACAGGAGTTAATCCTCCAACTAAGTACATTATCAAACCACCCATGATCGTGCGCTTAATTCCAAATTTATGGGCAATTAGAGTTGAAAACATAATCATGAGTAACACACCCAAATTAGGTAAGGTTGAGATCATTTCAACTTGCGCGGTAGTTTGCTCCGTAAATGTTTTTTCCATTAACGGAATGGCAATTGCAACTGACGGTGCAGTCATTGATAAAATCGAAAGAGATAGGATCGATAACTTGAATAACCAACTGTGTGATTTAATATTTTCCATAAGATTAAGCCCTCCTAGCCTATTTTTTTACCAATTTATCATTTTTAGTTTTTATATATTCACTAGCGCTTGTCCCAGCAATTCGTCCAGATGTCCAAGTAAAACCAGAAGCTAAACCTTCATAAGCAGGATAACAGTGGCCCTGATAATAACCACCAGCATTAGCTCCACCCGTATAGAGACCAGGAATAGGTTTGAATTTGTCATCTAAAACGTTTAAATTAGTATCAACACGAACTCCACCTACAGTACCTAGGTAAGCGACTTGAGCGGTAAAAGCATAAAAGGGACCTTGTTCCACTGCATAGACAAGTGACTGCCCAGACTTTGCGAAATCAGTATCGACACGATTATGAACATTATGATTATACGCAGTAACTGCCCGTACCAAGGTATCTGCATCCATGCCAGCAGCTGCTGCTAATTCAGCCAAAGTATTTCCCTTAAAAGCAGTTCTAGCAGCAACAGACTCGTTGGCGAGCTGAGTAAAATCACCAGGCTCAGTATTGGCACCTGGACCAGCTTTGGAGACTTCGAGTTGACCACCATTTTTCGTGAAATCATCAAGAGTTGCTTGGTCAACTACAAAATAATACTTACCACCAACAGAGTACCCAGCATTAGCCCATTCAACAGTATCATAAACCACATCTTCATTAGTAAATCGTTCACCTTTTGGACTTACCCAGAATAATGGTGTCAATAATAATTGAGTTAAAGCAGAGTTAGAGAAACCAGCCAAATGTTCCTTTGAACTTTTCTGAGTAACTTTGGACTTAGCAAGTTGAGCAGCATGAATTAAGGCTGTACCATCAATGTTGATCCCACCGGCAGCAACAAGCGCCTTGAGCCCTTCGCCATTATTAGGTACTCCTAATTGGCGCAGGTTGCGCGTATGCATAATTTTAGCGACTAGATCGCTATCACCACCAAAGCCCCCTGTTGCAACAACAGCAGCTTGTGCCTCAACCTCGATGACGTCACCATTAGCATCGGTTGCTGTGATGCCAATCACTCGTCCAGTGCTATCTTGTTCAATAGATTGCAGTGTGACGTTAAATTCAAATTTGACGCCTTCATCAATCAGCGTTTGTTGAATACGCTCATAACTACCAGTCTTATCTTGATACATATGATAAACACCACCTTGATAATCACGATCACGGTGCGCAAATTGTGTTGTATCAGCGGTAGCATTTAATTTGATATGCATTCCCATCTTTTCGATCCAAGCCAAGGTATCAGCTGCAGTGTTAACAATTTTATGAACTAATGGTCCATTAGAAATGTTATGGTTGTAATTGGTCAACTGCCGAATAGCTTCAGCTTTGGACATAACCATTCCACGTTCACGTTGTTCCTTGGAGTCAACGGCGAAGAAACCACTCGAAATTTTAGTGTTTCCACCGATTTGAGATTGTTTTTCTAAAACTAAGACTTGTAAACCATGTTCAGCCGCAGCATGCGCAGCTGCTAATCCAGTTCCGCCAGCACCTGCGACGACAACATCTGTTTTAATTGATCTGGTCATAATTAATCACTCCTACATTAAGTTATGATTATATTTTATAGTGAAGTATTGCACAATATCAGTAGAAAATATATCTTAATCTTATGGTGAATATATCTTTTATGAAAAAGAGGGGATTTAAAATGGCCACAATCTATACAACTAAAAGCGCTTTAAAGATTGATGGGATAGTATCTGAGCAACTAGAACTACCCTCAATTACAAGCAGTGCAACTAATTGTTTTAAAGTTCACATGCAAATGGTTGAATGTCTAGCAACTTGCGCAGTAACACTAGGTACGACCGAGATTCCCTTACGTCCATTTGATTTGATCTTGATTCAACAAGTAGATCAGTTAATATTTAAAGCCACCGATCAACCTGTTGAAATTAGAATCTTTGATGAATGGCTACAAATACCTAATCCATTAAACATGATGTTGGTAGGCGATAATCCACTGATTCATGATTTAATGAACGCTGTTGATTCACAACAAAATCAGTATATAGTTTTTCGGCATTTGGAAACTAAAATTGTTCATGAGTACTTGAATATAATTGCTACTATAGAAAATTATTCACCGGATAAATTTCTGACATTCCAGCGAGAAAACTTACTGGGCTTGTTATATACTGAACTATCACGCAAACACCATCAAAAAGTTTCGAAGACAGATTCCTTTTTCCCCCAAGGCCCTATTCGTCATGCTGGACCAGATGCACAAGCAGGAGCGATTTTCACGTATTTGACTCAACACATCAATGATGTAACTCTTGTAAGTGCCGCAACTCATTTTGGTTATCAGCAAAACTATTTTTCACGCTTATGTCGAAAACTGTTTAAACAATCTTTCTCAAATTTGAAGACAACACTACGCATGGAAATGGCATCTCGTATGTTGTCACTATCAAATAAAAATATTGATGAAATCAGTAACGAGTTAGGCTACAAAAATTTAACTAGTTTTTATAGCCATTTTCGCAACGAGCGTGGTCGGACTCCTCGCCAATTTCGCGAAGATTATCAGCAGCGCATTCATCACCCATAATAAATGCCATATAATAATTTATCTGGTTGATAATTAAGTTTTCTCTAACTCATACTCTTTAAAGAAACTATACGGTTTCGTTGCAAGTTAGTTGTGAAAGTTTTTTACTCCACCTAAACATGCGGAATTTATTTAGCTTGAATGACAAAAAAAGATCTACTTAATCTCCTTTGTAGGAAATTAATTAGATCCTGTCTGCATTGCTGATTATATGTTCATAATTTAATTTATTGATGTGTTGTAAACTCTTTCAAAAGGCGTTCATACTGCACCTTTTGAAAAGTTAATTCTACTTGGATCTTCTTAAGTAAGGTACCATCATGCTAATCAACCCAATTGTTTGACTCGGAAATGCCAGAATTGCTTTGTTCAAATCATTTTGAGTCAGTTTTAAACCAATTATCATTGCTAAGACATTAATTAGCTCTGGTGCTTCGTCACCGTAAACACTCGCCCCAACTAAATAAGAATCCTGATTAAATATCAAGGTAGCTTCTGCATCAGATTCATTTTTAGTTTGAAAACGTAGCCGTTTACCATAGGGTATCTCCTTAATGAGATACTTATCTTTTTTGTTTTCTATATCCATCTCGCTCAATCCGACTTGTGCAATTCTCGGAAGAGTGAAAACGACACTTGCAATAGCAGGATAGCTAATTGATTCAGTATTCTCACCTGATAAGAGACCTGCCAAGTAATTAGATTCAAAAGTTGCTGTTGGAGTTAATCTGGGAATCTGCTTATCAACGACATCCCCACTAGCAAAAATATGTGGTACAGATGTTCGTAAGTGATCATCAACAACTATTCCAGCCTTATTGTACTCTACTCCAGCAACTTCAAGGTTCAACCCACCTATATTTGGAACTCTGCCAGTTGCATCAAGCACATAGTCAGTCCTAATCTTCAGGCCAGATACTGTTGAGACTATTAGCTGGTTATCACTTTTTTGAATTTTTTGGACGGCTTCATTAAAATAAATTTTTATCCCAAGTTCTTTCATTTGCTGTAACAGCTTGCCCACATATTTTTGGTTGAAGCCACGAAGAGCTCCAGGAGCAAATTCAATAATGGAAACTTCTGTGCCTGCGGCTTTAACAAGCATCGCAAACTCTAATGAAACAATTCCAGCCCCGATAAAAGTTATCCGATTTGGTAATTCTGGCAAGTCCAGGAATTCACGACTATCATTCAGCAATTCATTGCCCTCAACTGGTAACCGATTTGGGACTTGTCCGGTTCCAATTATAAAATTTGCTGCACTCAAAATTTTCTCGCCCACTTTAATAGAATTTTGATCAAGAAAAGAAGCTGTTCCATTAAAGATTTCGATCCCAACTTCTTTAAATTGCTGTGCTAGCATTAAATGGATTGGAATAATAGTTGCTTGTTTATATGCCATCAGTTCTGGCCAATCAACATGCAGATCACCTTTTAAGCCCATGCCTGCGTATGCCTGTGATTGATGAATCAGGTCAGCTGCTCCATCTAACAAAATCTTTGCGTTACAGCCATAGTTAGTGCATGTGCCAGCAATTAGATCTTTCTCAACTATTGCAACTTTCTTACCTTTTTTCTGTAAATCAACTGCTGCATGCCAGTTTGCATGTCCGCTACCAATAAAAATAATATCAAATTCTTCCATATTTTATCATCCTTTTATTTTTTGTTTGCTAATTCATCAATAAGTTCTAGTACTCGATTATTCAGAGTGTGTGCCTGACCCAGTATTTTTGTAAATTGCTGTTGATCATTTCCTATCAACTTTGCTTGAATTTTTGCAATCTCAATCTGAATCAGTTCAAACCTCTGTTCTGCATTGCTAGTAAGAAACAGTTCAAAACTTCGTCCATCAGAAACAGACTTCTCGCGTTTTATCCATTTCTTTGTCATTAGCTTCTTAACAACTGGTGTTAAGGTATTTGTATCCAAATCTAAATTGCGGCAAATCACAACTAAAGTACATTTACCCTGTTGTTTTATATTCAATAAAACCATATATTGCAGGTATGTTAACTCATACTCACCTAAAACTATTTGGTACAATTGGTGAAAATAACGATTCATTGTATAAATGGATAGGCACAATTCATCATAAAAAATATCTTTTTTATTCATGTTTCTCCCTTTCTTTTATATCGTATACGATACATATTACCATTAGAACTTTTAATAAGCAAATTTTTTTATCTTTTGACTCTTTAACACAAAAAAAACTGGATCAAAAATTATATTTTGACCCAGCCCTCTATTTATCCCCGTGTTTCATAATCCGAGCTAATACTATTCTTTTTTATCTTTTTCTTCAAAATACTGTTGTAATCTTCTTAATTCACTTACTTGTGACTCAATAGAACCCAGCATCTCCGTTTGAATCTTCTGAATTTGCAGCAAGTTAGGTTGATCTTGCTGAATCAAATGATCAATTTTTGAATGCAGGACTCTAATCTCTTCTTCTGACTTTTGATTAACCTGATAATCATTACGCGACTCCATCCGGTCATACTCAGATGAGCGATTTTGACTCATCATTATCAGTGGTGCTTGGATGGCAGCCACCATACTTAAAAACAGATTCAGCAAAATAAACGGATATGAATCGAAATGTACGCCAAACCAATGAAATACATTTAAGAGTATCCAGAAAATCATAATCCCAACAAAACTTAAAATAAATGCCCAGCTACCACCAAAATGTGCAACTCCATCAGCTATTTTTTGTCCAAAAGTCAAAGAATGTTCTAGTTGTTCACGTACATCTACCATTTGATAGGCATCATTTTCCATCACACGTGTTAATTTTCTAGTTAACTTGTCATTTTGTCGGTAATCTTTTGCAATCATCTGATCCATTTTTTTCACACGATATTGCACTAAATGCTCACTACAGATAAATTGGCTATCGGCCGCTTTAGGATAGTCTCTTCTTATCAGCGCTCTTAGAGAACCATCTAAGTCTTTTAGAAAAACTCCATCTACTAAGTCATATTCCTTTTGATCTACAAGACATTTTAGTCTTTGCTCCATATTTTTCTTCATTGATAATTTCTCCCCAATTGAATTATTTTAGGCGCTTATGCTGCGAGGGTTCGTAATCATCAGCACCATTAGCTTTTGTTTCATCATCGTTTACATTACACCTATGACTATCTGACATTTCCCTCACCACACTTTCTAAAATTCTCATAAATTCACACATATTTACCGTAGCGATTTCTTGCAAGAGTGTCAATCATTCAATTGGACAATAATTTTTAATATCTTAAATAAAATAACAAATTATGCCTTAATGGTTCACTTAAAAATTAAATTGTCCGTAATAACTATAAATAACAATTAATTATTAATTTTGCTACTTGCCGTTTTCCGTTCTTTTTCATATAATTTCCATGCTAGGACAATCTAATAACTTAAAAGAGGCTTAATTCTTATGAAAAGTTTTCAGAAACATCTATTGGTAGTTGGATGTTTAATTTCGTTTTCAATACTGTTAGTTCTCCCACAATGTTTTTCCGGTGGAATAATTTTAGGTCCGGATTTTCTATTTCATTACAACCGTTTTTATGATACTGCTATGCAAATAAAAAACGGTAACTTTCAATACTTCATCTCTACATACGGGTTTCAACAATCTGGCCGAATTGTTAATGCTTTATATGGTCCAATTTTTGCTTATTTACAGGGAATATTATTACTATTATCAAGAACTTGGTATAACTACCAAATCTTTTCGCGCCTTGTTCTAAATATAATTGCTAGTTTCTCTATGTATTATTTAATGCGCACAGCTCGTATAAAAATTCGAGTAGCAGTTCCGATGGCTTGCTTTTATTTAACGACCTTTTCTATTCAAGATTGGACATTTCGCCAAGGATTCACAAGCTGGGGAGCTGCAGTCATCCCATTTGCTTTAATCCCGGCATTCAAGTACATCACTGACCACAAGATAAATAGTATTCAACTCGCTTTGTGTGTCTCATTGCTTCTCCAAATTCATGTCCTAAGTACTATTCTTTTGGTGATAACCTACATTCCCTTTTTTACTTATGGACTATTAAAATCATCAACGCCAAAAAAAGATATTTTTAAAATCTGTATCGCTATTTTTATCTTTTTGTTGCTGACAATGAATATATGGACCGTTTTACTCGCTGTTAGTCACTCGAATAACCTAGTATTGCCATTTATAAATAAACAAATGTATTCATACTCTGTTACAGAAATCGGATGCTATTGGCTTTTTACTTCGCTGCCACTTACGGCAATAATAGTATTTTTGCTTTATCTGTCCATAAAGAAGTGGCATAGTCATACACCGCTTGCTAAAATCTGCAGTATCAATTTTTTCGTATTTTCAATTCTTTCTACCAGTATTTTCCCTTGGTACTTGATAATTAAATACAAAATAAGGCCACTCGAAATTTTTCAATTTCCTTTCCGCTTTTTTGTAATTGTGACGATTTTTGCCTGTGTCTTGTTTGCATACTTTCTGTCAAATCACCTATCCAAGAGTAATAATAATAAAATTTATAGCATTCTATTGCTAATTGTTCTTGTGGGCCTTTTTCAAACAACTACCTTTGCAAATAAAAAGTATGAGTACTGGACGACCAGTAGTTCCCCTCTTAAGAATCTAGGTATGCTTGTTTTTAATTCTGAAAATGATAAAAAGATTCACGATTCACTCTATTCGACAGATCTTAATTCAATACTAAAGCTTGTTCAGAAAAAGACTCCTGATTATTTACCAAGTTATCATAACAATACCAAAAAAAATTACGCATTGTATAGTCGCTATATTATTTCTGCTAATTCCCATTTTATAAAAAGGGTTCGCAGTAATTCGTTAGTTGTTACTTGGTACGCTAAAAAAAGAAAGACGATTAGTGTACCTATAATAAAATACCGTAATACCAAACTAATTTTGAATGGGCAAAAAATAACAGGCAAAAAACACAAGTATCATCTGATAAAGATTGGTACACCTGTTGTGAGACAAAAAAAGGGTAAAAATAAGTTAGTTGTCAGCTATAACGCTGGCAATTGGTTCTTACCCGTTATGTATATTGTTATAATTACATGGTTTAGCTGCCTAACTTATATTTGGTGGAAACTCTTTAGAAAATTAAAAAAATAAGCAATGGCTTTAATAAAAAAGAATTGATAAAAATTAGCATGAGCTAACATTATCAATCCTTTTTTTATTTTAGTATCAATAGTGAACAAATTAATCTCTTATTTTAAATCCAATTACTCATTGTCATTGAGTTCACGCTTCCTAAGATGCGGCAGCAAGAATCCGACCCCAAATAAAACAAAGACAGTGATAAAGTTCATTATCAATTGGTGATCGAATGACTTAGTTCCGAAATCAGCATCCTGCGGAATGAAACCTAATGTGGCACATACAAACGTAAATAAGAAACACCATCCGCCAACAGTTAATGCAAGTTTACGATTCCGAATAAATATATAATCTGAATGAAATTCTTTATCACGCCATCTAATTGCTAAAAATGCAAAAAACACCCAGCACGTTTTATATGGTGAAACTATTCCATTGATATTTAACAACCAATTATAGATAGTGTTAATATTTGGTAATGTTCCCGTCAATAATAACAAGAACAAACTCAATCCTGTAGTCATCAGGTATGAATTGACTGGTAATCCTTTTTTATTTTTCTTGGTTAACCAACTTGGCATGAACCTATCAGCTACATCTCCTGCAAAAACACGACTTGATGCATCCAACAAAACCGCTAATTGTGCCATCATGAAGATTGCTTGTACGACTGCAAAGATATACATTAGAAGCTTGCCTAATCCCAATTCTGCACCGAGCATTGAAAAAGCATAATATGGACCATTCATCTTGAAATCGTGTGGAATTGCATTCGCATCGAAAAAGACTGCTAATGACAATGTTCCAAAGATAGTTAAAAATGCCGTCATTAATGCCAGTAACCACATTGCCTTAGGAAATTCGTGCTTAGGATCACGCATTTGTACTATATATGGAGCCGCCAGTTCGGCACCAGACATTGCAAAAATCAGTAATCCTGTAGTCGAGAAATATTTCAAACTAAAGTTTGGCATGAATGCTCCCCAATTAAATGGCTGTGTTGCGATACGCGTGCCATGCATCAATGCATAACCTGCCAACAAAACAAACAACATTGACATAACAAACATTGCACCGCCACCAATTAGTGACAATATTTCTAAAGAATTTTTAATCGCATTTTCTAATAAGATAAATATTAGTATTATAGCAAAAGTCAATAAGCCAAATTCAAATGTAGACATCTTATCACCTAAGGTATTGTTTCCCAGAATCATCCAGCTAAATGAAACAATTACCGAATTAGAAACATCCACTATATAGGGAACACTTTGAATCCAGTACATCCATGAAGTCCAATACCCTAATGTATCATTACCACCTCGTCTTACCCAGGAAGCTAACCCCCCACTTTGATTGTCAAAAGTAAGACTCAGCTGACTGACAATTAGTTCATATGGTATTACATAGGCAAATAGTAGGAAGATCCAAGATACAACAACAGAAAGTCCTTGATTCTGAAAAGGGTAAAAAATGTTTTCAAAACTAATGATGGTCACGAAATCTAAAAGTGCGATTACCGGCCAACTCATGTAGTTCTTTTTGGACTGTAAAAAATTATTAGACATGCTTATTCCTCCAAATTTAATTGTTTTATGACGTAAAACAATTATCATTTGGTGGCTTATTCATGATTGTAGCTATTTCTGAACACAAAAAAGGTTTCCTCACTTAATCTAAAATCGACTAACTATTAGTCACAATTAAGTATTTTAAAACAAATAGTTAAAGAAATAAAGAGGGTACTTTTTAGCAGGGACTGTAAAACATTAGTCCACTTCTTGATTATTAGTTTCAGGTCTAAAAAAGTATACAATAATTGCTGCAATGACCGCAAAGCTACTTATTACGGTAAAGATCATTATCGTATTTGAGATACTCAGCAGCCATGCAACACCAATTGGCATCCCAACAGTTATTAACTTAGAGATTCCGTTCGCAATTCCTGCACCACGAAAACGATACTTAGTAGTAAATAATTCTGAAACATAAACGCCAACAACAGATGCCATCAGCACATAAAAACAAGTGGTCAATAAAAATCCAAGTATCATAACAATTGTTGGACTAGTCTGACGTGAATAAATAATTCCTAAAACTGCTGCTAAGATAAATGCTGTAACAATTGTTGGCTTTCTACCAATCCTATCAACTAATTGTGATCCTAAAAATGCACCTGCCGGGGCTCCCATCATCATTACTGTTGTGAACCCTAATGAAGAAACGATATTAATTCCTTGCTTGACCAAAAGTGTTGGTACCCAAGAGGTAAACGTATATTGGCAGACAATTGTTGCTGAAACGGCAAAAATTGCAACAAGGAGATTGCGTCCAAAATGGCTATTAATTTCATCAGCAACCAAGGTACTATTTATCTTGGAATTAATTTGAGCTTTGCCTACTCCTTCATCTTCCATCTCATTTTCAATCTCATTAATAACGCCTTGAGCTTCTTCCATTCGACCATGCGCAATGCTCCAACGAGGTGATTCAGGTAATTTACGCCGAAAATACCATAAGATTAAAGCAGATATTCCAGAGATAATAAACATTATTCTCCATGTAAAATGGGGAATCAACAAGGTACACATCAGCATTGTGATTGGTGCACCACAGTTAGCAATGAATGAGGTCATTGCACACCACTTTCCACGACTCTTGACTGGTGCAAATTCATTAATCATTGCATATCCGGTAACAATCTCAGTTCCTAATCCAATACTTGCAATCAGGCGGCAAACAATCAAGAAGTACATGTTGGGTGCAAATGACCCAATCAAGGTAAAAGAACCGAAAACTATTAAGTTAAGCTGGTATGCCTTTTTCCTGCCAAAAAAGTCACCCACTACTCCTGCAAAAACCGATCCCAAAAACAAGCCGAAGAAACCAACTGCCAGAAAAATTGAATTAAGTTTCAGTGTTGACCAATTTGTCTCCAACAAGTAGCTGCTTACTCCACTCGCTAAGTAGACATCGATCGCATCTAGAAACATACCGGCTGAAACTAAAACGAAAATCTTATAAAAGGTTGTTGTTGGCTGTATTTGATTCATTCTTATCTTTAATTGCCTTGCTTTTTTATCATCTTGTATATTCTGTGAATTGATTGCTTCTTCCATATATACTTCCCCCTTTATTCAAACACTGGCATGTTTTTTTCGAAGTTTCTTATCTTTTCTTCTTGTTTCAGTGTTAGTTCAATGTCATCTATTCCATCAATAAACTTCTGTTTCCAGGTTGCATCAATCTCAAATGAATACACGTTATCTTGACAGATCACTTTTTGCTGTGGCAGATCAACTGTAATCTCATCATCAGGTGCTAATTGTGCCAAAGTATTCCTAGCACTCTGCGGCAAAATAATTGGCAATATTCCATTTTTTGTACAATTCATAAAGAAGATGTCGCTATAACCACCAGCTATTATGATTTTTAAACCCCAATCTTTGAGAGCCCATGCAGCATGTTCACGTGAAGAACCACAACCAAAGTTGTCACCGCTGATTAGAATAGTTGCATTTTTACGTTCTTCCTTATTTAAAATAAAATCTGGATTAGGTGTCCCATCATCTAGAAAGCGCCAGTCGTGAAAGAGATGCTGACCATAACCAACTTTTAAAATGTTCTTCAAGAATTGTTTTGGAATAATTTGATCTGTATCAATGTTGTTGTTCATCAAAGGGATAGTCGTTCCCTTGTGTATTGTGATTGCTTCCATATTAGATTGCCTCCTCTTGGCGAATATCAATAAAATGTCCATGAATTGCTGCAGCTGCAACCATTGCTGGACTTGCAAGATGTGTCCTTGCATCTTTTCCTTGCCGACCTTCAAAGTTACGATTAGTTGTTGAGGCACAATGGATCCCCACTGGAATTTTATCTGGATTCATTGCCAAACATGCCGAACACCCTGGTTCACGCCACTCGCATCCTGCATCTTTAAAAATCTGATCAAGCCCCAACCTTTCAGCTTCATTTTTTACTGTTCTTGATCCTGGAACAATCCACGCAGTTACATTTTCAGCGATGTGATGCCCCTTCATGACTCGTGCAGCTTCTTGAATATCGGCTAAACGGCCATTTGTACATGATCCAATAAAAATCCACTGAATTGGAATATCAGTTGCCTTAATTGCCGGTTTTAAGTCCATGTAATCATATGCTCGTTGAACATTCATATCTGTAATTTTTGGTAAAGTTGCATTTACTGGAACTGCCATTGAAGGATTAGTTCCCCACGAAACATAGGGTGCTAGTGTGCTAACATCAAATTCAATTACAGTATCGTAGTCGGTAACATCATCCGTATAGAATTGTTTCCAGTATTCAACCGCTTTATCCATATTTTTAGGTGCATATTTGCGGCCTTTCAGATAATCAAAAGTTGTTTGATCTGGGCGCATCATCCCCATCTTTGCTCCACCTTCAATTGCCATGTTGCAAATAGTCATCCGATTTTCCATTGATAACTGCTTTACCGTTTCACCAAAGAACTCAACCGCATACCCAGTCCCAAAATCGACACCATTTTGTGCAATCAAGGCCATGATAATATCCTTTGCAGCAACACCTTCTTGCAATTTGCCATACAAATGGATTCCCATTGTTTTAGGCTTAAGCTGCCAAATTGTTTGTGTAGCTAGAACATGTTCAACTTCAGAAGTTCCTATTCCAAATGCAATTGAGCCAAATGCTCCATGCGTTGCAGTATGTGAATCTCCGCAAACTACGATTTCCCCAGGTTGTGTTAGTCCAAGTTGTGGTCCAATCACATGAACAATTCCTTGATCTTCATTCCCCATATCTGCCAATCTAAGTCCAAATTCTTTACAATTTGCTCGAAGTGTCTCAATTTGCTTGCGTGAAATCTGATCTTTAATATTGAAAATATCTTTTGTTGGTACATTATGATCCATCGTTGCAAATGTTCGATCTGGGCGTCTTACTGTCCGGTTGTTCGTTCTCAACCCCTCAAATGCCTGTGGCGATGTAACTTCATGTACAAGGTGCAGATCCACATAGATTAATTGCGGTTCTCCTTCTTCCCCACTAACTACATGTTTTTCCCAAAGCTTATCAAATAATGTTTTTCCCATTTTATTCATCCTCTCAAATTTTCAATTATTTGTTTTATGACTTTCTTAGTCGTTGCCTTACCTCCAAGATCAGGGGTTACAATACCTGTTTCAATAGTCTGTTCAACTGCCCTCGCAATTCTATCGGCTATCTCGTACTCAGCAAATGACTCGCGTAGCATCATTTCGATACTTTGAATCATTGAGATTGGATCGGCAATTCCTTTACCAGCAATATCTGGTGCCGAACCATGAATTGGTTCATATAAACTCGGTCCATTAACTCCAGTACTCATGGAAGGAATTGTTCCAAGTGATCCCGTTAAAACAGATGCCTCATCACTCAAAATATCTCCGAACAAGTTTGCCGTGATAACTACATCAAAGGAACTTGGCTGCGTAATAATTTTCATTGCTGCAGCATCAACATAACAGTAATCCACTTCAACTTGCGGATATTCATTGCTCATTTTTTGTGCTACTTGACGCCATAACTTCGAGGTAGCTAGAACATTTGCCTTATCCACAACAGTTACATGTTTCTTGCGGTGCATACTCATTTCAAAACCTGTATGCATAATTCTTTCGATTTCTTCCACCGTATAACTTGAAGTATCAATTGCTTTATGTTCATCTTTTTTTCTAGGAGTTCCAAAATATATTCCACTCGTCAGTTCTCGAACAATTACAAAATCGGTATTTTGAATTACTTCTTCTTTGACTGGAGATTTTCTAGCCAGAATTGGATTGATCTTAGTTGGACGGATATTCGCAAACAATCCCAGTTCGTTTCTGATCGCTAATAATCCTGCTTCTGGTCTGACACTTGCTTTGTCCCACTTAGGACCGCCAATTGCACTCAATAAGATTGCATCAGAACTCTTGCATCCCTCGATTGTACTTTGTGGTAATGGCTCACCACAGTTATCAATTGCCTCCCCACCAAAATTATATTTATGTATTTGATATTCAAAATCCGTCCCCTGCCTTGCAGCTTCCAATACCTCAAGTCCTGCGCTCATTATCTCTGGTCCTATATAATCACCTTGTAAAACTGCAATTTTTTTTGTTTTCATTTACTTTATTCCTCTCATTTGCTTTTAATTAATTTTACTCGGACAAAAAAAGCGCCTCATTCAATTAGAATGAGACGCCTTTCTCTCGAGCCCCATTCCTACAACGGTAAATAGGACTCGACTAATAATGTCAGAGTCCTGGGTCATAGTAGTAGGGCAAATTCAATTGTGAAACTATTACACATACTATTACTCATGATTAGAACTCCTTCCGTTTAATTTAAGAATAATTTAACGCCATTTACATTGCTTGTCAATGATAAATTGAAATAAATCTTAATAATAATAAAAAAATTCTCAATTTGTAAAATTTAAAATTATGCTTAAATGATTATTTCACAATAGCACTTTTTCCCTTTACCTATAATTCAATTCCCAAAAAATGTGCAACTTGCTCAACATCTTTATCTCCACGTCCAGAAATATTAATAATCACAATTTGGTCTTTTCTCATTTTAGGAACAATTTTCACAGCTTCAGCAACTGCATGGGAACTCTCCAATGCTGGGATTATTCCTTCAGTCTTAGATAACAGAATAAATGCATCAATTGCCTCCTGATCTGTGATTGCATCATATTGTGCACGTTTCGTATCCTTAAGATAGGCATGTTCCGGTCCGACTCCAGGATAATCAAGTCCTGCAGAAATTGAGTATGCTGGTAACACATTTCCCTTTCCATCTTGCAAAACATACGTTTTCATCCCATCAGAAATACCAACTGTTCCGTTTGTCATCGTAGCTGCATTGTCCGGTGTATTGACACCCTTACCAGCCGCTTCAGCACCAAACAACTTAACTTCAGGATCATCAATAAATTCCGCAAATGCTCCAATGGCATTAGAGCCACCGCCAACGCAAGCAATTATTGCATCTGGGAGCCGACCTTCTTTCTCCAAAATCTGTTTACGGGCTTCCTTACTAATAACGCTTTGAAAGTCTTTGACAATTGCTGGATAGGGATATGGTCCAACAGCCGAACCCAATACATAAAAAGTATCATCTAAATGCTGTGCATAATGACCAAAAGCAGCATCAACTGCATTTTTCAAGGTACCATTACCTTCCTCGACCGAATGAACCTTGGCTCCTAATAAATTAATTCTAAAAACATTCAGTTTCTGTCTGCGGACATCCTCCGCTCCCATAAATATCTCACAATCCATGCCAAATTTTGCTGCCGCTGCTGCGGTTGCTACACCATGCTGTCCCGCACCCGTTTCGGCTATAACCTTTGTTTTACCCATTCGCTTTGCAAGAAGTATCTGTCCTAGCACATTATTTAATTTATGAGCTCCTAAATGATTCAAATCTTCTCGCTTTAAATATACTTTTGCTCCACCCAATTTCTCGGTTAATGACTCAGCAAAGTAAAGCGGTGTTTCACGTCCAGAGTAATCCTTTAAATAATATGCCAACTCCGCTCTGAACTTTTCATCATCCTTATATTTCAGATAGGCATCTTCAAGTTGTTTCAGTGCTTTTGCAACATCATCAGGTACATATTGTCCACCAAAAATTCCATAATAACCATTGTTTGTCATAATAAAAACTCCTTTTTATTTTTATAAAAAGAGAGTCCCGTTCAAATAAAAAGACTGACAGCACATAACTATGCACCATCAGTCCTTGAATAACTGTATTTGGCATAGACTCTCTTAAAACTACAAAGTAATTAAGCAAGTCTATGTCCACCAAAAACACTCAACTTGCTCTAGCTACGCCAAAGTTGCCATTTTTGAATGTTTAAAATCATAATACAGTCATCCTTTCTGTCATTAATTGTCAATTATTATTACTTTATTCTAATCAAAAGTCAAGTGCTTTATCATTTTAAAAATAGACTTGCTTTAACCGTTACATTTGTAAAATGAAAAGTAAATCTCTACCGATCTGCAATCATCAAAATTATAACATTCTAAACATTCTTCGCTATGCGCCTCGCAGCCACAATTTTTCCTTCCCTAATAATGTCATAACTGGTTCGTTAAACAAATGATTGTACACAATACAGTTCTAAATAATGTAATTTCACACCTTTTTATTTACGATTAATTTGTTACAATTATTTTTAATTACATGTATGTGATATAATTGGCATATAATATCGAAAGATAGGGGAAAGTTAAATGAAAATTAGATTAAAGCTTTTTTTTGCGTTATTTTTTGCGTCACTAGGACTGTTTGCATGGCAAGCTCCTACAGTGCACGCTGAGACCACTTATACAATTGGTACAGATGTTACCTTCCCACCATTTGTTTATGCAAATTCCAATAACAAATATGTAGGAATTGATATGGAATTAATCCGCTCTATTGCTAAAGAGGAAGGTTTTAAAGTCGATATAAAACCACTTGGTTTCAATGCCGCCGTCCAGTCTCTCAGCTCTGGACAGATTGATGGTGTGATCGCTGGAATGACGATTACCGATGAACGTAAACAAACTCTTGATTTCTCAACACCTTACTATGAATCTGGAATTGTCATGGCAGTTGCCCCTAGTAGCAAAATCACAAGTCTTAAGGGGCTGAAAGGCAAAACGGTTGCCGTCAAGACTGGTACACAAGGTGCCTCATATGCCAACTCAATTAAAGATAAATATGGATTCAAAGTCGTTACATTTGATGATTCTGATAATGTCTATAATGATGTTAAAACAGGAAACTCTGCAGCATGTTTTGATGACAGTGCCGTACTTAATTATGGTGTTAAAACAGGTTTAGGACTAAAAGTTGTCACAAAACCTGCAGATGTTGGTCAATACGGATTTGCTGTAAAAAAAGGCCAAAACCAAAAATTACTAAAGATGTTCAATGCTGGCTTGGCTAAGCTAAAGAAAAATGGCAAATATGATCAAATTATCAAGAAGTATACTGGTAAAACAGCCACAAGCAAGACAAGTAAATCAAACTCTGAAGACAGAACATTCTTAGGTCTTTTGCGTCAAAACCAACAAGCCATCTTAAACGGTATTTTGGAAACACTTAAGTTAACAATTGTTTCTATCATTTGTGCAACAATCTTTGGGATTCTTGTCGGATTACTTGGCGTTTTACCCAATAAATTTGCACGTGGCGCTTCTACAACAATTATCTATATTTTCAGAGGGTTGCCGTTGCTAGTGCTGGCCTTGTTCATTTACAATGGTATACCAAGTTTGACTGGTACCAAGATTCCAGCCTTTGTAGCTGGTATTATAACCTTGACGTTAAACGAAGGAGCTTATACTGCCGCATTTGTTAAAGGTGGGATTGATGCCGTCGACAGTGGACAAATGGAGGCTGCAAGAAGTCTAGGATTGCCTTTTGGCAAAGCAATGCGCAAAGTCATTTTGCCACAAGGTATCAAAATAATGATTCCTTCATTCATCAATCAATTTATCATTACCTTGAAGGATACTTCGATTCTATCAATTATCGGAATTCTAGAATTAACTCAGACAGGTAAGATTATTATTGCTCGTAACCTTGAAGGATTCAAAGTCTGGGCAATCATTGCAGTAATCTATCTCTTAATTATCACATTGCTAACATTACTATCTAAGTGGGTTGAACGGAGGATTAATGACTAATGGCAAATTTAAAAGTAGATATATCAGATCTAAATAAAAGTTTTGGTGATAACCATGTTCTAAAAGGTATTGATTTCAAAGTTGCTAATAATGAAGTTGTTGTGCTGATTGGACCATCAGGTTCAGGTAAAAGTACACTTTTACGCTGTCTGAACAGGCTTGAGGCCCCTACTTCCGGAAAAGTATCAATTGATGGGAAGGATATTAGTAATACCAAGACCAATATTGATCAGGCACGCGAAAATATCGGAATGGTTTTTCAGCATTTTAATCTCTTCAACAATTTGACAGTTGGCCAAAATATTGAACTGGCTCCCGTTGAATTGGGCAAGCTTTCAAAGGAAGATGCTGCTGCACAAGCAAAAAAATTGCTTGCAACTGTTGGTTTGGAAGATAAATACGATGCTAAACCGCAATCTCTTTCTGGTGGACAAAAGCAACGTGTTGCGATTGCACGGGCACTTGCAATGAATCCCGATATTATGTTATTCGATGAACCAACATCAGCTCTTGATCCTGAAATGGTCGGCGATGTTTTAGAAGTAATGAAGAAACTGGCTAAGGAAGGGATGACAATGGTCGTTGTTACCCATGAAATGGGCTTTGCAAAAGAAATGGCCGATCGTGTTGTCTTTATGGCCGATGGTGTGGTCGTAGAAGAAGGAAAGCCTGAAGATGTCTTCGATCATCCACAAAATGAACGAACAAAGGCATTCTTGGACAAAGTTATTAACGTCTAAAAAATAGTATCAGCATGGCATTTAGCACGAGTGTTTCAATGTAGTTAGACAAAAATAGAACTGATAGAATACATTTATGTGTAATAGCTACCAGGGGGTTAGGCCAAAATTCAACTTTTGGCCTAACCCCTTATTTATTTCGGATAAACGTGTTAAATACGTCAAAATTCTCCGTTTTACTTTGAACTACTTATAGCAAAGAACATGCGATATTCGTAATTTCGCGTTAATAATCAAATTTTACCGACTTGTGTCACACATTTTTTCTCTAAAAATTCATGTTTTATTTGAAAAACAAGCAAATATCATTTCAAAAAAAGTCTCATGTTTCCTCTAGAATATATATGTAACTCATGTTTCACATATATTTATTTAGAAAAGAGGTTTATTTTGGCTAATACTACTACTGCAAAAAAACGTCAGCATTTATATGAAATTGATTTTATGCGTATTTTTTTTACGCTAGGGGTCTTATTTAACCATACCGTTAATCAATTCACTTCAGCAATGACAGACGGTGATGCCTACTACACTGTACGCAGTGTCCGTGTCATGTTTCACTATACCAGAATGGGTTTTATTTTTATTAGTGGTGTCGTTTTAACTTTGACATACTTTAAAAAAAATGACTGGTCAAAATTCCTTAAAAAAAGATTTGGTGGTAGTATCTGGCCTTATCTATCATGGAATGCTCTCTTAATGATTCTAATGATACTGGTTGGTAATCCGAACTATTCACTTAACTCATTTGGCAGTAGATACTTTACAATTGTTATGCATGGCAGCAGTTTTTACCTTTATTACATGTTGCTCGTGATGCAATTATATCTGTTATTTCCCGTAATAGTCTATATTTTCCAGCGTTTTACAAATTTTCACTCGCTGATTCTATCAATCAGTTTTATCATCCAATTATTGACAGACTTTTGGGTTAAGTTCGGTATGAGCCAAACTGATACTAGTTCATGGCCCTACTGGTTCAAGGCAGTCAGCATCAACATTTTTGCATATCAATTCTATATATTTTTTGGAGTTTACGCATGGCTATATCATGAGAAAGTTTACGCGTTTCTCGATAAACATATTAAAAAACTAGTTGTCCTTGCTATATCAATGGCATTTGGCATGATTATCTATTACCGTATCTGGAATCAGCAGTACCTGCAGCTGGATAGTGATCACGCCTTGTCCCTTCATCAACCCTATATCGTATGTTACGATATTGTAATGCTTAGCCTAATCTTTTGGATTGGGAAAAAGTACGCAGAACGACAAGCTCGCGGTTTACCCAATTGGCTACAATCATTAATGGATCGAGCTGTCAAAGTCAGTTTTGGTATGTACTTAAATCAGACGGTTGGTCTCTTAATCGTAAGTACAATTTTGCATACACTTTCATTGCCCAACTGGTTATTAGTTGTGCTCATCCCTGTCGGCTGGCTCGTTGTTGTTCTCATTTCATTTACACTTGCATGGACTTGCTATAAGGTTCCTCCATTTGGATTCCTAATAGGACGTCCAAATTGGCATCCATTTAAGAATCGCAGCCTACCTTCCATCAAGAATATTTTGATTTCTAAAGAATAAAATAAAAGAGCTGTGTCATAAAATACAATTGAAGTGCTTCATAATTGTTAGACAAAGAGTCTAATGATTGTGAGGTACTTTTTTT
>NZ_JQAR01000013.1 GCF_001437155.1 Liquorilactobacillus mali
TTCCCTTTTCAATAGGATTTTTATTCATTTACACAAACTATTTTATACTCTCAAATAGTTGTTTAAAAGAAAAAGAGGTGAGCTAATTGAAACAGTTGAGCTTAGAAAAGAATGAACCAAAAATAAAGAAGAAATCTTCTTTTTGGAACATAATGACACCGCAAAGAAAAATATCAAAGAAGTCTTCGATATCTCTAGGTATATTTTCATTTGTTGTTATTTTAGCTCTTTGGAGTTTTATTACGTACGGAAAGATAGTGGGATCAATGTTTGTACCGACTCCAGGTGAAACATTTAAGGCGATGCAAACAATGTTTGCTAATGGTTTCTGGAGTGATATTTGGATAACAGTTTATCGTGTTATGTCAGGTTTTATTATTGCATTAATAGTGGCAATACCGTTGGGAATCTTGGTGGGGGCATATAGCCCCTTTGCTGCTTTATTGGAGCCGGTTTTCTCATTTATAAGATATATGCCAGCTTCAGCTTTCATACCACTTTTTATTTTTTGGATAGGAATTGGTGAGTCGGAAAAAGTAGCCGTCATTATTTTAGGAAGTCTACCTCAGTTGGTACTGATGATTGCAAATAATATTAGAGATGTGGAGAAATCCTTAATTGAGGTCTCCTATACACTAGGAACTAGTACTTTTGATGTTTTATGGAAGGTTATTTTACCAAAGAGTCTGCCAAATATAATGGACACAATTAGAATCGTATTAGGTTGGGCATGGACATATGTAATTGTAGCTGAAATTGTTGGTGCATCATCAGGGATCGGTTTTAGTATTTTACAAGCACAGCGGACGTTCCAGATAGATAGTATTTTTGTTGGGATTTTAACCTTAGGAATTATCGGCCTTATCGTTGATACGGGACTTACAATTATTAATAAAAAATTATTTTCGTGGAACTTTTAGGAGGTTATTTCATGGTAGAAAGTATTGTGGTCAAGAATGTTTCTAAGTCTTTCAAAACAAAATCAGGAGCAGTCCAAGCGCTAAGCAATATTAATTTAGGAATACAAGATAAAGAATTTGTTTCAATTCTTGGAACGTCTGGATGTGGAAAATCGACATTATTAAGAATAATTGGTGGGTTAGAAACAGCTTCAGAGGGTGAAGTATTATGTCACGAATCAATTGTAGATGGCCCTGGCGTGGATAGAGGAATGGTTTTTCAACAATATAGTCTGTTTCCTTGGATGAGTGTACAAAAGAATATTGAATTTGGATTAAAGCAAAAAAACATTCAGAAAAAGCAACGCGAAAAAATTGCAAAAGAATATATTAAACTGGTGGGATTAAAAGGATTTGAAGATTTATTTCCAAAAAATCTTTCCGGAGGAATGAAACAGCGTGTAGCACTAGCTCGAGGTCTAGCTAATAATCCTGATGTTCTTTTACTAGATGAGCCTTTTGGGGCTCTTGATATGCAGACTAGGGAAGTTATGCAGGAATTATTATTAGGTATCTGGCAAGAGTCACCTAAAACAATTTTGATGGTAACACATGATATTGAAGAAGCAATTTTACTTTCTAATAGAGTAATTATCATGAGCTCTCATCCTGGAGAAATTAAGGAAATATTAGATATAGACTTAGGAAACCAAAGAAATTTTGAAACTAGGTTAACTGAAGAGTTTCTTGAATATAAAAGAATTGCCAGCGAAGTAATTCGTGTTGAAACATCTAAAATTTTATAGTTTCAATTGAAAATACTTTTATATTAGGAAGGTTGGTAATTTGAATAATATTAAAGAGGTTAAATTAAAAATAAATAAAGAAAGAATCAAACAAAATATTTTAAAATTAGGTGAGATAGGTTTGAGTAGTGAAGGTGGCGTCAATCGTTCGCTTGCCAGTCAAGCCGATATTGATTCCCGTGAATGGATTAAGGAATATTGGCAAAAAAATATTGTTAAGGAAATCACGACAGATGTCGGTGCAAATTTATGGGGAGAATATCCTTATAGTAATGAAAAAGAGTTAGCTCCTATAATTATCGGATCGCACAATGATAGTGTTCCCGAAGGCGGGAAATATGATGGGGCACTTGGAGTACTCTTGGCTACAGAAGTCACACAGACTCTTGTTGAGAACAAGTTAGTTTTAAGACATCCGCTCAAAATTATTTCACTAACAGGTGAAGAACCAAATCCGTATCAGATTTCCACTCTTGGAAGCAAAATAATATCAGGCGTGGTTAATCAGGACTATCTCAAAAAGTTCAATCATATCGAAACACATGAGGCTTTGTCGGAAGCTGTTGACAGATTAGGTGGAGATTTTAAGCATATTGATGAAAATAAACTCGCGACTAATAGTTTTGCAGCTTTTTTAGAATGTCATATTGAACAAGGCCGAAGATTATTCGAAAGTAATGAACCTGTCGCTATAGTCTCGGGAATTACAGGTATTTATCGTGAATTAATTGTGCTACGAGGGGAAGCTAATCATGCAGGTACGACTGATCTTAAACACCGCAAAGATGCATTATTGGCAATGAGCTGGATTAATCTCGAATTGAGAAAGTTTCTAAGTGAATTTGAACAGTCTGAACCTGTCGTTGGAACGATTGGATTTGCAGAAGTTAAGCCAAATGCAGCTAATATAATTCCTGGTGAGGTAAGATTCAATGTAGATGTTCGTTCAGGTAATTGGGAAAAGGTTCAACAAACTATTAAGTTCTTGGATCAGTGCTTTATGAAATTGGAAGAAAAAGGATTAAAGCTAAATAGAGAAAAGATCCTCAATCAAAAGCCGGCTAAGTTAAACGAGAAAATAGTCAACGCTTTAGAACAAACTATAGAACAAGATTTTGGATATCAGCCGCAGAAGATGACAAGTATGGCAGGGCATGATGCGGCTAATTTGGCTAAGATTGGACGAGCAGGGATGCTCTTTGTAAAAAGCATTGATGGTAAGAGCCACTGCAAAGAAGAATATTCAAGAATTGAAGATATCGAGATAGCCGGCAATGTATTACTCAATGCCATTCTTAAGCTAGATAAGGAGTTGGATTAATGAATAAAATACTACTTCCTAAATATATATATTTTAATGAGAAATTTGAACAAGATTATGGAATAGCAGTTAAAGAAAATCAAATCGTCGCAGTTGCTCCTGCAAATGAAGTGGTTTCAAAATTTCCAGATTTTATCCAAAAAGAATATCATGACACTGTTTTTGTACCAGGAACAGTAAATACACATAATCATTCTTTTCAAAGTTTGTTACGTGGAATTGCAATTGATCAACCTTTTTTAAAGTGGAGAGATAATTCATTATATAAGTATTCTCCCAAAATGAGATTAGAAGATATTTATAACGGAGCATTATTTGCTTATGCTGAAATGATGAAATGTGGTGTTACGTCTGTCTGTGATTTCTTTTATCTACACAATTACGGGACAGAGTCAGATGAAGCTGTTATTCAGGCAGCAAAAGATGTTGGAATTCGATTAGTCTTAGCACGTACCATGTACGATTGGGATGGAGCACCTACGGGTTATCTTGAAACTATCGATGAGGCTGTTAATAATACAAGGCAATTGGCACTGAAATACGAAAATAATTCAATGGTTACTGTTATTCCTGCCCCACACAGCCTCCATGGTGCGAGTCCTAAGATGATTCAAGCAGGGCATAAACTGGCACTTGAAATGGGAACAAAATTTCATATGCATGTTGCTGAAGAAACTTTTGAAGTCGATGCAACACTTGAAAAGCATGACAAAAGAACGGTCGAATTTTTGGATGAATTAGGGGTTGTCGATTCTAGTCTTGTAATTACCCATGGAGTTTGGCTTGAGGATAATGAAGTCAAACTATTGGGAGATAATCATGCTTCACTTAATTACTGTCCATCAAGCAATATGTTTTTAGCCGACGGAATAACTAATATTTCTAGAATGGTTAACAATGATATTAATATTTCACTAGGTAGCGATGGAGCATGTGGTAATAATCGGATCAGTGTTTTTGAAGAGATGCGGATGACAGCATTATTGCAAAAAGCAATTACAAGAGATGCACTTTGTGTTAAATGTAAGCAGGCGTTTGACATGGGAACAAAAAATGGTGGTAAGCAACTTGATTTGAATGTTGGAGAAATAAAAGAGGGACAACTTGCTGACTTTGTGGGGATCGACTTGAATAACTTTTCAATGAATCCATTAAGTGACAATTTAGAGCAGATGTTGCCAAATATTGTCTATTCACTGCAACCTGATGCAATCTCAACTGTAATTATTGACGGAGAGACGACTGTTGAAGACGGAGAATTGGTTAAAGTCTCAGAAGCTGCAGTCTTGAGTAAGGTCAAGGATACTATGAAATATTTTGAAACGATAAATTAATATGAAAGGCGGCAGACTAAAATGTCAGATCTCAAAGAGCAGGATAAGAAAATAATGGAAGCTGGGGAACCAACACTGATTGAATTGACATTAATTGAAAATGATCAACTTCCAGAATATCCAGAATTTGTTGAAGGAATCAGAAGAGCACCTTCACGTGGGTTTAGACTAACTGAGGCACAGACCAAAATAGCCTTGAGGAATGCTTTAAGATATATTCCAGGCAAGTTTCATGAAAAATTAATTCCAGAGTTTTTGAACGAATTATATACAAAAGGCCGAATTTATGGTTATAGATTTAGACCAGCAGGCCGGATTTATGGGCATTCAATTAACGATTACAAGGGTAACTGTGTTGAAGGTAAGGCTTTTCAAGTCATGATTGAGAATAATCTTGACTTTGAGGTCGGGCTTTACCCGTATGAACTTGTTACTTATGGTGAAACTGGTAGTGTGTGTCAGAATTGGATGCAATATCGACTTATCAAGAAATATCTAGAAAGATTAACGAGTAAGAAAACCTTGGTGATTGAGTCAGGACATCCAGTCGGGTTATTTCCATCAGATGAATCTGCACCCAGAGTTATTATTACTAATGCTTTGATGGTGGGTGAATTCGATAATCAAAATGATTGGGAAATTGCTGAAGAAATGGGTGTTGCGAACTACGGGCAAATGACTGCCGGTGGATGGATGTATATTGGTCCGCAAGGTATTGTCCATGGTACATATAATACACTATTGAATGCGGGACGCCAAAAGTTAGGAATTCCATTAGATAAAGATTTAGCGGGGAAATTATTTATTAGTTCGGGCCTAGGAGGTATGAGTGGAGCACAACCCAAGGCTGCAAAAATAGCTGGGGCGGTCTCAATTATTGCAGAGGTTGATCCTTCGAGAATTAAAACGAGACTTGACCAGGGATGGGTTGATCTTTCCCTTTCAGATTTGCACGAAGTGTTTACAAGAGCCAAAAAAGCACAAATAGATAAAGAAGCACTATCGATCGCATATGAAGGGAATGTAGTAGATCTTTTAGATTATGCTGTTACGAATAACATTAAGGTTGATTTGTTATCAGATCAGACGTCATGCCATGCGGCTTATGAGGGTGGATACTGTCCACAAGGTATTAGCTTTGATGAAAGGACTAGGTTACTTGGAGAAAATCGCGCTAAGTTCAATGAATTAGTTGACAAAACGTTGAAGAAGCACTTTAAATTAATAAAAAAATTGGATAAAAAGGGGACTTATTTCTTTGATTATGGTAATTCATTCTTGAAAGCAGTTTATGATGCAGGGGTGAAAGAAGTTTCAAAAAATGGTGTTGATGACAAGGATGGTTTTATCTTTCCATCATATGTTGAGGATATCATGGGACCTAATTTATTTGATTATGGATATGGCCCTTTCAGATGGGTATGTCTATCGGGCAGAAAGGAAGATTTGAAAAAAACCGACGAAGCTGCAATGGAATCAATTGACAAAAATCGGCGTTATCAAGATATGGACAACTACAATTGGATTAGAGATGCAGAAAAAAATGAACTTGTTGTCGGAACACAAGCACGGATTTTGTATCAAGATGCACTTGGTAGAATCCAAATCGCTCTTAGGTTCAATGAGCTTGTTCGCGAAGGTAAGGTAGGCCCTGTGATGATAGGACGTGATCATCATGATGTTAGTGGGACAGATTCTCCGTTTAGAGAAACTTCAAATATCCATGACGGAAGTAATGTTATGGCAGATATGGCAGTTCAGTGTTTTGCAGGAAACGCAGCTCGCGGCATGAGCCTGGTAGCTTTGCACAATGGTGGCGGCGTTGGTGTAGGTCGTGCCATTAATGGTGGATTTGGACTTGTTTTAGATGGAAGTATGCGTGTTGATGAGATTATTAAGAAAGCAATTTTGTGGGACGTAATGGGTGGCGTTGCTAGAAGAAATTGGGCAAGAAATGAGCATGCAATGACAACGACAGCGGAATTTAATCAGAAATATCAGGATGCTGCACATATAACAGAACCATATTTAGTTGATGATCAGTTAATTAATGCGGCTGTTAATCAAAACTTTCCAAAGGAGTAATATACAATGACGAGCTTATTAATTGTACACATTGATCAAATAGCCACACCAACGGGAAAAAGTCAGCGACATGGTGTGGAAATGAATGAGATAAGTCTTGTTCAAGATGGAGCTATCTATGTGGTTGATGATCTAATCATAAGCGTTGGAAAAACTTCAGAGATATTAGCTGATCTTAGAAAGAAAAATATTACTGCTTTTGACGAAGTAATTGATGCAACCGGGCAAGCAGTTGTTCCTGGATTTGTTGATTCACATACCCACTTTTTATTTGCGGGATACCGCGTTGAAGAATTCTACGAGAGAGTGTCCGGTTCTTCATACATGGAGATTATGGAAAATGGTGGTGGAATTCAAGCAACTGTCGAGGCAACCAGGAAAGCCGGGTTCGAAGAGTTAAAAAAACTAGGTTGGCGAAGATTAAATGAAATGATTATACAAGGTGTGACAACTGTTGAAGGTAAGAGCGGTTATGGGTTAGATAAGGAGACTGAAATCAGGCAGCTTCGTGTCTTGCAAGAACTAGCAGTCTCACAGCCAGTGGACCTCGCAATCACTTATCTTGGAGCACACGCAGTGCCACTCGAATTCAAGAATGATAGTGAAGGTTATTTAAATTATATGATTGATGAAATTTTACCGCAGATTAAAGCAGAGAAACTAGCTGAATTTGTTGATGTCTTCTGTGATGAAGGGGTATTCGACTATCAACAATCACAAAAATTGTTGGAGGCAGCCAAAGAACTCGGTTTTAAAGTCAAAATGCATGCAGATGAGATTGCTAATTTAAATGGAGCAGAGTTGGCCGCAAGTATTGAGGCAACCTCGGCTGATCATTTGATTAAGATCTCTTCAGAGGAGATCAAGAAGTTAAGTGAGAAACAAAAAACAGTGGCTACATTACTCCCGTGTACTGCATTTTGTCTTCAGGAAAATTTTGCGCCTGCCAGAGAGTTAATAGATAATAATTGTGCAGTCGCGCTAGCTTCGGATTATAATCCAGGAAGTTCATTCACTTGTTCAATTCCATTGATTATTGCGTTAGCAAGCTTCAAGATGAAGATGACGATGGGTGAAGTACTGACAGGTCTCACTCTTAATGGTGCAGCTGCACTAGACATTGCAGATAAAAAAGGAAGTATTGAAGTTGGTAAAGTTGCAGATTTAGTATTCTTGAAATATCCAGATTATCGCTATCTTATGTACAATACAGGTAGTAATGTTGTAAATAGGGTAATCAAGAGCGGCAAGGTGGTTTTTGAAAATTTAGGATAGCGACAAGAATTTACTTATAAATTTTTGTGGAGGAAATATGGCTAAAATATGTTTAAAAAGAGCTAGCGAGTTTAAGACAACAAGGTGGTCTGGTGGGCAAACAACTGAATTATATATATATCCAGCGGGAAGCTTATATGAAAATAGAGATTTTGGTTTTAGATTATCTTTTGCCACAGTTGAGGTTGATAAAAGTAAGTTCACGTCATTATCAGGTTATAAGCGCATAATAATGCCGCTGACAAATCCAATTGAGTTGGTAAATAATAGTAAAACTACACGATTAATTCCTGGACGATCGTTTAATTTTGCGGGATCTGACTTGATAGAGTCAAGGGGTGTTTCAAAAGATGTAAATCTGATGCACACTAGTGATTTTGCAGGACAGATTAGTACAATAGATGATAATTTGGATAATAAGCTCAACTCATCTTGGGAGTATCTTTGTTTGTATAATCTTGGAGGGAAAAGGATAGTAACTATTAAAGATCAAAAGTTAACTGTTGGCTTAGGAGATTGTGTTATTATTAACAATATTAATAGAGAAAATTTAGAAATTAAAATTGAGATTTCTGGAAATAAGAAAAAGCTGATTCTATTCGAAGTGAAAAAAGGTGGTTAATCTGTCTGATATAAGAATAAAAGAAATAAAAAATAAAGAAGAACTACTGGAAAGACTCATGGTTGTCGGTAAAACCTCGGCAGTTAATAAAAAAATAGCAATGTATGTTGAAAAAAACTATAATGCGATTGTTTTCATGACAGCAGATAAGATCAGTCAAGAAATTGGAGTCAGCCAAGGTAGTATTTCGCGGTTTTGTGTGAAGATGCAATATCGTGGATATAATGACTTCCTAAGATATTTACAGAAGATTATCAGCTCTGAGATGACTACGAGTAAGCGCTTTTCGATGTTAGACAAAGAAGATGACAACGATAAGAATTTGAATATATTGAATCAAGAAGTTAATAATTTACAAGAACTACAAGAATTGGCTCAAACTCCAGAGTATGCCAAAGCCGTGAATTTAATTGCAAAAAGTAAAAAAGTGTTTCTGATTTCCAACAGGATGTCAGCAACAATTCTTCCTTATATGAACTATATATTGAGTAGATTACGTCCTGATGTTTTTGAATTGAGGTATGGTTCACCTGAATGGGAAAACATTGATTTGACCTCACCAGAGGGGATAGTAGTATTTACAACAGTTTTTCCGAGATATTCGAGAACATTGTTAGAGAAGAATAAAAGACTCAAAGAAAGAGGCTTTAAAATTGTAGCATTAACTGACAGCAGGTTATCGCCTATTATAGCATGTTCTGATGTTTCACTAATAACACCAATTACGGTTTCGTCTGTTTTTGATGTTTATAGTACGCCACTATTATTAATTAATTTGTTAATGAGGGATGTGTCTAAGAAGATTCCCAATATTGATAAGAGATTAGATGAGATAGAGAGGATTAATGAGACAAATAATTCATTTTTTTTACATTGAGGAGTGCTAGAAAGCCCAACATATGAAATATTTATCTGCAGGGGTTGGGTCAAAAGTTGCGAGTCGTTCTTTTACCGATTCCAGATAAACGTATTTTTTAAATCAAGATTCTCCGTCTCACAAGAAAGTACTCATGGCATGTTCTGCGCCATGAGTACTTTCTTGGTTTAATTATTGTCTTTAGACCTAGTTGAGCTCGCTAGTGTGCGAAACAATAAACCACCCGCTATGCGGGCGGAAAACAAAGGGGTTAAACCCAAAAACGTCCCTCTTAGATTTAAAATGTGGGTGTCGAAGCCAAACATAAAAAATCTAAAGGAGACGTTATAGGTAATGGCGAATAAACTTAGTAGTCTTGCACATACGAAATGGTTGTGTAAGTACCATATTGTATTCACACCAAAGTATAGGAGAAAAATCATTTATAATCAATATCGACAAGATTTACAAAATGATATTCGCTTATTGTGTCAGTATAAAGGTGTAAAAATATTGGAAGGTCATATGATGCCAGATCATGTTCATCTACTTTTAAGTATTCCACCCAAGTTGAGTATTTCAAGTTTCATGGGATATCTGAAAGGAAAAAGTGCACTAATGATGTTCGATCAACATGCAAATTTAAAATATAAATTTGGAAATCGTCGTTTTTGGTCGGAAGGTTATTATGTTAGTACAGTGGGTATGAATGAAACAACAATTAAGAAGTATATTTAAAATCAAGAAAAACATGATCAAACCGTCGATAAGTTAAGTGTAAGAGAGTACGGGGACCCTTTTAAGGGCCAAAGTAAGTAGTACAAATACCGCTTAAAGAGGTGGCAAGAGTGGCAAACGCAGTTTGGCTTTGACACACAAAAAGCCAGCGCCTTGAGACGCCGGCCGATACATAGGGCTTATAGCCCTGGAGCAAACTACCCGTTTGACGGGTGGTTATGATTCGAATTTTACTGACTTATGGCACACTTTCTCATTTATGAGGCCTTGCCATTGTTTCTTCCCCAAACAAACTTAATTATTTTTTGGCTCACTTCAGGATTTTGACGGAGCATGTGATGTTGAGCACTCCAGCCTTTAAACTCAATCTGATGATAGCTTTTTGCTCTGTTACCGATTAAATATTTAAGTGAACGAGCAGAGGTAGTACTGACACGTCCATCTGAATTGGATCCATTGTCTAAGTTCCCGTAGATATTAAGTACATGAACTTGGTCGATTGGATATTTTTTCTTTCGGTTTAGTAAGAAGTGGTAGAAACTACTCATTTTTTGCGGACGGCTATCGGCAGCTAATCTGTTGTTGGGAAACCGGAAGCCATCAATATTTGATCCATCAAATGGTCCTGCTATATCAACTTGGTGTACTAATTGTGCGGTTTTCTTTTCGTGACCAAGTAAATAATACATTAAATCAAGGTTTCCTAATGAATGGGCAACAACATTATATTTTTTAAAATGATGCTGTGATTGCAGTCGCTCTAAAATTTTACCAAACCAAAAAGCGTAGCGTGAATAATTGCGGTTATGATTGGCGACAAAATTAACTTCGATCAATGGATTATAGCTTTTATTTGTCCAGCGATAGCCATGCAATATATGAATTGCTCCGTTGCGCCACACATTTGCACGCACAACAGTGTTTGTTACTCCATTTTTAATCGCAGAATTTACCATATACCTTTCAGCTCGATAGCTGCTGTCATACCCGTGAATGAAGAAAGTAGGCATATCCGATTTTTTGAAGCCTATTTTCTTTATGTTATCGCTGTGCACGAGTCCCCAACTTGAAGTACACCCCAATATTATTATTATGATAGTAAATAATAATTTGCGCTTCATCATAATTTCCCCTAACTATGTAGTGAATTGAATCCCTTTGAGTCAGAATATCACATCGATGGGAAACACAATGATAGGTATAGATAAAATATAACTTGATTTTTAGAATATTTATAAATACTTAATTATTCAGTGCATCAAGTGAGTGAAACCACTGTTGATAATCAGAAGCAAAAAAACTTTCTTTAGCATAAACAAAGTAAAGTTCATGTTCAACTACTCCCCGTGGTAAGGGTAATTGTTTGAGAATTCCCTGTTTTAAATCATTTTCCACTAAAATCTTATATAAGAAACTGATTCCAACTCCTTTTTTGACAAGCTGTCGCAGCAAAGTCGGTTCAGAAATCGTTAGCAGTTGAGAAAAGTCAGTAAGACTTATATTTTCTTTTTGTGCAAGAGAAGTCAGTATTTCACGTGAACCAGAACCTTCTTCTCTTATAATCAGAGGATACGATAGCAGATCATTCCAAGTTACGCTTTTCTTTCGTGCCAGTGGGTGTGTGCAACTGACAAGGGGTATGAAAGGTTCATTTCTAATGATATGATACGAAAAAGTGTGTTTATCGAAATTTCCCTCAACAATGCCAAAATCGATGGTACCATTACTAATTTGCGCTAAAATACTTGTGGTGTTCCCAGCAACACACTTTATTGCGGTGAAATTAACTTTATTCAACATAATTGAAATCATTTTTTTGCCGATTACTTCGCTCAAAGAACGTGTAATGCCAAATGATATTTCCTGTTTTTGATTGTCATTTTGAAGATTGTTTAGCACCTTTACTGCTTGCGCTTGGGTGCGGGTTAAAAATGCAGCAAGTTGTTCACCTGCGTGCGTTAGGGTCAGTTTTGGACGCTTGTAAATAACGAGCTTCAAATTAAGACTTGTTTCAAGCCGCTGAATTTGTTGTGTTACGGCAGGTTGTGAGATGAAAAGCTGATGAGCAGTTTTGGTGTATGAGAGAGTTTGGCTGAGTACTAAAAATGTTTGATATTCTTGAGAAATCATTACGTCCTCCTATATAGCTATTTCTTATAATAATATAATAAATCATAATTTTATTTTATAGTCAATAATTAGTATGATTAAGCTTGTAAATCGTTGAAAGAGGAATTGAAAATGATAGGAACTATAAAGAGTTATTCGTTTTGGCTTGCTGTTGTAATGACTTTGATTTGCGCAGTAATCGGAACATTTTTAGCACAGTTACCATATTTTTCACTTTTTGGAGCTTTAATCATTGCATTGATTTTGGGGATGATTTTTCAATCTTCAAAAAGGTTAGTATATCAAGCAAGTAGTGGGATAGCATTTATTTCAAATAAATTTTTGCGATTAGGAATTATTCTGCTTGGATTTAAGTTAAACCTTGTTCAGTTAGCACAGGCTGGAGTTAAAACTATTCTATTAGCAATTGTTATTGTTGCAGGTACAATCTTTTTGACATATTTCATTGAAAGAAAATTTGGTGTAGAGCCTGAATTGGCAATCTTAGCAGCAAGTGGTACAGGAATATGTGGTGCAGCTGCGGTAATGGGAATATCACCACAGATTAAAGTGGCTCCAGAAAAACAAGAAAGACAACGTGAAAATGACGTATTAGCAGTTGCAATTGTTGCAATTATGGGGACAGTCTTTACATTTATTGATTTGGGACTGAAGCCGCTATTAGACTTAACACCTACTCAATTTGGTGTTTTTGTAGGTGGATCATTGCATGAAATTGCTCATGCTGTCGCTGCGGGAAGTGCAGCAGGACCTGTGGGGTTGGATAGTGCAATCATTACTAAGCTTTCACGAGTATTGATGTTGGCACCCGTAGCATTACTAATCGGTTTCTGGTATCAGAAAAGAAGTAAGCATGATGGATCGAGCAACGATTCTACTGCAAAATTGCCAATTCCTTGGTTCATGGCAGGATTTATTCTTGCTAGTGTTATAGGTACTTTTGTCCCACTTGGAACTAATATGTTAAATCTTTTGGTGAAAGCTGCATATATTTTCTTAGGGATGGCCATGTCTGCCATGGGAATGAGTGTTAATTTTAAAGTAATACTGAAGAGAGGTTTACCAGCATTTGCAGGGGTGTTTGTTTCTTCAATTGTATTAGGAATATTTGTTTTAGTGGTTAGCAAATTGTACTTTTAATTATTGATTTGTAAAACAGAACATATTTATATGACGGTAATAGGGCCTGGCTCAAAAGATATTCTTTGAACCAGGCCCTATTTGAAATGAAATTTCTTTTTTGCCAGTTCTATTTTTTATCGTAGGTAACTTACCAAGGACGTACAAGAAATGAAAAAATAAAATAAAGTAGGATTAGGAGAGTAGCTAAACCCCATTGCCATTTTGGTAAATTATCTTTATAAGTGAGAGTTCGCGCTGCTCCTTCGGTAAATCCTTGAGATGTCATGGCCTCAGCCAAATCCTGCGACCAATTTAAGGCTACGATAATAATACGAAGATAAAGGCTTGGATTCCAAAAATGATAAGTAGTGCCACGCATCATAGCTGAATAGCGAATTGTCTTGTACTGGTGTTTTATCCTGCCCAAGAGGTTGAAGGATGCTAGTAGTCCATAGACAAAAGTTGAGGATAGTTTCAGATGAAGCGATAAACTCAACAAAATGTTTTTGACAGAAACTGTCAGCGTGACAATTGCTCCCAAATAGAGATAAGCATATACACGAGAGGCGTAGATCCAGGCAGTGTGCCATACATCCCCTGTTCCGAACATAATGAACGACCACCAACTACCCAAGGCAAGTGGGAAAGCATATAGGCTAGTCAGAATTAGTAATTTACCGGACGCCTTACAGTAGCAAAGATAAAGACAAGTGACGAAGATAACGACAATATTTGTTGAGACACTATGGGCAAAGGTGATTTGAAGACCAATACCAAGCATGATGATCACCAAAATTGTAGGATTAATCCTTTTGCTGCTCAATCAGAATTCCCCCAATCGCTTAATAGTCTGTTCATCCATCAGTAATTCATAATCAATATGTTCAACAACGCCTCTTCGCTGATGTGAGATTATCAGTGTTGAAAGTCCTAGATCCTTAGTAGTTTGTTTGATCAGCATTAGCAAATTTTCGAGAGAATTAAGGTCTAATCCCGCAAAAGGTTCGTCAAAGAGCATTATAGGTTGGGACATGATTAATATGATAAGTGCTTGTAATTTTTTTTGTTGCCCCCCTGAAAGCTGATAATTAACGTGCTTTAGCACATGAGTGAGATCAAGTTTATTGACTGCATCCTGAATTCTTTGAGCTGTCCAATATTCAGGGTGAAGTGAATTTGATTGTGAAAAGCCAAGCTCTTCATCTGCATGAAGTTTGATAAATTGATCACTGCTGTTTTGGAAAATATTGGCAACGATTCTGGCCCAATTGCGCAGTCTAATTTTTTCAGAAGGTTTCCCATTATATAGGATGTTTCCACTATATTTTTTTTGATGAGAAAATGCGGCAAAAAGGGTTGACTTGCCAATGCCATTATCACCAGACAAAAGGCCAACATATCCTTTAGGAATATTGAGTGAATTTGGCGACAATAACAGTCGCTCTCCAACGCGAAAGCTTAGATTATGCCATGAAAAGACGGCATTGTCAGGCAAGTTCTTCTGCATAACTTTCGTTTGAGCCGGTAATTTTGCGAGCTCGGTTAGAGGTAACTCGGCCAAGGTCTGTGAAGACAATTTAATTTCATACAGGTGGTCAACGAGCCCATCATAATTTGAAATATCGTGATCTGAAATGAAAATAGTCTTGTGTTGAGTTAGTTGTAACTGTTTCAATTCATCCAAGATCACTAGCCGTGAAGCGCTATCAATATTGGCAAACGGCTCATCCAAAAAGATAATGGAACTATCGAGTACAAGAACGGTTGCTAAAGTCACACGTTGCTGTTCACCCCCAGAAAGTGTTTGTAATACCCGGTCTCTGAATTGCCATAAGTTTGATTTTTTGAGGACTTCAGTCGCTCTCTTTTCAATTAGGTGAGTTGGATATTGAATATTTTCTAAAGCAAATACTAGTTGTTCAAAGACAGTTTTCATTGCAAATTGCCTGCTAGGATTCTGGAAAAGCATAGCAACATGACGGGCACGTTCAAAAGGTACGATATCTGCAATTTCTTGTCCATTAAGCAAAATCCGGCCATTGTTTTTGATACCGCTATATTGTGGATATAACCCAGCCACTAGCTTGAAAAAAGTAGATTTTCCGCTTCCAGAAGGACCAATCAGCAAATTAAATGAATTTAGTGGCAATTCAAAATTAAGATGCTCGAATATTGGCTTGGAATCAATTGAATAAGTAAAAGTCAAGTCTTCTATTTTTAAGGAAATACTCATTTAATCAATCCCGATCTATTTACTAATTTTTTAATCCAATATACTAATACACCTGAGAAGAAACCAATTGAGACAAAGCGTATTACGAAGAGACTGACTAGCAATCCAATATGGTATACGCTGTATCCACTTTGAAACCAGTCCCAGATGAAGGTAATAATGGTCGAACCGATTGCAGATAACAACAAACCAAGCTTTCCCCAATTCTTGTAGCCTGTAGCAGCAAAGCCAAGTTCATTGCCAACTCCTTGAATGAAACCGGAGATTAGGGTAGAGGCACCCCAGCTTGAGAACAATAACATCTCAACGGCAGCTGCTAATAACTCACCTACGACAGATGCACCGATTTTTTTTAATAATACTCCAGCCAAGGGGCCTGCCATGATCCATACACCGAGTGTTAGATCATTTGCGTAGGGTTTGAGTGGTGTTGCAGCTATTGCATAGTAGGCAAAGCCCCAAACCTGATAGATAATTCCGAAAAAAATAGCAATGATTGCCAAGAAGATTACATCTTTGACAGACCAGCCTTTTTTTTTGTGATCAACTGTTTGCATAATAATCGCTCCCTTTAAAATTTTGGAGACAACAAAAAGAAATGAATTGCGAAAAAAAGCCACCATACTCTATGATGAGTATGCCGGCAGCTTGTTTGCTTTGATTAATATGACATCAACCGATACAAAGCTCCCTCCGCTGGCATTGTCCAGATCAGGTCAATGGGTAATTCTCAGCCAATTAGGCACCCCAGTTTGTTAATCTCTTAAAAACAAGTTCAGTCTAACAAAGATTTTGTAAAATGTAAAGATATAAATGTTGTATAACAAAACAATAATCTGATTCTTTTCTGAACTAGGATGGATGTGTTTTCTTCGGCTAACGCTGAATCACTCATACAAATTAGGCAATAAATAATTTAAGGTGGATACTTGGAGCCGTCCAACTATAATTGAATCGTGTTCTTCTTAATTAGTCTGAATGGTAAATTAGCGGTATAATTAATGTTGTTGGTTATCAGTAAGGTATTGAGCATGGCTAACTTTTTGGAATAAGCTTGATTTTGAGGAGGAATAATGGTGAGCAACGAAAAAAGAAATGATCAAAATAAACAAATTATTGAAGTTAATGAATTAGGTGAGCCTTTCAGTGAGAGGACACATGTCTCTTTTATCTTTAACAGACAGCATTTTAAGGGGATTGTTGAAAAACAGTTGAAGAACTCTGCGATAATTGATTTTGATGATGAATATAGCGGCTCTGAGACAGCACTTGACCTAAAACAAAAAGTTGTAATAAGTTACTCAAAGATGAAACTGTTAAATTAATTTTGTAAAGGAAAGATAAAGTAATGTTTGGTATTGCGACTCTTTGGACTAGGATAAGTAAGATAAGAGAAAGATTTACCCCGATTCAGTTGCTGGTTACGACATATTTCGGACTAATTGTGATAACTTTTTTTCTACTATGTCTCCCCCTTTTTAGGTACCCAGGAGTAAAAGTATCATTTCTGGATACCTTTTTTATGGCTGTTTCAACTATCAGTGTGACAGGACTTAGTACCGTTTCTCTCCATGAAGTCTACAATAACTATGGGATATTCTTGTTAGAATTTTTATTCCAGATAGGTGGTTTTGGGGTAACAATGATAGCGACTGTCGGCATGGTTATAACTGGACAAAGAATTTCGCTGCATCATCGACAATTAATTCAAGTGGATATGAATCAGCCACGGTTGAGTGGAACTGTGCGATTGGTTTATTCGGTATTTGGATTGATGATGGCCCTGCAGTTTGTTTCAGGAATTATATTCTCAGCGTATCTATATCTGACTGATAGCTTATATGACTTAAAAAGTGCTATTTTTGAGGGATTTTATATTGTAATTTCGGCCGTCACAAATGCAGGCTTTGATGTAACAGGCAAGTCGCTTATGCCATTTCGACATGACTACATTTTCTTGTTGTTGATAATTTTGCTGATTCTGATTGGTGGAATTGGATTTCCAGTTTTGACAGAATTTCGTGAGTGGCTGTTCTTGAAGATAAGGACACATGGTAAGGGAAAGTACCGCTTTTCGTTATTTTCCAAGATTGCTTTTCTTTTTGCAGTCATCTTTTTTGTGGTAGGTGCAATATTGATTTTTCTCTCCGAGGCAGGTCATAGTTTTGTTAATATGCCATGGGGTGAAAAGATCGTCACGTCATTGTTTTATAGTGCTACGACACGAAATGCGGGGTTGCAGTTAGACTCTCTTACAGGATTTCGAACAACAACTTTACTGCTATTTTCGATACTGATGTTTATTGGGGCTAGCCCAAGTTCAGTTGGTGGTGGTATTCGAACGACGACAATTGGGATTTTGATGTTATATATGATGGCATTCATTCGTGGACGAAAGAACGTTAATATTTTTGGAAGAAGAATCGGACAAGATGATATTCAAAAAGCTGTAGTGGTTGTCAATCTGTCGTTAATGCTATGTGCAGCTGCAATTTTGGTTTTATCTTTTACTGAGAAGGCTAGCTTGATTTCATTAGTTTTTGAGGTGGCCTCAGCCTTTGGGACCACAGGCTTGTCGCTAGGAATTACAAGTTCGCTTAGTCTGGTTGGTAAATGTGTAATAATCATGTTAATGTTTGTTGGTCGTGTAGGGATGTTATATATGTTGATGTTGTTTGTTTCTAAGCGGGAACAAGATTTTAATTATAAATACCCGACTGAAAAGGTTATAATTGGTTGAGGGCTACTTTTGGTATTTATTGTTTAGAATAAAGAAAAAATAGTGTTAAAATTGTATTGTTTGATAACAAAAGATTAGTGGAAGGTAGATGACATTTTACTGTGCTTGATAAAATTTTTTACAAGAAACTATTGAGTAATTCTTTTAGTATCCCAGTACGTGTAAATTATTGGGATGGAGAAAGTGAAGTTTATGGTGAAGGGACTCCAGAAGTTGAGATCACTTTTAAGGAACCTGTCCCAATTAAGGAAATAATGCGTAATGCGTCAATTGCTTTGGGAGAAGCATATATGGATGGAAGAATCCAAATTAATGGTTCTATTCAAAAGTTAGTTAAGGCAGCTTATGATTCAGCTGAAAGCTTTTTCTATAACAGCAAGTTAAAGAAGTTTTTGCCAAAACAGTCTCATTCAGAAAAAAGCAGTAAGTACGATGTTCAGAGTCACTATGATTTGGGAAATGATTTCTATAAGTTATGGTTGGACCCAACTATGACATATTCTTGTGCATATTTTGAACATCAAGATGACAGTCTGGAACAAGCCCAGATGAATAAAGTACGCCATATTATTAGAAAACTAGATCCGCAACAAGGGAAAACATTGTTGGACATTGGATGTGGCTGGGGAACTTTGATGCTGACTGCGGCAAAGGAATTCGGCTTAAAGGTTTCAGGAATAACTTTGAGTGAAGAACAGTACAAATTTGTTAAAAAGAGAATTGCTGATGAGGGACTTGAAGATCAGGCTGAAGTATACCTTGAAGACTATCGTGAATTAAAGCATGAGCCATTTGATTATATTACTAGCGTTGGGATGTTTGAACATGTTGGCGAAGAAAATTTGGAAACATACTTCAAAACAATCGCCAAGTATTTGAGTAATGATGGTGTCGCATTAATTCATGGTATAACGAGACAGCAAGGCGGAGCATATAATGGCTGGATTAATCAATATATTTTCCCAGGTGGATATGTTCCAGGTCTGAATGAGAACTTGAAGCATATTATTGATGCTGGGATGCAAGTCTTTGATATAGAGACACTAAGACGTCATTATCAACATACACTTGAGATCTGGGATGAAAACTTCAAGAATCACTTAGATGAAATATCTGAGAAGATGGATGAAAAATTTATCCGAATGTGGGATCTATATTTGCAAGCTTGTGCCGCTTCATTTGAAGCAGGGAACATTGATTGTATCCAATACCTGATTTCTAAGGGACCAAGTGGGAAAAATTTACCACAAACACGTGATTATATTTATGAATAGAGAGAGGGGGGACTGAGATTTTTATCACAGTCTCCTTATTTTTTTGAAAGATTGGGCTGTGGTTAGTTACCAGTTGTCATGTTATCTTTTGCAATTTTCCTTTGATTATAGTATGTGCCCCATTCTTCCATTGACTTGATTACAGGGATTAATGTTTCTCCGAACGCAGTTAATTTATAATCAGTTTTTGGAGGCATCACAGGATAGATAGTTTTTTCAATTACACCGTCACTTTCCAATTCTTTTAGCTGAAGAGCTAACATTCTATGAGAACAATCTTTCATGTTACGTTGCAGTTCACCGAAATGGCAGACATCATTTTTAATAAAATGGTACCAGATCACAGATTTCCATTTACCGGATATTATTTGCAAAGTACTCTCTACAGGGCAGCCGGCCTGACAATTATAGACTTGCCGTTTCATATCAATATTCCTCCGAATTCAATTAGCGTTACTTTCATACTCATAATAATAGACCATTTAAATAATTTTCACTAGTGAAGAACTTGTTACTAGTTACTGAATTTTCAATATTGCAAGATATTGTTAATTAATTACTATAGAGTATGAAAGAAGGAAATGCAGATGAGACAGATGATGAAAGCGATAGGGTTAAAAAAACATTTACCAATTGATGAGGAAGAAAGTTTAATTGAATTTGAAACATTCAAACCGGTTGCAAAGGGACATGTTAAGGTAAAGGCAGTATCCGTTAATCCTGTGGATGTTGGTGTTAGAAAAAGTGGGAATGGTATTTTAAAAAAGCCAAAGATAATTGGTTGGGATGCTGTTGGAGTTGTAGAATCTGTGGGGGAGAACGTGTCCTTGTTCAAAAAGGGAGAACTTGTTTTTTATGCGGGTTCTTTTAAACGTTCTGGCAGTAACAGTGAGTACCAATTGGTTGATGAGAGAATTGCTGGACATGCACCGCAGAAGCTGACAATAGCACAAGCTGCTGCAATGCCGTTAACGTCGTTGACTGCATGGGAAGCACTATTTGAGCAGCTTGAGATTGACCCGAATGATAAGAAAAAGAACAACGAAAAAACGATTTTGATTATTAATGGGGCAGGCGGTGTTGGTTCTATCGCAACACAACTGGCTAGTTGGGCAGGCCTAAAGGTAATTGCAAGTGCGTCCAGACCAGAAACTATAGAGTGGGTCACACAGTTGGGAGCTGATAAAGTCGTAAATCATCGTCTAGATTTGGTACATGAGGTTAGAAAACTCGGTTGTGAATATGTGGACTACGTTTTGGAATTGAATGATTTGGATGGTCACTGGAATGAAATGGCAGAGCTGATAAAACCAAGCGGTAAAATTGCATCCATTACGGAAAATAAGCGACCCGTCAATTTACGTAAGCTAACGCAAAAAAGGGCAACATTTGTCTGGGAGTGGATGTTTACAAAGTCTTTTTATCAGACAACGGATATGATTACTCAGCATGAGATTTTAGAAAAGATCTCATCTCTATTAGATCAGGGAATTATAAAAACTACTTTAAACAAAACGTTCATACCAATCAATGGTTTAAATCTAAAAGAAGCTCACAAAGTAGTGGAGTCCAATCATATGATTGGTAAAGTCGTTGTCAGTGATGATTGAAAAGTGAAAGTTTTTCGTTATGATATGTGACAGGAATGTTTTATCTAAGTAGATTCAAAGAAGATTAAATAATATGATAAGAATGGAACACATTGATATGCAATAATAGAGAAACTGATTCAGAATATAACCTTTGAATCGACTCCAAAATACCCCCAAGGTAAAAGTTTTTACCTTGGGGGGTATGCCTCAGATACTGGGGCCTTTTTTATTTGTTGAAAGTAGTTCATCGATTATACGATTGTTAGATTTGAAGTATTATTTTTGAACAGGTTGTCCGCTATAGATTTCAAAACCAGCGGAAACTGGGATATTTTCGCCAGTAATTGGATTGGATTCATCAGAGGCTAAGAAGTACATGACACGCGCAATATCATCAGGTTCTGCCAATTTTCCCAAGGGACTAGCCTTTTTAAAAGTGTCAATTACTGATTGAGGATTAGCTTTAAACATTGGAGTCATCGTTGGTCCTGGATTAATATTGTTGACCCTAATGCCGTATTTGCCGTAGTCAAGAGCCATTGCACGAACCAAATTGACTAAAGCTCCCTTAGCAGCATTATAGGCAGCCATGTTATAATCACCTGTCAATCCGGAAATAGATGCAGTATTGACAATTGTTCCAGCTTTTTGTTCTATCATGTCCGGTACAAATGCTTTTGTCATCAAGTAAACAGATTTTACATCAATTGCCATGATTCTGTCCCAAGCATCTTCAGCAACTTCATGCAAGGCACCCTTGGTAAAAATACCAGCGTTATTAATAACACTATCAACTTTACCAAATAGTTGACTAGTTTTAGTCTTTAGATCTGTTACAGATGCCGCATTGGACACATCAGTTTGCTGAAAAGCAATTTGTTTTTTGGAATATTTTGATGACAATTCTTTGTATACTTTTTCACCAAGTTCTTTATTAAAGTCCGCTATCATAACATTCCAACCTTTGGACAGGAATAACTTTGATGCACTAAGCCCCATTCCTGATACACCACCTGTAATTACAACAGTTTTAGCCATTCATAACTCCTCCAATAACCAGTAATTTGTAACATAATTAACAAGTATATTCTACACCAAACTTTATTTTAAGAACAGTTAAATGCCGTGGATTAAGATTATTTAGAGTTTTTTGCAAAGAATGTTTTGATGGAAAAGTGACACATCATTTTTTCTCTTGTCAAGTGCGATATCGATTATAAATTTTGATCATCATCCTTTTATTTCAAAACGGCTGACTTAAGGAACCAACAAAATTTTGCCGGTACTTTTTCCCGATTCTAAGTATTCATATGCTTTTTGACCTTCAGACAATGGGAACGTTGTGGGGTCACTAATTTTGATCTTACCTTCTTTTAGATATTTAAATAACCTTTGACTGCGTTTTTTCCGCTCGATTGCACTGGTCAAATAGTCCCATAAGTCCCCTGTCAAGAGACTTTTTGATTGAGTTAATAATTTTATTGGATCGATTTTAGGTGGATTACCGCCTGACATTCCAAAAAAAATAACTTTCCCCTTGCTAGTAACAAGTGACAGACTTTGTTCCAATGTTTTTCCTATGCCATCGTAAATAGTATCAAATTTTCCATAGTAATCTTGATCCCAAGGTGTAGTTCGCAAAAAAACCTTTTTAGCTCCCTGCTGCAGGGCCAAAGACTGCTTCGCTGGTGTTGAGGTGGTCCCATATACATTCATTCCATCGCTGGTCAACATTTGAGATAGTATTTGACCAACGCCGCCACTGATACCATGGATGAATACATTGTCTCCAGGTTTATTTTTCCCAAGATCATGAGCCAGAAAATCTGCCGTTAATCCTTGTAGTCCAACAGCAGCAATTATTTTATAGTCGAGATTTGTCGGTACATTAATTGCATTTTCGGTTGGGACACTAACATATTCTGCATTGGCAAAAGGTACGTCCACAAAGAATACTTTGTCTCCTAGCTTGAAGGTGTTGACATGATTACCAACAGCGACGACTTCTCCCAGCCCCTCGTAACCGTTGATATAAGGTTGATGCTTCTCAATGTGATAAGTACCGCGACGCCGGTATATATCGGCAAAGTTTAAGCCAATGTATTTGGTTTTAACTAATAATTGGTCTGCATTTATTTGGGGAGAATCAATTTTTCCATATTTTAAAACAGAATTATCTCCAAAATCGTTGAAGTATAGAGCTTGCATATTGACACCTCTAACATTAAATTGTATTTAATCTTAGAATAATATGAAATTTAATAAGGTATGTTTCAAGCACATTAATTTTACTTAAAACAAAGTAATAATATGTTTAACCAATCCTGCATCAAGCATGACAAAAAGTCTGATAAAAACATAAATGATTCTGCATAATTGTGTACCCCAATGCTCAAAAATATTTTTGATAATAGGAAGTTGTCCAAAGAAATAAGCTAATGTTAAAGATATGGCGGTCAAGAAAAGAAAGTAAATCATTGTCACTACGATGTCTGCCAATGCCATTGTTGCAAGAACTGGGACATAGACGGCTATGTTATCAGCGCCACAGCTGGCTAGGTACATGAGTAAAACAGCGGTAATTCCCTTTTTTGAAATTGTGTTGGTTTTACTGCTATGATCTTCTTCTTTAATTCCCATATAAATTGGAATTAATCCGAGAAATCCAATAACCCAAGCAGGAATAAGACTTTGAATTAATTGGCCGGCAAGTGCACTGATGCCAAAAATCAAAAGCATCCCCAATGCATAACCGAATAAGTTGTCCTTAAAATTATATTTTTGAAGTAGGAATAATAAAATCACAAAGAAATCAAGATTAACTCCAATAAAGAGCATCGTGACCAGTGGCAGATTCTGCATAAGATCTCATCCTTCCGTGAATTAAGTAACATATATCGATAATAACATATGTTATTATCGATATATGAAATAATAAACATATCCTTATACGTAGAAGAAATGATTTTCAAAATTATTATTTAAGTTAGTCATAGTGGCAGCGGAGATACAATTAAGCATTTTCATTTTTTAAAATATCCTTGATGTGCGTACAGAAGCATTGCTAAAAAAACACCGATAACTGTAAAGGCCGATATGCCAAAAAAGCCAGGGAAATTTCTAATTAGAATTCCTCCAAAAACTCCGCCAATAGCTTCACCCAAGTACATAGATGCATTGGATAAAGCTGACATCGTTCCTCTTGCTTTTGGTGCAGTAGCTTGAAGTGTGCTCATAAATAAAGGGAAAATAGCTCCACCAATAAAGTAAATAAACGATAAAATTACGGTAGCAATGATGGCAGAAGGCGAAAAAGGCAGAATAATATAACCAAATATAAAAAGTAGAAATTCCAGAAAAAAGGCTTTAGGTAAGGTTAGTAAGTGCACGATATGTGATCCAGTAAGGCTTCCGATAAATTGACCAAGGCCGATAATTAAGACAAAACCGCCAATAGATGCAATGGGTAATGAAAAGTTATTAGAAAACCAAGTTCCAATAAAAGAGAAGGCACAAAAATTAGCCATCTGAAATAATAAATATGAGAATAAAAGTTTCAGAGCTTGTTTATTCTTGAAGAAATTACGATAAATACTGAATGAAGTTGCCCTAGTGTTTGTTTTATCTAAGTGAGGCATATAAGTTATAACTAAAATGGTTAATATTAACGCAATAGTGCCAACAAAAAAGAATGGGAATCGCCAAGACCAGCCAGCTAAAAAACTACCTAAAGGAACACCAATAATTTGAGCAAATGCTAATCCAGAGGTAGCGTAACCCATTACTTTTACAACCTGGTTTTTAGGAAAAATCTGGGGAATAGTGGCCCAAATTTGGGGACTAGCAGAAGCAGCAGCTACGCCCGCAATAAAGCGTGTAATTAACATTAGTGAAAAGGAATTTGCTAGGCCACATGCAGTAGTAGCCAAGGAGAAGCAAATTAAACCACTCACTAAAATCAGCTTACGATCATGATTATCTGAAAATGGTCCGATAGTTATGGCCCCAAGCATATAACCCAGTGCATAAAAACTGACAATTAAACCAGAGAGGCAAGTAGAGATGCCATAGTTCTTTGTCAAAGTGGGAAGGAGTGGCGAAACTAAAAAGGTATCTGTTCCAATAACAAACATTACCAGGAAAAATAAAAAAGATAAACGACGATATTTCATAACTTCCTCCAAATACAATTTTATAGTTTTATAATTATCAAACAATAGAGCAAGAAAATAAGCACAAATGTGCTCATTAAAGGTGCGATAATAATCCAGGAATTAATGTTTCAATCCAATCTTTATTCAAACTAACATATTTTTGTCGACCTTGGGTACGGGTACTGGTAATGCCAATCTCTCGCAAAGTTCGTAAATGATAAGACATAGTTGATTTATCAATCTCTACATGCTGATTTAACTCGTTACACCCCATCTCGTGACCAACACTGTAGAGCATACAAACTATTTTATAGCGTCCCGGATCGGAAAGAGCAAAAAAGATACGTTGCTTTAATTCGGTTTTTTTATCCAATTGCTTGATATCCATAAAACAATCATCTCACTTCAATTAAGATTTTTCAAGACCAATAATAGTATTGAGTGCTTTGGAAGGAAGTTGAACAGATTACACTTCTTTAGAAAATTGAATGTTAGGAATCAATTTTTTCCCATTCCTCCCTAAGTAATGACCAGACATTTTCATCATGAAACCCATCGGCTAACAACTCATTTGCTCGAAGTGAGCCATCAAAATGAAATCCGGCTTTTTTTGCAACACCATTACTACGGGCATTATCTACTGCCGCGTGAATTTCAACTTTATGAACGCCATAGTCTCTAAAACCAAGATCACATATTCCTGCAACAGCTCGGTGCATGATACCATTCCCTACATACTCAGTCCCTAACCAATAACCTATATCTGCGTATTGATTTATTGTGTTAAATTTATTAAAGCTAATCATTCCTACAGGTGTATTTTTGTACAGAATAACCGTATTCAATGAGCGCGCATTACCAAAATTTCTTAAGATGCCTGTAAGAAACTTTTCCTCTTCTTCAACACTTTTCATTCCAGGAACCCACAGCAACCAAACTTGTAGCTCTTGTCGGCTTTTTTCAATAATTTGAAAAAGAGGTTTGGCATCGATTTAGGGCCTAGGTAGCGCCAGACTTACTTCAGAATCAATTTGGTGTATAAACATGTTTTTCTCTCCTTAAAAAGTATTAATTTCAGTGTACTTTACCGGCTGCCTAAATTTCAATTCATTTTTTTGCTCTCTGCGTAGTCTTGTCAGTTATAGCATGAAGAAACGTAATTTCGCATTTTTTCGCGATTGACAACGATTGGAATTTGGTTTTTAATAATCGTAAGAAACTATTGAGAAGAGATTCGGTTTCGTTACCTAAAAGAAAGCACCGGTAGCTGAAAAGGTGCAGGTAACGACTGATGAAAATGAACTCAAATTACTGTTGGGTGGTGCAAGCTGTTCGACCGGTGAAATCCGTTATCATTTTTGACAATCTATGTCACCGAGATTTATCAGATGATAAATGAAGAGCAAGTGGTACCACGGTCGACCCGTCTTGCACTATGAGAATAGTGTTGGGCGGCTTTTTTGTTTGTTGTTTAAAAATAAAGAAAGAAGTGTTTTTTATGCGAATTACTGCTGCAGCTGAAACTGAATTTTTAGAAAAAGTCTTTCAAAAAGCCGGGTTTTCTGCTACTGATGGATCCTTACTAGCCGATACCCTAGTAGATGCCGATTTAAGAGGAATTTCTTCTCATGGGATTCAACGACTTGATTGGTATATTCGAATGGTTCAGGATGGGACCATTAAACCACAGAATCAAGTCAAGATTTTAAAAGAGACCGATACCAGTATGTTGCTTGATGCTAATGGAAATATGGGACAGATTGCCTCTGCTTTAGCGATCAATAGCTTGATTAAAAAAGCCAAAACTACTAACGTTGCTATGGCGGTTATCCGCAACTCAAATCATTTTGGAACTGCAGGGTATTATTCTCGCTTGGCTGCCCAAGCCGGTTTAATTGGTATTTCAACTACTAATACGCGACCGCTTGTTGTACCAACCAATGCAATCGAAGCCTTTTTGGGTTCAAATGCTTTTGCCTTTACCTTCCCGGCTGATCCGCATCCCTTTGTTTTTGATGGAGCTACATCAAGTGTTTCTAGCGGTAAAATTATGGTGCTTGCAAAAAATCAAAAACCAATTTCAGGCGAATGGGCAGTTGATCGTGAGCGAAACATCATCCACGATTCTAAAAAAGCCGCTGAAATTTTATCTGAAGTCGCCTTTACTGAGCACCAGTCCGGCGGTGGGGTATTAACTCTTGGTGGCAATAAGGAAGAAAATTCAAATTACAAAGGCTTTGGTAACTCGCTAGTCGTTGAATTGCTAACGGGAATATTAGCACAAGGTTCAATTTCGGCCGATACTAATACTGGCAAGCATGATTTCAGTCAATTCTTTATGGTTATCAATCCAGCCTTCTTTGGCGATTTGGCAACTTTGAAGGCTAATGCTGAGAAAATGTTTGAGCGTATTCGAAATCTGGATCACATTCCAGGAACCCATATTATGATTCCTGGTGACCGTGAATATCGTAACTACGATTATAATTCAGAGCATGGTGTAGTTATCGATCCGAAAACCACCCAAGAAATTACCGCAATTGCTGAAAAATTTGCGATTGAATTGCCACAAGCACTTTAAAAGTAATATACAAAAGAGCCACAATTACACTGAATCTACAAAAAGTTCAAGACTGAGTCAGATCAAAAACTACATTTTGATCGGGCTTTTTTCTTGAACTCAGATAAACGTGTTTCATAATTTAAAATTCTCCGTCTAACTTCGAATTACTTATAGTAAAAATAGTGACTTCCAAAATCCAACTTTTTTGGAAGTCACTATTTTTATCAATTTATGGTACACGCCCTCTGCTTTTTTGTGCAGTTATTCTTGCCGTACCAGCAAATCAATAATTGACTGGTGCTCAATCTTACCAAAATAGGGCTGTAACTCCACATTAGTCAACGCTTGCGTGATTGCTTGACATTCATAACGGACGCCAATTAATTTTGCGGCAAACTGTTTAACATCAGCCTGACCTAAAAAGTCGCCATAGACTTGCAGATAACTGATACAGCCATGTTCAATCTGCAAGCGAAAGTCAATCGTTCCTTGAGTAAAATGCTGGCGCTGCTGAATTGCAGCCAGTGGGGAACTTCCATAGACCCAATTCCAATTGCTGAAAAATTTTTCATTGATAGCATTAACAGCTTGCCTGGCAGTATCATCTAAAAGATATTCGTTAGCTTGCTTCAAATCGTCTACTTGTAAGATTTTTTGTGCCAGCGTATCACGAAAGTCTTCAATTGTTAGCTGCTGATATTCTGGAGTGAAAAACGGTTTGAGGTTGGTAACCCGGCTATGAACCGACTTAATTCCCTTAGCTGCAATCTTATCTTGCGGTACATTCAATGCTTTTTCAATGATACTTAAATCAACATCATACATCAATGTTCCATGAGAAAACATCCGTCCGTGCTGCAGCCGCATAGCATTACCTGAAAACTTTTTACCATCAATCTGCAAGTCATTCCTACCAACTAGTTTTGCCCCAGTTGCTCCCATTTCATGTAAAGCGGTGATTACCGGCGCAGTAAACTTTGAAAAGTCGCCATTGGAATGACCATCATCCTTAGTAATAAAACTAAAACTAACATTTCCTAGGTCATCAAAGACTGCACCACCGCCAGAAGTGCGCCTAGTAACAATTATCTGTTGCTGGCGGACGTATTCCAAATTCACTTCTTCGTAAACATTTTGATTGCGGCCAAGGATAATACAGGGAGAGTTAATGTAAAAATACAGAATTGGTTCCTGCAAATCAGAGTGTTCCAGTAAATATGTTTCCAAAGCTAAATTATAGCGAATATCTCGCTGATCAGTTACCAAGTACTTCATTTGAATTCCCCCTCAAAGCCAAATTCATCAACTAATTCAACGCTGACATTTGAATTGCTAATTAGTAATTTAGCAACTGGACAGCGTTGTTCGCAAATTGCTAAAATTTCTTGTGTTTCTTGTCGGTTCACTTGGGGCAGTCTAACCTGCGCACGCAGCCAAAATTGAAATCCTTGATAGTCGCGGCCCATGTCGACTGCTACCCGAACAACAGCTTGATGCGACAGATTCCGTCGCTTTTCCTCTGCTTCAAGCGTGGCATTCAGACATGTTGCTAGTGCTGCTCCAAGCAATTGCTCGGGGTTAGTCCCAGGGACAGCTTTCAAGGGGCTGCTCGTTAATTGATTAAATTCACCGCCGGTTAGTGAACGGACATGGCCAGCAATCCCAGCTTTATTTTCAATTTCGGTATGATAGAGTTATTTTTTTCCATAAAAGCTTCACCTCGATATAATGATTTCGGTTACATTCGACATTATTATATCAAATTTATTTATATTCAGCTTAATTTTTTCACTGCAGATGTGAAATAGTGCAGCCAATTCCTTTTTGTTGCTGAGTCTACTAGACAAAAAGAGTAGTTACTGACAAACAGTAATAAAAATGACAGGTTCTTAAAGAATATTTATTCAAATAATCGTTGAAAGTTCATAAAACGTTCATAAAATCAATGATATATTGGCTTATCTTTATAATCGAATAGCATTTTTGTTAATGGCATAATACATCCCTGTATTACTGGAAAATACAAAAAAAGTGAAAAGGATACGGTTCATGATTATCTATAAGCACATTAGGAAATGGCAAAGAGTATATGTTATACTTCTTTTTTTTATTTTAGCAATCATCACAACAGTTCCTGCCTTTTTAGGCGATTATTTTAAAGTTACTTATGATGGCGGAGTTCATTTAACGAGGTGGGAGGCAGTTTATCAGGCACTAAAGCATGGAAAATTACCAGTATTGGTTAATTTTATTGGATTCCAAGGAATCTCAAATGCATATACAGGTCTTTATCCTTGGGTTACAAGTCTGCTCTTTATTTTACCGCGCTTTATTTTTACCGCTAACCCGATTGCAGCATTGTTTTGCGGTTTTGTATTATTGAATTTTTTGACACAAATTGCAGCCTATTTTATGATGCGTGAATTTACAGCTAGTAAACTGATTAATTTAGTGGGTGTGTGTTTCTACCAGTTCAGTGCATATCACATGGGGATAATGTTTGCCCGCAATGCAATGGGGGAAGCGATAGCGTACGCAATTTTACCGGTGGTGCTGACTGGTTGTCTCAGAATCTGGAGACGTGAAAGATGGGGCGGGCTTGTTCTTGGAGCGGGAATGGGGGCGTTGATAAATACCCATATTTTGTCAGTGTTAATCGTTTGTACGCTGCTAACAATCGCAGAAGTTGTACGAGTTTTCACAAGGAAAATTAATTTAGGTGAACTGCACCTTTTCTGTATGGCTGTTGGAATTGCTGTGTTGACCAGTCTATATACAATCGTCAATATTTTGACACTGTATATGAATAATAGGAATATAAATACTCCAGGTCATGGCTTATCTCCTGTAGGTGGTTGGCAAGTACTGCAAGCCTTGTTTGCTAATAGTATTGAAGATACGCCAATCATTTTTAATATTGGCTTAGTTGAAACGGGAATGCTGATATTTTTAGGAATAATGATGTTAGTCAAACACAGTGGCAACTGGCGTTTTTGGACAATGATTGCCTTAGGAATATTTTTCTGTACATTAAGCTGGCTGCCACTCCAAAAAAGTATTTTTGTTAATTCTTTTTTTGGCAATATTCAGTTTTTAGGGAGAATGCTTGCTTTTGTATCGCTCTTTCTTGCTGTAAGTGTAACTGTGTTCTTTGAAGAAAACAAAGTTTTAGATAACAATAAAATCGTTTTATCTGTCTTGTTAATCCCACTAGTATTAATGAGTATCTCTGCGGTATACAGCTATCATATAACGAAGAATGATGACCCAACTCGCTACTATATCAGCACATCGAAAGAGTACAAGAAATTGGTGAACAAGCAGGCAACTGGTGGTGATTATATTATTAATTATTCACAAGTTAAAGGCAAAGTCAGTACGGTAGCAAATCTAAAAAAGATAGAGAAATATAATAGCCTGAGCTTTGATTTTAATAATACAAGTCAAAACAAGAAGGAACGTAATTTCTTATTAGTTATATATAAGGGCTTGAGTTATCATATCAGTGTAAATCATAAAAAAGTAAACGCAAGTGCTCCAATTTTTAGAACAATCTTAAAGCCAGGAATAAACCATATTAAGATTAGTATGGCTGCAGGAATAAGGGAGTATTTGACATTCAGCATAATGTTATTAAGCAATATCATTGTTTTTTATATTTTATTGTTTAGAGGAAAGGGTATTAGAATATGCGGCAAAAAAGAATTTTTCAAAAAGCAGCACTAGTTGTATTATTTGCAGCGTTATCTCTTGTATATGTTGCGCTAGCATGGCATACCAAGACTATCTTAGTCGGGGATGATCGAATATTCCATATGGAGAGATTGGAAGAAGCATACAAGGACATAAGCAACGGTCATTTTATTTCGATGATTTCAACGTATAGTTTTGGAAAAGTTGGGCAAGCAATTAACACTTACTATCCTTGGGGAAATCTATTATTTTATGTGCCAATTAGAGTTTTTTTGAAGAATCCGATTACGGCCTATTACATCTATCTGGTATTAGAGCAGTTTTTAGGTTTAGTTTTAGCATATGTGTTTGCACATCGGTTGATGAAAAGAAAAGATGCAGCCATTGTTTTTTCAATTCTGCTTCGTTTTTCAGTATATATCATGTTTAATGATTTTGGCAGAGCTGATATTGGTGAGGCTTGGGCGTTTGTCTTTGTACCATTAGCATTTTTAGGATTATATCAGCTTTTAAAAGGGAATTACTACTATGGATCAATCTATCTTGTACTAGGGCTAAGTGCTGAAATGTATTGTCATATTTTGACTACCGTATTTACAATCGGATTGTTATTAGTAATGTATTTATTAACATTCAAGTATCAGACGGAAAAGAAAAACGTTTTGATAACGAGCCTGATTAGTGCAGCCTTATTCGTGTTATCAACGGCCGCCGTGACTATCCCTATTATTCGTCAGTTAAGTGTCCACACGGTCGTACCAACAGCATCGTTTTTCACTGAAAAAGAAATTAGTTTTAATAGTTTGGTTTCTCTATCATTCGGCAATACCTTGGGACAAGGATTACCAAATGTTGGACTGGCAATCCTTGTAATTGCCTTGGTAGGTTTTATTGGTTTAAAGAACAGTAATTTATGGGAGACATACTCGTATATTTTAGGTGTATTGCTGTTGGTATGCAGTACCCTATTGTTTCCATGGTATATATTTAAAAATACACCGGTTGCACATATTCAGTTCATGTGGCGCTTATTACCGTTTGCAACCTTCTTTCTTGCCCTGTATGGCTCTGCCAAGATATGCAGTCTATATTCTTGGCGATTCAATGGCTTCAAATTAGTTATTTTAAATATTTCTCTTGTGGTGCTAGCATTGGGATCGATTGAGGGTTTTATAACTACGCAATCCAAAAATAATGCGATAGCAAAAACTGCAACCAACTTTATGGTGCCTTATGCGTACCGATTAAACGCAAAAGGGTATTTAAATTCATTGTCACTAAATCAAGCAGCAGCGGAATCAGCTCGATATGAGGATTATGTCCCATACGCAGCCAACACAGTTAGAGAAAAGGTTTTTAATCATCAGGTTATTGTAAATGAACATAAGTATTATTTAAGTGCTAGTTCAATCGTCTCGGGGTATCAGCAAGTAACATATAGTATTGATAATTTGGAGAATAAGAGCTCTAGGATCGTCCTCCCTTTTTTTATCTACAACTCGAAAGACTATGTGGCTTATGTCAATGGTAAGGAAACACCACTTCATGCAAGTAAACATTCTTTGGCACTTGTTTATGTAAAGAATAAGCGCAGCGCGACGATAACAGTCAAATATCAGACGCCAGTGTTATATCTTGTTGCCAGATTGATATCTGGAACAATAATCTTGCTGCTGGTGTTTGGGATGATCTATCTAAAACTGAAAAGGATGAAGAAGAGTGGTCAAAATGAATAAAGCTTCAAATACACAAAAACAATTATACGCAATCTTAATTTGTCTAGTAGCAAGTGTAGTGGTTATGGTACCTTATTTCTGTGCCAATTCTCTCCATGCAGGAGTGGACATGTCATTTCACCTTAATCGAATATATGATTTGGCACAGAATATTAAACATGGCAAGCTTTTCTCATACATCGAGACTTACGCAATGAATCAGGTAGGAACACCGATTAATATGGTATATGGTGTTTTGCCTGTTTATCCATTGGCGTTAGCCTTGTTAGTGATTAGTGACCCCATTTTGGCAATCTATGTTGGATGGTGTTCAATAGTATTTATATCAATGCTTATTTCGTATTTCTGTGGCCTAAAATATTGGTATGGCAATAAAAAGAAAGCCCTAATTTTTTCTTTTGTCTATGTTTTATCAGCATATAATTTTAGTTGGATGTTTCTAACCTTTGATGTTGGTCAAACTGCGGGATATATCTTCTTACCGTTAATTGGATACGGAACGTACAGTATCTTTTTTAGGAAAAAGGCAGAATGGCTCTTGCTAGCATTTGGTATGACGGGTGTTATTTATTCACATATATTGAGTTTCTTGATGTACTTAGTTGTAGTAATGTTAATTATTGCAATTGCATTATTTACAGCCAGCAATTTTTGGCGAAAGTTGAAATATATTGTTTATGCAGGGATTGCGACACTACTAATGACTTCATTTTACTGGGGTACATTGTTTACAATATATACAAGTAATCACCTTTTCATCACCAAGTCCGGTACGCTTTCAACAGCGGGTACAGGTTTAGGAGACGCCATAATAAATGCGTTAAATAATGATGAATCAGTGGGAACTTTGCTGGTAATAACGACTATTATGGGGCTATTCTTATGGAAAAAGCAGAGTGTTACTAATAGAATTATTGGCATGATTGGTGTCATTTTTTTTATTGCAACGACAAGTGTTTTTGAATCAATTTGGAATTTCGTCAATAAGACACCGATTGTTGTTCTTCAATGGACTGGCAGAATTTTGTGTATCTCGAATTTCTTTCTAGCAATATTTGCTGTTGAGACACTTTGGATTCTTATCTCAAAGACAAAATATGTTCAGCGCTGGACGATGGTTGTCTTTGCGCTAGTTGTAATCTCATTATTAAGCACCTCGTATAGTTTCTTAAACACACGTACAACTCAGACTGTAATTGACTATAAACCTAGCAGTGAAAAAACATTGCCCTTTTCAAATTATCAAATAACTTCAAAACGGGGTTTTAATTATATGGTGAAAGGCTTTAATGAAGGGGTAGGTTCCATTGATTATTGGCCATATACAAGCATGAAAAAGTACATGGTTGAGATTCAAGAACACGTGGCCTTGATAGGTGGGCAAAAGCAAAAGATTACACCACATAGTATTTCAAATGGAATTATTTATAAAATATATGCCTCTAAAAATAATGTGTCCGCAGATTTGCCTTTTTTGAATTATAATTCATATCTAGTTACTATTAACGGGAAAAAGGCCGCTTATACCAAAACAAAGCGTAACACAATTGGTGTGGTGTTAAAGAAGGGCAACAATAAGATTAGCATAGTATACAAAACTTCAGTTATTATTAAAATAGCCGAATTTGTTTCATGGATTACCGTGGTAATATTAGTTCTTCCTAAAATTATCAAAGGCCTAAAAAATTATAAAAAAATAGACAAATAAAAGAAAGGAGAGTGTGCCATAAGTCGGGGAATTGTGAAACACGTTTATACGGAATAAATAAAGCAACTGAATCAAAAGTTAAATTTAGATTCAGCTGCTTTATTTTGGTGTTTTTGGATAAATGTATTTCTGAAACTTTATGTTACACTTTTTTCTTATAGATAAAGTAGCCTAAAATAAATAGTGCAGCTAACACTACTAGTGAAATCTTGCCATAAGATTCAATTATGTTAATTACGTGTGGCCATGCATGACCAGCCATCCGCCCAACAAAGATCAACACAGTATTCCAAACGAGTGTGCCAAGGGTTGAAAAAACAACGAAACGTCCAAGAGGATAGTCAGACATTCCAGCTGGAATTGAGATTAGACTGCGAATAACTGGAACGAACCTTCCAAAGAAGACTGCAGAATTGCCATGGCGTTTAAAAAAAGCTGCGGCACGTTCTAAATCTGCAGGCTTGAAATGCAGTATTTTACCAATGCGTCCTGCTAGAATTCGTTCTAAGCGTTCGACGGAAATAATCTTGCCAAAAAAATATAAAATTAAGGCACCAATTAGAGCACCAATTGTCGCTGCAATGATGCTGCCAACAATATTTAATTTACTAGAAAGGGTCATGAAACCAGTAAATCCTAGAATTACCTCTGAGGGAATCGGGGGAAAGATATTTTCAAGTGCAAGCAACAAGGCAATCCCAAAATAACCATAATCGTTAATAATCTCTGTTAATAAGGATGAATTCATAGACACTCCTATTTTTTCTTCTAATTCTACATAAATAATATTAAAAGGTCAAAGCAGATGAAGTAACAAAGAGAATAGTCACATAATAACCAAGAAAAAATGTTATAATTGCAGTTAACGAATTGAAAGCGAGGAATTGGTCGATGGGCAAGAAAGCTTGGCTTATAATCACTTTGGTTATTGCAGTGATTTTTATAGGCTATGGTTACACAAAACATGTTGAGACCACACAATATTACAATAATGCTATGAATGCAGGCGAACAAACTATCAGTGATGCTAGCTACCATCGAGCTGAGAATCAATTTCGTAATGCATTAAAGAAGAAACCAAATGATAGCTCTGCAAGTGCACATTTGGAACAATTAGAAGAATATCAAAAGGGCTTAGCTGCGATAAAAAGTCAAGATTATAGCAAGGCAATTGCAAATTTTAAAAAGGTGACCACGATAAGTAATGGGTCACAAACACTATTACTTAGGGCAGTTTCTAAAAAAGTTGAGCTTAAAGAAGTTGTACACGAGCTTAAAATTTTCAATAAGACATATAAGCGAGCAAAGGTCTTAGCGACCAACTATGAGTACACAGCTTCAAATACAAAGCTGGCTGTGATCTTGGGTTATGGGAATATTACACAGTCTTATTATCAGGATATTAGGAAAAAGGCACGTAACTTAGAACGCAGTAATAATCAAGTCCTTGCTCGCCTGGGGTATAACGTTTCAAGTGCAGATGAGGCAAGTGAAAAGAAAACTGCAACAGACATTTTGCCAACTATTTCTTCTTCACCAAGAGAAAGCTCATCTTCTGCAAACTCAAGGAAAATTACCAGTGTACAAATTAAGCAGGCACGCAAAGAAATTGCTAGTCAAGGAATTGATGTCAAGGCGTTTAGCGATGCGGACGTCAAAGAAGTGATTGAACACGCACGTGAACAAAATATGTCTGTGAGTGAGGTTGCGCGCGAGTTTAAATAGGTAACTGTTGAAAAAAACCAAAATTTTTTAGAAAGATAGTGTTAGATACAGGAATTTGGCCTATTGGATATATGTATCTAAATAAAAAGAGCCAAGTCAGACGTTAAATTTTGACTTGGTTCCAGTAAGTGTCTTATTCTGTTAAGTCCCTATTGAAGTACACAAGGGTGCGTGTTGAAGACGTCAATTCGATTTTTGTTAAGCCAGCATTGTCTGGTTCGTTCAATGAGCTTAGATTACTAATTCCTAAAACAGCATTCAACAGTAATTTAATTGTGAATCCATGACTTGCAATCAAAATATCTTGTGTTGGATATTTTGCCGCAAGCTCGGTAAGAAAACCATTTAGTTTTGCAGTGATTGATGCAAAATCATCACCATGGGAAATTTCTTCGGAACCTGGCAGCAGGTTCTTTTTTTCATCGAAAAATTCGGCAAAGCGGCGATGTATATCAGTAACTTTTTGGCCATCCCAATCACCATAATCGAATTCCTTTAGACGTTCATCAAAAATTGTAGTGGTTTTAGGTGCGATGATTGCGGCGGTTTGAGCCGCTCGCAGTAATGGACTTGCAAAAACTAAGTCAAAATGCAGCATCTTTTTTTCAAAGGCATCGCGGACATGTTTTGCTTGAACTTGTCCTTTTTCAGATAAGGGCGTATCGATTAGGCTTCCTTGAAGTATGCCTGCTGCATTTGCTTCACTTTGACCATGGCGCATGATATAAAGAGTCGTCATTATGTACCTCCAGAAAGAATTAAGAATTTTAATTTACAGAAACAAAAGAATTGAATTTCAAGTACTTATAATGGAATCGCATATGTGAAAATTCAAAGGGAGTTCCATCATCAAGGAAGAATATTCCCTCCATGATACCAGTAGGCTCAGTCGGTGACAGGCCCAACAATTCCTGATCATTTTTGGTCGAGGGTTCGGCAAAGACGGAAAGGAATGACTTAGTGACTGATTGATGATGGTTTTCTTGCAAGTAATTGAAAATTGAACTTTCGATTGTTGATTTAGTTAATTCAGGAACTATTCTAATTGGAATATATCCTGTTTCAATCATAAAAGGTTGATCTTCGAATAGTCGCAGCCGGACGATTTTGTACACAAAGTCATCATGTGACAAGAATAGGTCACGTCGCAATTCATGATTAGGCTTGATGACTTCAAAAGAAATAACTTTGATTTTTGGACTCTGACCATTCATCTTAAAGTTATCGGTGACACCTAGATTAGAACCTTCCTCATAATTAAAGACGGATTCATTTTTTAGATACAATGGATTGATAAAGGTTCCAGCACCACGTTTCCGAAAAATAATGCCGTCACTAGCCATACGATTAAGTGCCCGTTTGATCGAACTGCGGCTTACGTCGTACTGTTCACTGAGGGAGCGTTCATCAGGTAGGCGCAAGTCTGGGAAATTTCCTGCAAATATTTTCTTTTTTAAATCGGTAATTAATTGCTTATATACTAGTTCTGACATAGGATTGCCCCTTCTTAAGTTCTAAATAATAGTTAAGCACAAGTTAATAAAAACAACAAGCCCAGATAGGTGATCACATGGAAGTACTTATGATTTTTGGTAAAAGATTACATTTTAGTATTAATTAACAATTTAGCAAGCATTACTGGTAAAATAGTTGAGAGAGACTAATAGTCTTCCAAATACAAATGAAACAAAGGTGTGATAATAGTCACACTCCTCAAGGAGGAATAAACATGGCAATTTTAGTTTTAGGTGGTGCTGGGTACATAGGCTCACATACTGTAGATCGTTTAGTTGAACGTGGAACAGAAACTGTTGTTGTAGATAGTCTGATAACAGGGCATCGTGCAGCCGTCAATGATAAGGCAAAGTTTTACAAAGGAGACATTGCAGACCGTGATTTTATGCGTAAGGTTTTCAAAGAAAATCCTGCGATTGATGCAGTTATTCATTTTGCGGCCTTCTCAGTGGTTCCAGAATCTATGAAGAATCCACTTAAATATTTTGATAACAATACTTCAGGGATGATTAAATTATTAGAAGTTATGGTTGAAGCTGGTGTTAAGAAGATTGTCTTTTCTTCAACTGCTGCGACTTATGGAACTCCAGAGAGAACCCCAATTAAGGAAACTGATCCGCAAAAGCCTATCAATCCTTATGGTGAAAGTAAGTTGGCAATGGAAAAAATCATGCACTGGACAGACCTTGCTAATGGAATAAAATTTGTTGCATTGCGTTACTTCAATGTTGCAGGTGCAAAACCAGATGGCAGTATTGGAGAAGACCATAATCCAGAAACTCATTTGTTGCCAATCGTTTTGCAGGTGGCTGCAGGGACACGTGAGAAATTGCAGATTTTTGGTAATGACTACAATACTCCAGATGGTACTAACGTCCGTGATTATGTACATCCGTTCGATTTGGCAGACGCTCATATTCTAGCGGTGGAGTATCTTGAAAAGGGCAACGACAGCACTGCTTTCAATTTAGGTTCTTCAACGGGATTTTCAAATATGGAAATCTTGAAAGCTGCTCGTGATGTAACCAAAAAAGAAATTCCAGCAGAAATCGCACCAAGACGTGGTGGGGATCCTGATACATTAATTGCAGCATCAGACAAAGCACGTAAGATTTTGGGATGGAAACCACAATTTGATGATATCCACAAGATCATTGAGACCGCATGGAAGTGGCATTCAACACATCCAAATGGTTATAATGATAAGTAAGAGATAAAAAAAGCATTACTGTTCAGCTACCAAGCCGAGCAGTAATGCTTTTTTGATGATGTCAAACATCGAATTCAAGAGTCATGAATTTAATATTAGAAATTAAAGAGCTTCGATTAAATCAGCAGCCTCATCAGGTGATAATGGAAGATAGTCCAAGCCAATGACATTTTCATCCAGAACAAGCTTGAAGTTCCCATCTAATTTGTCAACTAGTGAGTGTAAGTTGTTAAGTTGTTCTGACTCAAAACGATTAAACGAAAAATTACGCTTGTTCTTCATAGTGTTCTCAAGTTCCTTGCAGAAAATAACATCCAAGAAATGTCCGTTTTTTTGGTTAGATAGGCGCCATTCAGTATCTTTTTCAACACGTGCTTCTGTTTTTTCTATTACTGTATTATTCATAATGAATCCTCCTTGTAGATTCCGTTGAACATAAGAATGATAACTATAAAGTATCACTAAAAAAATATTTTTACAACAAAAAAACTCAAATAATTAAAAATTGGTATTGTTAATTAAATGTGGATACTTATAAGCATAATCAAGGGTTTTCAAGTGTATTCGAGCATTTGCTGAAAATTGGTATTTGTTATAATATGGGGTATGTCTTAGATAATCTGTTTCAATGATTATGTTTTCAAAAGAAATGGATTCACAGGAGGAATCTTGATATGTCATATGTTGAAAAATTGGTACGTGAGAAATTTCCAACCAAACAAGCAATAATAACAGAAATAACAAACTTAGAAGCAATTTTGAATCTGCCGAAAGCTACGGAACATTATGTCAGTGATTTACATGGTGAATTCAATGCATTTGATCATACTTTGAGAAATGGATCGGGAAACATTAAACAAAAAATTGAGGAGAACTTTGCAGGCAGATTAACACCCAAAAATATTCAAGACTTTGCTACGCTAATCTATTATCCTGAAGATGAACTGGTATTTCAAAAAAGTGAAATGCCAGATCAGGAAACACTTGAGCAGTGGTATCTTAATACGATTTCGAATTTGATTGAGTTGCTGAAGATAACTGCTACAAAATATACAAGGTCAAAAGTCAGAAAAGCGCTAAATCCTGATTTTGTGTATATCACAGAAGAACTTCTTTATAACGACCAGCAAGAACATGATAAGAGAAACTACTATAACAAGATTCTGCGTAATTTAGTAGAGCTGAATCAGTCGGATTATTTTATTACAGCAACTTGTTATACAATTCAAAGACTTGTGGTTGATCATCTGCATGTGATTGGAGACATCTACGATCGGGGGCCGGCTCCTGATAAGATAATGGAAACACTTATGAAATATCATTCACTTGATATTCAATGGGGGAACCATGATGTCTTGTGGTTGGGAGCAGTGGCAGGTTCGGCACTGTGTATGATGAATCTCTTAAGAATTTGTGCAAGATATAATAACCTTGCGATTATTGAAGAAGCCTATGGAATCAACTTAAGACACTTATCAATGTTTGCTGAGAAAAATTATGGAGATAATGCAGCCTTTAGACCAAAAACGCTTGAAAATGCAGACTTTGTAATGCCGGATGAGAAACTTCAAATTACACAGATCCATCAAGCTGTGGCAATAATACAATTCAAGCTTGAAGGGCAATTAAAAAAACGTAGGCCAGAATTTAATCTAAATGACTTGGCTTTACTTGACCAAATTGATTGGAATAAGGATGAGATTGAGATAGATGGTGTTAATTACAAATTAGAGAATGGCTGTTTTGGAACTGTTAAGCATGATGCTCCATTTGAATTGACACAAGAGGAAGCAGAAGTTGTTCAATCACTGCTTAATTCGTTTATGAATGCTACCAAATTAAGAAAACATTTAGATTTTCTAGTCAGCAAGGGCAGTATGTATAAGGTCTATAATGGCAATTTATTATTTCATGGATGTATCCCAGTTGCAGAAGATGGTACATTCCAAGCATTTGAGTATGAAGGAAAGTCTTATTCTGGGAGAAAATTGTTAGATTTTTGCGAGCAAAAATTAAGAAAAGCCTACCGCAAACCGCACAAAGGCGAAAGCGTTGATGCCGATATGATTTGGTATTTATGGCAAGGGTCGTTGTCACCTCTTTTTGGGAAACATTGTATGACAACTTTCGCACGCTATTTTATATCTGAAGATGAGCCTAAGGTTGAACACAAAAATGCATATTTTGAACTACGCAAGGAAGAGTGGTTCTGTGAGCAATTACTTAAGGAATTTGGGCTTAATCAAGAAACTGGTCATGTAATTAATGGACATACACCAGTGAAAAAAGAGCAAGAACCAATTTTGGCGAATAAGAAAATGATTGTGATTGATGGTGGATATTCAAAGGCCTACCAGCCTATTACAGGAATTGGTGGATATACTCTGTTGTACAATTCTTATGGCTTGCAGTTAGTTACCCATCATCCTTTTACATCTAAAAATGATGCCGTAAAAAATGGTCGCGACATCATATCAACTAGAAAAATTGTCAACCAAGAACTTGAAAGGCAGACAGTAGCCGATACGGATATTGGAAGAGAAATTAAAAAAAGTCTCGAAATGCTGCGTGAGATATTGCGTAGTTATGACAATTGAATTATAAGTTTTTAAATGAGTTTAGCAGTACCGTCTTGAATTGCCTTTATTTGACGTGGAAATAGTGAGAGAGACTTTTGTAGAGGATTAGTTGAATTTGGACACAAAATGCAGATAAGAAAATATATTTGTTTGTAACTTAAAAAAAGCCACACAAAAAGGGTTTTGTCATTGCCTATTTTTAGGTACAATGAAATCGGGGAATACTAACAAACTTAGGAGTGGTCTTTTGGGAATATGGGAGAAATTTATTGCTAATGTACGATTACGGCGGACAGTTGTGTTACTGGCCGTAATTTTTGTTTTATATGAGATGCGTGAATTATTAAGCTTGATATTATTAACATTTATCTTTACTTTTCTGGTAATTAGTTTAACTAATTTTATTAGAAAGTATCTAAAAATACCGGCACCGTTAATTGTTTCTGTCGTGTACCTATTAATACTGGGTTCCTTATATCTTGGAGTAACAATATATTTGCCTAAGCTTTTCTATCAGACGGAATCAATGGTCAAATATGTAATAGATTTTTACCAGAAACCGTCATTCAATGGAAACGAAATCTTACGTTATATTAATAGTTACATAAGTACATCAACTATTGTTTCACAGATGAAAAATGGAGTAACTATTCTTTTCAAGTATGTAACAAGTATTGGCTCAATGGGCGTGACTTTCTTAGTGTCACTGTTCCTAAGTTTCTTTTTCACAATTGAGAAAAAGAGAATGTTCAGTTTCTCGCGTAGTTTTTTGAAAGGACCATATGACTGGTTTTTCCAAGATATATATTATTTTGCTGAGAAATTCGTTAACACTTTTGGAATAGTTATTGAAACACAGTTTATTATTGCTATTGTGAACACAACGTTGACAACAATCTGTCTTGCAATAATGCAGATGCCACAGCTGTTTAGTTTGTCCCTGCTAATCTTTTTGATGAGTCTTGTTCCTGTAGCAGGGGTTATTATTTCAGCGGTTCCTATGGGTATTATAGGTTATTCGGTTGGTGGACTTAATTATGTACTGTACATAGTCATCATGTTATTGGTGGTACATTCATTGGAGTCCTATGTCCTTAATCCTAAGCTGATGTCAAATAAAACAGAACTCCCTATTTTTTACACCTTTGTAGTATTATTTATCTCAGAGAAGTTTTTTGGAATGTGGGGATTAATTGTTGGTATTCCAATTTTTACTTTCCTATTGGACATTTTAGGAGTAAAACCCATTAAGAGGAAAAAAGCTGCACTGGTTAAAATTAAGGATAAATTGAGTCGTAAGGAGTAGATAGATTATGAAGGTTGCAGATTTTGTAGAAAAGTATGCAGTTGAACGTAAGAACACAGATTCGGTCAAATGGGACGGGATGAAGGACGGCTTTGGAACGAATGATCTTCTTCCTATGTGGATAGCTGATACTGAGTTCAAGGCTCCAGAAGCAGTCATGTATGCCCTAAAAAAAAGAATTGAACATGGTGCTTATGGCTATTCATTGACACCCGACAGCTATTACGAAGCATATTTTAAGTGGCAGCAAGAACGATATGGAACAGAATTACATAGGGAATGGATTCGTTTCGGGTCAGGAGTGGTCCAGTCGATCAGTGCACTCGTAAATGTTTTAACGCTGCAAGATGATGCAGTAATGGTGCTGCAACCTGTGTATCATCCATTCATGCATGTGATTGAAAACAGTGAACGCAAGCTAGTTGTCTCGAATCTGAAGAACGATGATGGACACTATGAAATGGACTTTGAGGATATTCGCGCTAAGATTCAAAACGAACACGTTAAGTTATTGATTAATTGTTCACCGCATAATCCGGTTGGAAGAGTGTGGAACGCAGAAGAACTTGAAAAACTGTTCGAAATTTGTCGTGAGGAGAAAGTATTGGTAATCTCTGATGAAATTCATCACGATTTGATTATTGGAGACAACAAGTTTGTCTCGGCTATCTCAATCAAAGATGGATTTTATCGTGATAATATTGTGATGCTTGATGCGGCATCCAAGACATTTAACTTGGCTGCATTGCAGAGCAGTCATGTGGTAATTGCAAATCCGCAGATTCGCGAAAGGTATGATGAGTACGTTGAAAGGATGTGCTTGCCAAGTGGTAATTTACTGGGTGAGGTCGCCGCAGAGGCTGCTTATCGTGAAGGAGCAGATTGGCTATCTGGAATGCTTGGGCTAATCAAATACAACTTTGATTATGTTAAGAATCAGTTTGCTGAAAATGAACCAACAATTAAAATTACTGAACTTGAAGGAACTTACTTGGCATGGGTCGATATGCGAGCAGTTGTAGATCCAAGCAAGTTGCATCACTTTATGCAGCATGATGCAAAACTCGCGGTTAATTATGGTGAGATGTTTGGAGCAGCTGGAAAGGGATTTATCAGATTGAATCTTGCAACAACTCCCGAGAACGTTGAAAAAGCGGTCAATTATATATTGAAAGCTTTGAAAAACTAAGAATTCTTTTCACAATTTATAACTTGTTTGGACTATGAATTTTCAAGTTTTCAGTGTAAAATGTGAGTTGTAAACAAATCATATAATGAAAGAGGTTTTTGCTAGTTATGACAAAATTAGTTTTTATCCGTCACGGACAAAGTGAATGGAACTTGAAGAACCTTTTCACCGGTTGGGTTGACGTTAACTTAAGTGAACAAGGTGAAAAAGAAGCTAAGGAAGCTGGACGTAAGTTAAAAGAAGCAGGAATCCAATTTGATCAGGCATATACATCAGTATTGACTCGTGCTATCAAGACATTGCATTTTGCTTTGGAAGAATCAGGTCAGTTATGGGTTCCAGAAACAAAATCATGGCGCTTAAACGAACGTCATTATGGTGCATTGCAAGGTCAAAACAAGGCAGAAGCTGCTGAAAAATTTGGCGAAGATCAAGTACACATTTGGCGTCGTTCTTATGATGTCCTTCCTCCACTTTTGAGTGCTGATGATGAAGGCTCTGCAGCACAAGATCGTCGTTATGCAGACCTTGACCCACGTGCTATTCCTGGTGGTGAGAACTTGAAAGTTACTTTGGAACGTGTTATTCCATTCTGGGAAGACGAAATTGCTCCTAAGTTGCTTGAAGGCAAGAACGTCATCATCGCAGCACATGGTAATTCATTACGTGCACTTACAAAATACATTGAAGACATCTCAGATGCAGACATCATGGGTGTTGAAATGGCAACAGGTCAACCAGTTGTTTATGACTTGGACGAGAAGTTGAACATTGTAAGTAAAGAAAAACTTTAATAACAAACGATAATAAATAACAAAAGCCATGGTTCCCCTCAAAGGGACCATGGCTTTTTTATGTTTTCTATTTTTTGTCGAATGTTGTTACTTTTTGTTACTTTAGATTATTTTAAATTGTCAATAACTGACAAGAAACGAAATATTAGGTGACATATTTTTGACAAATGCCGCGAAGTTTTAGTGTTGTGAAAAATGAATTAAAAAATATATCCTAATGGCTCAGTTGATCCAAAACTTTTATAGAATGTTCGAATGTATGCTTGTTTGTGTAGAAATCCAGGTTTAAGATAACGTCAAGCTTACAGGAAATATTGCGTATATTATTCAAGCGGATTTTGGTGTAAGGGAATCACACCAGAGGAATTTGATGGTAAGTTCTCGGCTGATATGTCTTCTGCAGTGACTAGAAACAGGACTGGCAGCTCTAATAGCGGTGATTAAAAATGAGAAAAATTAAAAAAAGAAGCCAATAATAATAATGCGAGGTTCATAAAAATTGAAGTAAGCAAGACAGAAAAGGTAATTTTTTTTATTAGTGGTGAAATTTTTTCGTCGTATTGGATAGTCAGATTAACAATATTGGGATTTTTAAGAAGCGCTGGATTTTTATTTTTTATCTGTGAATGTAAATTAATGCTTTTCCTTTTAAAGAAAATGTAGGACAATAGCCAAAATATTTCCCATAACAGAAATAGTACAAAGCATAGCGACCCAATTTGGTCGTAAAATGCAGAATAAAAAAAAGCAACGATAATGAAGAAAAGTGAGAATAGAAGGTTAAAAGGAAATGTCCTGAAAAAAAATACAGGAAACGGATAGCTATTAACAGCAGAGAGAGATTTGATTTCATCAATAGAAATTAAATTATCTTTCTTATAATTTTTAATTAAAGATGTATATTGAATTTTAGGCTCATTGACTTTTTTTGAGGTTTTAGATGCCCTTCTTGAAAATAGCAGCATCATAAAAAGACACAACGCAGCAAGAAGTAATAAGAAAAAATTAATTTCAATATAGGAATACAAAGAAATCCCTCCAATATTATTTTTATCAAGTATATCACAAGTACAAATCTTCTAATTAACGTTTCTGTTGACGTCTTTCTAATTCAGGGCAATAGTTGTGGGAACATAATCGTAGGTAATTTGTTTCATTGCCAGTTTAGTAAAAAGCAAATTAACCTTTAAATATATATTATTATCTTTGAACTCAATTCTGAATTGGGTTCCCTTTTTATTTGTCATAATCACAGGACAAGTTCAAGTCATAATGTACCTCTGAGTGTAATGCCACTGTTAAGTAGCGAATAGTTCATAGTGTGTTTATGATTAATTTTGAAGATAGTTGAATTGACGATATCAAATTTGAAATTTTTTCAGTTTTGGGAAGTAAAATTCAAAAAAATGATTTTTCTCCAGTAATTCAGAAAATAAAAAATTTAAAAGTCTACTTTTAATTATTTAAATTTACAATCAGTCACTTAATAAAATATGATAAAATATATTAGAAAGTTGTGGAGGGATAAGTTATGGGAAAGTATAGTATAGGGTTGGATATTGGGATTTCTTCTGTTGGGTGGTCGATTATTGATATTGAGAAGAAAAAAATTGTTGATTTAGGCAGTCGTATTTTTCCATCAGGAAATGCAGCGGCTAATCAAGATCGTCGCGGATATAGGGGAACAAGGCGTCTGATTAGGAGAAGGAAAAATAGATTAGCGGACGTAATAAATTTTTTAGGAGAAGAAAATTTTATAGACACAAAAGTAGTAGATCAAAATGGGAATATACACTACAAACTTTTAGTAAATAGTACTGAAAGCCCTTATAAATTGCGTGTTAAGGGTTTGTCCAAAATGTTAACAAAGCAGGAACTTGTTATTGCACTTTACCATATCGTAAAACATCGAGGTATTTCTTATGATTTAGGTGATTTGGAAGATGATGGAACAAGTGGTGTAACTGATTACAAGACTTCAATTAATATTAATCGTCAATTGTTAATTAAAAAGACAGTTGGTCAAATACAATTGGAAAGGTTAAAGGAGTTTGGTAAAGTTCGTGGACATGTAAAAAAAGATGAAAATATAACTTTGCTCAATGTTTTTCCTTCATCGGCATATGTTAAGGAAGCTACACAAATTTTGACAAAGCAAAGGGAATTTTATCCAGAAATTACTGATGATTTTATTACAAAGTTCATACCATTCATTAGTCGTAAACGAGACTATTTTGTTGGACCTGGAAATGAGAAATCGCGCACAGACTATGGAATTTATAAAAAAGATGGTCGAACATTAGATAATCTTTTTGATGAACTCATAGGAATAGATAAAATTAGCGGAGAAAAAAGAGCATCAGCATCAAGTGTAACTGCACAGATATATAATATGCTTAATGATTTGAACAATTTAACAGTAACCAATACTGAAGATGGAAAGCTAACAACTCAAACAAAAAGGGAAATCATTGAAGCAGATAAAACTACAAATGGTTTGTTTGGAATAACGCAAATTTGTAAAATAATAGGTTGTAAAAAAGATGATATCAAAGGGTTCCGAATTGATAAGGTTGAAAAGCCAATTATGCATACACTCTCTGGTTATCGAAGATTTCGTAAAGAACTTGCTAAGATTAATATAGAAGCAAATGATCTGGACATTAATTTAGTTAACAAAATCGCTGATATTCTGACACTTAATACTGAGAAAGCTGAAATTCGTAAACAATTGAATAAAAGTAATATAGATGTCTCCAATGAGATAAAGGAACTTATTATCAATAAAAATAAGGATTTTTTGGTAGATGGTCGAGCAACATGGCATAGCTTTTCTTATAAAACACTTAATTTACTTATACCGGAATTGATGAATACTTCTGAAGAACAAATCACTATTTTGACACGTTTGGGTCTGGTGAAGTCTAATAGTGAAAAATATAAAGGGCTCAAAAACATTCCTGCACGAAGAATTACAGAAGGTATATATAATCCCGTTGTTGCTAAAGCCACACGTGAGGCTGTTAATGTTTTTAATGCAATTGCTAAGAAAATAGGGCGTGATAATATTAGCGACGTTGTTATTGAATTACCACGTGAAGATAATGAGGCAGATATAAAAAAAGGTATTGTTAAAAGACAGAAGCAAAATGAGTTAGAAAAAGAAGCTGCTGATGCATTAGTTAAACAACAGATGACGATATCAGACAGTGCATTAGTTGCACATTATCGTAAGGTCAGGGGCCTATCTCAGAAGGTGCGGTACTGGTATCAACAAGGTACTTGTTGCCCTTATTGTGGGAAAAATATTGAGGCGGTTCAACTAATCAATAATAATGATAGTTTTGAGGTTGACCATATTATACCAATTTCTGTAAGTTTTGATGATTCTCAAAATAATAAAGTATTGGTACACAGCCAATGTAATCAGGCAAAAGGAAAGCAAACACCACTTGGCTGGCTAAATAATGGCGGGGGTTTTGGACAAAATAAAACTGAATATGTTGCTAAGGTGAAAACAAATAAGAATTATTCAAAAAATAAGATGGATAATTTATTGAATGATATGGATCTTAGTGACATTGTTACACAGCGTGGTTTTATCCAGCGAAATCTTAACGATACGCGATATGCCTCACGTATTGTACTTGATGAGTTTTATTCTTTTTTTAAATCAAATAATTTATCAACAAAGGTTAAAATAGTTCGTGGGAAATGGACATCACAGATGCGTAAGAAGTGGAACGGAGTAGGTGGGCTGAAGAAAACTCGTGATACATATCATCATCACGCGATTGATGCTAGTATTATCGCCAGTTTCCCATTATTGAAAGTATTTGATAAGGCTATAAAATTAATTGACATTGATAGAGAAACAGGAGAAATTCTGCAAGATAAAGAAGCAATTAAAATGTCACAGGAAGCTAAGTTACTAGAGAAAATACCGGTCATTCAAAATGAGAAATTTGAAGAGCTCATTAATGAACTTTATGATTTTCCACTCTTTAAACAGGTAGAATTAGCAAATGATATTACTAATCCAGAAAACCCTGTAAAATTCAGTCATCATGTTGACAAAAAAGCTAATCGTTCAGTTGCAAATCAGACAATTTATGGTACAAGAATTAAAGAAAAGGAAATAAATAAACGCGGAAAAGTAGAAAAAGTGCAAGAAAGATATATTTTAGGCACAATTAAGAATATATATGATATTGATAGCTTTACAAGTTTTAAAAAAATATACGATAAAATGAGTAAAACAGGTGATGTCAAGTTTTTAATGCAGAAAAAAGATCCGAAAACATGGGGAAAATTAGTTGAAATACTTAATTCTTATCCTGATTCGGAAGAAATTACACAAGTAGACGGAAAAGTCAAAAGAGTTAAGGTTTCACCTTTCGAGCTTTATCGCCGAGAAAATGATTTTATCACAAAATATGCCAAGCATAATGATGGGCCTAAAATAGTGAGTATAAAGTACTATGATTCGAAGATTGGAAGCCATATTGATATTACACCTATAAATGCAAAAAATAAGGTTGTTTTACAAAGCTTAAAACCATGGAGAACAGATGTCTATTTTAATTCAGAAACTCGGCAATATGAATTACTTGGTTTAAAATATTCAGATCTAAAATTCACAAACGGTGTTTATGGGATTACTAGCGAAGCATATGAGAAGTTAAAACATGGTATAAGCGAAGATGGTACAAAAACATGGAAACCAATTGGTAAAAATAGCGGATTTAGATTCAGTTTGTATCGAAACAATCGAGTAAAGATTGTTGATGAAAAAGGTGAATCACTTGAATTATTGTTTGCCTCTAGGACGACAAGTAACGAAGGATATGTTGAACTGAAACCAATTTATAAGTCTAAATTTGATAGTAAAGAAGATGTTGGTTTTTATGGTCAAATGACTCCAAGCGGTCAGTTTGTCAAGAAAATGGCCAGAGTTGGATATAAACTCTACAAAGTAAATACAGATGTTTTAGGAAATCCATATTACATTACAAAAGAGTCAGATGATCCAGAGTTAAGTTTATATAAAAAGTAATTTTTAACGATTGTAAAAGTTTATTTATTATGTTACAATTGCTTTGTGATTGACGGATCACTGTACTCGACGGAGTGCATGTTCAATCGTTTTATTGATAGGAAAATGATTGAGAATCTGCAAAGATAAGGCTTTATGCCGAAATTACTGCCTCTTAGGCAGTTTTTTTTGTATCTAAATTATAAGAATAGGAAAGGAGTTAAAATGACTTGGAGAAACATAATGGTAAAGGATGGAGATTATCTTCGTCTGAAGTTAGATAATTTACAAATTGAAAAGGCTGGGCAAAAGTATATTGTGCCGCTCTCGGATATTGCGACTGTTACGTTGGAAGGCAAAATTTTAACGTTAACGACTAGATTATTATCGAAATTTGCACAGTATAATATAGCTGTGATTGTTTGCGATAATAAGTATATTCCTTGTGGAATTTACATGGGTTTTGGACAGTATCATAGGACTGCGAAAAGAAATTTGGAACAAGTGGCATGGAGTACTGAATTACGAAAAGAAGTGTGGACAGAAATAATTCAACAAAAGCTGACGAATCAGAAAGCGGTTTTGAGTGCATACGAAGTGGATGCAGATAGAGTTGATAAAATGCAGGAATTAATTGAAAATATTCAATCTGCAGATATAACTAATCGTGAGGGTCACGCTGCCAAAGTTTATTTTAATAGTTTATATGGCAAGAATTTTACTCGTGAAAGAGAGTGTTTGGAAAATGGTGCAATGAATTATGGCTATACAATAATTAGAGCTTACATGGCAAGATTGGTGACAAGTTTAGGGCTGATTCCAACCTTAGGTGTTTTTCATCGCAATGAATTTAATTCTTTTAATTTAGTAGATGACTTGATGGAACCATTTAGGCCATTGATGGATTGGTATATTCTAGATAAAATTCTACCTAATTATCCAAAGTATCTTAGTTGGGAAATAAGATGTGAGTTAATTAATTTTTTGAATCAACCTTATATTCATAAGGGGCGAAAAACAACAATTGATTTAGTTATGTTGGACTATGTTAATTCATTTATTAAGATGATGCAGGGAAAGAAGGAAGAATTATTAGTAATAACATTGGAGGGAATGCGAGGTGTACAATAGATTGCGATTAATTTGTTTTTTTGATTTACCAATGGTGTCAAAAGTAGAGTTGAGGCGTTATCGAGTGTTTCGTAAGCGGTTAATTGAATTGGGATTTGTGATGATTCAAGAATCTGTTTATGTACGTACTTTACCCAATAGAAGTCAACTTAAAAAATATGAAGATCAACTAAAGAAGGTCACTCCCTATAATGGTTTGGTTGAATTAATGTATGTTTCCGAGAAGCAATTTAACGACCGTTGTTTTTTAGCCGGAGAAAAGGCCCCACAAGAAGTAGCAGTTGGCAATAATAAGATGGTAATCATATGAGAGTAGAGATTGAAGATAACAAATTTATCGAGTTTGACGAAGCGGACATATTGTTTTTTTATGGTCAAAATCAGAAAATGGCGCAAGAATTTGTTAGAAGCTTGAAAAGATTCGCAAATAAGAGAGTTTTGACAGATTTGGAAGAACTAGTCTATGGTGAAAATGGAATTGAAATTTATCGGAATGATCAACTATTGAAATCAGGTTCCATTAACATTCATTTCTTACAATATGGTTCTTCGCTTTTCGAAGAAGTGAGCTTCGAGAAAACTAGTTTAATGACAGAATATCTGACGACATTATTTGAAAGTATTGATATAAATATTGAACTTCAAAAAATTGAAAATCATTTATTGAAAATCGAGTCATTATTTAATCAAAAACTTAAGGAAGTATCTAATAATATTTCTTCAAATGTATCGAGCTTGACATATACAGAATTATTGAAGAATAATATTTTTTTATCTTATGCATCTGGAAGTCATAATTTTCCGTTGGAAATGATGGATGCCAATGAGTTTGTAGATGAGTATCTAGTTTTGTTAGAGAAAAGTCTGGAAAATAATCCCAAGGAAACGTGGATTGCTTTAATTAATTTAGCAAGTTTTTTAACAACTGAAAAAATTCAAGTATTGATAGATGGATTGGTACAACTTGCAGAAAAAACGGGTCTAATTCACATATTTGTAATTAGTCAGGCACCGTTAGAGATAATGTATCAACCGGAGAATGTTCCAAATACGATGGTTTTAGCAGATGAATTGTACCAGATGCCTGACTTTGATAGTTTTAGAAATAGTATTGAAAATCACTACCCTGGAAATCTAGATATAACTGATAACCAACTTTGTCAAAGATTTTATGAAATTGTTGCATATATTGGTGGAAAATGTACCATGACTGGAAAGTCTTATCAGGATATTGTACTATTAAAAGTGTTAGACGAAATTTTGGGATTCAAAATATCTAATCTTACTTATGGCCTCAAAAAGCTTACGAATGCAGAACGTGCCTATCTTGACTCTTGAATTGACGAGTTCTTAGGAATAGAAGATCCAGTTTTGTAGAATAAAAAGCGGCAATTTTTAATTTGAGGTTTTTGCACTCTCAACATTTTCCTATCAATAAAACTGATTTGAGAATAATCTTGCTTGACAAGATGTTTTTGCACTCTCAACATTTTCCTATCAATAAAACAGATTGGAGGTCGGATCTTAATGTCTGATAGTTTTTGCACTCTCAACATTTTCCTATCAATAAAACCGCTTATGTTGCGGACAAGCTTCTTAGCTTGTTTTTGCACTCTCAACATTTTCCTATCAATAAAACACCTTTTTTGTTTTTGATTTTTGTCTAATAGTTTTTGCACTCTCAACATTTTCCTATCAATAAAACTGGTATGCCCACGTTGCATTAAACCGTTGCGTTTTTGCACTCTCAACATTTTCCTATCAATAAAACAAGAGTTTAAATGCAGATACAATCAAGAGCGTTTTTGCACTCTCAACATTTTCCTATCAATAAAACTCTGCCTGTGATAAATCTCCTGCAGTAACTGTTTTTGCACTCTCAACATTTTCCTATCAATAAAACTAATTGCAATCTCGGCTGATTGTTCAGCACGTTTTTGCACTCTCAACATTTTCCTATCAATAAAACTACTAATCAAAAGGCTTATGACATCACTCAGTTTTTGCACTCTCAACATTTTCCTATCAATAAAACTCATCTTGTTAATGCGTACCTCATTGTAGCGTTTTTGCACTCTCAACATTTTCCTATCAATAAAACATTGACCGCCGTCAACCTATTTACACATTCGTTTTTGCACTCTCAACATTTTCCTATCAATAAAACGTAAATCTTGCTTAGCTTGTGCATCTTTGTGTTTTTGCACTCTCAACATTTTCCTATCAATAAAACTTAACTTGTGTGTATCTGGGTCGACCAATGGTTTTTGCACTCTCAACATTTTCCTATCAATAAAACTTTTCAGGAAAGGAGGTGCAGCAATTGGCAGTTTTTGCACTCTCAACATTTTCCTATCAATAAAACGAAATCAAATTGAGAGAACAACCAAGGTTGGTTTTTGCACTCTCAACATTTTCCTATCAATAAAACAAAACATTTCTTTGCTGATACTGTGAAGCAGTTTTTGCACTCTCAACATTTTCCTATCAATAAAACAAAAATGAATGGCACCATACTAGGCGTAGTGTTTTTGCACTCTCAACATTTTCCTATCAATAAAACTAGAATTCTGGTCTCTGATTTTTCACTTGCGTTTTTGCACTCTCAACATTTTCCTATCAATAAAACTGTTGACAGTCAATATGTTAGTAACTATCCGTTTTTGCACTCTCAACATTTTCCTATCAATAAAACAAATGAGAGCGCGAGTCTCAAATGACTTGAGTTTTTGCACTCTCAACATTTTCCTATCAATAAAACCTACATAACCGTAATACTGTGCGTAATCAGGTTTTTGCACTCTCAACATTTTCCTATCAATAAAACTTGCTGATAAAAAGTGCTCCTAAGTCAATATTTGGCACATGTTTTTCTAGACACTTGTTCTGATTCTTTC
>NZ_JQAR01000014.1:0-19703 GCF_001437155.1 Liquorilactobacillus mali
CTTAGCGCCGATAGTAGTTGGGGGATCGCCCCCTGCGAGGATAGGTCGTTGCCGTGCTTAGTTATTCCGGCATAGCTCAGTTGGTAGAGCACCTGACTGTTAATCAGGTTGTCGACGGTTCGAGCCCGCCTGCCGGAGTTGTTGTTTATGCTGGAGAGTTGTCCGAGTTGGCCGAAGGAGCATGATTGGAAATCATGTAAACGGGTTATGACCTGTTTCAAGGGTTCGAATCCCTTACTCTCCGTTAGCAGAGAATGACCCGTTGGTCAAGTGGTTAAGACACCGCCCTTTCACGGCGGTAACATGGGTTCAAATCCCGTACGGGTCATATTGGAGGATTAGCTCAGTTGGGAGAGCGTCTGCCTTACAAGCAGAGGGTCACAGGTTCGAGCCCTGTATCCTCCATAATATTACGGTCCTATAGTGTAGGGGTCTATCACGCCTGCCTGTCACGCAGGAGATCGTCGGTTCAAATCCGTCTAGGACCGTTGTATATTTATATTTTTAATGGCTCGGTAGCTCAGTTGGTAGAGCAATGGATTGAAGCTCCATGTGTCGGCAGTTCGATTCTGTCCCGCGCCACCATGGAAGGGTAGCGAAGTCTGGCTAAACGCGGCGGACTGTAAATCCGCTCCTTCGGGTTCGGTGGTTCGAATCCACTCCCTTCCATTTTTAATAATAGGGGTATAGTTTAAAGGTAGAACTACGGTCTCCAAAACCGTCAGTGTGGGTTCAATTCCTACTACCCCTGCCATTGATGGCGATAGTGGCGAAGTGGTTAACGCACCGGATTGTGGCTCCGGCACGCGTGGGTTCGATTCCCACCTATCGCCTTTAAGATTGGGTTATAGCCAAGCGGTAAGGCAAGGGACTTTGACTCCCTCATGCGCTGGTTCGAATCCAGCTAACCCAGTTTTGGATTTGTACTATATCTGGCGGTATAGCCAAGTGGTAAGGCAGAGGTCTGCAAAACCTTCATCACCGGTTCAAATCCGGTTACCGCCTTTAGTTGCTTTTAGGCGCTAACAGTAGTATAGTTTTACTTTGTAATATGATATATTATGCCGGTGTGGCGGAATTGGCAGACGCGCTGGACTCAAAATCCAGTGCCCGTTGAGGGCGTATCGGTTCGACCCCGATCACCGGTATTGATAAAGAGATATCAACGTATATTTTGCGTTGATATTTCTTTTTTTATTATGGAATACGTATACGAAATGAATAAAGGATCATGTTATAAGTGAATTGTCGTCATTAATGGAAAAAACAACAAAACTCATTAGTAAAGCATCATCGTGTACATATTAGTTCAATTCCAATTATTGGTATTTTTTGTAATAATTAAGAAATCTTAAATCTCATGATTGAGTTTTTTTGTTTTAAGAAGTAATCAATTTCCAAAATCTCTGTTATTAGTAATAATCAATGACTAGTGACTATCTTTTTGCTAAGACTTAAAATAGAAAACTTATACTGAATGCCAGTTCATTGGTCTTCTGCTATAAGAGGTGAATCAGAAGAAACAAATAATATTATCACTAAATTATGAATGAAATAGATTGATGGACGATTATGTATCATGAAATGTAAATATCACTAGAATATTCCCTATTAATTGAGGAATCTAAGATCAAAGAAGTTGTTTAGTTATTATTATGCAGTAGCACTGCACGTTAAAAAAGTATGATTTTATAACATTTGTTTTATGAGTCAAACTTAAATTTGAATTTACAGCAATTATTGTTCAGTTACCACTTTATAATTGTTACTGCTAGAAAAGGTTAACGCGAGATTATCTATGAGTAATCTATTTTGAGTAATTTAACTATTTATGGATTGTACACAGGTAAGACTCGCTATAAGAATTGCCAATATATTAATCATATATCCCAGTCAAATACAACAAAATTCATTGCCGCGTAGGTGTGAGATTTCCAATATTGTAAAAGTAGAAATATAAAAGATTTGATAAGCACAGCTTACTTTTAATTAATAAAGGGTAGTTTATCTTTGTAAAAAAAATAAAAATATAGAATTAAATTAGATATAAACAGTTTTAATTTTTTTATGGACAGACAATTGTATGTGATGTTATAATTTGTGACATCAAATAGGGGGGATAATTTATGAATTCAGCTAATACTACATTTTTGATTGTTTCATGTGTCCTAGTCTTTTTTATGACACCTGGATTAGCTTTTTTCTATGGTGGATTGGTTTCAAAAAAGAATGTTGTTAATACAATGTTTTCTGTCTTTGTGATTTGTGGAGTTGCTGTTTTACTTTATGCAGCAGTGGGTTATGAACTTTCATTTAATGGAAATGTTGGTGGCGTAATTGGAACTGTTAAACATTTCTTCTTGGATGGATTGAACTTAGCTCAATTACAATCAAAAGAACTCGGAATTAATGTGGGAACATTTTTACTGTTTCAAATGATGTTTGCTATTATTACACCCGCACTATTCGTTGGAGCAATAGTTGGTAGAATGAGATTCAATTTCTTACTTGTTTTTATTATTTTGTGGTCAATCTTTATTTATTATCCAATGGTACATATGGTTTGGAGTGCTAACGGTCTTCTTGCTTCATATGGTGTCTTGGACTTTGCTGGTGGGACAGTTGTTCATATCAATGCTGGTGTTACTGCTTTGGTGCTTTCAGTATTTCTTGGTAAGAGACTTGATTTTGGAAAAGAAAAACAAAGTCATTACAATTTACCATGGGTATTGTTAGGTACCACAATTCTTTGGATTGGATGGTATGGTTTTAACGCAGGTTCAGCACTTGGTATGACAGAAGTTGCCGTACAGGCATTTCTGACAACTACTGTTGCTACTGCTGCCGCATTGGTTACTTGGATGGTCTTGGACATGATTATTGTCGGAAAGCCAACATTGGAAGGTGCATGTACAGGTACGATTTGTGGACTTGTTGGAATTACTCCTGCAACAGGTTTTGTAACAGGTGCCGGTGCATTTTGGGTTGGTGCATTAAGTGCAATTGTAAGTTATTTGTTTATAACATACGTCAAGCCAAAGTTGAAGTACGATGATCCACTGGATGCGTTTGGTTGCCACGGAGTCTCAGGTATTGTGGGCTCAATTTTAACTGGTGCATTTGCAAGTAAAGTTGCTAACAGCTCTATCAATAATGGATTATTTTATGGTGGTGGATTCAGTCAATTGCTGATTCAAATTGTTGGTACATTATTTACAATTGTATTTGTCACAATTGTTGCAAGCATCTTGGTATTCGTCTTGAAGCTCTTCATGAAGATACGTGTTGAAGAAAGTGCTGAGATTACTGGCCTTGATCAATCTGAACACGGTGAAATTGCCGATTATACTGTTTCAACAGCAAGTTCAGATGTTAGCAAGTATGGTCAGGAGTTCCAGGGACAACTGGCACATTTAAATAATCCCCAAGATTAATCTTATAACACAAAAAAAGAGTTGGTACTTAGCAAAGCCTTATCTCCTATTATCTATCCTCAGAGACAAGGCAGGCAGGTACTAGCTCTTTTTTATTTAAAAATAAAATTTGATAATTATTTTAATTTGATATAGTTTGATATCTTATCAATGCCATAATTTCTAATCTGGTATAGCAAAATATCGGCGCAGGCGCGACTATCATCTAATGCATTATGATGATGTTTTAGCGTAATATCAAGATTTGAACAAATTGTATTGAGCTTGTAGTTATCTAAATCAAGAAGGTTGCGACTTGTTGTGAGTGTATCGAGAACTAGATAATTTGGAACAGTTAAATTATCTAGTTGGAGAGTATGACTCAAAACACTGCAGTCAAAATTGGCATTATGAGCAACAATCAATCTATCCTTGGTAAAAAAATTGGATATATGCGGCCATAATTCTGCAAAGGTGGGGGCATCCAGCACATCTTTTTCCCTTATTCCGTGTATTTGAGTATTGCGCCAGTAAAATGACGCTTGAGGATTAATTAAAGAATACAGTTCATCAATTACTTGATTATTTTCAACGACAGTAAGTGCAACTGAACAAGCACTATTTCTCTTTGCATTAGCAGTCTCAAAATCAAATGCAACGAAATTCATAGGTAAATCCTCCTAACCTCTAAAATGTTTGTGAGCAAAATACCACAATTTAATCTTAATTTTAGCAGAAAGAGGAAAAATATTAAAGACTCACGGAATTTTTCAAGTTATTAATATTTAATGAAATAAATGATTTATTTATACAAATGAACGCAAAATTTTATAAAATGTAATAGTGTGTATTTGAGTATGTGGTGCTTAAGAAAAAAGTGCTACACTTGAATGAGATGTTAATGAATGTGGGGATATTTGAAATGAGACAGATACAAGAGTTATTTGTAGAAAAATTTGGTGAAGAAAAAATAAAAATTGAAAGATCACTGTCAGAGTATACTAATACAAAAACAGGCGGTCCAGCTGAAATACTTGCCTTTCCAACGGAGTCTGAAGATATTTGTGAGATGATTAATATAGCAAATGAGCATCAACTGCAGGTAACCGTTATTGGAAATGCAAGTAACCTTATTGTAAGAGAAAAAGGTATAAGAGGATTAGTAATAATCTTAACTAGAATGAATAGCGTGAGGATTGAAGGAAACAAGGTAATTGCAGAATCTGGTGCACCTTTAATAGGTGTTACAGAAAGAGCCTATAATGCCAGTTTAACTGGAATGGAGTTTGCTGCAGGAATTCCGGGTAGTGTCGGAGGAGCAGTGTTTATGAACGCTGGTGCGTATGATGGAGATATAGGGCAAGTAGTTAGTGAAGTCGAGGTTTTAACTCCTCGGGGGGAGACAAAGACGTACACAACCGAAGAACTAAATTTTTCATATAGACACAGTAGAATTCAAGATGAGCAAGACATTGTTTTGAGAGCTGTTTTTAAATTGCAAAGTGGAGAAAAAAAAGAAATTAGGGAAAAAATGGATAACTTTAATTTCTTGAGAGGTGCTAAGCAGCCATTAGAATACCCATCCTGTGGTAGTGTTTTTAAGAGGCCGAAGGGACATTTTACTGGTAAATTAATTCACGATGCAGGGTTACAGGGATTTATGATTGGTGGGGCACAGGTTTCTCTCAAGCATGCTGGTTTTATCGTTAACAGAGGAAATGCCACAGCCTCTGATTACATTGCTGTCATAAATCACATAAAGAAAGTTATTAAACAAGAATTTTCAGTCGAATTACAAACGGAAGTTAGAATTATCGGGGAAAAATAGTTTATTTTTGGAGTTTTGCAAAAACAGAGGCAGACTCCTTTTTTTTTAGTCAATTTTTTGTAATAATAATATACGGAGGTGTTAGCTGGATGTCGATTGTCGAAACAGTCATTGGTCTTGTTTTATTAGTCTTATTATCAAATTTAATTAATCATTATTTTAAATCTATTCCTGTTAGTTTGATTCAAATTATTTTAGGAACTATTGTTGCACTTATTTTTAATTTAAAAATTGACTTGGAGTCAAGTTGGTTTTTATTACTTTTTATCGCGCCATTGTTGTACAACGATGGACGAAAATTTCCTAAGGAGGAACTTTGGAAGCTAAAAGGTGCAATTTTTAATAATGCCATTATTTTAGTGTTTATTACTATGATGCTCGGGGGCTATTTAATTCACTTAATCATACCTGCGCTACCTCTTCCAGTAGGAATTGCATTAGCAGCAATTCTAGCACCGACAGATCCTGTCGCTGTACATTCAATATCGAAACAAGTCAAGCTGCCTGATAACATACTTCATTTAGTTAGTGGCGAAAGTTTGATAAACGATGCAAGTGGGTTGATTGGATTTAAGTATGCTGTAATGGTAGCAGTAACCGGTTACTTTTCACTTAAAACGGCCTTGGTAGATCTTTTTTATTTTGGACTTGTTGGATTTGTAGCCGGTTTTGTACTGATAACAATTGTCGTATTGATCATTGAGTGGTTGATTGTTAAGGGATTCAATGATGTCGTTTTTAATACAGTACTCCAGCTATGTGTACCGTTCATCATATATTTATTAACTGAAGAATCATTTCATGCATCTGGTGTAATAGCGGTCGTCGTCGCTGGGGTTGTTTTTGCATCTAAGCGTAATTCTTTTATTAGGATTCAGCCCGAGATCAACATTGTCAGTGAAAGAATGTGGGATTTGATCGTTTATCTTCTAAACGGGATAATGTTTACGATTTTAGGAGTAGAATTACCTGTTGCAATGCATGGAACTATTGAAAATGAAGATATAAATACTTTTTCGGCAATCTTTTTTGTTTTTGTAATGTGGGGAATATTACTACTAATTAGAATAGTTTGGACATACTGCTATCAGCTTTTTACTGATGCAAAAGCAAAGTCAATGAAGGAAAGATTAAAGGTTGCGTTATTATCTGGAATATCTGGTGTTCGTGGTGCTATTACGATGGCCGGTGCACTTACTATTCCGACGCAGATTGCATCAGGTGAAGCCTTCCCTGAAAGATCTCTGGTATTGTTCATTGCTGCTGGTGTAATTATTTTGAGTATGGTGGTTGCAATAATTGTGTTGCCATTTATTTCTGGAGATGTAGCCTTGCAAACACGTGGTGGTTTGGGTGATTTGGATGCCAATAAAGTTTTAGAGACAACGGAAGATGAGGATGAAGATGAGCAGCTTGAAATTAGTAGTAATAAAGCAAAATTATATATTCTTAAAACTGCTGTTCGAAGTCTTGAAGGAGAAAGACGGATGGGCAATGAACTGGCTGTATATCATCTAATTTTGGAGTATCAGTTCATGATAAAACGACTTGAAGTCAATGAATATGCCGATGACTTGAATAAAGCAGCGACTTCAGATGAAATTAAGTTACATAAGGTGGCATTAAGGGGTCAACTTAATGAACTAGAGAGGCTCCATCAGACAAATCAGATCCAAGAAAAAGTGTATCATAAGTTCAAAAAGTCCTTAAAAAATCAGTTGAAACGAGCTGATCATAAGGCTAAGATTCGGCAAGAATGGCCGTTCCCAACTATAATGGAATCCATAAGAAAGTTTTGGCGCTCAATTTCACTGTGGGTTGGCATTAGACAAGACGAAAAGTATGGTGTTGGTGTTAGACTTGTCGAGCGATCAATTGCAAAAGCCGCAATTAAGGCACTTTCGGAATACCTCAAGAATCCTGAAGTTAATGAGAAAAAAATAAATCGAGAAGTTATTTATCATATGATAATTACCTATAGAAGTATCATTGAGAGACAAAAAAGTGAAGAAGGACTTTCGGGCAAAGATTATCAAGAACAAGTTAGAAGACTCAGGTTCAAATCAATTGCTGCACAAAGAGCTGCACTTCAGTATTTAGTTGAGCAAGGCTATGTTAATCATCAGGCGGCAATTAGCTTGCGGCAATACATTAACCACGAAGAAAGTCTGAATTTACGAGCATCAATCTTACCAAGTTAATTTGTGTAGAGTTATCCTTTTCTAAGGAAGACAGGGCAAGCACAAAAACTTACTCATATAAATAAAGAAGCTGATTCAAAAGTTATTTTTTGGACCAGCTTCTTTATTTATTCCGTAACATATCCTGTAATTCAAAAATTTCAGGTTAGTCTCCAATTTTCGATTACTCATAGCAGATTTAAAATTTTGTGTTAGTACCCTAAATTTACCAACTTATGGTGTATTTCTTTTTATAAGAATTAAAATTGGAAGAGTATAACCGTTATTTTTAGAAATTATTGCTCTTTCTGTTTGTTATTTTGCTCTAGTAATTCCTGATTATTCGCCAATGAACTTCTTGTAATATCAAAGGAAAAACAAAAAATTAACTGAATAATTGTCATAAAGCCAATGAAAACCAGCATTCTTGGATTCCACATTTGGATGAGCTCTGCAACTACTTCTTTAGGAGCGATAAAGAGATATGCCGTATGAAGCCTCAAAAACCTGCCAATATAGATTCCCACAGAGGAAAAGACTATTAAGGCTGAAACCAAAAGAATTTTATTAGTTTTAGACCATAATTTAAATTTAATCAGGATTGTATCCGCAACATGTTCCAAACTCCAAAATCCCATTAATGAACATCCAAGAGCACTTGTAACCAAATTGGTGAATTTTAACCAGAGATGGAGATTGAATTCCATTAATCCTGTTGAGCTGTTATAAGGATCTAGCATTGCCAAATGGAAGAGATCAGTAATAACATATGGGGCATTCGGATAAAATAGGAGCCACAGGACTATCAAAATTACGAGTATTGGCGTTTTCTTTTGAACATCAATATGCATTGCAATTTCAATTGGAATATAGCCTAAAAAAGTGTTTAATAAGAGAAAACTGTATATCCCATTGTGAGATGAAACAGTAATATATATATATAGCATAAAAAGATAAAAGGAGAGTCGAACTATCCATTTGTTTAACGTTGACATAAAATCACCCAATTTCCATTATAACTATTCTACATAATTAGTAATGGAAATTGAAGAATAACAAAATAACTTTTGTATTTTTTAACTATTTGGTTGTTCCACAGAAATAGATATATCTGTGCTATAATTAATTTAAATTTCCTAGGAGGTAAAATAATGAACATTGCTTGGGACAGCCTTTTCTCATGGCAAAATGTAGCAAATATAATAGATATTCTAGTGGTGTGGTACGTAATATACAAATTGATGATGCTACTTAGAGGAACTAAAGCCGTTCAGTTGTTTAAAGGTGTAATCATAATAGTATTGATTAAACTTATAAGTTGGTTCTTTGGTTTGCAGATGGTCTCGTGGGTAACTGACCAGATAATTAATTGGGGCTTTATCGCTATTATAATTATTTTTCAACCAGAGATCAGACGTGGACTTGAACACCTTGGCAGAGGTTCTGTTTTTTTTCATAATAGAAAACAAAATGAAAATGAACGCAACATGATTAAGGCGCTTGATTCAGCAATTCAATACATGTCGAAACGTCGGATAGGTGCTTTGGTGACAATTCAGAAAAATACAGGTTTGGAAGACTATGTAGAAACTGGTATTAGACTGGATGCAGATATTACAGGTGCATTACTAATTAATATTTTTATACCGAATACACCATTACATGATGGAGCGGTTATAATTAAGGATAATAAGATTGCTGTAGCAGCAGCTTATCTCCCGTTATCAGAAAGTAACCTAATTCCAAAAGCTCTTGGAACAAGACACAGAGCTGCAGTTGGTATTAGCGAAGTTACGGATGCACTTACCATTGTTGTTTCAGAAGAGACCGGTGGAGTAACCATTACAAAAAATAATGAGCTATTAAGAGATCTTACCAGAGATGACTATTTGAAGCTATTGAAGAAAGAATTAATTGTTGAGGAAAAGGATAAAAAAGAAAATAAGCTTTTGTTATCTTTCGTCAGTTTTTTTGAAGGGAGGAAGAAAAAATGAATTTTAATAAATTTATTGATTCTCCTCTTTTTTACAGAGTGATCGCACTTGTGTTTGCAATATTGCTTTTTGCATATACGAATGAAGATAAGCTGAGCAGTACCAGAAACAGCACAGATTCAACCATGTTAGCAAATGCATCAACTACGATGAATGTAGCCTTACAACTGGAAGTAAATAGTAATAAATATTTTGTTACTGGCTATCCAGAAAAAGTAAAAGTAAGAGTTTCTGGCTCTAAAGCGATGGTAACTACAATTTCAAACACACGGAATTTTAAGATCTATGCTGATCTGACAAATTTAAAACCAGGAACCCACGAGGTGACTCTGAAACAATCAGGGTTGAATAGTGACTTGGATTATACGATTAGTCCTAAAAAAATAAAAGTCACAATCAGTAACAGAAAAACTAAATCTTTCCCAGTACAATTTAATTATGATAAACAAAGGATTGCTAGCAACTATAGGGCTGGAAGCCCAACTGCTGATCCAGATGTAGTCAGTGCCACAGGGGCTTCTTCTGAGGTCAACAAAATATCAGAGATCATTGCAGCGGTGGAGATTCCGAAAGGAACAAAAGAAACATTTAGCCGTTCAGTATTGTTGCAAGCTGTGGATGATAAGGGTAAAATTCTCAACGTGGTTATCTCACCACAGACTGTTGATGTGAAAATACCAGTCTATAGTGAGACTACAACAAAGAAGGTACCGATTCAACTTGCAACAACCGGAGATGGTGATTCTGATAAAAATTATACGTTGAGTAGTTCAACTGAGACGGTGACGTTGTCGGGAACGAAGAGTAATTTATCCAGCATATCGTCTTATAAGGTTTCGGTTCCAATTGACGGTGTGTCGAGTACGACAACTAAGGATATTAATCTTACTTCTCCTAAAAATGGAGTAACTATTGTTCAGCCTAAGAGTGTTAAAGTAAAAATAACTGTTGGTGATTCTTCCAGCGGTGAGTCTACTTTATCTTCACAAGGCTCAAGTAGTTCTGAGAGCGAAACATCAAGCTCTTCTGCAAAGTCAAGCCAGGATGAGTCAGAAAGTGAAAGTCAAACTTCTTCACAAAGTTCTTCAAGTAGTGAAGATTGATAATTAAAATTTAGTAGTGAAATGAGGATTAACTAGAAATGAAATATTTTGGAACAGATGGAGTTAGAGGTATTGCAAATCAAGAACTTAGCCCTGAGCTTGCATTCAAGCTGGGTCGCTGTGGTGGATATGTGCTGACAAAGCATGCAAGTGACACTAAGCCACCTAAGGTTTTAGTTGCACGTGACACAAGAATTTCAGGCCAAATGTTAGAACAAGCATTAATTGCTGGTTTACTTTCGGTTGGTATTGAAGTCTTTTCCCTTGGTGTCATTACCACACCAGGAGTTGCGTATTTAGTTCGGGTACAAGATGCTGATGCAGGTATTATGATTTCTGCATCCCATAATCCAGTTGAAGACAATGGTATTAAATTCTTTGGTGGGGATGGATACAAGCTGTCTGATGAAAAGGAAGAAGAAATCGAAGAACTGCTTGAATCTGGAGTTGACAATTTACCAAGACCATCTGCAGTTGGCCTTGGAACTTTGAGTGATTATCATGAAGGTGTGTTGAAATACACACAATTCCTAGAACAGACAATTCCAGATAATTTGGAAGATCTCCACATAGCAGTTGATGGAGCAGATGGGGCAACCAGTGGACTGGTATCGCGTTTATTTGCAGATTTGGGTGTTGAATTTGAAACGATGGCAACTGAACCTGATGGATTAAATATTAACAAAGGTGTTGGTTCTACTCATCCAGAAGCATTGGCAAAATTTGTTGTTGAAAAAGAAGCACAACTAGGTGTTGCCTTTGATGGCGATGGGGATAGATGTATAGCGGTCGATGAACTTGGTAACATTGTTGATGGCGATAAGATTATGTATATCTGTGGTAAATATTTGAGTGAACGTGGCAGATTAAAGAAAGATACGATCGTTACTACCGTAATGAGTAATATTGGTTTGTACAAGGCAATGGAAAAGCATGAACTACATTCGGTAAAGACACAAGTAGGTGATCGCTATGTTGTTGAAGAAATGAGAAAAGATGGCTACAATTTGGGTGGAGAACAATCTGGACATGTGGTTTTTCTCGACTTCAATACAACCGGTGATGGGATGCTTACGGCTTTGCAGTTACTCAATGTAGTTCAAAAGACGGGGAAAAAATTGTCAGAACTCGCTAGTGAAGTTACTAGCTACCCGCAAGAATTAGTCAACGTAAAAGTGACCGATAAAAAAGCTGCCTTAGAAAATGAGGCAATCCAAGAAATAATTAAACAAGTTCAACTTAAGATGGGTTCTGAGGGCCGTGTTTTAGTTAGACCTAGTGGAACTGAGGATCTTCTTAGAGTTATGGCAGAAGCCAAGACGAAGGAAGAGGTTCATGAATATGTCATGCAAATAGTAGATGTGGTTAAGAGTGAGATGGGCGTGTAAAAAGCCCAAGAGGGTAGCTTTTAAGTAAAAGATCTACGCGTAAAGAGTGTGTGGCATAAGTAAATGACCTTGGTTACTGATGTGAATAAAGATATTCATTACTAAGTGATTTGAAGTTAGCAAGAAATTTTGACTTATGGAAATCTGTACACAGAATCAAGAGGGATTAGATCAAAAATTAATTTTTGACCCAATCCCTCTTTTTGTTTGTAATGAAAAAGTATGCTAATTGAAAAAAAAACGAACTCCAAGATTAATTAACCTAAAGATCAGATAGAATAGGAGGGACACAAAGACATAGAAAAAAATCATTAGGAGCAGTGGTACAAACCAATATCTGGTTTGAATGAGCATGATCCCAATGTTAAAGATTTGGAGAGTCTCATTGTAGTGGCCTAATAGTGAAATAATAATTTTAAGGATACACAGGACAGCTCCTAAGAAAAAACTAAGCTTGAATTGTTTCGAATTTATCAAAATATTGTTCCTCCCAATACTGAAGCAAGACTACATCTTATAGCAAGGCTACATCTTATAGTATAAGATAAAAATAAAAATAATAAAAATGGAAAAGCATTGACAACGTTTACTGAAAACGGTATCATAATAGACGTAAGGTAATTACTATTTTACCTTCTAATCAATTCTCTTTCTCTCTTATGCCAGAGGGGGCTAGGCCAAAGTATATATTTTGGTCTAGTCCTTTCTTTGTTTTTACACAAAAATGTCACTTAATCAAAACTTTTATTATGGGCTATCAATTGTCTAGGGTTTACCGACTTATTTCACCTTGCTATTATCAGTCAAGGTCACGAATTATTTTTATAGAGATAATAAATGTGTTAAATGACTGGCAAAAAGATTTGTTGACTTAATATTAGCTAACTATCTATACTTATTTGTGAAAGGATGAGGATTAAATGAAGAGTCATGAAGTTTTAACACTGATTGAGGAAATAACACGAAACGACGGAACAAAGTATTTTGAAATATCAAATATGGTTCAAAATGGTAGGGCCGAATTAGCGGCACAGAGGGGATTAATTAAGGAAGTCAGAATTTTACAGCTCAATATACCTCGTTCGACTAGTGTGATTGAATATGAAAAGTACATAAATGAGAATTTTGAGATGCCTGGAGAGAAGTTTGACCATTTTGAAGAATGGACAAGAACAGATAAGATAAATAAGATTGTTAAACAGATACTGGCTGAGAACCATATTTCTTAGCTTTTAGAGTGGGCTATGTTTAGATGTAAAAGTATTCCTTTACATAAACGTTACAATAAAGTGACTTCTATCTTTACATTCGTGTAATAGAATAATGCTTGTAACAACGAAAGGAAGAAGAAAAAAATGAAAAAGCTCACTAAAATTGCTACAGTTATTATTGCTGCTTCAGCTATTCTTGTTGGATGCGGGAAATCTAATTCAAGTTCGTCATCTTCATCTGCTTCAAGTAAGGCAGTATCAGGTAAGATTACAATCGTTGGGTCAACAGCCTTACAACCATTGGTAGAGAAAGCTGCAGAAAATTTCCAAGCAGATAATTCTAAAGTAAGTATTACTGTCCAAGGTGGAGGTTCTGGAACTGGTTTGAGCCAAGTTCAGTCTGGTGCGGTAACGATTGGTAATTCAGATATCTTTGCACAACAAAGTGATGGTATAACAGCAAGCAAACTTAAAGACAATCAGGTTGCTGTTGTGGGAATGGCTCCTGTTGTTAACAAAGATGTAGGTGTTACAAACTTAACAATGAAACAATTACGTGAAATCTTTACTGGTAAGATTACTAACTGGAAAGAAGTTGGCGGCAAGGATCAGAGTATTGTTTTGATTAACCGTGCAGAAGGTAGTGGTACTCGTGCTACATTTGAAACAAATGTTATGAACGGAGAAACAGCTGCTAAGTCTCAAGAACAAGATTCAAATGGTACTGTTCAAAAGATGGTTGCTGAAACACCAGGTGCTATTAGTTACCTAGCCTTCTCGTATGTTACATCTAGTGTTCAGGCATTATCACTTGATGGTGTAAAACCAACTGATGCAAATGTAACAACAAACAAATGGAAAATTTGGTCATACGAACACATGTATACAAAGGGTACACCAAATACTGCAACAAAGGCATTCCTTGACTACATGAAATCTGATAAAGTTCAAAAGAGCCTAGTTAAAGAACTTGGTTACATTTCAATCAGCAAGATGAAAGTTCAAAAAGATGCAAATAACAAAGTAACTGATGTTAAATAATAAATCGTAACGTTGTGATCTCCAACTGTATAATGATTGAATCATGATTGTTAAACAATGGGTGATTAATGGGGGCGAACTAAGTGAAAATTCATTTGGTTCACTCCCAAGTTTTGGTGGAGAGGTGATTTTAATGGATCCTATCAAGGATAAGATTCAAAGCACATCAAGGGAAACAAGACAAGATATAATTGGCAAAGTTCTGTCATATTCTTGCATATCATTAATAGTGATTGTTGTGTTATCAATTTTTGCTTTTGTTGCAACAAAGGGTTTAGCAACTTTTGTAGTTAATAAAGCAAGCTTAGGGGATTTTCTTTTTGGAACAAATTGGAACCCTTCTGCAACGGATAAAGCAGGTAATCCGCTCTTAGGAGCTTTGCCAATGATTACTGGTTCTTTCGGAGTAACAATTATTGCTGTTATTTTTGCAGCTCCATTTGCAATTGGAACAGCATTGTATATGACAGAAGTAGCATCCAAGCGTGGTGAAAAACTACTCCAAAGTGTTATTGAATTACTGGTAGGTATTCCTTCTGTTGTTTATGGTTTTATCGGATTATCTGTGGTTGTACCATTTGTTAGAACACATTTTGGTGGATCTGGATATGGAATATTATCTGGTGCTTTTGTTCTTTTTGTAATGGTTCTTCCAACTGTTACATCAATGACTGTTGATAGCTTAAGAGCAGTTCCAAGATATTACAAAGAAGCTTCATTAGCATTGGGTGCAACAAAGTGGCAAACAATTTACAAAGTTCTTTTACGTTCGGCAACATCTGGTATTTTGACAGCAATCATCTTTGGGATGGCTCGTGCATTTGGTGAAGCACTTGCTGTTCAAATGGTTATTGGTAATGCTTCAATAATGCCAAAGAGTTTACTAGCTCCAGCTTCAACTTTAACAAGTGTACTTACAATGGGAATTGGTAACACTGTCATGGGCACTGTAGGTAACAATGCTCTTTGGTCACTCGCTTTAATGCTATTATTAATGTCATTGGTTTTCAACATCATTGTAAGATTCATTGGACGCAAGGGGAGAATGTAACATGAAAACAAAATTACAAAATAATGTGGCTATCACAGTTATTCGTGTTATTGCTGCTTTAGTTGTCTTAATCCTAGCTTTTTTGTTAGGTGATATTTTGATATCAGGCATTCCTCATATTTCATGGCACTTTTTGACTGCAGCTTCGCAATCATTCACAAGTGGTGGAGGAATTGGGGTACAGTTGTTCAATTCCATTTATTTGTTAATATTGACTTTAATAATTTCTTTTCCAATCTCATTAGGTGCAGGAATATTTCTGTCTGAATATGCTCCAAAAAATATTTTTACTGCTACTGTGCGGATGGCAATTGAAGTTTTGAGTTCGTTACCATCTGTTGTTGTTGGATTATTTGGATTCCTATTATTTGTTGTCCAAATGGACATGGGTTTTTCAATTTTATCTGGTGCAATTGCACTTACATTTTTTAACCTGCCGTTATTGACAAGAAATATTGAAGAATCACTTAGAGCAGTACCAGACCTGCAAAGAGAGGCTGGTTTATCCTTGGGATTATCTAAGTGGAAGACAGTTACTAAAATTATTTTACCAGAGGCACTTCCTGGGATTGTTACAGGTGTTGTGCTAGGTGCAGGTCGTGTGTTTGGTGAAGCGGCTGCTTTGATTTATACCGCCGGTCAAAGTGCAACAAATATTAATTTTGGCAACTGGAACCCATTTAACTCGACTAGTCCACTCAATCTAATGAGACCAGCTGAAACTTTAGCAGTGCACATTTGGAAGATTAATTCTGAAGGTGTTATGCCTGATGCAGCAGCAGTTTCAGCCGGTTCATCTGCTGTTTTAATAATTGCGGTTTTGATTTTCAATTTCTCTGCTCGAGTAATTGGTAATCAATTATATCGTAAATTGACAGCAACCAAGTAGGAGGATTTGTTGATGGGTATTAATAAATATGATTTTAATGAAAAAAATATTTTAAAATTTGATTCTAATGAACATGAGCTCGCAATTGTTACTAAGAATTTACAGGTTTTTTATGGTGACAAGCATGCTCTTTTTGATGGTGATTTAGAATTTGAAAGATACAAAATTACTTCTTTAATAGGAGCTTCTGGCTCTGGTAAATCAACGTATTTGCGCTCACTAAATCGAATGAACGATAATGTTGCTCGAGTAGAAGGTGAGATTCTATATCGTGGATTGAATGTGAATTCAAAGAAGATCAATGTGTACGAGATGAGAAAACACATTGGAATGGTTTTTCAAAGACCTAACCCTTTTTCAAAGTCTATCCGTGAAAATATTACTTTTGCTTTAAAAGAACAGGGACTGAAGAATAAGAAGAAATTAGAGGAAATTGTTGAAACGAGCTTAAAGGATGCTGCACTCTGGGATGAAGTTAAGGATGATTTAGACAAGAGTGCATGGTCGTTGTCAGGTGGACAACAACAGCGTCTTTGTATTGCCCGCACAATTGCAATGAAACCTGATATCTTACTTCTTGATGAACCTGCTAGTGCTCTTGACCCAATTTCAACCAGTAAAATTGAAGAGACATTAGTTGAATTAAAGAAACGCTACACAATTATTATTGTGACTCATAATATGCAACAGGCTTCGCGAATTAGTGATTATACTGCCTTTTTCCATTTAGGCCATATTCTTGAATATGATAAAACAAAGCATATTTTTACAACACCAAAAGTCACTGCAACAAACGACTATATTTCTGGGAACTTTGGCTAGGAGGCACTAATATGGAAGAATTTATTACTACAAAGGATATACACCTGTACTATGGGGAAAAAGAAGCATTAAAAGGGATTAACCTATCTTTTCCGGCCAAAGGAATCAATGCATTGATTGGACCATCTGGTTGTGGTAAATCAACTTATTTACGGACGCTTAATCGCATGAATGATTTGATACCTTCCGTTACTATGACTGGAAGTATCATGATTAATGGACAGGATATTTATAGCCCAAAAATGGATACAGTTGATCTTAGAAAAAAGGTTGGGATGGTTTTCCAACAACCTAACCCATTTCCCTTCTCAATTTATGAAAATGTTACTTATGGATTGCGCATAGCTGGTATAAAGGACAAGCAATTGCTGGATGAACGTGTCGAGCAAAGCTTAAAACAAGCGGCTGTTTGGGATGAAGTTAAGGATGACTTGCATAAAAGTGCACTCTCACTTTCGGGTGGACAACAACAGCGTGTTTGCATTGCTAGAGTATTGGCCGTCCAGCCAGATGTTATTTTACTAGATGAACCAACTTCGGCACTTGATCCAGTGTCAAGTGGTTTAATTGAAGATATGCTTTTAACAATCAGGGATAATTATACTATTATTATAGTGACACATAATCTACAACAGGCTTCAAGAATCTCTGATAGAACGGCTTTCTTCTTGAACGGAGAGTTAATTGAAGAAGGAAAAACGAAGAGTGTATTTCTCAATCCGAAGAGACAAGAAACGGATGATTATATTAGCGGACGGTTTGGATAAGCGAGGGGGAATTAAGATGAGAAAAATTTTAGAGGAACAGATTGAAAATCTCCACCAAGATTTTGCTAAGATGGGTTTTGATGTTGCAAAGTCTATTGAAAATGCAACAAATGTTTTTGAAAATCATGATGAAGCACTTGCAAAAAAGGTTTTGGAAAATGATTCTGCAATAAATGAAAGTGAAATCTACCTTGAAAGAAAAACGGCCCAAGTTATTGCGTTACAGCAACCAGTTGCTAGCGATTTAAGAGTGCTGATCACGATCTTGAAGGCGAGTTCAGATTTAGAAAGAATCGGTGATCATGCAGTAAGCGTTGTTCATTCAACTAAGCGGATCGATACAAATAGTCGTAACCAAGAAATTGAGGATTTACTAGTAAAAATGAGCAAGCACGTTCATAAAATGTTGTTGGATGTAATCGATGCTTACGTTCACAATGATGAAGAAAAAGCTCGTAGTCTCGCGGCTGATGATGAAGTGAATGACGATTACTTAAGACAAGTTAGAAGAAAAGCACTTGACGCAATGCAAAGTGATCCTAAATTTGTTAGTGTTGGTCCAGAATACATGGTTATTGCCACACATTTTGAAAGAATGGGTGATTATGTAACAAATGTTTCAGAATGGATTGTATATACAAATACTGGAAGAATTGTAGAACTTGGACCAACCGATTCTACAAGAGAATAATTAATTGATTGAGCAAAATGAAAATTTTTTTATGTTCTAAAACCCGTTTCTCTGGGCTTTATTAAAGATAGTACAGAGGCTGCACAAGACATGATAGTTTTGGCAGTCTTTTTTTTTACAGAAAAAGATTGTACTAGAAAAAAATTTGTGATATTTTTTACATAAATGAAAATAGTTCTCATTTAGAGGTGAAGTAATCGTTGAAATCTTTAGCTGAAATTAATAAAAAGGGTAGTTATATTATCACAGAAATCTTAGGAAACAAGAAATTAGTAAGACGTCTTAATGAAATTGGAATTGTGAACAACGAAACAATTACTTTGCTGAGTGGAACTAGTGAAACGGGTAAAGTAATTGTTTTAAAGGGACAAAGGCTGGCAATAAATTCCTTACTTGCGGGCAATCTGTTAGTAATCAGTGCTGATGAGCAAAGAGATGATGACTTGAAAAGACTGTCTCACTTGAATGTTGGTGATAAGGGAATTGCAATTAAGATCAATGGCTCTCGTCCTTTGAGGAAAAGATTGCTAGATATGGGATTAACGGGTCATACCTTGATTAAGGTGTGTCAAGTTGCTCCACTGGGTGATCCTATAGAGATTGAATTACGTGGGTATAAGCTGAGTTTACGTAAAGAGGAAGCTGATTATGTGGTTGTTAGGAGTGTTGAGGAATGAAAAGTGTTGCCTTAGTGGGAAATCCGAACAGTGGGAAAACGACCCTTTTTAATTTGCTTACGGGCTCAAACCAAACAATTGGTAATTGGCCAGGCGTTACAGTTGAAAAAAAATCGGGTAAATTGAAAACGAATGCTAGCGTTGCTATTCAAGATTTACCAGGTACATATTCTTTGTCACCATACAGCATTGAAGAAAGGGTTACTCGCAACTTTATAATAAGTCAACAGCCGGATTTGGTTGTGGATGTAGTTGACTCAACGAATCTTGAAAGAAATCTTTATTTAACATTGCAGTTGATGGAAACCGGAACCCCTTTGGTACTGGCAATGAATATGATGGATATTGCTGAGAAATCAGGCAAGAAGATAAACATCAGCAAGCTTTCTTATCTTCTGTCGCTAAAAGTCGTGTGGATAAGTGCGTTAAAAAAGAGAAATATTCATAAATTAGAAAAAGAAATCGAAGGTAATCAAACAGAATACACATACCCTGAGTATGATGAAAGGCTTGAGAGTGCCTTGAGTATGATTCAGGATACAATTAGAGATGTTGTCCCAGCGGACAGTTTACGTTGGTATGCGATTAAACTATTTGAGTGTGATGAGCAAATCAATGATGAGCTCCAACTTAGTGAAAAAAAAAAAA
>NZ_JQAR01000014.1:19902-53346 GCF_001437155.1 Liquorilactobacillus mali
AAGTAGTGATAGTATAATTGTTAATGCCCGCTATGATTTTATTTCGAAAATAATTGAGATGGCAGTGATCTCTACTGATGATTTTAAGGCAAGTTTGAGTGATAAGCTGGACATAATCTTAACTAACCGTTTTTTGGCGTTACCTATTTTTGTTTTGGTAATGTGGTTGATTTATTATTTGTCTATCCAAACGATTGGTACGATGGGATCAGATTGGGTCAATGATGTGCTTTTCGGGGAATGGATTCCTAACTATGCAACGTCTGTTTTAAAGAGTTTACAAGTAGCCGGTTGGATGCAGGGGCTGATAGTCGATGGAATAATTAATGGTATGGGCTCGATTTTGGGATTTGTTCCACAGATAATGATGTTATTTTTGTGCCTTGGTATTTTGGAAGATTGCGGATATATGGCAAGAATCGCATTTGTGATGGATCGCATTTTTCATAAATTTAATTTGTCGGGGAAATCATTTATTCCAATGTTGATTTCTACGGGATGTGGTGTACCAGGAATAATGTCAACGCGGACAATTGAAAATGAGAAAGATCGCAAAATGACAATTATGCTTACGACCTTTATGCCTTGTTCAGCTAAATTAACCGTCATTGCACTTATTTCAGGAACCTTTTTCCCAAATGAAAGCTGGGTTGCACCTTCTGCATACTTTATGGGAATGCTTGCTGTCGTTGGCTCAGGTATTTTTTTGAAGAAGACCAAATTATTTTCTGGACCGCCACTGCCGTTTGTGATGGAATTACCAGCCTACCATTTTCCTAGAGCTGCAAATGTCTTAAATCAGGTGATTAATAGAGCAAATGGATTTATCAAAAAGGCGGGTACAATTATTTTTGCTTCATGTGTCATGATTTGGTTTCTTTCGAATTTTAACTTTAAATTACAGGTTGTTTCTCAGTCAAAAAGTATGCTAAAGTTTTTTGGAACAATCTTATCCCCGTTATTTGCTCCATTGGGTTTTGGGGATTGGCGGGCGACCGTTGCTGTTTTGGCTGGATTAATCGCGAAAGAAAATTGTGTGGGGACGCTAAGAATAGCATTTGGCAGCGGGACAGCAACAGCATTTACAGAATCATTGAGAGGCACCTATTCGGCAATGGCCGGATATTCCTTTTTAGCATTTAACTTGCTTTGTGCTCCATGCTTCGCAGCAATTGGTACGATGTACAAGGAGTATGGTGACGCAAAGTGGACATTGAAAGCTGTGGGATACCAGACGTCAGTTGCATATTTAGTAGCTCTGTTGATATTTCAGACTTATCGATCAATCAATAATGATAGTTGGCAGGCAATTGCTGTAGTTTTAATGGTTACCGCAATTTTTGTGTATTGCCTAGTGATTAAAAAGGATAAGGAAGAGCAGATTTTTGAAGTTCAAGATGAGATGAAGGGAAGTACGATAGTATGATTGCTACAATCGTTTTAGCATTAGTAATTTTTTCAGCATTCGCTTATGTTGTATATTCACGTTTTTTGAAAAAGGGAAGTAGTGGCTGTCATGATTGCGAAGATGTAGGCTGTCCGCTTGTGGATACTCACAAAATAAGGAAGAATCATTGAGGAAGTCTTAATTAATGAAAGAACGACATGTAAGGGAAAACCTTTTGTGAAAACTTTCAAATATTAATTAGAATTGTCATGAAAATGTGTTAGAATATAGACGTACTCAAAAGAGTAATATAATTTAGGAGGCTGTTTTATGTCAATCGTAAACGGTAAGGGAATCTTTGACGCTGCTCGCTCAGGTCACTATGCAGTCGGAGCATTCAACACAAATAACTTGGAATGGACTCGTGCAATTCTTGCTGCTGCGCAAGAAACAAACACACCAATTCTTATTCAAACATCAATGGGTGCTGCAAAGTACATGGGTGGTTATGAATTATGTCTTAACTTGGTACAACAAACTGTTAAGTCAATGGGAATTACTGTTCCTGTTATAATGCATCTGGATCATGGTAACTACGAAGCTGCTAAGGAATGTATCGAAGTAGGGTATACATCCGTTATGTTCGATGGTCATGATCTTCCATTTGAAGAAAACTTAGAAAAGACTAAAGAAATTGTTGCTTTAGCACATGCTAAGGATATCACAGTTGAAGCAGAAGTTGGTTCAATTGGTGGTGAAGAAGATGGTATCATCGGTGAAGGTGAATTAGCTGATGTTGAAGAAGCTAAGAAGATTGCCGCAACAGGTGTTGATTATCTTGCATGTGGTATTGGTAATATCCATGGTAAATACCCAGCAAACTGGAAGGGACTTCACTTCGATCGTTTGAAGGAACTTGCAGCTGAAATTGCAACACCACTTGTATTACATGGTGGTTCAGGTATTCCTAAGGAACAAATCCAAAAAGCTATTTCATTGGGAGTTTCAAAAGTTAATGTTAATACAGAATGTCAATTAGCATTTGCTGATGCAACTCGTAAATACATCGAAGCCGGAAAAGATCTTGAAGGCAAGGGTTACGATCCTCGTAAGTTACTTGCTCCTGGAACACAGGCTATTACAGATGTTGTTAAGGAACGTATTGATTGGTTCGGTACACCAGAAGTTAAATAATTTAGTAATAAAAAAACAACCTTCTATGGTTGCTTTTTTTTACTAAAAATAATGAAATATAAAGATTTGTGAACAATAACATAAATACATAGTAATAATTAGTAGAATTGGGATACACCTTAAAAAATAATAATTCTTGGATAACTATTACTTATTCTTTGAGATTCTCTGTAGGTTCACAAGTTTTTCACCAATCATCTTATATATAACTGCATGAACTGCAAATTGTTCAGTTAATTGAATCATATTTTCATTTAAGGGTAGAGAGTTAACTTGAGGAGAATTTGTTAGACTAACTCTGGACAGAGCGTGATTAAAAAGATTAGCAAAATAGTCGTATGAGTCTGTGACCGAGACATCCTTGATAGATTGTTTTATGCCACTTCGAATAGTTTCAAGAGGAAAAATTGATTTTAACAGACTGATTACAACCAATTCAGCAACATTTGTAGTTGTATATTTTTTTTTACTCGGTCGCTCCATCAATCCTTTTTTAACATAACTGTTAATCATTGAGGCAGTTATTTTTGTATCAATGAGATTTTCCAGATAACGATTTCCTAAATTTACAAGTTGGTCCATGTACAAGTCAAAGTCGGGAAATTCATTCCAGAGCGGAAGTCTTTCCTTACTAAAATCAGTTAACCATTTCTCAAATTCATTATGCATTAAAAAAACCTCTTTCACCAATTAGATAATTCAAGTATAGCATATGCACTTATCTAAATCTAAAATTAAATTTTCATTTTTACGTTACCTAGACTTGCAATCTATGTTATATTAACTATATAACCATTTGATGTAAGGAGAGATAAGGATGAACACAAAAGAAAGATTATTAAATGAAATTTGGAGTAGTATTACCCATGGGATAGGAGTTACGCTTAGTATAGCAGCTTTTGTCTTGTTAATAATTAAAGGTGTTACAGAACATAGTGGGGTAGTTATGACTTCATTTTTAATATATGGTATCTCGTTGATAACTTTATATACATCATCAACACTATTCCATTCGCTGTACTTTACAAGGGCAAAAACTTTTTTTCAGGTGATGGATCATTGTAGTATCTTTATATTGATTGCAGGGACATACACACCCTATTGTTTATTAGCAATTAAGGGTACTCAAGGTATCTGGATGCTAGCTATTATCTGGGTGTTAACAGTGCTTGGAATCTTATTTCATTTGTTCATACACAATGACAGGCTTCAATGGATTGAAACGGTAACGTATGTCTTGATGGGATGGCTATGTTTGCTGGGGGCAAAGAGTTTGTTTCTTTCACTTGGAAAAGTCGGATTTGCTCTTTTATTGATAGGTGGGCTGATGTTTACTTTTGGAGCGGGTATTTACAGCATTAAAGGTGTAAAGTATGTACATGTTTACTGGCACATTTTTGTAATGCTTGGTTCAATTGCCATGTTTTTTTCTATTTATCTTTTCTTATAAGTATAAAAAGTTAATGGAATAGTTTAAACTGGATTAATGTATTATAATCAGTTACAAAGTGAGGATGATTAAAATCGCATTTAAGTATTATGTCGTGTCTCGGGGTAGAAAACCTGGAATATATAAATCTTGGTCTGAATGTCAAGTACAGGTTCAGGGCTATCAGCAAGCAAGGTTCAAGGGCTTTAATGATCTTGGAGAGGCGAAAGCATGGTTAGATAATCCAAATAAGTTTATCCAAAAAACATCCAAGCAGGCAGACAATAGTTCGAGTTTAGAGAAACAGGCCGAGATAACCCTATGGACCGATGGGGGTTCACGTAATAATGGTAATAAAAAAGGGCAACATGTAAAAAAAGACGATAAAGCAGCATGGGCGTTCTTATTTATCAAGAATAATGAGAAATTCTCACAGTCTGCAGGTGAGTATGGTGCTACAAATAATCGAATGGAGATCATGGCACTTCTTATGGCATTAAAAGAACTAGAAAGGCAAAGCCTAAACAACAATCGAATACTGGCGATTCTTGATTCTAGATATGTCCTTGATGCGGTTAATAAGAATTGGTTGTCTAATTGGAAAAGACGTGGTTGGAAAACATCAGCTGGAAAACAGGTAGCTAATCAAGAACTTTGGCAAGAGCTGGCAATTCAACTTAATAAGTTTCCCAATATTAGTTTTAGTTGGACTAAGGGACATTTGAATAACAAGGGAAATATATTTGTCGATGAGTTGTTGAACAAGACGATGGACAAGATGTAATGGAGGTGGCTGGCTTGAAAACATTAGTGGTTGTTGCACATCCGGAGATTAAGGATTCCAGTACACAACAATTTTTAAAGGAAGCCGCAGAGTTACAGCAAAATGCTACATGGTTAGAGCTGAATAATGAGACTCTGAATGAAGTCACTAAAAATAGAGAATTGTTACGGTCAAATCAGCGAATTATCCTGCAGTTTCCATTGCTCTGGTACAGCGCACCAGGAATATTATTTGAGTGGCTGAGGTTGACTTTACAGCAGGATGATAAGGTGTGGCTAAGTGGTAAAGAACTTGGAATCGTCGTAAATATTGGTCAATCTGAAGAAGCATACCGATTAGGCGGAAGTGTGGGGTATTCTCTTTCAAGTTTGCTTAGCCCAATCGGCTCATTGGCAAACAACTTGGGATTGAGATTAATTCCATATTTTGTAATCGAAAAGTTTGTGTACCAGACCGAAGCAGCTAGGAAAAGATTGTTGGTTGATTATTTACAGTATCTTGAGTTAAATCAACCTGCTAATTTTGAGGAAAGGCAAGACTGGGCAATTAAATTTTTAAAAGAAATAAGAGCTAAAGAAGATAATCCTAAAATAAAATTAATACTTAATACTTTTATTGAACAGAAAGAAAGATTGTCTGAACTAAAAGATGAAATTAATTTGATGAGGAAAGTTGATGACAATGAATACTAGCGAATGGTTGGTGGCCGAGGCAACTGGATTGGCTAAAAAAGAAAAGAATTATAAAAAGCGAGCTTTTTTTGAATATTTAGCTGAACTGTGTGGAGAACAAGGAAAGAGAATTGAGCAGGCAGAAAGCGAATTAGATGGACGATTGTGGAATCCACAAAAATGGTAAAATGAAAGGAAGCGGTAATATGGCAGTAGATGAAAAAGTTTTACAATTTGAAATAGAGGACAAACCGTTTGCAAGAGTTCTGGTGGCTGTTGATCAAGATGACTCTAGTTCTTCAATTAAAGCATTTCAGTTTGCGGTCACGCTTGCATTCAGGAATCATGCAAAATTGGGGATAGTCTCAATACTTGAATTAGAGGATATAAATGTTTTTGAAGCACTTAGTCCTGAAAAACGCAATAAAATTAGCGATACTTTACTTGCGGATGTTAAAGTATACGTCAAAGTAGCAAGGGAACACGGTGTTAAAGATGTTGAGGGTTTTGTAGCAGAGGGGAAACCAGCACCTACAATTATTTCCGATATTATACCGACTTTTGAACCGGATGTATTGATTTGTGGTTCAAAAACAAAGCATGTAAGTAGTCGTAAGAAAATTTTTATCGGTTCTCAAGCTAGTTATTTGGCACAGAATTCACCATGTTCAGTTTTAGTAATACGTAAATAACTTATTTTAATTTGCAAAAGAGTTATATCTGAAGCTCTTTTATGTTATCCTATGAGTTAAATTAATTAATATGAGGTGGTTAAAATTAAACATAAAGTAGTGTTAGCTGTTGCAGGGGCTGCAATTTTTTTGATTGCAGCGGTCGTTGGCGGCTACACGTATTATCGTTCAACTCATTTCAATAAGAATGTACAAATAAATGGTGTTTCAGTTGGCGGTTTGAGCGAGAAAAGTGCACTTGCACAGTTGAAATCTGAGAAGATAAACAATAATGTTTATTTGAATGGGAAATTGTTTCTTAAAGGAAAGAAAACAAATTCTGGATTTACCCAGAAAGATTTGAGCAAGGTTAAAGAGTTGCTTAAGAAGCAGTGGTCTTTTTTCCCACAGTCTAAGAAAATAAGCTATCAAATAACACCATCAAATGTGAGTGATTATAGAAACAAAGTGATTAAGCCAAAACTGAAGCAATTATTGAACAGTAAAAATAGTAAATTAACTGCCGCAGTTGATTCACATGCAGTTCTGCAATATGGTAAGATTACGTATACTGTTTCCAAAAAGGGAAACCAGTATGATGTTGCTAAGATTTTAGCAGCATATGAGAAGCAAAAAAATCAACCTACTACGAATATAAAGAAGTATATTATTCAGCCGGTAACAAGTCTAAGTAGCCAGGTACAAAAGCAAAAAACAAAGTTAGAGGCACTGGCTAAGCGAACAGTTGTGTATAAGGTACAACAAACAAGTTATACTTTGTCAGGTAAGGATGTAATTAGTCAGGCGACATATATCGGCGGAAAGTATCAAATTGCGCAAGACGGGATACTAAATGAAGTCAAGGATATTAATAGCAAACAGGCAACGTTGCAAAAGGGAATATCATTCAAGACTCATGCCGGAAATGTTGTAGATGTCCCAGGTGGAACTTATGGCTGGGCACTAAAGGGTAGCGATTCATATGAAACAATCAGTAATGCTTTTATCAAAAATTCAGGTGAGGTAGATGCAGCTTCTGATATATATGGTGTTGGTTATCTAACTTATGGAACTGGTTATAATAACTTGGCAAATGATGGTATTGGTACAACTTACGCTGAAGTATCAATTCAGGATCAAAGAGCATGGTTTTATATAGACGGTAAAGAAGTCTATACGACTAATATCGTAACTGGAAAGCATAGTACGAATGAGGATACTCCAACTGGTGTTTGGTATATAATGTACAAACAGTCTCCTGCCACGCTAGAAGGTAGCGAAGCAGGAAATGCAAATTACTCTGTAAAAGTTAACTACTGGGCTCAATTTACTAACAGTGGATGCGGGTTCCATGACGCAAGTTGGAGAACCGATTGGTCGAGTACAGCATATTTGAATAATGGTTCAGGTGGATGTGCTAATACACCAAGTGCCAATATGAAGAGTGTATATGACAGCCTTTCACAAAAAGAGGCAGTGGTTGTTTATTAATCTGCTTTAGTTATTTTGCATGTTATGGTATTATTTAACTATGGGGATGTTTTGGATTCGACAGGTATAGGTCGAGCTTGGACTGCGTTTCGTAGTTGCGTGACGTAAAGACGCTCAGTTAAATATAACTGCAAAAAATAATAACTATTCTTACGCTTTAGCTGCCTAAGCGCGCTCTAGTGTAGATCTGCCCGATATCGTCCATGTATCGGTCGCAGGTCCTAAATTAAGTGGACTTACGCTGAATGCTCCCATCTGAAGCTGACAGAAGAGATTAATCAGATTAGTCATTGATGTTAGCCTTGTCGTATGGCGCGATTAATGGCGAATTTTAAATGATACGACTATGAACGTAGATGTTTAGGTGACGATATGCTTGGACGCGGGTTCGATCCCCGCCATCTCCATATGAATTGAGGGTTGTTGAATTATCAGGGAAATTCAACAACCTTTTTTGCTACAAAAAATCTAGTTTTTTTGTTTCTTTTCAGAAATTTCAAACAAATGCAACATTTTTAGTATAGGATAACTTGATAGTAGCATTCTTTAGCATTTCGGGGTGCAAAGTGTGTAAAAAAGGATGGGTGGATAACTTGAAACTATTAATGATTGAAGATAACAAATCTGTTTCAGAAATGATGGCAATGTTTTTTAAAAAAGAAAATTGGCATGTTGAATATGCATATGATGGACTTGAGGCACTATCTAAATTTAAGGAGAGTCCAGGAAGTTGGGATATGATTACCCTTGATCTAAATCTTCCAGGGATGGACGGAATCCAAGTTAACAATGAGATTAGGGCTATCTCTACGACAGTTCCGATCATTATTTTAACGGCTCGTGATTCAGAGAGTGATCAAGTACTAGGACTTGAGATGGGTGCAGATGATTACGTTGTTAAACCATTTAGTCCGATTACGCTGATTGCAAGAATTAAGGCGTTGCACAGAAGAGCCGCACTGGGCAACAGCACAGCTTCTGTCGAACAAGAGGACATTGATTCATTTGATGTAATAACGGATCATTTTAAGCTGAGTACAAAAACCAGAGAGGCGTATTTATATGGCAATATGATTAAGAATCTTACTCCTAAGGAATTTGATCTTTTAAAGACATTGTCGCAAAAACCAAGACAGGTTTTTTCAAGAGATCAGTTATTGCAGTTGGTTTGGCATTACGAATTTTATGGGGATGAGAGAACGGTCGATGCACATATTAAAAAGCTGAGACAAAAAATTGAGAAGGTCGGTCCACAAGTAATTCAGACAGTTTGGGGGGTAGGATATAAATTTGACGACCTTGAGGTGAAAGAATAATGAAGTTAATTTATCAGCAAATGCTTGCCTTCTTCATACTAATTATGACCCTTTTGCTGATTTTGGGATTTTCTTTTTTCCATATAACACGTGAAGTGATTTATGAAAATACGTGGCAACAGTTGGAAGGATATGCTTATAGTTTAAAGAATCAGTCTATGATGATTCAAGATCAAAATGGCAAACAAGTTTTGACTTTAGATGTTGATAAGTTAAGGACTAGTGAAGTTTTATTGAGTAACCAACAGGTGCATTTTACTATTTATACTAGCCGAAATAATACTTTGTATCCCAAAACGGGATATAAGTCAGTTATTTCTGCTAAGGACTGGAAAAAACTAAAAAAAGGTGAAATCCTAAGAAGAAAAAGCGACTTGGGTTGGCGCGGCTCAGACAAGCAAAATGTACAGAATCAACAAAGAATGACGGACATCTTGGCGCCATGCTTTGACAGTTCTGGCAAGTTAGTTGCCGTTATATCTGTGGGAGCTAAAGTTTCCAGTATTCAGGAATCATTTACAAAAATTCAGAAAAATCTCTTGTATGTTTTACTTGTTTCTGCACTTTTGGGAATTCTCATCAGTTATTTCTTGGCCCATTATACAACGAAAAGAATCGGTAAATTACGAAAAGCAACAAGAGCAGTTGCTAATGGGAACTTTGATGTCAAAGTAATTGACAATAAACGTGATGAGCTTGACGACTTGGCAAAGGACTTCAACAAGATGACAGTCTCTTTGAAGAAATCCAATGAAGAAATAAGGGTCCAGGAACAAAGAAGGCGGCAGTTTATGGCGGATGCCGCTCATGAGATGAGGACACCATTAACGACCATTAACGGACTGCTAGAGGGGCTTGTTTACGATGCTATTCCCGAAGAAGATAAGGACAAGAGTATTAAGCTTATGCGTAATGAGACTAAACGCCTAATCAGACTTGTTAATGAAAACCTTGATTATGAGAAGATCAGGAGTGGACAAATTGGTCTGAGACAGTCAGTCTTCAATGGTATGGATGTGTTGAAGAATGTACAGGAACAGTTACGTAAAAAGGCTGATAATTCTGGAGATACAATCGAGGTTACTGGACCAGCCAAGCTAGAAGTTTATGCTGATTATGATAGATTTGTACAGATAGTTTTCAATATTACACAAAATGCAATCCAATTTACTGAAAATGGAACAATTACCATTTCCGCTGAGCGCGGACATAGATGCAGTATCTTTAGAATTTCTGATGATGGAATTGGAATGTCAGAGGAACAGTTAAAAAATATCTGGGAAAGATATTATAAGGCAGATCCTTCACGTAGAAATACTAAATATGGTGAATCTGGTCTAGGGTTATCTATCGTTCAACAATTGATGGAGATGCATAAAGGTAAAGTAGAAGTAACCAGTAAAATAGGGGTTGGAACTACATTTACTCTCATATTTCCCGATAAAAGATAGAGGTTAACTAGAAGCAAGATATGAGGTCTGATACTAAGAATGATTGGATCGATTGTTATATAAGTTTTTGAATAAATAAAGGAGCCAGCTCAAATTTAATTTTTGAGCTGGCTCCTTTATTTATTCAGTATAAACATATTTCATAAGTCAAAATTTTTCATTCAACTTCGGATTAATCACAGCAAAGTAGCCGTTGTGTTTGTAATTTAGCATATTAATAATTCAAATTTTATCGAATTATGTTGTTATAACTAAAATTAGAAGGAAATCATTTTTACTGTTAATCACCAGACGAACTAGAACTCTCACTAACAGAGGAAGAGTTCTTCGTGGAGGCTACAGCACTTGAAACATTTTTAGCGTTATCATCTGTTGTTTTAAGTTCGGGTGCGTCAGAAACATAATCAGAAACAGTTGTCTTATTTCCATTCTTACTCCATAAACTAGTAGATTTCTTACCAAGAATTTTTTGGATTTTTGAGATTTCACCGAAATCATTTTTATAATTATAGTTTTTGGGATTAACGGGTGTAAAACCTTTTGGAACATAGAAGCGTAACAAGTTTTTGTTATTCAAGGTATCTGACAAGGTCAATTCAGTATTAACCTTCGCACTTTCCTTCTTGATCTTAGCAGCTAAACTTGCTGAAGGATGTGTTATCTGAAGACCAGTACTATTATCGTATATATCACCATTAACTACAGAGTACTTAGGTGTTGTAAAGTTTTCGTTTCGGAAAGCAACCACCTGATCATGATCACTAGAGAAGAGGTCTGTTCCGAATTGAATATATCTCTTAGAGCTGATTCCCAGTAGATGAAGTAATGTTGGCAAGACATCAATTTCACCGCCATATTGTGTTTGTACGCCACCATTTTGAGTTCCTGGCAGATGAATCATAAATGGCACACGCTGCATTTGAAGGTTATCATTATCGGTCCAAGTGGACGATGATTTACCCAGCAGTGATGCTAACTTCAGATTACGTGAGTTAGATATACCATAATGATCACCATATATGATAATCATTGAGTTATCATACAGCCCGCTTTTCTTCAAATAATCAAAGAATTCTTTAACAGCCTGATCTAGATAATGAGCGGTCACAAAATAGTTGTCAACAGAACTGTCACCTGTATTAGCTGCCTTGAAACTTGTATTTTGGTCGTCCAGCTCATATGGAAAATGATTGGAAACAGTAATAAATTTGGCATAGAAAGGCTGTTGGAGTCTTTCTAAATATTTAACAGAATCGTGGAAGAGTAATTTGTCTTTTAAGCCATATTCTGTGAGGTTATTGGCATTCGTATTAAAATAGCTTGCATCAAAGAAATTTTGATATCCTAAATTTTTGTATACATTACTGCGATTCCAGAAGGAACCTTTATTCCCATGGAAAACAGCGCTTGAATAACCTGCCCTTTGATTCAAGATAGCCGGAGCTCCTTCAAAGGTATTGTCGGTTCCAAGTGATGAAAAAAGAGAACCTTGAGACAATCCATATGTACTAGTCTCAAGCATATTTTCGGCATCCGAAGTCTTTCCTTGTCCTACTTGGTTAAAGAAATTGGAGAAGCTGTAAGTAGATTTACTATTGTAAAGACTATTTAAAAAGGGTGTAACTTCTTTTCCATTCAAACGAAAGTTAATTAGAAATTGTTCAAAGCTCTCTAAATGGATAACGATAACATTGCGTCCCTTAGCGATACCAAACATACTAGGATTTGCTTTTGCATAATGTTTTTTTGTAAATTGTAAAATGCTATTTAAATCTGAACTTGTTGCCTCATTACGAACCTGATTATTCTTGGCAGTTTTTAAACCATCATACAGTGTGAAAGTATCGATCCCCAAATATTTGACCAAGTAATTACGGTCAAAAGCTCTGGTCAGTAACTGAGGACGGCCTATTTCACCAAGCGTAATATTAAAAACAAGAAAGAAAAGAGCAAATGATGTTATAGCAGCCGCTTGTTTTGTGGGAATAGGGTGACGGTCAAATTTAATAAAACGAGTAGCAAATCCAAGTATTATTAAAATAATATCAACAAATATAATAACATCTTGCGGTTTTAATAGTGCAAAAGAGCTAGTCGTTAATCCTTCTGAGACAGAAGAGTAACCAAAAATAACATTAATTGTCATAAAATCGGTAAATTCGCGATAATAAATGACATTGAATAATAGTAACGCTGAGTTTGCAATATATATTAGAAAAAGTGTCAAATAGGCTGGAGTAGTGCGTTTTATATATAAAGCGCAGCCAAAAAATAAGACAGTTGTTGCTATAGGATTAATTAAAAGAACTGCATATTGATAAATTCCAGTAACTCCAAGCTGAAAGTCAATTAAATATACAGCAATTGTTTTTAGCCAAAAAAGAAAGACTAATAAGAGGAAAAAGCCGAAACGCGAGCTTAATCTCTTTTTTAGTTTTGATAAGTACACGAGAGTAGAACCGTCCTTTCCGAAAAGTTCACTGAATGACTTATTCTAAAACAAAAAAATAAATTAAGTCAATTTACTATTGTAATAATTATAAAAGATTTAGTAACTAAATAAGAATTTGAATTAATTGGCTGATAAAAGTAAATTAATCAGAGTTTTTTATTAGAAAGTCTGTTATGATTAACAATGAATATATACTATAGGAGATTTTTATTTGAAAACAATTGAAATTACAAAAGAAGCTGCAAGAAAATATAAAGATGGTTTTCCCCAATTAAGTGTGAGAGATTTCGTCAAGAACGGCTATGAGGAAGATGGTTCCCTAATTAAGCTGGTTATGGATAAGAAATTTGTTGCATATGCCTACACTGCAAAGCAAAGAAACTCAGACGGTTGGATTCTTTCTTTAAATGAACAACAGTACATTAATGTTGATTTTTATAGAAAGCTATTTACAATGGCACAAGTCAAACGTACGAAATTTTATTATGATGAAGAGACTAATGCTTTTCGCTTCTTTAATGGGAGTGGGGATGGCATCGGTGGTCTGAATATTGATTATTTTGATGGATTCTACGTATTCACCTTTGAGAATCGAGGAATTTATTATCACCGTGAAACACTTTATGAGGCCTTTGGCATGGCCATTAATGATGCAAAAGGTGTGTACGAGAAGCTGCAATTTAACGTTCAAAACGACGGCTTGAAGAGAAGACACGTACAAGGTGACAAAGCTGCTGATACGTTGGAGGTCAAACAAAATGGAATAAGTTTTGCTGTGCATCTAAATAGTGGTGACTTTGACTTTAATTTTGAAGAACGCGATTTGCTGCTGGGCCTAAAGGAAAAATATGCTTCTCAAAAAATTATTTTGAGTTGTTTCAGCAAGAATGCTGCTGTTGCCGTTGCCGCTAAGGTTGGTGGTGCATTTAAAACGGTCAGCATTGATTTAAGTTCGAAAAACATTTTGAAGGCAAAAGAAAATTTTGAGTTGAACAATATAGATGCTGAAAAACAAGAAATACGTGCAATGGATATTACAAGCTATCTGAATTACGCCCAAAAGCATCATATTATGTTTGATGTGGTGGTATTAGATCCACCAGTTTTTGTTCGCGGAAAGAAAAATTCTTTTTCTTTGAATAAAGATTATTTTGATTTAATTCAACTGGCACTACAAAGTGTCCAAGATGGTGGCACAATGATCCTAACTGCCAACTCAGCAAGCATTTCAATGAAGAAATTTAAACAATTAGTTGCTGATGCATTTACCAATGCTGATTTTCATTATGAACTTGAAGAGACTTATCGGGCAGGCGAGGATTTTGCAGTTAACAAATCTTTTGCAAAGGGAAATACGTTTAAAGCGATCGTGTTAAGTGTCTCCAAAGACCGAGCATAAATTCGCTTTATAAACTTGTAAAAAATAGGTAAAAACTGATATAATGTAATGCCGCAGAGAGAAAAAGAGAAATGAGGTTTTTTATATTATGTTAATCGCCCTAATACCTGCAATTGCGTGGGGAAGTATCGGGTTAGTAAGTGGAAAGTTAGGTGGAAGTGCCAATCAGCAAACCTTGGGGATGACTTGGGGTGCCCTGCTTTTCAGCATATTGACTACGATTGTTTTTTGGCATCATATAGTTTTAAATACAACTGTAGAAGTTTGGATTGTTGGTATAGTATCTGGCCTTTTTTGGAGTTTAGGTCAGAATCAGCAGTTTCACTCGATGAAGGCAATTGGTATTTCTAATACAGTCCCACTTTCTACGGGCTTACAATTGGTTTTTAATGCACTTGCTGGAGTGGTTTTATTCAGAGAGTGGACAACTTCACATCAAATTTCACTTGGAACATTGGCACTTTTCATTCTGATTGTTGGTGCCACACTGACATCATTGAGAGACAATAAAGCTGCAAAAGAAAATAAGGCAGATAATTGGTCTCTCGGAATAAAGGCACTGGCACTATCAACTTTAGGGTATGTTGGATACGCCGTAGTTGTTAAGTGGACAGGGGTAGATACTAAATCAATGGTATTGCCACAAGCCTTGGGAATGGTTCTGGGTGCAAGTTTCTTTGCATTTGGTAAAGATGCTTTACGGAAAGAAACATATAAGAATGTGATTACTGGTCTTGTATGGGGAACAGGGAACTTCTTTATGTTCTTGGCAATTCCACTGGTTGGACTTGCAATCAGTTACTCATTCTCGCAGATGGGAATAATAATTTCGACATTTGGAAGTATTTTACTATTGGGTGAGAAAAAAACTACAAAGGAATTGGGATTCATCACTTTTGGTTCGATCCTAATAATTATTGGCGGAATTCTGTTGTCCAATATCTAATACATTATTTTATGAATTATCGAGGCTGAACTAAAGTTTAAATTTTAGGCAGCCTTTTTATTTTATAGTTATTTAACTGGATGTTTAAAATAAATTAAATTATAATGTAAGTGTATTGTAAGTCGTTGTAAGTTGTTTGTAAGTAACTTTAAGTATATTTGCTTGATTTTTCGTAAAAAAGACGCACAAACTGAGAATTATATTGTATAATGACGTTGGAATAAAAAAGAATAAAAAGGAGATACCCATAATGGCACATATTTCATTTGATAGCTCTAACTTAACAAAATTTATTCACGATAATGAATTAGGAGAAATGCAAGCGCTTGTTTCGGCTGTAGACAAGGAATTACGTGAAGGTACCGGTGCAGGAAATGACTTTAGAGGTTTTTTGAATTTACCTGCTGATTTTGACAAAGAAGAATTTGCAAGAATTAAGAAGGCAGCAAAAAAAATCCAATCAGATTCTGAAGTTTTAATTGTAATTGGAATAGGTGGTTCTTATTTAGGAGCTCGTGCAGCAATTGAATTTATTCATCATGGTTTCTTTAATCTGCTTCCTGCTGAAAAGAGAAATGCGCCACAAATCTTTTTTGCGGGTAATTCAATTAGTTCAACATATGTACATGATTTACTTGAATTAGTTGGTGATCGTGACTTCTCAGTTAATGTTATTTCTAAATCTGGAACGACAACTGAACCTTCAATCGCCTTTCGTGTTTTCAAGGAAAAATTGATTAAAAAATATGGTAAAGAAGCTGCTAAGGAACGTATCTACGCGACAACTGATCGTGCACGCGGGGCTTTGAAGACTGAAGCAGATGCTGAGGGATACGAGACTTTTGTCATTCCCGATGATGTTGGTGGCCGTTTCTCCGTGTTGACACCAGTTGGATTATTGCCAATTGCTGCATCGGGTGCAGATGTAGATGCAATCATGCAAGGAGCTGAAGATGCTCGGGTTGCTTATCAAGATGCTGATTTGAAGAAAAATGAAGCGTATCAGTACGCTGCATTACGCAATATTCTTTATCGTAAGGGCTATACAACAGAAATCTTGGAAAACTATGAGCCATCACTCCAGTATTTTTCAGAATGGTGGAAACAATTGATGGGTGAGTCTGAAGGAAAGGATCAAAAGGGAATTTACCCTTCATCAGCTAACTTCTCAACAGACCTACATTCATTAGGACAATACATTCAAGAAGGTCGTCGCAATTTAATGGAGACAGTTATAAAAGTTGCTAAGCCAAATCATGATGTAGAGATACCAAAGGAAAAAGAAAATCTAGATGGTTTGAGATATCTTGAAGGAAAATCAATGGATTATGTCAACACAAAGGCATTCCAAGGTGTTGTTTTGGCACATACAGATGGGGATGTACCTAATATGATTGTGAATATTCCAGATCGCAGTGCGTATACTCTTGGATACACAATCTACTTCTTTGAGATAGCTGTTGCAATTTCTGGTTACTTAAATGGAATTAATCCATTCAACCAACCAGGTGTTGAAGCATACAAGAAGAATATGTTCGCATTATTGAATAGACCAGGATATGAAGATCTAAGCAAGGAATTGAATGATCGTTTGAAGTAATAGGTTTTAAAGAGATATGCTAAGAATCAAGTTTGCATTAATCTAGTACAAGTTGACTTTGTGTTGTTGTAACAACACAAAAGTTTAACTTGTACTTTTTTTTAATAAAGATAATAATTGTTTTTGTAAGCAGTGAAGCGTTGGAGGTAAAGAGATGAGAAAGAAAAATTTATTCGTGAGTGCAGTTTTAGGCACGGGTATTGCAGGAGCAGTTTTGGTGAGTGAATATTTGTTTAAATTTGCGTTTAAAAGAGTTGACTATGTTCCAGAGGCGGCCGCTGATAAACAAAAATATGCTGACAGTTACTGGAAATACGTGGAATGGTTTAAGAAAACTACTAAAGAACATTGGACTTTCTCAATTGATAATGAAAAAGAAAGCATGTCTGCATACTTTATAAAAGCTAAGAGCAGTTCACCAAACGTCGTGATCATTTCACATGGATACAAGGGTAATGGCGAGACAATGGCAAGTTATGCAAAGATGTTCTATGATATGGGATACAATATCTTGTTGCCCGATGATCGAGGTCACGGTGAAAGTGCGGGTAAGTATATTAGTTTTGGATGGCTTGATAGATTGGATTATCTGAGGTGGATCAATAAGGTAATCTACCGGATCGGAGCAAAGGCAAAAATCGTTTTGTTTGGGGTCAGCATGGGTGCTGCAACTGTTGAGATGTTGAGTGGCGAAGACCTACCTCCTCAAGTTGCATGTATCATAGCAGATTGTGGATACTCTAGCATTCATGAAGAGTTAACTTATTTATTGAAGCAGCAATTTCATTTACCAAAATATCCATTTTATCCATTAGTCAGTACAATTAACCATAGACGGCTAGGATATTATCTAGATGATATTTCATCGATTGAGCAATTAAAGAAAAATCACTTGCCAATCTTTTTTATCCACGGTGAAAAAGATGACTATGTTCCAAGTTATATGGCACTGGAGAATTATCGAGCAACAAATGCTGCAAAAGAATTGTGGATTGTAAAGGGTGCAAGTCACGCTGAAAGCTATTGGATTAATCCTGCTGAGTACAAAAAGCATATCGAAGATTTTTTAGACAAATATTTTATTTAAATGAGGTGAAATTTTATGAAAAAAGATGGGCACACACATACAGAACTTTGCCCGCATGGATCGGGTGATTCTACTGCAGAAATGATTGAAAAGGCGATCGAACTTGGTTTTTCAGAATATTGTATTACTGAACATGCACCATTGCCAAAGAGGTTTGCGTCAGAATTTAGAGGAAGCATCGAGGGTTTAGAAACAGCATCACTTGAGTGGTCTCAATTGGATGATTATTTTAAATTATGTGCGAACTTACAAAAGAAATATGGTGATGTTATCAACATTAAGGTTGGATTTGAAGTTGATTATCTGCCCGGATTTGAGAAAGAAATCAAGCAATTTTTGGATGAGTATGGAGCACAAACACAGGAAAATATTTTATCGGTTCATTTTATGAAAGGAACAGATAATGGTTTTTGGTGCGTCGATTACGATACAGTAGAGTTTGCTGATGGTTTTTCGAATTTTTTGGCAGATCCGCGAAATCTGTATCATAGATATCTTGAGCTTATTCAGCAGGCCGTTTCAGCAAACTTGGGAAAATATGCACCACAAAGAATAGGACATATGAACCTGATTAAAAAGTACCAAGATTATTTTGAATTACCAGCAAAATTTGATGCTAATAATCTTGAATTGATTACCGGTATTTTAAATAATATTAAAAGACAAAAGCGAGAGTTGGACTTTAATACAGCTGGATTGTATAAACCATATTGCAATGAGGTATATCCAGGGAGCCAGATTATCCAGATGGCTTGCGAAAAGAAGATTCCACTTGTATTTGGATCTGATGCACATTCAATCGCAGAGGTCGGGCATGGATATCATCTAACAGATTTTATAGAAACACTTGACAGAAAGTAGGTTCGAGTGTATGCTTATCTAAAATTAATGAAACTAATATATTTTTAATAAAGAATGATTTTGATTAGGAGAGTAGTCAATTACCGCTCGTGAAGAGAGTCTCTGGTGCTGGAAAGGGGATCGAAGTGATTGGTGAAACACACCTATGAATCAATGAATCAAACGCCGTTGTTGGCTAGTAGATTTACTCGGATAAGCTCGTTAAAGCTGTTGAATTTGTATTCAACATGAGGTTAGTACTGTGAGGTACTGACAAATTGAGGTGGAACCGCGGTGATCGTCCTCTTAGTCTAATTTTAGACTAAGAGGACTTTTTTATTTTTAAGGAGGCATTAACGGATGCATAAAGTCAATTTACCATTAGGTACAAGGGATGGATTTGGAAAACGTGAGTCAAAGAAATATCACATTAAAACTGAAATTGAGAAGAAACTTCTTGAGAACAATTTCATGAAAGTAAGTACTCCTTTGCTGGAACACAAAGAGGTTTTTGCAGATTTTGACCTTAAACAGATGGGTACATATCAATTACTTGATAGTAATGATGACAGCTTGATATTGCGCCCCGATCTAACATTACCATTGGCACGCTTTTTGGCTACTAATAATGTGAAACTCCCACAAAGATTTTATTATGTTGGTGAACGTTTCAAGATATCGAAGGCTTTATCTGGCAAATATAATCAGATGACACAGGCAGGAATTGAAATTGTGGGGTACCCTTCAATTCGAGCAGAACTTGAATGTATGCTCTTGATTAATCAAATCAGTACAGAATTTCTCCAAGGGAAAGTCCAAATAGAACTAGGACATGCACAATTTGCTAACAGTATTCTAGATGAATTAACACAAGATGAACTCTTAAAAAAGCAGATCAAGACGGAATTATTCAGAAAGAATATGCCAAAATATCTTGCTTATATATCTGTTTTTAAAGACAGAAAAGAGTATGAATTCTTAGAAAAATGGCCGCGTTTATTTGGAAATATTTCTTGGGTTTTACGTAAAATAAAAGAATATGTATTACCAGAAAAAGCACAGCAGATCATCAATGAATTGACTCAGGTTACTTCTTGGCTGGAACAACTGCCGAATCAGAAGGTTTTGCTAGATTTGAGCGTTGCTCCTCCACAAAATTATTATACTGGGATTACTTTCAAAGGTTTTATGGAAAGTATTTCTGAATATGTTTTTAGTGGCGGTAGATATGATCAATTATTGGAAAATTTTCAAGAACAGGCTGAACCTGCTGTGGGAATGGGAATTGATTTGGAAATACTTGCGGATTTTTCTACTATTTCAGTACAAAAAGAAAGAAAAGATTTATTATACTATCAACCTAATCAACTTGGTCTAGTAAATAAGATTCTTAATGAGCATAAATTTGAATTGTCAATGGAAGACGACTTAAAAAAAGCATTTATTGCTGCACGAAGGCAAAATACTAAATTATATATGATTGATGAAGGAGGTAATTTACGAAATGTCACTGAAGATTGCTTTGACTAAGGGAAGAATTGAGGAACCAGTGATCGAGTTGCTTACTGCTGCTGGAGTTGATTGCGAGCCGCTTAAAAACAAGAAAAGAAAATTAATAATTAATACTTCTGATGGAGAGTATCAGTTCATTTTAGCCAAGGGGCCAGATGTTACAACGTATTTAAATTCTGGAGTTGTAGATATTGGGATCGTTGGGAGTGACATCTTGACAGAACATCGTAATGAACAGTATGAATTACTGGATTTAGGAATTGGAAAGTGTCAATTTGTACTTGCCTCGACTACAGACTTTGAGATTAACAAGGAAGGACGCAGAGTAATCGGAACAAAATATCCACTGATTACGCAAAAGTATTTTGAATCATTAGGACAAGATGTTGAGGTGATCAAGATTGAAGGTTCAGTAGAATTGGCACCATTGATAGGATTAGCTGACGCAATTGTCGATATCACAGAAACGGGGACAACATTAAGGGAAAATAATCTTTTTGTTTACGATTATTTGGACAAAGTGTCAACAAGATTTGTTGCTAATAGAATGTCATTAAAACAAAAAGCGCGTGAAATATATTCATTAGTAGATAAGTTGGAAAAAGTTATTAAAAATAAAGAATTAATAAAATAGGGGCGGAAAAAATGAAAATATATCGTGAATCTTTAATTGAAATGAAGAAGATAGTTGCAAGATTAACTGAGCAGACAACCGATTTAGAAATTGAACGACGCGTTGCTGCAATTGTTGAAAATGTTAGAAAAAATGGTGATGAAGCACTTAAAGATTATGAACAAAAATTCGATGGTATTTCACTAGACAATTTCAAAGTACCTACAGCAAAAATTGATGAGGCTTATGATAATCTTTCGAGTGAAATTAAGGAATCATTGCTGTTGGCAAAGAAGAACATCATCAGTTATCACGAGCTTGAAAAAGAACAAGGCTTTATTGATACTAATACTCCCGGAATTATTAGGGGGCAGAAAGTTACACCGCTAGAACGAGTTGGTATCTATGTACCAGGCGGTACAGCCGCATATCCTTCAACAATTCTGATGACGACATTGCCTGCAAAAATTGCCGGTGTAGGTGAAGTTATCATGGTGACACCACCACAAAAAGATGGAATCAGTCAAACTGTTTTGGCAGCCGCAAAAATTGCTGGTGTTGACGCTGTTTACCAAATTGGTGGAGCACAGGCAATTGCAGCTTTGGCATATGGAACAGAAACAGTACCCGCTGTTAACAAGATTGTCGGACCGGGAAATATTTATGTTGCAACTGCGAAAAAACAGGTTTTCGGTAAGGTTGCAATTGACATGGTTGCAGGCCCTTCAGAGATTGGTATATTGGCTGATAAGAATGCCAAGCCTAACGAATTGGCTGCTGACTTACTTTCTCAAGCAGAACACGATGTCCGTGCCCGTGCAATTTTAATAACGGATGATGAACAGCTAGCACAAGCAGTTAGCGATCAAGTAACAAAACAATTAGCAACGCTTCCTCGTAAGGATATAGCAACAAGGTCAATTAATGAACGAGGATTTATCGCCGTAATGAAATCTATTCCGGAAATGTTTGAATTGATGAATGTTGTTGCTCCAGAGCACTTGGAAGTACAGCTTGAAGATGCAATGAAATATTTGAGCTTAATCAGAAATGCAGGCTCGGTCTTTTTGGGCAGGTATGCAAGTGAACCACTCGGAGATTATGTTGCAGGACCAAATCATGTATTACCAACTGGTGGTACAGCTAAGTTTTCATCTCCATTAGGTGTTTATGATTTTGTTAAGAAAACATCATTTATCAATTTTTCAAAAGAATCACTGGCAGACGATTTAAAAGCTATTACAACACTTGCCCGTGCTGAAGGACTCGAGGCACATGCCCGTGCTATTGAAGAAAGATTCAATCAAAAGGAGAATTAATATGAGAGAAGCTGAGGTTACAAGGAATACTGCAGAAACAAAAATAAAAATTAAGTTGAACTTAGATAAGCAAACAGGAATCAAAATTAATACGGGAGTTGGTTTCTTTGATCATATGCTGACGCTCTTTGCAAAGCATGGACGTTTTGGCCTGGAAGTAATAGCAGATGGCGATTTAAATGTTGATCCACATCATACAGTTGAGGATACTGGGATTGTTTTAGGAATGTGTTTTAAGGAAGCTTTGGGAGAAAAAAAGCAAATTGAAAGATACGGAACGGCTTTCGTGCCAATGGATGAAACACTTGGCCGGGTTTGTGTTGATTTGAGTGGACGTTCATATCTTGTTTTTAAAGCAGAATTAGAGAATCCACGCTTAGGTGACTTTGAAACTGAAATTGTGGAAGATTTCTTCCAGGCGGTTGCATTTAGTACTGAGATGAACTTACACGCTGAAATTCTGTATGGGAGAAATACGCACCATAAGATTGAAAGCTTATTCAAAGCATTTGGCAGGGCAATGAGAAAAGCAGTAACAATTAATCCAGAGATTGAAGGTGTGAACTCAACGAAAGGAGTGATTTAAGTGCTCTCAATAATCGACTATGATGCAGGAAACACATTCAATGTAATTAAGGCATTTAAATATCTTGGAATTGAGGTTCAGTTAACAGATAATCCAGAGAAAATTATGAAAAGTTCTGGATTAATATTACCTGGCGTGGGTGCATTCGGACCCGCAATGGAAACTTTAGAGAAAAAGAATTTAATTGGTGTTATTAAAGAAGCAGTTTTGGTCAATAAAATACCTTTGTTAGGAATTTGTCTCGGAATGCAGATGCTTTTTGAAAAATCAAGTGAATATGGGAACCATAAGGGGTTAGGCCTAATCCCAGGCAAAATTAGTGCTATTCCAGAAAAAAGTGGATTGAAAGTTCCTCAAATGGGCTGGAATGAGAACCATCTTAAGAAAGATGAAACTGATTTTGAATTTATTGCTAATGAATATACATATTTTGTACATTCATATTACGCAGTCTGCGACAAGCAATATTTAATTTCAACAGTGGACTATGGGGTGGAAATACCCGCTATGGTTCAAAATAAGAATGTTTTTGGAACACAATTTCATCCTGAAAAAAGTGGTAAGGTAGGATTAAATATTCTAAAAACATTTTCAGAGAAGGTGGTTAAACAATGATTTTTCCAGCAATTGATTTGAAATCAGGTAAGAGTGTCCGTTTATACAAAGGTGACTTTGCAGAAGAAACATTAATAGAAGAGACACCGGCACTACAAGCTCAGAAATATCAAGAAGCTGGGATTAAGTGCTTGCATCTAGTTGATTTAGATGGTGCTTTGAAGGGAACACCACAAAACGAAACGGTTATCAAGGATATTAGGAAGGTATTCACTGGACTAATCGAAATTGGTGGCGGTATTAGAGATTTGAGCCGCGTAAAACACTATCTTGACCTTGGAATTGACCGTGTAATTATTGGGTCTGCCGCATTGTTCAATCCTGAATTCGTAGTTGAATCTTTAAAAAAATTTGGTGCAGATAGAATTGTAATAGGTGTGGATGGAACTAACGAGCTTGTAGCGGTAAATGGATGGCTGGACACATCTGATACAAAGATGGAAACTTTAATTGCTAAGATGGAACAGGCAGGAGCCAGAAACTTTATAGTAACTGATGTTCAAAGGGATGGTACGATGAACGGACCTAATGTTGAGCTGTTAAAAAAGCTTAAAAAAAGTTTTAATGGCTGCAACATTATTGCATCTGGCGGAATTCGTGATATTGAAGATGTAAAAATACTAGCAGCAGCTGGTTTGAAAGATATGGTGGTCGGCAAGTCATTGTTTGAAGGCAGATTGACATTAGAGGAGATTGCTGAGGTGAACGATAATGCTGGCTAAGAGAATTATTCCTTGCCTAGATGTTGATAATGGGAGAGTAAAAAAGGGAATTAACTTTGTAAATCTTGTTGATGTTGGTGATCCTGCAACAATTGCGGCAGAGTATGAAAAACAAGGTGCAGATGAATTAGTCTTTCTTGATATTACAGCTACGAACCAAGAAAGAAGAACAATGAAAGAAGTAGTTGAACGTGTTTCCAGCCAAGTGTTTATGCCATTAACGGTTGGCGGCGGCATTAAGTCTGTTGAAGACATGCAAGAATTGTTGAGAGCAGGTGCGGATAAGATTTCGCTGAATTCTGCTGCAGTAGCAACTCCCGAACTGATAACGGCTGGAGCAAAAAAATTCGGCAATCAATGTATCGTGGTGGCAATTGATGTTAAGCGGAATGTGGAAAAGGACTATTATGAAGTTTACACCCATGGCGGTAAGACGGCCACTGGAATTGATGCACTGGGGTGGGCCCAAAAAGTTGTCAGACTTGGTGCAGGCGAGTTGCTTGTTACAAGTATGGATAAAGATGGAACAAAATCGGGTTTTGACATTGAATTATACCAAAAACTGTCTGCGCTGGTCGATGTACCGATTATCGCATCTGGTGGAGCTGGGATAAGTACAGATTTTACCGATGTTTTTCAGGAGAGTACGGTCGATGGAGCGCTGGCGGCGTCAGTTTTTCATTACGGTGAGATTACAATCCCTGATCTTAAGAAGATACTGAAAAATCAAGGGGTGAACGTTAGATGAGCAGACCTAATTTTGCAAAGGGTTTAATAACAAGTGTAATTGTTGATGATAAAACAGGCGATGTTTTAATGGTTGCTTGGATGAATGAAGAAAGTTATGAAAAAACGATTGAGACTGGTGAAACCTGGTTTTGGTCACGTTCGAGGCAAGAATTGTGGCACAAAGGAGAGACCAGTGGCAATACACAAGTTGTGAAAAGTATTTTACTTGACTGTGATCAAGATACGCTTTTAATACGTGTACAACCAGTTGGGCCAGCCTGTCATACTGGAAAACGAACCTGCTTTTTCGAAAAAATTAATTTCAAAGGAGAAAAGTAAAATGCAAAATCTAGAAGAATTATACCAATTAGTGCTGAACAGAAAAGAAAATCCTAAGGAAGGATCTTACACGGATTATTTATTCACCAAAGGGCTGGATAAAATTCTAAAAAAGGTTGGTGAAGAATCAACAGAAGTAATCGTTGCTTCGAAAAATCCTGATAAGAGTGAATTAGTATACGAAACTGCAGATTTACTTTATCATTTGATGGTCCTTCTTGTAGAACAAGGAGTGGGATTTGATGAGATAAAGGTGGAACTTGCTAAAAGAGAAGGTTTGATGAGTAAAACTAAGGATCGTCGTAAAATTCAAGACCTATAAGGAGATACTAATGAAATCGCAAATAAAGAAGATTGAGAATTATATACCTGAAGAGCCTATTGAGAGTGTAAAAAAACGATTGGGATTAGATAAGTTAGTTAGACTATCTGCAAATGAGAATCCATTTGGAACTTCTCCGAAAGTAAAAGAAGCAATTTTAAACTGGAATTTTGGAGAAGAAAACCGTTATCCAGATGGATATGCAAATGACTTAAGGAACAAGATCGCAGATTTCATAGGTGTAGTTCCAGAAAAGCTGGTTTTTGGGGTTGGTCTTGACGAAATTATTACGATGATTTCACGTATCTTCCTTGAGGCTGGGGATGAGGTAATACTTAGTAAGCCGACGTTTTCGGAATATGCACTGCATGCTCAAATCGAAGGTGCAAAAGTTATTGAGGTCCCATGTTTACCTGAAAATGGGCACTATGATTTTGAAGGCTTTTTGAAGCAGATTACAGATAAAACAAAGGTTATCTGGATATGTAATCCTAATAATCCGACTGGAACGTATGAGGATGTTGATACATTAAAGACTTTCTTTGATAGTGTTCCGGATAATATTTTGATTTTGTTAGACGAGGCATACATTCATTATGTTACGAAAACCAAGAATGCCAGCTTTTTATCAGAATTAGAAAATTACAAAAATGTGATGTTGTTAAGAACCTTTTCCAAAGCATACGGATTGGCAAACTATCGTGTTGGTTACGCAGTGATGGATGAGAAATTAGCAAACTATATGCAGGCAGTGAGGTTGCCATATAATCTGAATTCACTTGCACAGGTTGCAGCAATAACAGCATTGTCAGATCAGGATTTCGTCAATAATTCTGTTGAGAAGACGCGAATCGAGAGGGATAATTGGGAAAATTTCTTTAAAGAAAATAAGATTAAGTACTATGTTAGTCAGGCAAATTTTATCTTTTTCAATTATCCCGATGCTAATAAATTAGCTGATGAATTATTGAAGAATGGATATCAAATTAGGCGTGGTCTATTAAAGAATTGGTTGCGCGTGACGATTGGTTCAGAAGAGGATGGAGACAATCTGCGCAGCATAATTTTGAAAAATAAAAAAATATAGTCCAATATAATTACGAAACTGCCATCAACTCTGATACAATGGATAAAAAGCAGTTATTATCAATGATGAGGTGAGTATAATGGCAGAAAAAATCCGTTATGGAATCGTCGGTACTAATCGATTAGCAGTCAAATTTGTTGAGGCATTGAAAGAAAGTTCAAAAGGTGAAGCAGTTGCAAATTTTGGGCATGATTATGAAAAAGCACAGCAGTTAGCCCAAAAGATGGGGATACAAAATACTTATGACAAATTGGAATCATTGTTCAATGATGATTCAATTGATATTGTTTACCTAGCTATAAAAAATGAAGATCACTATGAGAGTGCTAAAGCTGCATTAGAGGCTGGGAAAAATGTTTTATTGGAAAAACCATTTACGAGGCACAAAGTCGGTGCTCGTGAACTCTTTTTGCTGGCCCAACAAAAGAATTTGTTTATCATGGAGTCTCAAAGTGCAGTTTTCTTGCCAATCATCGAGAAGGCAAAGCAGTTAATTGATGAAGGTGCAATAGGTGACGTAAACTTCATAGATATTCAAGAAAATTATGATACTACTGATAAAAAAGAATGGTTTACAAAGCTATCTGCTGGAGGTGGTGCTTTCATAAATGGTGGAACGACTCCAATAGGGCTTATTCAGTATTTAACTGGAAAAGATGTCACGGAATGGAACGGATTTGAGTTCAATGAAGTTGGCGAAGCAGATACCAGATGTAATTTGGCTTTAAAAGCTGGCGATATTTTAGCAAATATTATTATCGCAACTGATTTTGGCTTGGAAACTAAGATAGTGGTATATGGAACAAAGGGAAAGTTGGAAATTCCAGATTATTGGGAGTCTAAGTCAGCGTACTTGAAAACGGATGGCAGTGAAGCAAAGAAATTTACAGCCGATGGCCAACAAAGTGAGATTGTATATGAAATCAATCATATAAACGAGTCTCTGTTAAATAATGAATTGAAAAGCTCCGTTGTAACACCTGAACTGACTATGCACACTATGACCATAATCGAATCAATGTATCAAAAATGGTATGGTGATCCATTAAATTAACAGCAGGTTTATATAGAAGCAGAACAGCACAGTTTTCTTTGCTGTGAGTGTTACGAAATTAATCGGAGAATTCTGAATTATGGAATATATTTATGTGAAGTAAAAAAGGACTGGATCTAAAATTTATTTTTGACCCAGTCCTTTTTATATGTATTATTTGATTAGTTTAATTTAGATTATTAAAAGTTTATAAAAAGATTATTTTATACAAAGCAACAGCTAAAATACCTGCAAGAATTGGGGCAACAACTGGAACCCAGCTGTATTTCCAGTTAGAGGTACCTTTGTACTTGAGTGGAAGAAGCTGATGTAAAATTCTTGGCCCAAGATCACGAGCAGGGTTTAATGCAGGCCCTGTAGGACCACCAAATGAAGCAACGATAACCATAACTAAAAGCCCTATTCCAATAAAGCCAGACATTTGGTTACCATGACTAAAACTTGGTGAATTGGTGATACCCAATGCTCCAAAAACAAGAATAAATGTACCAAAAAACTCATTTATAAAACCATTGAGCCTACTTGATGTTGCATCCGAAGTAGAGAAAGTACCAAGCACAAGAGCTGTGTTCTTGGTCAAATCATAGTGGGGCTTGAAACATAAATAAACAATAAATTGTCCAATAATTGCTCCTAAAAGTTGAACTGTAATATATGGTAAAACATCACTCCAGGGAAAAAGTCCAGAAAGTGCAAGCCCAATTGTAAAAGCTGGATTGATATGGTTACCTGAAATAGTGCCAAACATTAAAGCAGGGATCATAACTGCAAAGCCGTATCCAACAGCAATCACAATCCAACCCCCATGGCTACCTTTGGTCTTTTCAAGATCAACAGTAGCTACTGAACCGTTACCAAGAATTACCATGATAGCAGTACCAAAAAATTCAGCGCAAAGCCGAATTGCTAAAGAATATTCCATGACTACCTCCTTCAAATAATACTTTCTAATAGTAGCATAAAAAAAATATAAGTAAATATTACTTTTTACTTTATTTTAAAGAATTTCTGTTGGTTTTTTGCTCAAAATAATTTAGAATGGAGGTATTGGATAAAGGAGGTTATTTGTCGTGATTACTAAGCAGATGGAACAAATGCTAATCTCTAAACAAGATGGTTTTTTGATTCCAGCAGAAATAGTTGCAAATGTACAAGAAGATAACCATTTGGATCACGCATTTCTTGTCTTAACTAAAGTCAAATATTCATCGATTCCTGTTCTTGATAAAGAGCAGCATTTTAAGGGAATACTGACGTTATCCATGTTAACAGAGACAATGCTTGGATTAAACGGGATTGATCCGACTCGTTTGAGTAAGAAGAAAGTGTCTGAAGTAATGCAAAAAGACTTTCCAACTATTAAGTTGCCATATGATGTGGAAGAAATTTTGCATTTGCTGATAAACCATCCATTTTTAATTGTTGTAAATGATGATGGTGTCTTTACTGGGATTGTTACGAGACGTGAGGTTTTAAAGGCCGTCAACTATATGACGCATGATTTTGATAAGTATTATGCTATCAGAGAAAAGGAATCAAGCACGATACAAGATTAGTTTTTTACAATAAGGGAGGAATCAATGTGCCAAAACTTAACACTGAAGAAATTATTAAAACAATTGCAAATTCAAAGAAAAAAACACCTGTAAAAGTATATTTAAAGGGAACATTAGATAAGATTGAAGTTCCTGCCACCCTTGAGACATATTTTGAAGATAAGACGGGCGTTCTTTTTGGTGATTGGAAGGATGTTTCTACATTTTTAGATAATAATAAGGCAAACATTAGTCAGTACCATGTGGAAAATGATGGAAGAAATACTGGAGTGCCAATGATTGATAAGAAAGTCTTTAATGCACGAATCGAACCAGGTGCGATTATTCGCGATCAAGTAGAAATTGGTGATAATGCTGTTATCATGATGGGTGCTGTTATAAATATTGGTGCTGAAATTGGTGCAGGCTCAATGATTGATATGGGTGCAGTTCTTGGTGGGCGTGCATGGGTTGGCAAAAATTGTCATATTGGTGCAGGCACAGTATTGGCTGGGGTAGTTGAACCTGCTTCGGCTCAACCAGTTACCATTGAGGATGATGTACTCATTGGTGCTAATGCAGTTGTTTTGGAAGGTGTACGTGTCGGTAAAGGTGCTGTAGTTGGTGCTGGTGCCGTGGTAACACATGATGTAGAACCAGGGACTGTTGTAGTTGGAATGCCGGCTAAAAAGGTTAAAAATGTCTCAGAAATTAAAGAAGGTAAAACTGATTTAGTGGAAGACTTACGTAATATTTAGAATAAAACCAAGTAGTTGTAGAAGAGGCTGGGGCATTGACTCAAGCCTCTTCGTTTGGTTATTGGATGGTTTTGTGGAATATCGGTCTCATAATCTTGATATATAGTACGTATTTTTTTATTTGTTTATGATGAATTATGGCATATAATTATTGACTAAAAGGAATGAGTTTAATGATTTTGACGGAGAAAGAATTAGTAGGGATAAGACGCGAATTACACCAAATTCCTGAAATTGGTATGGAAGAATTCGAAACGCAAAAAAAATTAATTTCAATTATTAAAGGTATGAATAGTAAATGGTTAGATTTTAAAACTTGGAAAACAGCAATTATAGTGCATTTAAAGGGAATTGATGAAACTTATACAATTGGTTATCGGACTGATATTGACGGTTTGCCTGTAACTGAGGAAACGGGCTTACCGTTTTCTTCAAAAAATGAGGGGCGAATGCATGCTTGCGGACATGATATACATATGACTGTTGCCCTTGGAATATTAAGCTTTTTTGCAGAAAAAAAGCCTAGTGTAAATATGACATTTATTTTTCAGCCTGCTGAAGAGAATGCTAGTGGTGGTAAGCAACTTTATGAGAGTGGGGCACTTGATCAGTGGATGCCAGATGAGATTTATGCATTCCATGATAATCCTGGTTTAAAGGCGGGAGTAATCGGGTGTCGGCAAGGAACTTTATTTGCTGGAACATGTGAGATTCATGCAACTTTTACTGGAAAAAGCGGTCACGCTGCTTTTCCTCACAATGCAAATGATATGGTGGTGGCCGGATCTTATTTTGTAACTCAGATTCAATCAATTGTGAGCCGAAATGTTGATCCAATTCAATCGGGTGTTGTAACACTGGGACATTTTAGTGCAGGAACAACCGGTAATGTGATTGCTGGAAAGGCCCAAATAGATGGGACAATCAGGGCATTAACGCAAGAAATGAATCTATTAATTCAAAAAAGAGTTAGGAAAATTGCTGAGTCTGTTGCGGAAGCATTTGACTGTGAAGTTGACCTAGACCTGCATCAAGGTGGGTATTACCCAGTTGAAAACAACTATGAAACAACGAAAGAATTTATTAATTATATGTCCAATACTAAAGGTGTTGTGTTTGAAGAAACAAAACCTGCAATGACTGGGGAGGACTTTGGTTTCTTGTTGTCGAAAATACCTGGGACAATGTTTTGGTTAGGAGTAGATAGCCCATATTCATTACATTCAGAACATCTTGCACCAAAAGAAGGTGCAATTATAAAAGGTGTGAATGCGATGACGGGTTATTTGGAGAGCAGAATGAAAGATGTCAGCAAAAAATAGAGAGAAACTTTCTGTGATCGGCTATTGAGTTGTATTTATTTATATAATGCAAAAAAAGGTTGGCTCAAAATTCTTGAACCAGCCTTTTTTATTCTGTATAAACGTATTACATGAGTCAAAACCTTTCATCTAGTCTCAAATTGCTCATATTTATGATTCAGTTCACTACTCTAATTTGTCAGCTAATCACCTGTTATTTAGTTGTAGCAGCCAAATTAACGGGAGAATTATTTATTTTAAAGCCCTTTTGAGTTAAAGTTTCGAGATATTCAGTTAAAAAAGCTCTTTGCACTGTGTATTGCGCACCATTTTTCGTATAAATTACCACACGAAAAGATAGAATACCATTACCATTATCAACGGTACCAAGAATTGTTGGTCCTTGTGTGATTTCTTTATATTTTGGTGCAAGTCTTTGGTTTATATCTTTTATTATAGTGGTCATTTTTTGAATGTCAGATGATGGATCAAAGTAAATATCGATCAGAGCCCGCATATCATTGCGCGATAAATTGCTGACAATTGTGATATTTCTATTTGGAATGAAGTGTAAAGTGCCGTCATAATCAATGATTTGAGTTGTTCTAAGCCCAACTGCATGAATTGTACCACTAACTGTATCAATTTTTACTTCATCACCAACATCAAATTGTTGTTCTAGAAGAATGAAAAAGCCAGTCACAATATCCTTAACGAATCCCTGTGCACCAAGCCCTAAGGCCACACTGAAGATTCCGGCTCCGGCAATTAGTGTTCCAACGGGGATGCCAATCACGGATAAAATAGCATAAAAGTAAAAGAAAAGAATACAGTAGTGAAAGATATTCAAAGATAAAGTATAGATTGTACTTATCCGGTTTGTTGAAAGATGATCATTTATTTTAGCCCTTTTAAAACTATGGATAATAATTTTTTTACCAAACCAGTGTACAATAAGGAAAAAAATGGATAAAAGAATAAGTGAAAGTGTAATGGCAACCATATTACTAAAAATTTTGTCCCAATCAATTTTGACAAGGAAACGTGTAAAAATATTGGTTTGCTTAGAAACTTGGGTTGAAACACTACTAGTAAGCGAATCAGAACCCTTCAAATAAAATAATTGCATAATAATCGTTCTCCTTTAATATTTCTATAATAACAAAAATTAGCAAAAATAGCGTTAAATTTTCTTTTAATTGCAGTTTTTTGGCTGCAATGCTATCCTATAAACAAGTAGGAAATGAGGAGGCACAACTATGGAATTAACATTGGGGCAGCTTGCGGGATTGATTGCAGCAGTTGCATTCTTATTGCTTGTCGTTTTTTTATGCATTGTTCTGGCAAAAGTCGGGAAAATCATGAATGAAGTAAACGAAAGTGTAAAATCGATGCGTACAGATATAAATGGTCTTTCAAGAGAGGCGGAGTCAATTTTGGCGAAATCGAATACACTGCTTACGGATATTGAAGACAAGTCAAAAACGATTGATCCACTTTTTCAAGCAGTTGCAGACTTGAGTGAGAGTGTCTCTGATTTGAACAATGCAAGTCGAGGACTGGCCACGAAAGTCTCATCATCGACAAAGAGTGTTGGAAAAACTTCAGTTGTACTTGGAGTAGCAAGAAAATTGTACAATCTGAGAAAAAAGAATAAATAGTTGTCTGGAGGATAGAGTAATGGGAAGAAAATTATCAGTTTTTACAACTTTAGCGGTTGGGACGGCAGCATATTTTATAACGAAAAAAGTATTATCTGATCATCAGGAACAAATAAAGGAAAAAGTTGCACAGTTGACTGATGAGGGGCGTGAAAATGCAGTACGTTACTATAATCATGCACGTGATTATGTAAATGAAGAGTATGATCTTCAAGACACATTGAATGGATTGAAACAAAAGGTTGTTGATACAGCTGAAAGTCTTAAAAACAATGACAATGTGGAGCAGGCTCTTTCTTCCTTAAAAGAGGCAACTTCAGAGTTAAAGAAACAATTCGATAAGGAAAAGAATAATGAAAATGATGATGTTGTCGAAGATGACATCGTGATTGATGGTAGGTCAGCATTCGGTGAGGCAAAAGATGCTGCAGAGTTTGAAAAAGATCATCCAACCGAGGTCTTTTATCCTAAAGAAGACTAAGAGATAAAGAAAAGAGCCATCTCAAGATGAAGTGCTGAAGTGCTTCATAATTGTTAGACAAAGAGTCTAATGATTGTGAGGTACTTTTTTTA
>NZ_JQAR01000015.1:0-780 GCF_001437155.1 Liquorilactobacillus mali
CTTTTTACAATATGACCGTCAAGCTCGCTGGGCAGTCCAAACGGTCACAGTTGATCTGTACTCGCCTTATCGATCCTTGATCCATGAGATCTTTCCGCAAGCGCTGATCATTGCCGACCGCTTCCATGTCGTAACCCAAGCTTATCGGGCCTTAAACTTAGTTCGGACACAAACCATGAAACAGGCGGGACAGGGTTCGCACAACGCACGTGCTTTGAAACATTATTGGAAATTGTTAACTAAAGACTCGACCAAACTTGATTTTAAAACCTATCGTAAAAGCAGAAACTTTCGTAATATGCAGTTATGTGAACAGGATATTGTGGAGCGTTTATTAAACATGTCCTCCGCTTTGCGACAAGCTTACGTTTATTATCAAACACTTTTACAAGCTGTCCAGCAGCGAGATCCAAGGCTCTTAGAAAGTCTAACACGTTCAGCTGCAGGCATGCCTGAGCCCATCAAAAAAACTAATCGTACCTTGCGTAAACATCTACAAGAAATCAAGAACAGCTTTCAGACGACCTTTTCTAATGGACCCGTGGAAGGAACAAACAACAAGATCAAAGCCATTAAAAAGACTGCTTACGGTTTCCGGAACTTTGAAAACTTCCGTTTACGTCTTCTCATCGAATTAAAGAATAGTTATGTCAGTTTGAATTTTCATAATCACATTAAAAAAGCTGCTCATTCCATTCAGGAACAAGCAGCTTGACCAAGTAGACCAATTGCTTATTATTTTTAATAATTCATTTCATCAGTACCACTTGATAAAGAACC
>NZ_JQAR01000015.1:960-53143 GCF_001437155.1 Liquorilactobacillus mali
TATTATAAAGAAGAAAGTTTAATGGCTGATTTATCTGTGTTTTTATTATCAGCAGCAATTAAGTTATAGATGTTTTCTATGTGCTTAATATAGCGAGAAATATCAAATTTCAAAACTGTTTTTTTGATATCTGTATGATTATATTTACCACGCAAACGATAGATTTGCCGGCATGCAGCTACAAAAGCTTTTTGGTCGTTCATTGGAGTTAAAATTCCATTGTGGGAATTAATGATGTCTGCCGGTCCAGTAGGACAGTTTGTTGAAACAATTGGCAAGCCATAAGAAGCAGCTTCAATAACAACCATTGGGAATCCCTCATATTTTGAACAGAGCAGCAGGCAATCAGCTTCATTAATTGCTTCCCAAGGATTAGGCATCCAACCTTGCCAGTTAATGTTTTGTGAAATATGCAAATCATTTGCTAATGTTTTTGCTTTTGGAAGATCAGCTCCCTTGCCAAAGATGTCCAGTTTCCAAGGAATATTAAGCTGTGCCATTGATTCAAGAAGCATACGTACATTTTTTTGATCATCCAACAATATTCTTCCAATAAAAATTGCATGGAAAGGAGCGTTAGCTTTAGGTGTGCTGATTGTTTTCTTATTTACAGTGCGGATAGGATTATAGATCAGAAAGATTTTTTGGGCTGGGACCCCGAGTTTGATCAACTGTTTTTTTATCCCTGTACTAATTGCAAGATGATATTCTGAGAAAGCAAGTTCTTGACGAGCAAAAATGTTTGATTCAGCAATGGAGGTATGTCCCCAAGAAACAATTTTATAATGAAGGTCATATTTTTTCCTGATCTGATAGGCAGTTACACAAGCTCTGCCTTCGAGTCCCAAAACGATATCTGGTTCTGCTGCTAAAACATTTTTTTCAATAAACTCTTTTTGTGCTTGTGTATCTTGTGCATGGCAAATTTTAAGTTGGTAGCCGGTAGTACGTGTAATCCATTGGAGCCATTCAGGTTTTCCGCTTTTAGGGATCAAAACCTGATATTCATTTTTTAAATCTTCGTTGACCAAGTTCGAAATGACTCTTTCGGTACCGCCATGTCCCTCTAAATACTGTGTTATTAATGTTATTTTCACGATAATTCATCCTTTCATTTTATGAAGCCAACATTAATCTGATGTAATCTTAAATAAGTTGTATTAGTGAGTCAGTAATTGTTAATTAACTTAAAAATTCTAAAAATAGTTACACCGCATTTGTTAATTATAAAAAATTTAAAACACAATAATGCAGTTGTAACAAAAGTACAGACAGCTAAGGTATGTGATTTTGTTTCAAACAAATGCAGAACTCGATTTTAAAATTCACCCGGCTTTCATTTTATCAACAAAGAAAATAGTTTACTTATGGCTAGTTGGATACATAAGAATGGCATTATTTAAATAATAAAAAAATAAAGGTACAATAACCTTATCCAAATGGTTGTTGAACTGATATGACAATACAGAAACTAAAGAATCTATATTATACTTACCCCCATCTAAACTTTATTATAGATCTAATCAACAGAAAAACTCAAATAGTTGAATTTTGTAAACAAAAGAGAGCGTAAAATATCTTGTGTAAATGCATAAAAGATTTCTGAATTGTATAGAAANCAAAAAAGTATTAGTATGCTAGGTAAAATACCGATTTTGCTCCTCATACTAATACTTTTTATTTTTAAAAACAGAATTTTTCTGTGTCAATATTATTTAGATCTCCATGTACAACAAGCATAACAACTCTCTTCTTCACCAGCTTTAATTAAATGATATGTTATCAACTGATTTTCTGCCATTCTTGTTTCACTGTTAACCATTTCACCATAATGCACTTCACGCTTATATTTAATATTCATTTCTGCAAGCGTATGTGTTAACAAGAACTCCTCAGTTAAACCGTCTATCATCCAATCAAAATAATGAACATTATTAACATGCTGGTTTGAATCGATATCCATAAAACGTACTCGGTAATTTTTTTCTGAAACCAATTGGCTTTTAGGATCACTCTTGGGATCAGCCACACGTTCGATCTTATTGGTATATTCACTTTCGTATGGTTCAATGAACTCTGGAAGCAACCGCGCGATCTTTCTTTTCTTGTGATCCATCAGCACAAATATACTGTGCATCTTCACAATAACCTCGCCTTTTTCATCTTCGATCCAAAAATCACGATAACAAAAATATCGATTATACGAATCCGCCTTGGTACATACCTTAATATTTTCACCAAAGACGGGTAATCTTTCAACCTTCAAGACATGCTGTGTGATTACCCAGCCATATCCTCTCTCATTCAACTTTTCTTCAGTTAAGCCTAATTGGATACTTTGGTCTTGTGAAGCCAGCATCAAGATATTGACAAGCATCCCTATCGTTGTCCTTTTAGTGCGATCAGTCTCGTAAAACAAAATTTTGTGGGACTCGCTAAAAATATTTTCTTTCAAAAAACCGCCGTCTTTCCCTACACATCAATATGATGAAAAGTATTGTAAACTACTTGCTTCTTTAAGTTATTTTTCTTCGCAACTTCCTTAATTGCATCATTTGGTCGATAATTCTCTTTATTAATCAAATTATCAACTTGTTCTTCTAGTGGTAAGACACTCACCGTCTCAGTATTATCTTCTTCTGAAGAAATATCCGGATTACCTTCCAAAATAATACAGAATTCGCCACGCACCTGTTCCTCTTTAGCCCATTCAAGCGCTTCGGCAACTGTTCCTCTGATAAATTCTTCATATCTCTTGGTAAGTTCCCTACATAGAACAATTTTCCTTGCTCCACCAAAAAAAGCCTGAAGGGATTCCAATGTTTTTTTCAGGCGGTGCGGTGCTTCGTAAAAAATTAGTGTTTCTTGTTTCTTAGCAAGAAACTTCAGCTGTTCTTCTTTTTCTTTTTTTCGCCGTGAAATAAAACCAATGAATGTAAAGGGCTGAGGATTTAATCCTGACGCTATCAATGCACTCAATCCGGCATTTGCTCCAGGTAATGGAATAACTGAAATGCCTGCTTCAACACATGCCACAACCAGTTCATGTCCAGGATCACTGATTGAAGGAGTCCCTGCATCGCTAACTTGTGCAATATTAATTCCTTCAGTTAATTTCTTTATTAGCTGTGGAATTCTTGCCTGCGTGTTGTGTTCATGAAAACTAATTTGAGGTGTCTTTATTTCAAAATGATTCAATAATTTTTGAGTATTGCGCGTATCTTCTGCTGCAATTAGATCAGCTTTTTTGAGCACATCAACTGCCCTATACGTCATATCTCCTAAGTTGCCTATCGGTGTCGGCACCAAGTAAAGTACACCTAATCGCTCTTCTCGCCGATAACTGCTCATCTTCTTTAATGTCATTGTCGTCTCTCCCCGTAAATTACATCCTGGCAAAAGACACAAGGTTCATCGTTGATTCGTCTTGTTCCATACATACTATCAACATTGCACACATGGAAACCTTCCTCGTACAACATCTCTAAATTTTTGCGTGATTTAGACAATCCGCCTTGTTCATCAGATTGTTTTTGTTCTTCTAATTCTTTAAGGTGAGCTCGCAAATGCTGATTTTCAATCTCTAATTCTGCATTTTTTTCAATGACTTTTGTCATCTCTGCCTTTATGAGTTCGATTTTTTCAATCATCTTCTGAGCTTCTGCACCCAAATCGGAGAATCCATCGTATAATTCCCGCTTGTTCAAAAAATCACCTTCATCTATACGTGGTAACACTGACTCAAATCAATCGTCAATGCTTCAATAACATTCTGGAACGAGACATTCACTGCCAACTTTCTTCTCGTCTCTAGAACTAGTTCAACAGCTTGCGTAATTCTGTCGGCCGTCAATCTTTCTATTAATTCTGTGAACTCTGCTTGAAATTTCACAAAAATATTATCCTTCTTACCATAATATACAGATATTGAATTTTTAACAAGTAAGATTATTAAATTCAACAAGATAACTTCATCATCTTTGTTATTTATTAGGGGCAATAAGCTCGTCTGCACTTCCACAAAACACCTTGCGTCCTCTTGTAAAATATGTAAATACCACACACATACATTCCGGACAAGTTTATCAAAACTTTCATTTGCTGCTATTTTTTCTGATTCAGCCAGACTATCCGTCAGATTACCTAAAATAACTGCTTTATCCGCCGTAATTCCTTTTTTCTTTAACATCGCAATCAACTGAGCACTAGAAGGTTTCGCAAGTTCAAACAGTTGACAACGTGAAACTATTGTCGGCAAAATTCGATTGACTGTTTCTGTCAGTAAAAAGGCAACAACATCACCACTGGGCTCCTCAAGAAACTTCAATAGACTGTTAGCAGCACTTATCGTCATCTTATCAGCGTCTTCAATAATAAAGACCTTCCGATTACCTTCAATCCCGCTTTTACTAAACTCTGACTTTAGAAAACGAATTTGATCGACTTTGATCGATAAACCATCAGGTGCAACATGAACTACATCAGGATGATTACCACTCTCGATTCTCCTGCATTCTTCACAATTCAAACAGGGACAACCCGCAATCTTATTTTGGCAGAAAATACCCTGAGTAATCCATAATGCTAGTGTGCGCTTACCTATTCCTTTTGGACCAGTTAGTAAATATGCATGTGCCAGATGACCTTGGCTTATCACATTAGCAAAATAATCAGTTAAAACCGGTTGCTGATTCCGTATTTCGTCATTATCACTCATGGCTTACAAACCTAAAATTGTTGAAAGGAGTCGATTGGTAATACAAAAACGGTTGCTCCCCCAACTTGAACCTCCACTGGATAAGCAGCGGATGAATCCATCGATGCATCCAAGTTAATTGGAGGTGTCATGAATTGCTTACGTGTTCTAGATGTTTCACGAATAAGGTCTAGCACTTCTTCGATTCGTTCTTCTTCAATCCCAATCATAAATGTTGTATTACCTGATTTTAGAAAACCACCAGTTGTTGATAATTTTGTTGCACGAATGTTAGATTCTATAAACAAATTACTTAACCGATTACTATCTTTGTCTTGGACAATCGCAATGATCATTTTCATTTTCTTTTCCTCCATCTTTGAATCCTTATTTGAAAAGATCTGGTAATTTTATTTTCATTTGATTAACTGTGAGCTTGATAACTTCGCTCAAAGGAAGAGAAGCATCGATCACAATGATCCGTTCAGGATTATCATGCGCAAGTTTTAAATACGCATCATGCACAGTGTTATGGAAATCCAAAGACTCTTTATCAAGTCGGTTTATCTCATTTTGTCTGTGCTTTTTAATACGAGCTAATCCAATTTCCGGTAATAAATCAAAATAAAAAGTAAAATCTGGAGTAAGTCCTTCTGTGGCAAAAAGATTCATTTGCAAGACTTCTTCTTCACCTAGGCCCCGTCCGGCTCCCTGATAAACGACTGAACTATCTACGTAGCGATCACAAAGAACCAATTTTCCTTGTTTCAAAGCTGGTAAAACACTTTCAATTAAATGCTGTCTCCGCGCTGCTGCATAAAGTAATGCCTCAGTTCGTGCATCCATCTCGACCAATCTCGTATCTAAAATTATATTACGAATCGCCTCAGATATTCGATTGCCCCCCGGTTCCCTCGTTAATAGATATTCCTTGTTGTTTTCCTTTAACAGACTAACTATTCCTTTCAAAACAGTAGTTTTTCCGGAGCCTTCTGGACCCTCAAAAGTTACAAATTTTCCACTCACACATTTGACCTCACTAACTTACTCATAGTTCTATTTTACTTTACTAATCCCTAGCTGTCTAACAATCTTAACTCAAATTTTAATGTTCAATTATTGATGACTGCATATGACCGTGAACTCTTCTCCTGCGAGCTTCCGCATATAAAAATGCGTACTTCGCACCTTCAAGCATAGTCTGCGCAATCAACTCACTGTCTTCTTCTCTGACTGCCCTTTGAGTCTGCTTAGCATGTTCCCATTGAGCGGCTGCTAAATCAATCGTATCAAGCAGTCTTTCATCATATTCTTTTCTCAATCTTTGTTTTTTTCCACCAAGCATGCCAATCATCCTCTCTAAATTTCTTGCCGGCCTTCAATTGCTTTAAACAGCGTCATCTCATCCGCATATTCAATATCACTGCCTACTGCTAATCCATGAGCCAATCTTGTCACTTTTATGTGTGCCGGTTTGATTAGTCGTGAAATGTACATTGCGGTTGCTTCACCTTCTGGAGTCGCATTAGTAGCAATAATTACCTCTGTCAAATCTGCATTTTTCTGCAGTCTTCTGACCAAACCAGCGATATTAATATCTTCTGGTCCCTTGCCTTCCATAGGAGATAGAACACCATGCAAAACATGGTATAGCCCATGATATTCACGCATTCTTTCAAGTGACATTACATCTTTGGGTTGTTCGACAACTATAACTTTTGTCTGATCTCGTTGCTTATCAGCACAAATAATGCATGGATCATTCTCAGTTATATTTCCGCAGATACTGCAGTAATGCAAATCTTTTTTTGCAGTTATCAATGACTGTGCAAAAGCTGTTACATCTTCTTCTTGCATATCAATCGTAAAGAAAGCTAAGCGTGTCGCAGTTTTCTCCCCAATTCCAGGCAATTTCAAGTAACTATCAATTAATTTGGCAATGGGTTCTGGATATTGCATATTAACATTCCTCTCTGCCTGATTTGTATTTTAGAATCCTGGAATATTTTGTGTGTATTTCCCCATTGTCTGTTGAGTTTGCTTATCAATTTTCGTAATTGCATCATTCACTGCCATTATTACTAAATCTTGAAGCATATCAATATCATCAGGATCTACAGCTTCAGGTTTAATTTGAATATCTTTCATTTCCTTTTTCCCATCAAACGTTACAACTACTAAATCATTTGCTGAGTTTCCAGTAAACTCTTTTTTCTCAAGTTCTTCCTGGTCTTTCTTCATATTCTTTTGCATCTTTTGCATTTGCTTCATCATGCCTTGCATATTTCCCATTCCACGCATCATAATTAATCTTCTCCTTAATCTTCCTTTATTTTCACTATTTGACTGAAACCCTCACCAAAAAGCTGCTTTGCGGCAGCAATTTGTGGATCATCTGCTACTTCTCTCTTATCTTCAGCATCAGGTTTTGATTCTTTTTCAGAGTTTCCTCGATGTTCAGTAAGATATTTTTCCCTGACTTCAGGCCATTTTTCCTTAGGCATAAATACCATTTTATAATCTTGCCCTATTAGCCGTCCCAGTCCCTGAGTTAAACTATCTTTCAGTGAATCATTTCCATCAGCTTTCTCATACAAAAAATCATAATCAAAACTAACGATTACACCCTTTGCACTAGCGGCTACAGGTTTACTAACATTCATAATAGCACGTTGAGTAATTGATAACATATTCATTAGATCTGGCCATATGTCCTTTAACTTTACCAAATCATTTCTTGTTGCCTCAGCAAGGATAGGATATACCTTTTTTAAATCAACTGTTGTATTACTCTTCTTTCTTGTAGGTACTTTCTTTTCCTTTGCCTTTTCAACTCGCTTTACTGTACCCTTTTGTAAATTGTTAACAGCCTGTTTTAATTCTTTAATTTGTAACTTTAGTTTTGTGATCTCCTCTTGGGATACATCCGATAGCTCTCCCTTAACCTGCTTGTCAGTCTGAACTTTATTTATCAATTGTGACAATTTGACAGTTAAAACTTCGAGATAAATGTCTGAATGTGTAGAAAAGCGCATATTTTGCTGTTGTTCATTTAAGATATCAATCGCTTCATACAATGATTGGACTGTTGTCTTATCTGCTAATTTTTTAAAATCATCATCAATATCCAACAAACTATTTTGCTCAACAATACTTGGAGAAGCTTGATATAACAATAAGTTTCTGCAGTAATCAATAACATCTTCTACCAAACGATTTGCATCTTTTCCCTCAGACATTATCTCTTGCAAAGTTTGCAAGGCCTGAGCCGTTTCACCTTCAAAAACTAGTTTGAGATAACGATTAAGTTGCTCATGCTTGACACTGCCCGTTATAAGCAGTGCATTTTCAAGCGTTACAACATCGTTTCCAAAGGAAAGTACTTGATCTAGAATACTTAGTGCATCTCTCATCCCGCCAGCAGATGCTTTTGCAACGACTCTTAAGGCTTTTTCTTCATACTTGAAATTCTTTTCCGCTAGAATGTACTGCATTCTCGCAATAATATCGTCATTAGTGATTCTCTTAAAATCAAATCTTTGAGTTCTTGATATTATTGTAGCTGGAATTTTGTGTGGCTCAGTCGTCGCCAGAATAAATACTACATTACTAGGAGGCTCTTCAAGGGTCTTCAGTAATGCATTAAATGCCCCTGTCGAAAGCATATGAACTTCATCAATGATGTATACCTTGTAATCGGCCTGAGTCGGAGCATACTTGACCTTATCTCTAATATCACGAATTTCATCTACACTATTATTAGACGCAGCATCGATTTCAATTACATCATTTAATCGTCCTTCAGTGATTGCCCGACAGGTTGCACATTCATTGCAAGGCTCCCCATCCTTCTGGTTATGACAATTAATCGCTTTTGCAAAAATCTTTGCTGCTGAAGTTTTACCAGTACCACGCGGCCCTGTAAAAAGATAAGCATGACTTGTTTGCTGGGTCATAATTGCATTTTGTAAAGTTTGCGTTATCATCTTTTGACCAACTAAATCGACAAATTTTTGTGGTCGCCAGACACGATATAGGGCCTGATATCCCATGCTAACACTCCTATCTTTTGCAATTTAAAAAACTCCCGACCACAAGACAGTCGGGAGATAAATGTCATATTAACTTGAGACACATGCCGAACCGAGCTTAGTGCTGCTTCCTTCCGGACCTGACACGGTTCACAAGGACAACATTGTCCCAAGGCCTTGCGGCATATTCTATGATACATGAAATACTGAAAAAATGCTAGTCCTTTCGCTTTGATTTCTTCTTTTTTAGTCTAACATTCTTAAAAAAATCCTTAAGCAGCTGTCCGCATTCAGCCTCCATGCAACATTTTTCAACAATTACTTGATGATTAAATCTATTATCGTCCAACAAGTTCATCAACGACCCGACTGTACCTGCTTTGGGATCCATCGCTCCATAATAGACTCGTTCAATTCTTGAATTAAGAATTGCACCACTACACATTGGGCAAGGCTCTAGCGTTACGAATAGCTGAGCTTCAGGTAGACGCCAGCTTTTGCAAAAAGCATTTGCTTCTTGAATTGCCAATATCTCAGCATGCATGGTTGCATCTTGCGAATGCTCTCTAAGATTATGGCCTCGACCAACAATCTTACCATCAACCACAACTACACATCCAATCGGCACTTCACCAACTTCAGCCGCTTTTTGTGCCTCATAGATGGCTTCTTTCATGAAGAATTCCTTTTGAAGATTATTTAAAATCAAAATTCACCTCCGATTTAGACGAGTTTTATGCTCTCTAAAATAAAATAGCCCTTATCTCTTGCAACTACCTCACAATTATTAAAAACTGTTTCCATTAATTTCTTGGCTGAGGGCGCACCTTGTTTCTTTTGAATTACCACAACTAACCTACCACCAACACTAAGATGACTGACTGCTTCCGCTAGGATTTGCGAAACAATTTTTTTCCCTGCACGAATAGGCGGATTCGATAAAATCAGATTATAATCTGTACATTCAATCTTGTCATACACATTAGACTCCCAAATATTTACATTCTTAAGCCCGTTTAATTCCGCATTTCTTTTTGCTAATGAAAGTGCAAGTTCATTAACATCCACCATATCAACAATTAATTTTGGATTGCTTTTTGCTATTCCTAAACCGATTGGGCCATAACCGCAGCCAAGGTCCAAAATTCTGCCTTCTCGCATTGTCTCGATTTTTAAGTTGTTAATCAGTGTCCTTGAACCATAATCGACAGTTGTTTTCGAGAAAACACCATTATCTGTCACAAAACTAATTTTATTCCCTAAAATATCAAAATCCCATCTTTTTTCTTCGTGCACTACCTCAGGGTTTTTTGAATAATAATAATTTCCCATTTATTCCTACCTTTTCAATAATTGTTCAAAGTATTTAAAACATCATAATTCTAATAGTCCTTCAGTCTTTAGAAAAAGTACTATATATCGTATATTAGTAAAAGAAACAAACACAATATATAGTATTTGTTTCTTGCTTATTCTGATAAATGATGTATACTAATCATACAACAAATTAATGCGAGGTGCTAGTTATGAGTTTATCCATTTACACAAAAAATAATTGCATTCAATGCAAGATGACTAAAAAGTTCTTAAGTGAACACAATATTTCTTTTGAAGAACACAATATAAATACTGAGCCACAATACATTGATTATCTTAAGGAGAAAGGTTTCCGTTCTGTTCCAGTTATTGAGGACAATGACGATCCAATCATCAATGGTTTTCGTCCTGATCTTTTAAGAAATTTGGTCACACAATGAAAATCGTTTTTTTCAGTGTTACCGGTCAAACGCGCAGATTCATAAATAAATTAGATTTTTCAAGTGTTGAGATCACACCAACAGATCCCTTCTTTGCGGTAAATGAACCTTACATACTTGTGGTTCCTACCTATGAAAAAGAAATAACAGAATTCGTAGAAGATTTTCTTAATTATAGCTTTAATCGGCAAAATTTGCTTGGAGTTGCAGGCACAGGTAATCGAAATTTTGCCGAACTTTTTATTTTTACCGCAAAAGACATAGCGCGCGAATATCAAGTACCCTTAGTATATTCGTTCGAATTTAGTGGGACCCCTAAAGATGTTGCAAATTTTAAGAAAGTGGTGAATGAAATTGACATTAAAACAGTTAGATAGTGCTAAAGTAACCTACTATGATCTAAATAATGAAATTAATATTCCAGTAAACGGACAAATTCCACTAAACAAAGACAAAGAAGCACTTGCTGCTTTCCTGAAAGAAAATATTGAACCGAATTCGATGAAGTTTTCTTCTTTAGAAGAACGTTTCAATTATTTGATTGAGAATGATTATCTGGAAAAAGAATTCATCGAAAAATATGATTTTCAATTTATCAAAAAGCTGTATTCATTCCTATCAGCTCAGAACTTTACTTTCAAAACTTTCATGTCTGCATATAAGTTTTATGCTCAATATGCACTTAAAACAAATGACAATGCACTGTATCTCGAAAGCTTCATCGACCGCGTCGCCGCAAATGCACTTTTTTTTGCTGATGGAGATGAAAAGTTAGCCATGACACTCGCTGATGAAATTGTTCATCAACGTTATCAACCGGCTACACCTTCATTCTTGAACGCTGGCCGTAAGCGTCGTGGCGAACTTGTTTCTTGTTTTTTGATTCAAGTTACGGATGATATGAATTCTATTGGACGCGGGATAAACTCCGCGCTCCAACTATCACGAATTGGTGGCGGTGTTGGGATTACTCTCAGTAATTTGCGTGGTGCAGGCGCCCCTATCAAGAACATTCAAGGTGCCGCTTCCGGTGTTGTACCGGTCATGAAACTTCTTGAAGACAGCTTCTCTTATTCGAACCAGCTAGGACAACGTCAAGGTGCTGGTGTTGTTTATTTAAACATCTTCCACCCAGATGTTGTTGCTTTCTTATCTGCAAAAAAAGAGAATGCCGATGAAAAAATTCGTGTTAAGACTCTTTCTTTGGGCTTGGTAGTGCCTGATAAGTTTTATGAACTTGCACGTAATAATGAAGAAATGTATCTTTTCGATCCTTGGGGCGTAGAACGTGAGTATGGCAAACCGTTTTCCTACATTGATATTACAAAAGAATACGACAATCTTGTCGCTAATCCCAATATTCCTAAGAAGAAGGTCTTGGCACGCGATCTCGAAACCGAAATCAGCAAATTACAGCAAGAGTCTGGTTATCCTTATATTATCAATATTGATACAGCCAATCGTGAAAACCCAATTGATGGCAAAATCATTATGAGTAATCTCTGTACTGAAATTTTACAAGTTCAAAAACCATCGATTGTCAACAATACTCAGAACTTTGACGAACTTGGTACAGACATTAGCTGCAACCTAGGTTCAACCAATATCGTTAATTTAATGGCATCGCCTGATTTTGGAAATTCTGTTGATGCAATGGTGCGTGCACTTACCTATGTTACTGATCACTCAGAAATTGATGTAGTTCCTTCAATTCAAAATGGTAATCATCTTGCACATACTATCGGACTAGGTGCAATGGGGTTGCATGCTTTCTTTGCCAAAAATCATATTTTCTATGGATCCGAAGAGTCAATTGACTTTACAAATATTTACTTTATGCTATTAAACTACTGGACTTTGCAGTCTTCAAATCATATTGCCAAAGAGCGTGGCGTTGTCTTTAACGGCTTTGAAAAGAGTTCTTATGCTGATGGCTCGTACTTCAATAAATATTTGGAGGGTAATTTCCAACCAAAAACAGCAAAAGTTCAAGAGATTTTCAAAGATATCTTTATTCCTTCAAAACAGGATTGGGAAAACCTCAAAGATGCTGTTATGAAAGATGGACTCTATCATCAAAATAGACTTGCCGTTGCTCCTAATGGTTCAATCTCGTATATTAATGATACAACTGCTAGCTTACACCCAATAATCAATCGTATTGAAGAACGCCAAGAGCGCAAAATCGGTAAGATTTACTATCCAGCTCCCTATCTTTCAAATGATACGATCCCGTACTATCAATCTGCATATGATACGGATATGCGCAAAGTTATTGATGTATATGCTGCTGCACAGCAACATATTGATCAAGGTATGAGTATGACACTGTTTATGCGCTCTACTATTCCCGAGGGCATGTACGAATGGAAAAATGGAAAAACCAACAAGATGACCACACGTGATCTATCAATTTTGCGTAACTACGCACACGCTAAGGGCATTAAGTCAGTTTATTATGTTCGAACATTTACAGATGATCAAAATGAAGTTGGCGCAAACGAGTGTGAAAGCTGTGTTATCTAATAGTTAAGGAGCATGAATAAATAATGGAAGATTTCTACCGAGCAATTAATTGGAATAAACTTGAAGATCAGATTGATAAAGCAACTTGGGAAAAATTGACAGAACAGTTCTGGTTGGACACAAGAATCCCTCTGTCGAATGATTTACCCGATTGGCGTAAATTCAGTGATGAAAATAAAGAAGTTGTGGCACATGTTTTTGGAGGCTTGACACTGTTAGATACTGTTCAGTCCCAAGATGGCATGGACTCTCTTATGAAGGATATCAGGACTCAGCATGAACGGGCTGTTTTAAACAATATTCAGTTTATGGAATCGGTTCATGCAAAAAGCTATTCTTCTATATTCTCAACCTTAAATACCCCTAGAGAAATCGAAGCAATATTTGATTGGACTCATACCAACAAATATTTACAATATAAGGCTAATAAGATTACTAGTATCTATCGTACAGGAACCCCATTAGAGAAAAAGGTTGCATCGGTCTTTCTTGAAACCTTCCTCTTCTATTCTGGTTTCTACACTCCTCTTTATTGGCTTGGCCACAATAAGCTGGCCAATGTTGGAGAAATCATTAAGTTGATTTTGCGTGATGAATCCGTGCACGGAACCTACATTGGATATAAATTTCAGCTCGGTTTCAACGAACTTGATGAAGAGCAGCAAAGTAAACTGCTCTCTTGGGTCTATGAATTACTTTATGATTTGTACGACAATGAGGAAAAGTATACTCACGAATTATATGATACCGTTGGTTGGACAGAAAAAGTACTTGCTTTTCTAAGGTACAACGCAAACAAAGCATTGATGAACTTAGGCCTGGATGCTCTTTTTCCTGATACAGTTGATGATGTTGATCCCGTGGTTATGAATGGAATCTCTACTTCTACTTCCAATCATGATTTCTTCTCTCAAGTTGGCAATGGTTATCTTTTAGGTGACGTTGAGCCAATGTCTGATGAAGATTACAATATTGGATTATAAATGGAATAGATTCATTACTAACTCATAAAAAAGGCTATAAGCGAAAAAGTAATAATTTTTCGCTTATAGCCTTCTTGCTTTTATAACAAACCCTTAAATACTTCATTTGGTGCTTCACTTTGCATATCGATTAATGAGTTCATTATTACTTATTAAAGAATGTAGCGCGTGCAAAAAATCCTTTTCTTCCCTTTGGAGACTGGTTTACCACACTAGCTACCTCTGCCATTGTAACCATAACAGAACTTCTACGCCTATAGGCAGTATATTTGGGATACCAATTTGTAACATATTTCTCTTTATATGCTCTCAGGCCTTGGAATCCGTAGATTCGGTACCCATATTCATAAATTAAGTGGGCGGCCCTTTCTTCAATGAAACTATACGAAGATTTTCCTACATTCGCTAGAGGGGCCATTCCTAAGTTGAAATACTCATAATGCTCTTCGCGTCCATACTCAAATAAACTTATGAAGATCTTATCCATTATTCCAGAAGGGGCATCCTTTTTGTGACGCATTAAATCAATTGATAAAACCCTTTTACCACCAGTAGGCATCATTGAAGCGAATGCAACAGCATTGCCCTTAGAATCGCGTATTACAGCTATTGGCGCCTGATTAAGGTAGTATTCATCAAAAAATCCAAGAGAGAATCCCTTCTCGACCTGCCCATCCAGCCATTCATCTGAGATTTCCTTAAATTCTGCTAACTTTTCCTTTGAAAATGGCGGCATTTCAAAAGAGAAAGAATAATTTTCTCTCTCAAATTTATTCATTAACGCTCGCTGCGCACGTTGTTTTTTCCCAGCGAGTGTAAAAGAATCAAGTTCAACAAAGCCCTCTTCACCAGTCTTTAGGAAATCAAATCCTAGGTCATGCAGCAACAGTGTCAATTCATTGCCTATCTCGTAAAAGACAAGCTGATATCCCTGTACATCAGCATCCACCATTAGCTGTGTGACAGCTTCTCTCAAATATTCACGATTACCTACTGGTTCTCCCATTACTATAATTTTATCAGCTTTCTTTCTATACATAAAAAATAACTGATCTTCTTCATTTTTTTGGAAGAAATAAAATTGCTTGTCTCTTAAATATGCTAAATGACTTGTTTCATTGCCACCATATTTTTCAACAACAGCTTTTATTCTCTCTTCTGGAAAATCCATATTCGAAAAAATTGACTTATTAGCTGTAAAGTATCTAAAAACGATAATCAGTATGACCGCAGCAATCACCATTCCGAGAAATCCTGAAAACCAAATTTTTTCTGACGGAAAAAGCAGTGCAGTTGGAACCTTATGTCTTATAAAATGTTGTGGAGAATTCATAATTCCCACTGTGGCATACAGACCGAAGACTGTAATAAACATTCCACTATCCACTACTACCCTGTTAAACGAATAGGTTAGATTCTCACGATATAATTCTTTTCGCGAGACAGCAACCACAAAAGTGACAAAGATTAAAAAGACTGCCGTACCGATTGAGAAACTGCGCCATAGGGTATTTATAATCCCGATTAACAATACACATATTGTTGGCCAATACGCTTTTTTTACTTTTGCCTCGATTCCTCTAGCAACTCCTATCAGTAAAAAGGCAAAGACAGTACTTGATAATTGACTCAAAAAGAAAAAAGTATACGGGTATAGTTTAACAAACACAGAATTACTAAAAACAAAATTAGGTACAGTTGACTCAAGCAGTATCAAGCTACCAGATACATACAAGAATAATGTCAAAATACCATGTGCTGTTTTTTGAATGATCGACTTTGGAATTCCATCCAAAAATTGATTAAGACGCTTTCCAGCATCCCTGACAAATAGAAATATTCCAACAAAAAATGGCAGTATGTAATAAAATAATCGAAAGAATAACAGCCATGCTACTCCTTTTCCATTAACAACACCCAAGTTAAACAAACCAATCAGCATGAATACATCAAATGAGCCTAGTCCACCAGGAACTAGTGAAACTACACCAATAATTGATGCTATAAAATATAGCACCATGACTTCGCCGACATTAAACTTAACACCCATCAGAATTCCAATCAGCAGGAACATACCAGCTGCTGAACCCCATTCAAGAACAGAACCTAATACTAATGCCAGCTCTTTTCTCCATGAAAGATCGTTGAAAAACTCAGAATCCGTCAATTTTGTAAAAATAATGATTCCGGGAAAATATAATGCCCCGCCAATTAACCAAATACTGTATTGATCAAATCTATGATCATAGCCAAAGCCAAAAATCATAATCAGAGAAACCATGCAAAATAATGATAATCCGGACAATAAAAATAAAGCAATCTTGGATAAAGCAAAAACTACCTGCTTTTTTGAGGCATTTTTCCCATAAAAATTCGCGCGTAGCGTGGCTCCCAAAAAACCACCAAAGCCGGCTATGTTTGTGAATGTGTTTGTAATCCAGCCACTTCGCAAGATTTCACGAGTAGAATACTCTCCTGGAAGAAATGAAATGATTACAAAGTCATATACTAGCATTGGTACAACAGCAACAAATCCAGCCACTACCATAATCCCAATACTACCAAAAGATTGCGAACTTAGATTGAATTTAACCTGCTCCCAAGATATCCCCTTAAGAATTCGTCCAACTTCAAAGACGACAAACCATAGTACTGAAAAAACAAATAATCCCTTAATTAAAGACCATCGTTTTTCAGTAAAAGAGATAATCTTTGAAATTCCTTTTTTCATTTTCCCCAACTCCCAATTCAAGAACCTTTAACTATTATGACACACCTATCAACAATCTACCCTTTTAAACTCATAAATTTAAGAGATTTGCTAAAAAAAAGATTCACCCATCTACTGAGTGAATCTTTTTGCATCAGTTGTAATTACTTAAGAGTAACTACGCCACCAACAGCTTCAAGTTTTGTCTTGATTTCTTCGGCTTCATCCTTAGAAACGCCTTCTTTAACGATTGAAGGTACACCATCAACAACACCTTTAGCGTCTTTCAATCCAAGACCTGTGATCTCACGAACAGCCTTGATTGCTTTAATCTTTTGGTCACCGGATTCTGTTAATTCAACATCAAATGAATCCTTTTCTGCAGCAGCTTCCCCAGCAGCTGCACCTGCAGCAGCAACTGGAGCTGCTGCTGAAACACCAAATTCTTCTTCGATAGCTTTAACTAAGTCGTTTAATTCAAGAATGCTAGCTTCTTTTAAATCAGCAATGATTTTTTCTGTATCTAATGCCATTGTTAATATCCTCCATTAAATTAATTTATTTTTTAAAATTGACAATTAAGCTGCGTCGCCATCTTTGCTTTCGGCAACAGCCTTAACAGCATATGCAACATTACGCACAGGTGCTTGCAATACTGAAAGTAACATTGAAAGCAATCCTTCGCGACTTGGTAATGTTGAAAGAGCGTTGATTTCGTCTAAGGATGCAACCTTACCTTCGATCATACCACCCTTAATTTTCAATGCGTCGACATCCTTTGCAAATTTTGCAAGAATACGTGCAGGCGCAACAACATCCTCTTTAGAAAATGCTACAGCTGTAGGACCAGCGAAAACATCATCTAAGCCTTCGTAACCAGCCTCATCAGCTGCACGCTTAAGATATGTGTTCTTAATAACACGCATCTCAACACCTGCTTCACGTAATTCCTTACGTAATTCAGTTACTTGTTCAACCGTGAGTCCACGATAATCGACAACCACACATGAAACAGCATCATTGAATTTTTCAACAACATCTGCAACAATCGCAGCCTTCTTAGTGATAATTTCTTTACTCATTTGATTCACCTCCTAGTCATTGTGTCAGGGTTTAAATAAAAAACCCTATGTCCAACCAAGACATAGAGAAAAATTCAAAGTAAAATATAGTTTCACTTAAATTCCTCGGCAGGCAATATATTAAGGCTTTCGCCACCTGAGTCTTAGGTAGAATCATTATAAAAAATTGACCTTAATCAGTTTATCGCATAAACTAATCAAAGTCAACCATAACTTGCAAATTAATTAAAGGCTTGCAACATCAACAGTTACACTTGGTCCAAATGTTGAAGCAAATGAAGCATGTTTGATGTATTGTCCTCTAACAGAAGCAGGACGTGCTTTTGCAATTACTTCATGAATTGTGTTGAAGTTGCCAACTAGGGCTTCTTCTGTAAATGAAGCTTTTCCGATAGGAACATGAACGTTACCAGCTTTATCTGTACGATAAGTTACCTTACCAGCCTTAGATTCTGAAACAGCCTTTGTAACATCCATTGTAACTGTCCCTGTCTTAGGGTTAGGCATTAAACCTTTTGGCCCTAACACACGACCAAGACGACCTACTTTAGCCATCATATCAGGTGTTGCAATTGCAATATCAAAATCCAACCAACCATCAGAAATGCGTTGAACCAAATCATCGTCACCGACAACGTCTGCACCGGCAGCCTTTGCTTCCTTAGCTTTGTCACCTTTAGCAAAAACGATAACTGTTTGATCTTTACCAGTACCATTTGGTAAAACAACAGCTCCACGTAATTGTTGGTCAGCTTGTTTTGTATCAAGATTCAAATTGTAAGCTACTTCGATTGTTGCATCAAAGTTTGCGAAATCAATTTTCTTTACCAAAGCAATTGCTTCTGCAGCATTATAAACTTTGTTAGCTTCAACTTGTTTTAAAGCCTCAATATATTTTTTACTCTTTTTAGCCATTTGTGTTTTCCTCCTTGCAAATGTGGTGTAACGGATATACCTCCCACTTGGCACATCTACTTTCATAGAGTGCCCGACTGAGAAGCATGGCCGTAGAAAAATTAGTCTTCTACAACAAAGCCCATGCTTCGTGCAGTACCTTCAATCATGCGCATTGCAGCTTCAACGTCTGCAGCGTTTAGATCTTGCATTTTTGTTTCAGCGATTTCTTTCACTTGTGCCTTTGTAACTGTAGCAACTTTCTTAGTGTTAGGCTCGCCAGAACCATGTTCAACACCAGCAGCCTTCTTTAACAAAACTGCTGCAGGTGGTGTCTTTGTAACGAATTCGAATGAACGATCTTCGAACACTGAGATTACAACAGGGATAAGCATCCCAGCCTGATCGGCTGTACGTGCATTAAATTCCTTTGTAAATCCCATGATATTAATACCAGCTTGACCTAAAGCAGGTCCAACTGGTGGAGCTGGAGTTGCCTTCCCAGCAGGGATTTGCAGTTTAACAACATTAATTACTTTTTTAGCCACGGTACATACCTCCTTAAAGTCCGTGTGTGGTACGGATGGCCAGCTTAATTTGGCCTCCCACTCGTATGCAAAACATACCATTGTATCGTATCATGTTACTTCATCTTATTCAAGTTAATTTAGTAAAAAATCTATAATCTGCTTAAAAATATTATTATCTTCGTGCAATCTACGATGATTTACTTTTCTATTTCTTACTATCTTTTCTCGATAATAGCCAACATCCTGCAGTAAATATCGTAAGGCTTTTGCAGAAGAAATAGATACCTTTCCATCAGAGAAGCCAGAATCATTGTTACCTATGATATTAAAAACTTCAATGTCATCGTCAAGATTTTTACTACCCTTTTTTAATAATTTGTATCTAGTTGTTTGCCTTAAGGGAATTCCTTTCTCAGATAGTTGAACATCCTCAACCTCCGCAGAATCAGCACCTGGTTCAACATCTGCAAATGGTGCACCAAGCATTACCATTTTCTTTATTTTCGGCAGATTCTCAATCTTCAAATTCGTCAACAAATATAGTGCACTAACTGCACCCATAGAATGTGCAATAATATCAAGCCGTTTGATACCATAATCTGCTCTCAGCTTGCTGAATATTTCACCCAGCCATACTCCCTGTTGTTCAACACTCTGTTTACCATTTCTGAAAATTATCTGAATCCCAGAATTCTTCGTGATTTTCTTCGTGTGAATTCTGATAATTCCCCTGTGCGAAACCGTAACAATAATCCGATTCGAAATAAATCGTCTTTTCTTTAATTTGTGTATCATACTAAAAAAAGACCAAAATCCCCCAGCATAACCATGTACAAAAACAAGCGGTTCGTTAAGCCTTTTGCCCATCGTATCACTTTCTTTAAATAGACTAAACTAATTTGTCAACCTGATCATAGTTTAATTCAGTTGCAGTTTCTCGACCAAACATATCGATATTGACACGCAACTTCATTTTTTCCTTATCAACTTCGGTTATTTTACCAACTAGTCCTTTAAATGCTCCTTCGATAATCGTAACGGAATCGCCTACCTCAACATCAAAGTCTTGATGTCTCGAACTCATTCCTAACCTGCGCAGTATTAACTCAACTTCATCTGAAAGCAGTGGTGCTGGCTTACTTCCTGCCCCATGAGATCCAACAAAACCAGTTACACCAGGAGTATTACGTGCAACATACCATGAACGATCTGTCATTACCATTTCAACTAAAACATACCCTGGAAATGTTTTTTTAGTTTCAACCTTATCTTTTCCTGACTTGGTCGTCTCAGTTTCTTCCTCTTCTGGGACCACAACTCTAAAGATATAGTCTTCCATCCCCATTGATTGTGCACGTGACTCTAAATTTGTTCTTACTTTATTCTCATATCCTGAGTATGTGTGCAATACATACCAATTTTTTTCAAATGATTCTGCCATCAGATTATCCTCCTAAATTAATTAAAAAACAAAATAAAAAAACCTCGAACATTCGAAGTTTCCCCTACGAAAAGTAGTATATCATAAAAAGTTAAGAATTATCTACTATATCGTAGCTCTTTTAAAAATTATTATGCAACAAAACTTACTACCCACTGTACGAGAAAATCAACAACGGCAAAAAAGATTGCAAACATTACTGCAGTTGATATAACTGTTGCCGTATCACTGGTAGCCTCTTTCTTAGTCGGCCATGTAGTGTCTTTCATGGTTTTAAAAACACTTTTAATAAATTTCACTGAAAATCCTCCTTACCGCGTCTCTCGGTGCAAAGTATGTTTATTACAATATTTACAAAATTTCTTAACCTCTAGTCGTTCCTGTCTAGCTGGATTAGCAGCAATAATGTAATTACGCGAACCACATACTGAACAAGCTAGAGCGATCTTCTTCTGCGCCATAATGTTTCTCCTATCGATTATCAGACTAACTCTACCATGATAATCCTTTTTCTGTCAATTGTCGTTTTTATCCTTAGACATATTGTCTCGCAAATCGGCTAAGCGTGACAGCTGCTCCTCATTCCATGGTACTCTTCTGACCGCAGCTTCATCTTGATATTTTTTTGCCTGCTTCTTGACATCCTTCTTAGCTCTACCAATATCTTGATACAATTCCCAAGCTGGTATACGTAATGCTCCCTGAGAAAAAATTGTCCATTGCTCTGCCTGATCACTTGTTGCGACAGTTACTTGTGTCAACCTAGTCTGTAGTTTCTTTGCCAACGATTCAATATACGAGTCGGCAGTCTGCTCCTCCGCAGTCCAGATAATCTCTAACCCGTATTGTTGATAATTCTTGCTCAGACCGGGAACATACATCGCATCAAAAACAACAATGATATGATAGTTTCTTTGTTTCTTATAATTAGACAAAACATGCAGCAATGTATCACGTGCTTCTTCCAAATGTCCCGATAATTTCAACTTATTTAGTTGTGGCCAATTGCCAATCATATTATAAGCATCAACGATTAGAATGTTCTTCTTCATCTTTAATTACCCCGCGAAGAAAATCCTTGATATATCAACAAGCTTGCTGCCACACTCGCATTTAGACTTTGGACGTGTCCAATCATTGGTATTGTTAACATTTCATCACACTCTTTCTTCAGAAGAGGTGAAATTCCCTTGCCTTCATTGCCAATTACTAATGCAACAGCTCCAGTTGCATTCCACTTTCGAAAGTCGGTTCCATTCATATCAGTTCCAAAAACCCAAACATTCTTTTTCTTGAGTTCCTTAACAAGCTGTACTAAATTAGTAACCCGTGCAACAGGAACATGCTCAATTGCTCCAGTTGATGTCTTTGCTACCGTTGAAGTTAGCTGAACAGCACGTCTTTTAGGAATAATAATACCATGTACTCCCGCAGCATCAGCAGTCCGCATGATTGAGCCTAAATTATGTGGATCTTCAATCCCATCTAAAATCAAGAAAAAAGGGTCTTCATTCTTGATGGCAGCAGCCTTGAATAGATCATCGATCTCGGCATACTTATAGGCAGCGATGGCAACTACCACTCCTTGATGGTTTTGCCCATCAGACAATAAATCCAGCTTGCTTTTAGGAACCTTCGAGACAATAATTTTCTTTTTCTGGGCTAGTGTAATAATATCGCGAATGGCATCCGACTTTAATTCTTCCTGTACGAAAACCTTATTAATATCCTGATTGCTTTTGAGCGTTTCAGTTGCTGGGTGCCGTCCTATAACGAACTCAGTATCTTTATTTGTATCGACCAAATTATTTTTGCTCCTTTTCAATCATTTCAATACACCATTGAGCTAGTTCAGTAACTCGGCTTTCCTGATTACTTAAAAACAAATAACCGAATAATGCCTCAAAACCAGTTGAAATACGATAAGTAATTACTGCCGTATTCTTTGCTGAAGTATGACTCTTGGCATTTCTTCCACGTCTAAAATATTCTAATTCCGTTTCATTCAAAATATCTTGTTCCTGCATTTTTTCAGCCAGAAATGATTGCGCCTTTGCTGAAACATAATGAGTGGCGGTCTTATGAAGATGGTTTGGCTTTGTTAATCCCTTAGCAAGTAAATGTTTACGGACATATACCTCATAAATTGCGTCACCCATATATGCTAGTGCAATCCCATTTACTTGTTCGAAATTATTTTTTTCATTCATCTTTCTTCCACCTTGTTCCCTGTGCAGTATCTTCCAATATAATGCCCTTTTCCTTTAACAAATCCCTAATTGTGTCGCTCTTTTCAAAGTCATGGTTCTTGCGTGCTTCATTGCGCTGCTCAATTAGTTCTTCGATTTCTTTTACATCAACATCTGCTTCTTTATGAACATTCAAAAAAACACCAAAAATATTCAGTTCCTCGACCAACGCTGACATGAACTCTTCCAAAGTACTTTTTACTACTTGAGTTTCAGAGCTGTAAACATTCAGCCGCTTAGCTAAATCATAGACAACCGTAATTGCATTTTGAACGTTGAAATCATCATCCATTGCAGCTTCAAAATCAACTTTTTGCTGTGCTAAATATTTTTTACTTTCACCATTAATTTGCGCATCCACAGCATCTTTTAGGCGATAAGCAGCATTGTCATATGCCCCTTGCAGTTTCTTTAAATTTGCAGCTGCATCTTCTAAATTAGCCTGACTGTACTTGATTGGCCGCCGATACTGAGTCGTTGCCATAAAGAATCTTAAAACTTGCGGATTGACTTTTTTGACAATATCGTGAACAGTAATGAAGTTGCCCAATGATTTACTCATTTTTTCCTCATCTTCACCAATTGTGACAAAGCCATTATGCAACCAATAGTTTGCAAATTTCTTACCCGTTTTAGCTTCACTCTGTGCAATCTCATTTTCATGATGAGGAAATTCTAAGTCTTGTCCACCGGCATGTATATCAATTGTATCACCCAAAAGTTTTGTTGCCATGACAGAACATTCAATGTGCCAACCAGGCCGTCCATTTCCCCAAGGTGATTTCCAGAAGATTTCATCTTTCTTTGCAGCCTTCCAAAGAGCAAAATCTAAAGGATCTTCCTTTTTTTGAATTTCATCATCATTGAGCCGCTGACTTGCTCCTTGCTCCAGTTCATCGATCGATTGCCCAGAAAGCTGTCCATAATTAGCAAATTTACGGGCTCGATAATAGACATCTCCCTGTGATTCATATGCATATCCCTTAGCAATTAATACCTGGATAAAATTAATAATATCATCCATTGTATCCATTACTCGTGGATTCAAAGTTGCTCGCTTGATATTAAGTGCATCTGTGTCTTCATAGAAGGCTTTAATATATTTATCAGAAACTTCACGCGGAGTAATCTTGAGTTTCTTGCTAGCAGCAATGATTTTATCATCAACATCCGTGAAATTTGAAACATAATTAACATGGAACCCGCGATACTCAAAATATCGCCGGATTGTATCAAAAGCTATTGCACTTCGCGCATTTCCAATATGGATGTAGTTGTATACAGTTGGACCACATACATACATTGTAATCTGCCCCGGACTAAGGGGGGTGAAATCTTCTTTTTCATTTGTGAGCGTATTATAGAGTTGAATCATTCACTGCTTCTCCTTTTTTACTCTTAATTATATACGATTATCCGATAAAGTGGTAGAAACTCCTCAAGTCTCTTGTAAGATACAAAAAGGATGTATCGTACGAGTCGATAAAATCTAACACAAATTTTAAGCATATTTTTTTCATAAGTGCTTCGAAGTTAGACAGAGGAGTTTGACTTATGGAACATGTTTATCCGAAAGCCAATAAAAGGACTAGATCAAAATTCAACTTTTGACCCAGCCCTCTGTACAAAATTACAAATAAATGTGCCTAAAAATTAGCCTTCTTCAAAAATATCCACAACTAAGAAATACAACTACATCTCAGCTAATGTCTTTTTAAGATGCTTCAGAGCTTTCTCTTTACCCAATAGTTCAATCGAAGCTGCAAGTTCTGGACCGTGCGTTTCGCGTGTGGTTGCAATTCTAATAGGCATATAAAGCTTTCTGCCCCTAATCCCAGTTTCTTTTTGAATCGCATAAATAGTATTTTGAATCTCGGTAGCATCAAAAATTGGCAATTCTGCTACTTTCTTCGCAAATTCATTCAACACTGTCTTTGCACTCTCGTCACTCAATTCCTTCATTGCTGCTTCATCCAATTTTGGTGGTTCATCGAAGAATATTTCTGATAATTTTACAATTTCACCTGTATAAGACATTTGTTGTTTAAACAAACTGATCAATTTACGAGCCCATTCAATCGTTTTAGGATCAGGATTTTTCTCGACCTTGCCCGCCTTAATAAGCTGCTTAAGTGCAGAATCAACAACACCGTCTTCTTTAGCATTTTTAACATATTGATTATTAATCCATTCAAGTTTCTTACCATCAAATGATGCAGGTGAACGACTCAAACGTTTTGGATCAAACATACTGATCAGTTCTTTGCGATTGAAGATTTCTTTTTCTCCCACCGGAGACCATCCCAATAATGTAATGAAATTGAACATTGCATCTGGCAAATATCCTAATGCACGGTATTGTTCAATAAACTGAAGAACGCTTTCGTCACGCTTACTCAACTTTTTACCGGTCTCAGTATTAATGATTAATGTCATATGTCCAAACACTGGTGGTTCCCAGCCAAATGCTTCGTATACAACTAATTGTTTTGGCGTATTGGCAATATGATCATCACCACGTAACACATGAGTGATTTCCATCATATGATCATCTACAACAACTGCGAAGTTATATGTAGGTACACCATCGCGCTTTTGAATAACAAAATCTCCACCAATTGTGTTCGAATCAAAGCTGATATGACCCTTGACCATGTCATCGAATTCATAGGTTTTGTTTTCTGGTACTCTAATTCTTACAACTGGCTTTAGTCCAGCTGCACGTGCTTCTGCTTGCTTTTTTGAAATTTCTTCATCAGACATACCTGCATATTCATAGATATATCGTGGTGCCTCACCATTTGCCTTTTGTTCTTCACGTTGTGCATTCAATTCATCTTCAGTCATGTAAGACTCATAGGCAAGACCCTTATCCAATAATTGCTTAATCAAAGGTAAATAAATTGCTTGTCTTTCAGACTGGCGGTATGGTCCAAAGTCTCCTGGCTTATCAGGGCCTTCATCCCAGTCAATCCCCAACCATGTTAAATTCTCTAATTGACTTCTTTCACCGTCTGCAATGTTCCTTTTAGAATCAGTATCTTCAATTCTGATAACCATGGTTCCGTTATTATGTCTTGCAAACAAATAGTTAAACAATGCAGTTCGTGCATTCCCTATATGCAAATGCCCCGTTGGACTTGGTGCATAACGCACACGAATTTTTTTATCTACCAATTATAGCGCCTCTTTCTTTTTCTGAATTGATTAATCAAACTAAATTTCATAGTCAAAATAATCGATACACCGATAATTTTACAATGAATATGCAGAAAAATAAACCAACTAGATAAAAATTTCCTATTTTAATTATTTTCTTTTATTCCTCTTGTTGAATGTACAGGTTTAGCAAAGATCATTCTCCCTGCGTCTGTCTGCAATGCACTTGTCACTACCACTTCAATTGGATTGTTCAAATAAAATCTTCCATCTTCAACAACAATCATCGTTCCATCGTCTAAGTATGCAACCCCTTGCTGCCTTTCAGTACCATTCTTGATAACCGTGACCGTGAGCTTCTCCCCAGGTACCACTCTAGGCTTTAGAGCTTTTGCCAATGCATTAACGTTTAATACTTCAACATTCTGAAACTCACTAACCTTGTTTAAATTATAATCATTCGTAACAATCACTGCATCCAAGAGTTTAGCTAATTTAATCAACTTGCTATCAACCTCTTGAATATCATCAAAATCGCCTTCATACATTTCAACAGGTATTTTCTTTTCATCTCGCAGCTTATTAAGAATATCAAGTCCCCGTCTGCCACGAACCCTCTTAATACTGTCTGCAGAATCAGCGATATACTGCAGCTCATACAATACAAAATTAGGCACAATCAGTGTTCCCTCGATAAATCCAGTATTAACCAAATCATAGATTCGGCCATCAATCAAGATATTTGTATCCAAAAGTTTTAGGCGATGAAAATTATCCCCAGTCTTTCGTTCCAAGACACTGGCATTATCCGCACTCTCAGTCTTTTTTTCTGTTCGCAGTTTCCTGCTGTTCATAAGTTTTTTAAAGAAATCTAAATGATTCTTCCCTACGAAATATCCTAAGTAACCAAATATAACCATCAAAACAATAGGGATCACTGTATTCAATAAAAATACCTGTGAACGCGAAACCAAAGTTGATATCAAGGCGGCTATCATTAAACCTACGACAACCGAAAGACTTGTTGAAATTATTACATACGGATTCTGCTGTGCCAAGTTGTTCTCTAGTCTCTTTATTAATCTTTCCAAGGGTTCAGTCACAAATATCGAGACGACATGCATCACTGCCAACCCAATTAAAATATTTACAGCAAAATTATTAATCCAGATATGATCTGAGAGACCTACCAATAACCAGATTGGTGGCATAAAGGTGTACCCTGCACCAACTCCTAGTACTGCGAGTACAACTTTTATCATTATTTTTCTCATTTCCTTCTCCTTCCTAAATTATTAGTTAAAAGTTACTTTCAGTGCCTCACTTAAAGTCGAAACACCGACAACCTTTATATTTTTTGGGGGAGTCCATCCAGCCAAATTATTTTTAGGCAAAATTACTCTTTTAAACCCAAGTTTAGCTGCCTCAGCGACCCTTTGCTCAATTCGATTAACTCTTCTGATTTCACCGGTTAATCCGAGTTCTCCAATGAAACAATCGGTTGCTTGCGATTGAGCATCACGATAACTTGAAACAATACTGACCGCAATTGCTAAGTCAATGGCCGGTTCATCTAGCTTCACCCCACCGGCTGCCTTTAAATATGCATCCTGATTTTGTAAAAGCAGACCCGCACGTTTCTCAAGAACAGCCATAATCAAAGAGATTCGGTTGTGATCTAATCCCGTCGTAGTTCGCTTGGCATTTCCAAAAGCAGTTGGTGTAACAAGTGCCTGAATTTCAACCAAAATCGGACGTGTTCCCTCTAGAGAGACAACAATGGCAGAGCCGGTCGCTCCACTGAGTCGTTCTTCTAAAAAAATCTCAGAAGGGTTTTGAACTTCGTACAACCCTCCTTCTTTCATTTCGAAAATTCCAATTTCATTTGTCGAGCCAAATCTATTTTTTACAGCTCTAAGAATTCGATAAGCGTGGTGCAAGTCTCCCTCAAAATATAAGACTGTATCAACCATATGTTCCAGTATTTTTGGACCAGCAATTGCTCCACCCTTGGTAACATGACCAACTATGAAAATAGTTATACCGTTAGTCTTTGCAATCTGCATTAACTCAGCTGTAACCTCCCTGATCTGTGCCACGCTCCCAACTGCAGAAGACATCTCAGGTTCCTGCATGGTCTGAACAGAATCGATGACTACAAAATCAGGCTTCAACTTATCAATGTATTGGTGAATACTTGTCATATCAGTCTCTGGGTATAGATAAAATTGCTGTCCTTTTACTCCCAAGCGCTGTGCCCGCAGCTTGATTTGCATTGCACTTTCCTCACCGGATACATATAAAACCGTTAATTTCTGTTTTGCCAGCTGTCCCGAAAGTTGAAGCAATAGCGTGGACTTTCCAATCCCAGGATCACCACCTATTAGGATAAGCGAACCCGGCACGATCCCTCCACCTAAAACTCGATCAAGTTCAACCGATGCAGTCGTTGTTCGCGGATTATCTTGCACATCCACTTCATCAATTAATTGTGGTTTAGGACTGTTACCGCTAAAACTAACCCTCGTTTTTTTATTAGTTTTATTGGATTTTTCAACCTCTTCAACTAGAGTATTCCATGCACCACAATTTGGACAGCGCCCCAAATATCGTGGTGAAGAGTACCCACAATCTTGACACACATACTGTGTTTTAATCTTGACCACTTGCTAGCCTTCTTTCGCTTACTAGATTCATCATAGCATGTTTGCTTATTTTTAAGCGTGTTTCCTTCATTCTTTAATTTTTTTTACCTACCTGATGATCCAAAACCTCCTGTTCGTTTCTTTAATGGCTCCTCTTCACTGTCAATCGTCAGAAAAGGAATAAAGATGCCTTGACCAATACGTTCATTTTTCTTGATTACTACATCCCTGATGCCAAAATTCATGAGTTGAAAGAATATCTCTCCATCATTATCAGCATTGCCGTAATAATCAGCGTCAACAATTCCGACCCCATTTGGTAAAATTAAGTTTCTTTTTAATGGATTGCTAGAGCGATTGGCAAGCATCAAAAATTCCTCGTCTCCCATATATGCTTTGATGCCTGTCGGAACTAAAAGTGGCTTAAGGACTTTGGTGGCTTTTTCATAATCAATATCTGTAATCTTTTGTTTTTTCGTAATACTCCATAAAATTTTTAAAAAATTAAGTTTCCATATTGATGGCAACACAAAATCCTGTGCCGCATAAAAATCATACCCCGCTGCATTTTTTGTAGCACGCGTCGGCAGTGTGATTTCTTCTTTTTTAAACCGCTTTACTACCTCGAATCCTCTTTTCAAAATATCACTCTTTCCCTAATTTATTCTACTATTCTATCATTAATCAACAAACAGATACAGTACCTTCTCGTATGCTATAATTAAACAAAAAGAGGTGTTTTATATGATTACTAAATTCACAGAAAATTCCTTTGATTATTATCGTTCAGAAAGTGATAAAAAACCTGTAGCACATATTGGTTTTTCATTGCTTGACAACTCCCAAACATACTTAGTTGAACACACTTGGGTAGATGAAAATGCACGTGGAACCGGACTAGCAGGAAAAATTACGAAGGATTTTCTTGCCAAGGTGACTGAAGAATCCAAGAAAGTTATCCCGTTATGTCCCTATACGAAGAAATTCTTTGAAAACCATGCTGAGTATCAGCATCTACTTAAAGAAGAAAATAATTAATGAGGTGAATATGGTGAATCAAAATGAGTTAAAGGCTCTTGTTGGAAAAAAAGCAGTAGATTGGGTTTTTGATAATATGACTATTGGCTTAGGAACAGGGTCAACAGTTAAATATATGATAGAAGCTCTCGCAAAAAAAATTCAGAAAGAAAATCTGTCGATTACAGGTGTTGTCACATCCGCAGAAACAGCTAAGCAGGCAACTTCCTTAGGCATTCCCTTAAAGTCAGTCGATGAAGTTGATCACATTGATCTCACGATTGATGGCGCCGACGAGGTTAGTTCCGACTTCCAAGGTATAAAGGGTGGTGGAGCTGCCCTTTTGTTCGAAAAAATAGTGGCAACTAACTCGAAAAAGAATATCTGGATTGTGGATCAAAGCAAGTTAGTAAATAAATTAGGAAGCTTTCCCCTTCCAGTCGAAGTAATTCCCTATGGCAGCAAAAAGATTTTTGAACGTTTTGATTCTAAGAAATTCCATCCAACTTTCAGATTAGCCGCTGATGGTTCAAAATTACGAACTGATTCCGATAATTATATAATTGATCTGCATTTGGAACAAATATCAGATCCATTTAAGCTTGCTGATTATTTGAAAGCACAAGTTGGTGTCGTCGAGCACGGCCTCTTCTTAAATACTGTCAACACTGTTATCGTTGGTTACGCTAGTGGTCCTAAAGTTCTCGAAGCCCGCTAATTGGAAGCAAGGTTTACGTGTTACTTTATTTATCATATAATGTTGTTATATCTTTTTAAGGAGAGTGACAAATAGTGAGTAAAGCTATTCAGCACCAACAATTATCAAAATTTAAAAATTCTCTAGAAAACCGTGTAGATCATAAGGTCCTTGAGCGTGCAGTTACAAAAAACGGAATCTATACAACCTCTGCTGATTATCGTTCTGAAGTTAACATGACACCTGTTTTTTCTATCGACTTGGATACAGGGGATGTTGCTAATCAAAAACAATCTGGCCGTTGTTGGATGTTTGCCGCATTAAATACAATGCGCCATGACATGAAAAATAAATTCAATATGCCAAAGGATTTCGAGCTTTCACAAAACTATACATTTTTCTGGGATAAACTTGAAAAAGCTAATTACTTCTATGAAAATGTGATTAATACAGCTTCCTTACCAACATCAGATCGTAAAGTTTCCTTCCTGATGACAACACCTCAACAAGATGGTGGTCAGTGGGATATGATCGTGGCAATCATTGAAAAATATGGTGTAGTTCCTCAATCAGCTATGCCTGAAACATTCAATTCTTCTGCTTCACGTGAATTTAATAATACTTTTGACTTAAAATTACGCAAAGACGCTGTAACTTTACGTAATTTAGTTGCAAACGGAGCATCGGAAAAAGAGCTTGAGGATACAAAAGAAAAAATGTTAGATGATGCATACCGCATGCTAGCTTATAGCTTTGGTGAACCACCTGCTCACTTTGACTTCGAGTATCGTGATTCAGATAAAAAATATCATATTGATCGTAACATTACACCTATCGATTTCTTTAACAAGTATGTTGGCTGGAACCTAGATGACTATGTTTCAATCATCAACGGCCCAACTGCTGACAAGCCATTCAATCACATGTATACTGTTGAAATGCTTGGTAACGTTGTAGACGGTCGTCAAGTTCGTCACTTGAACGTTGACATGGCAACATTCCGCGACGTTGCAGTAAAGCAGCTTCAAAGTGGTGAAAGTGTATGGTTTGGCTGTGATGTAGGTCAATCTTCCGACCGCCAAAAGGGAATCATGGATACTGAGTTATATCACAAAGATGAACTTTTTGATATTGATTTAAGTATTTCTAAGGCTGAAAGATTGGATTACGGTGAAAGCCTAATGACACATGCCATGGTTTTAACTGGAGTTGATCTTGTCGATGGTGAACCAACTAAATGGAAAGTTGAAAATTCATGGGGTAAAAAAGTTGGTACTAATGGATTTTTCGTTATGAGTAATGACTGGATGAATGAATATTGCTATCAAATTGTTGTTAACAAGAAATTCCTTTCTGAAAAATTACAAGAAGTCCTCAAGGAAGAGCCAAAAGTACTAGCTCCTTGGGATCCAATGGGTGCTTTAGCATAAGTTAGAGAAACTCAATGTTAGATAAGGCTTTACTTACAAAAAAATATAATTTTAATTAGTAAAGGGAGTCAGTCAAAAGTTAACTTTTGACTGACTCCTCTATTTATTTCAGATAAGTGTGTGACACAAATCAACGTTCTCCTACTAACCACAAATTTTACCAATTTATGTCTAATTTCCGCTTTATTTTTTACATACCCTATCTTAATTCCCTTTTGGAAATAATCTTTAACTTATTATCAAGTTCATAGACAATTGGGACCGCATTTTCGACTTCAACTCCGTCAATTGCTGAATCACTGATTCCTTCAATATACTTGATTAAAGCCCTCAAAGTACTACCATGTGCCACAATGATCTGATTTTTTTGATGAATCAAGTTAGGAGCAATACTATCCAACCAATACGGAATAATTCTATCAGATGCATCCTTTAAGCTTTCTGCCAAAGGTAAAATTGTCTTTGGATAAGCAGAATATCGTCTATCTTCGTCAGGTTTATCCATTTTAGGAGGTACAGTGGTAAAGCTCCTTCTCCACAACGCAACTTCTTTTTTCCCATAAGTTTCCACCGTCCACTGTTTGTTTAAACCTCGTAAAGCTCCGTAATGTCTCTCATTTAGACGCCATGTTTTTTTTATTGGAACACTATTTTGATTAATACAATCGAGTACAATATTAGCGGTCTTAATTGCACGCGTAAGGACGGATGTGTGCAGATCAGTAAAAATAATTTTCTCTTCATCTAAGAGCTTCCCAGCCTTTATCGCCTGCTGTTCTCCTTCTACAGTTAATGGTGAATCTGACCAACCGGTATATTCATTTGCCAAATTTGCTGTGCTTTGTCCATGCCTTAGTAAAACTAATTTAACCATATCTTCTGTCTCCTCTAATAGTCTTGCCTAATATCTTTATCATATCAGACTTTTTTGATCTAGAGTAGTTTATTCAGAGCAAAAAAGAAGTCAAGTCAAGATTCAACTTCTGACCTAACTCCCCTATCATTCCTTATAAACACGTTCTATAAGTCAAATCTTTTCGACTGATGTTACGCTGCGTTTTCTAGCTTCATTATCAGTGTAACTAAAAAGACCCAGCCCGCGAAACTAAATTAATAAAGTATTTCATTAATTTAGTTACTTGAACTAGATCTATTCTTAGATTGTTTCATTAATCAAATGTCAGTTTAACTAAATCAGAACTTTCCTACTTTAAGCGTCCTGCAAATGAAGGTGCATATCCTGAAACTGATCCAACACGAACTGTTTCACCAGTTCTTGGTGCATGTACATATTGACCATTTCCAATATAAATTGCTACATGATATGATGCTCCTTTGCTACCCCAGAATAATAAATCGCCTGGTTGTGCTTGCGAAACAGATTCATATGTAACATATCCCTCTTGCGCAACAGTATTATGTGGCAACGATACTCCAAACTTAGCATAGACATATGCAGTCAAACCTGAGCAATCCATCCCTGATAGAGACTCACCGCCCCAAACATAAGGAATGTTCATTTTTGTCAAAGATAATGCAGCTGCAACAACTGAACTTGTATCCACACTCGAACTTGATGATGCAGTCGCAGTTGAAGTGGTTGAATATGCGGTCTGAGTTACAGTTGCTGAACTACTTGTGCTGCTGTTATTAGAATTGTTGGAACTATTTGTAGAGGTGTTCGAAGTAGTCGTACCACTATTTGTATTAGTAGTGGTGACTGTCGCTACAGCCTTTGTAGCTGTTGCTAAAGCCTTATTAGCATCTGCACTACTCTTGGCTGCTTTGACAGCTGCAGCCGCTTTCTGGGCCGCTGCTAAAGCTGCTTCAGCTTTTTCCTTTGCAGCATCTTCTTTAGCTTTCTTAACCTTTAATTGTATCTTTTGAACAGCTAAATCAGCCATATCATTTCTTAATTTTTCACTAGTCTTCTTTTGAGCTGCTACGGATTCATCAACTTGCTTTTTATCAGCCGCAACTTTTTCTTGATCATTTTTTTGATCTTGCAAAGTTTGATTATTTGCATGAATCATCGTTGCAACTGTAGCAACACGATCAATTGCATCACTAAAGCTTTTTGAATCTGTTAAGAATTCTATTAAGCTTCCTGTATCATTTTGTTGAGCCGAACGTGCTTGCTCAGCTAAATGAGATTTTCTTGCATTAATGTTTTTCGTCAATGAAGCAATCTCAACTGAATCGGAATATTGCTGATCCTGTAACTTTGAAAGTTTCTTTTGACTTTCGTTTACTAATTTCTGAGTATCAGAAATCTTTTGATTTACCTCGTTAATTTGTGTTGCAGTATCTGAAGCTGAAACGTGTGTTCCTAAGCTGACAACTGTTACAAGTGAAGCAACTACGAGTACAGTTTTTGAAATTAAATTATGTTTCACTGACTTACACCTCTGACATTTGATTAAATACTTTTTTTTAATTTTTTACGTACAATTTAACTACAAGAGTAATTCTACCACGCTTGCACAGTAATGAGCATTACATTATATTTACAAAATCTGCTCAAGAATAGCAATTTCAAGCACTTTTATTACATTAAGATTTCAAAAATTACAAAAGGAAATCTAGAGGTTTTTTGCTCTTTTTATTCGCATATTTCGACAAAATTTACAAGTTTCATACTTTTTATTATTATAATGGCTCTCTTAGTGGAATTAATTAGTTAAAAACAATAAAAAAGAAGGGATGTTTGTTGCTTAGAGCAGCAATTCCCTTCCAAATTTGAAATATATAAGTCATGTAATAATTAATTTTTGGGTATGATCGTTTCTTCTTTGGCTCGATTACCCACAAATGTGACAACAGAACCCAACAAAATAATTACAATTCCAATAATTGTCAATGTTGTTACTTTCTCTCCAATCAAGATTGCTGCTAAAATTGGAGCCAACCCTGGTTTTATAAAAAACACTAGGGAAGCAGTGGAGACATTCGAATTCTCCATTGCAAGAAAATAAAAAGCAAATCCACCACCTGTAACACAGATTCCTAAATAGAGTAACATTGGTAAAGAACCAATTGTTATATTCTGCAATATTGGCAGGTCTTGAAAAGATTTTAAACTTGGAATGCTTCCTAAAGCATCAGCAACAAATGGTATATGTGTAATTAGTGAAAGTATAAACAATTCAACTGTTCCAGCTATGAATGTATAGCATGTCATGACAATCCCATTGAGTCCTCTTTTAGTAGAACCATAGCGTGAAATAATTGAATAAAAACCAAATGTTATTGCAGCTAGGACACCCAAGATGATTCCCATTGGTTTAGTAAGATGAAGTGGATCAATGATTACAATCAGGCCTAAAATAGATATCACAACAGCAATTAAATTTGCTCGTCCTAAACGTTCTCGCAAGATAATGAAAGCAAATATTAACGCAAATACTGGATTACAACTAAATAAAACTGCTACTGTTGAAGCCTTCGTTGCAACAACCGCCAACTGAAAAAGCGACATGCTGACAATTACACAGAGAAATCCTGTAAGACAGAAAAGGTACCAATCTTCTTTTCTCAGCTTTCTCTTACTTGCTTTCAATCCCTTATTTGCAAATGGCAGCAATACCAAGGCACCAATAAAGAAACGAATAAGATTCAATTGGATTGGATTAAACGTGGCACCGGCTACCTTTAGCGCTATTTCCATTGAACTGAACATAAATGTCGATATTAGGACATAAACTATTGTCTTTTTCACAACTATCCCTCTTTTTAAATACTTTGTGTAACTAACATTAAAATTGGTACGACTGCTAATGACATCAATGTCGTCTCCGTGACCATCACCGCAGCGTAGTCAGAGTCTGCACCATATAAATTCGCAACAACCGGAGCATTAGTCATTACAGGCATAGCCGATTGAAGTATGAAAACTTGCTTCATCAAAACTGGCATATCTGCTGGTATAACCAGCAAGCACATCAACGCTGGCGCAAATAAGAAACGCCCCATTAGCACCAGAATATTATCTTTATGCAAAGCAAGATGGTTAAGACCGGCATGCGAAACAGAGATACCAATGAACAACATTGAAAGTGGTACGGTTAGGTTACCAATATAATCCAAGTCAGATTTAACAAATATTGGTAATTTGACCTTTAATAGGACTAAGATAACACCTACTACAAAACCCATAAGCGGCGGTGAAAAAATCTTACCTAGCGTTTTTTTCCAGTCCAATTTACTTTTCAATCCACCGTCTCGCTGTATCAAGTATGTACCCAACGTCCAAAAAATGGTAGTATTTGCCATATAATAAATCAATACATATGGTATGCTATCCACCCCAAAAAGCGCTCTATTAATTGGTAAACCTACAAAGACCGTATTCGAGTTAAAAAACATCGATGAAAACAAGCCTGCATGACTTTTGCGAATTCTAAATATTTTTACAATTGCAAACGCAAGTGCCATCAGTATTACCATCGAGATGACTGGAAACCTTAAATCTGGCAACATTCCAGACAGATCATTGGCACTGAACTTCATCGTAATCGTGGATACCATATAGCATGGTAACGCAATTTGTGTTACTAATCTAGCTATCAGTTTAGTCGACTTTTCACCAAACCAGCCGCGTTCTGCTAAAATATATCCCAGTATTATCATCACTAATATTACCAGCACACCAGAAATGCTGTGCTCAAAAACCTTCATATTCTCATCTCTTTCTCTTCATTCTGTCATATATCAACATTCACCAGTATATCACAATTTATTACAAAATTTCCTCCGGTTTTTAATTAGATTATCCTATTTAATATCCAAAATAGTTTAAAAAAAATTTAATTTTAAGTTATGCTACTCAATCCACAATTCTTAGTAGTATAATTCTTGTAACAATGTTGATTAAGGAGTTACTGATGAATAACAATAATAATAATGAATTTTCCACGTCTTCTCCATTAAGAAGAGAAAATAATCATGACCACCGCAAAAAGAGACCACATAAAAAGCGCAGAATGTTAAATTTAATTGGACTTATTGTAGTATTGATTTTATTCTATGGAGCTGGTATTTATGCTCGCAGCTTGCTAGGAGCTGCCCAACAAACTCTTGATAAAACATATCAAAAAACCAAAGTTAAGAAACTAAGGAATGTCTCTCAGATCTTAAAAAAGAAAAAACCTTTCTCAGTTTTACTTCTAGGAACTGATACTGGTGACCTAGGAAGAACTGACAAGGGACGTACCGATACTATCATTGTTGCTACTATCAATCCACAAACCAAAAGGGCAACTTTAACAAGTATTCCTCGTGATACTCAAGTTAAGATTACTGGCTCATCCAATTCCTATGACAAGATCAATTCGGCTTATACAATTGGGGGAACATCTGCTGCAATTTCAACCGTGCAAAAGACACTCCATATTCCGATTGATTTCTATCTACTGGTTAATATGGGAGGCTTATCAAAATTGGTTAATGCAGTTGGTGGGGTTTCAATTGATCCTCTATTGACCTTCCATTATAGCTATGCCAATGTTACTAAGGGCAAAACCGTGACCTTAAATGGAAATGAAGCCCTTGCATATTCAAGAATGCGCTACTCTGATCCAGAGGGTGATTATGGACGCCAGAAACGTCAAAAACAGGTAATTGAAGCAATTGTTTCTAAACTGCTGACAATTTCTTCCATATCCAACTTTCAAAAAATATTGAATACCGTTAAAGACAATATGCAAACTGACTTAACTTTCAATGATATGATGACAATTGAAACTAACTATAAAGACGCGGCAGGAACCATTAAATCGTATGTACTTCAAGGTGAAGATGCAACAATTGGTGGTTTATCATACCAAGTTGCCACGGCAGATGAAAAACGTAAAATTTCTAATAAGATTCGTTCAGAATTAGGATTGAATCCTTCAACTGCTACTTTCACTGGTCAAATATATAGTTCGTATGGTTCAAGTTCCAGCTACAGCTCAAGCTCTGGCTATGGTTCTACCTATTCATCAGGAACTGGTACTACCTATGGTACCTATTCTTCAAGTTCTCCTTCTCACTATGGTTACTAAAATATAATATAAAAAGGACTAGATCAAAGATTAATTTTGATTTAGTCCTTTTTTGATTTTCTATCCATATAACTTCGAATTAACCACAGCAAAAAATGTGTTTACAAATTTCATAATCTCATGTTAGATCACGCATAGCCACCCCACGCCATTTTTATATTCTAGATAGATCCAGCAGCATACTGCCATATGACAGCCCTGCTCCAAAACCCGATATCAGTGCAACATGGGGCCTTTCTCCTCGCTTTAGTGCTCGGTCCAGGCCAATCGCTATTCCAGCTGAAGACGTGTTACCATAGAATTCAACATTTGTTTCAAACTTACTTAATGGTACATTAATGCCAAGTGCAATATTTTCAATTAACCTTAGATTGGCTTGATGCGTCACAATTAATTCCAATTCAGAGTTTGTATAACCATTTTGTTCAAGTAAATTAGTAATATGTTCTGGAACTATCGATGTCACAAACTCATAAACTGCACGTCCATCCTGATAAAAAGCATCCATCTTAGGATAATTATCTCCAGATATCTCACTTAAAGGAGCAATTCTTCCGCTATGAATTACGTTAGGCGCTGGACTTGTTTCAAGTTTTTCCGCGATGAACATTTCATCATCTGGATTATCACTTGCCGTCAACAACACTCCGCCGGCTCCATCACCAAAGAAAACAGCAGATGTTCGATCAGAAAAATCCATCATTTTGGAATTTACTTCACCAGCGATCACAATTGCTTTGTTATAATTTCCGTGACGCAAAAACTTTTCTGCTGTACTTAATGCAAAGATAAAACCTGCACAAGCGACACTTATATCAAAAGAAAAAGCCTTCACTGCATCAATTTTTTGCTGAACGAGTGATGCAGTAGCCGGTGTAATTGAATCCGGACTAATTGTAGCTACTATGATTAAATCAATTTCACTGGCTTCAACCTTGGCCTCGGCTAATAATTTTTTGGCCACCTTTGCACAAAGATCTGACGTATTCTCATTAATAGCATAATGGCGCGTTTTTATCCCTGTATGCTTTTGAATCCACTCATCTGAAGTATCCATATACTTAGATAGTTCAGCATTAGTCACTACACGTTCTGGCACATAATGTGCACTGGCTTCTATTTTTACGGCTCTAGGCATCTTATTATATTCTCCTATATCGAATATCCAATTAGTTCATTGGTCAACTTCTTTATACAAATCTGCGATACTTTTATTTTACTTATACATAAATAAAAAATCCATACCAAAACAATAATTTTGGAATAGCCCATATGATGCGGGTAAATGGATTCGAACCATCACGGGCTGTAACGCCCACCAGATCCTTAGTCTGACGCGTCTGCCAATTCCGCCATACCCGCAACAACAAAAATAATTATACCAAATACTCTGCGTGAGGGCAAGCCTTTTTTATTTATACATTGCTTCTTTTTGTAATTTCAATCTGCCATGGCACCTTGAACAGACATACCCTTTTAAATCTATCTTACGTTTTCTCAAATAAGGTTGACCGCATTCTGTACAGATGTACCTATACGCATGTGCTGAGCTGTTACTGCTTAAGGGTGCAAATCTTAAGCCACCTACTTCGGCCAATAACTTCTTAAAATCACAATCTCTATGCCTATATCCTTTATTATTAAGATGCAGATGATAATGACATAACTCATGCTTAATCACACCTTGCAAAGTCTCCACGCCATGTTCAGTTAACATCTTTGGGTTTATATCAATGTTGTGTGTCCTAAGATCATAGCGCCCACCAGTCGTGCGTAAACGCGTATTGAACGTTGCATTATAATCAAAAGTCTGTCCAAATGACTCCACAGATATTTTTTCAACAAGTTTTTGCAAAGTATCACTATTCAAAATAACTCATCTCTTTTCTGGAGAAATCATTGTTAGCTGAATCCTCTTCCTTTGTTCGTCAACACTCAAAACCCATACATCGACAATGTCACCCACTGCTACAACATCATTAGGATTTTTTACGAATTCCCTTCTTAATTGGGATAGATGAACCAATCCATCTTGTTTTACTCCAATATCCACAAAAGCACCAAAATCAATAACATTACGCACTGTACCTTTGAGTTTCATGCCCACTTTTAAATCTGATATTTTTAAAACATCGCTTCGTAACAGAATTGGAGGTAAATCGGATCTAATATCCCTACCAGGTTTAATTAAACTTGTAACAATATCGGCTAGTGTTGCCGTTCCAACACCAAGTTCACCAGCAACTGCCTGAATATCCACACCTTTCAATTTTACGGTGGCCTTGCTTGTTCCAATATCTGAAATGATAATCTTGCATTTCTCTAACAGACTTTTAGCTACATGGTAACTCTCAGGATGAATATCAGTATTGTCTAAGAAATTCTTACCGCCGATTATTCTCAAGAAACCGGCAGCCTGTTCATATGCTTTTGGTCCAAGTCTAGGTACCTTTTTTAACTCATTTCTTTGCGTAAACATCCCGACTTCATTACGATAAGCAACAATATTTGCTGCTGTCGTACTTGACAAGCCAGAAATATTCTGCAAAAGCTGTGGACTTGCTGTATTCAAATCAATTCCAACTTGGTTAACCGCAGTTTCAATCACAGCATCTAACTTATTACTAAGTTCTTTTTGCGGTAAATCATGCTGGTATTGTCCAACACCAATTGCTTGCGGATCAATTTTTACCAACTCTGCCAGTGGATCCTGCAAACGCCTTGCAATGCTTACGGCGGAACGTTCTTCTACATGAAAGTCTGGGAATTCATCCCGTGCAATTTTACTGGCCGAATAAACTGACGCACCAGCTTCATTCACAATCGCGTAGACAACCGGCTGCTCAGTCTGCTTCACAGCCTCAGCCACAAAAGATTCAGACTCGCGGCTTGCTGTTCCATTTCCTATCGCAACGACATCTACCTTGTTTTTTTCAAGTATCTCTACAAATTGACTCATTGCCTTATTCCAATTCACATCATCTTTTTGCGAATTCTTTTGTTTATGCGGATATATAATTGCCTTACTCTTAAATCTCCCTGTCTCATCCACCACTGCTAATTTGCAGCCCGTACGGTACGCAGGATCAAATCCTAATACACACTTGCCCTTTAGAGGAGACTGCATCAATAGATGATATAAATTATCTCCAAAAATTTCAATTGCATGTGCACTAGCTCTTTGTGTCAATTCAGTACGAAGTTCTCTTTCAATTGCTGGCTTGATCAGCCTTTTATATCCATCAGCAATTGCTGCTTGCAAGATTTTAATGATCTCTGGTGTTTTATTTTTTATAATTCTTACTGATAAATAGTCTAGAATCTGAGCCTCATCCACCTGAATACTAACACCGATGATTCCAAGTCTTTCTGCACGGTTAATTGCCAAAACTTGATGATTAGCAATTTTTTTGTATGACATTACAAAATCATAATAGTTTTTAAAAACTTGCTGCTCATCCTCTTCTGTTTTCTTAGGCTTAGTCGTTATTTTACCTAACTGCTTAGTAATTTGCCGAATTCTAGTACGATATAAAGCATTCTCGCTTACTTCTTCCGCAATAATGTCACATGCTCCTGAAATAACCTGCTGTACATCAAGAACATCTTGTGATGGATTTACAAACTTCTCAGCATATTTCTTTGCTGCTTTTGCATTTACCGTCATTAACCATTTAGCAAATGGTTCAATTCCTGCTTCTCTTGCAACCATCGCCCTTGTTCTTCTTTTTTTCTTAAAAGGTAAATACAAATCCTCGATTGTCTGTAAAGAACTGGCTTCTTCAAGTTTTTTCTTCAAAACTGGAGTCAATTTTTCTTGTTTTTCAATTGCGGCCTGAACATCTGCACGCCTTTTTTCAATCTTCTCTAACAACTGTTTACTATTAAGAATTTCACGGATTTTTACTTCGTCCAGATTACCGGTTTTTTCTTTTCGGTACCTTGCCATAAATGGAACGGTTGCACCTTCATCATACATTTCTGCAGTCGCTTGTACTTGCTTATACTTTAAATTAAGCTGTTTTGCAATTTTATCTAATATCAGATTACTCACTGTCATTCTCCTTTAAAAAAAATAGCATAGTTAAACCTCCAAGTTGATAATTCACTTCAGATTATGGTTTAACCACACTAATTTTTTTATTTCCAAAACTCATCATAAACTGTGATTGGTGAATGCCGTTTATGCTGCGTCTTTAAATACCATGCTTCAATCTTTTCTGCCGCGGCACTATCAATATCGTGGCCTTCCAAATAATTATCGATATCATCATAGGTAACTCCTAAGGCTACTTCATCTGGTAACGCTGGACGATTATCTTCTAAGTCCGCCGTTGGTTTCTTCTTATATAAGTGCTCCGGTGCCCCAAGAATCTCGAGCATTGCTTTACCCTGTCGTTTATCTAAGCGCCATAGTGGAGTAATATCTGCGCCGCCATCACCAAATTTTGTATAAAACCCAGTTACTGCTTCAGCAGCATGATCCGTGCCAACCACAGCTCCTTTGTTAGCAGCTGCAATTCCATATTGAGCAATCATTCGTTCACGTGCCTTGATATTCCCACGATTGAAATCACTGACTTCTAAGCCATTTTCTGCAATACTTTCTACCATCGCATCTGTTGCTGGCTTGATATTAACACGAACTATTTTATCAGCCTTCATAAATTCGATTGCATCCATCGCATCTTGTTCATCGGCTTGGTTACCATATGGTAGTCGTACAGCAATAAATTGATATTCATTATCACCGGTTTCTGTTCGTAATTCCTTGATTGCTAACTGGCTTAACGCACCGGTCAAAGTAGAATCTTGTCCACCCGATATTCCCAAAACAAGTGTTTTCAGAAAATCGTGTTTTTTTAGATACTCCTTCATAAAGTCAACACTTTTTCGAATCTCAGCCTTTGGATCAAAAGCAGAACTAACACACAATTCACTGATAATTTTTTTTTGTAACTCTCTCATCTAGAAATCCTCCTTGAGTGCCACACATAATTATATGTGATGTTTTCTACCATCATTTTACGCTTTTTTATTGATACTTTCACGAATTTCTTTAATTATCTTCATTTTATTATTGTAGCACGCTTCAGACAAATCGACTGGATAGTCTTGTGGATTAAGGTCACGCTTATATTCTTCCCAGAGACTGTCGAGCCGCTCATGTGCATATTCTTTGATTGCTATTAGACTAGGAACTTGGTAAACCTGTGTTCCATTTACAAAAATATCCTTTAAAAGCGGGCGTGCATCAAAATCTGTTATATTCTTATTAATATATGTGTATTGTGGATGAAACATGTACAATGATTTTTCTTCTGCGGGCTTTTCATCCCACAAAGCGATGTAATCACCCTCGGATTTACCATCGGCCTTCTTTGTAATGCGCCATACCTGTTTCTTCCCTGGTGTTGAAACTTTTTCTGCATTACTTGATAATTTAATCGTATCCTCGAGAATTCCGTCGCTATTCTCAATTGCTACCATCTTATAGACTGCGCCAAGTGCAGGCTGATCGTATGCCGTGATCAGCTTTGTTCCAACTCCCCACACATCGATCTTTGCCCCTTGCATTTTTAAATTTGTGATTGTCTTTTCATCAAGATCATTTGAAGCATATATTTTAGCACTTGAAAAGCCAGCCTCATCCAACTGTTCCCTAACACGTTTAGAAATATACGCCATATCTCCAGAGTCAATTCGCACACCCAAGAAATTTATCTTATCACCTAATTCCTTTGCAACCCTGATTGCATTAGGAACTCCACTCCTTAAGGTGTCATAAGTATCAACAAGAAATACACAATCCTTGTGTGTAGTAGCATATGCCTTGAACGCCTCATAATCATCACGATATGCTTGAACAAGCGCATGTGCATGAGTCCCGCTAGCTGGGATTCCAAAAATTTTGCTGGCCCTTACGTTACTCGTCGCATCAAAGCCACCAATATAAGCCGCTCTGGTTCCCCAAATAGCTGCATCAAATTCTTGAGCTCTTCTTGTTCCAAACTCCATGATAGCATCATCATGAACGACCGATCTCACACGAGCTGCCTTTGTTGCAATCAATGTTTGATAGTTGACTACATTCAAAATTGCCGTCTCGACAAGTTGACAATCCGCAAGGGGACCTTCAACTTGCAAGATTGGTTCATTATTGAAGACAACTTCTCCTTCCACTACAGCTCTTAACGTTGCTGAAAACTTGAAATTTCTTAAGTATTCCAAAAAATCATCAGAAAAATTACCAGTTTCTTTTAAATATTCAAGATCACTTTTTGTAAAGTGTAATTTATTAAGATAATCAATTACACGTTCTAAACCAGCAAAGATAGCATACCCATTTTGAAAGGGAATTTTTCGAAAATAAAGCTCAAAAACTGCTTTTCTTTGGTCAATCCCCTTCAGCCAATACGTTTGAATCATATTGATCTGATATTCATCAGTATGTAAAGCATAACTATCGTCTGGATAATTCATTTCCATCTTTTTTACTCCTTCTCAGCTATGCTGAGCAATATTATTATTTGTAATCACATTTACACAAAAAAATAAAAGCTGTAACGCTTTCCCTTTATGCAATGTCCATTGCACTATAATAACACTTTTTCATAATCACGTCATTTCTGTTATACTATGGCTAGTCATTTTGAAAAAGAGGTATTTTATGTCAGATAAATATGAAAAAGTAGCTGTCCTTGGTGTCAATTTTACTAAAATTACAAATAAGGAACTACTGGAACAGTTAAAGACAGATAGCCTGAATCATTCAAATCGTTTCGTAATCACAGCCAACCCTGAAATTGTTTTGTACGCGCGTGATAATCCAGAGTATTTAGCGGTAATCAAATCAGCCGACTACACAACTGCCGATGGGATTGGGATTATTAAGGGTGCTAATATACTGAAGACTCCTTTGCCTGAAAGAGTAACCGGTTTTGATACGCTTTGCTCTTTGTTGGAATTTGCTGATAAAGAACAAAAAAGTGTTTATTTCTTAGGTGCTAAGCCCGAAACAGTCAAAAAAGCAATTGCTAAAATTCGTCATGAATATCCTGCTTTGAAGATTGCGGGATATCATGATGGTTATTTTGAGGACGAACAGGAGATCGCAACCGAGATTAAAGCAAGCAATCCAGATTTTGTCTTTGTTGCATTGGGCTTCCCAAAACAGGAATTTTTTATTGCCAAGCATCGTCAGCTCACTGCTTCTATCTGGATGGGAGTCGGTGGTAGTTTCGATGTTCTAGCAGGAACTGTCAAACGTGCTCCACTTTTTTGGCAAAAGCATCATATTGAGTGGTTATATCGTTTATTCCAAGAACCATCTAGATTCTGGAGAATGCTAGCATTGCCCAAATACCTAATAATGATATATTTGGAAAAATTTGGCCTGCTTAAGACTGATGACTGACTTAAATTATTATTATTAAGTTCAAAAAAGGAGCTGGTTCAAAAGTTATATTTTGAACCAGCTCCTCTATTTATTTATTCCATATAAACGTGTTTCATAAGTCAAAGTTTCATCAATTCTTTATTAGCAAAATAACAAGCTATTTTTCCAAGTAAAACTCGAATCTCTCACCAACATATTGCGTCCTAACATATTCGAATGGCTTTCCATCTTCTAGATTAGTGATCTGACGCAATCGCAGTACAGCCTCGCCTCTGCGAATTCCTAAATATTCAGCTATCTGTTCTGAAGCTAACATCGCAGAAACCGTTTGTTGTGCGTGCCCAATTATATGCCCACTCTCTTCAAGCACATGATACAAAGAACTTGTGACTTCTTCCTTACTGTATTGTTTTACTAATTCATGAGGAATTGTAGCAACCTCAAAACAAATTGGCACACCGTCAGCATACCTGATTCTTTCCATTCTCAAAACCAGATCTTTTTCCACCAAATTCAGTTTCTCCATTTCACTCAAAGATGGAGTTGCAATATGATAAGAAATTGTTTTACTAGATGGCTTTTTCCCTTGTGCTCTCATCAATTCAGAAAAACTAGTCACACCAGATGACATTTTTTCTTGAACTTTTTGTCTAGCGACAAATGTACCAGAACCTACATGCCTTTCGAGAATACCTTCATCGACAAGAGTTTTTACTGCTTGTCGCAGAGTCATTCGACTCACACCAAAGGTCACAGCCATCTCACGTTCTGAGGGAATACGCTCGCCTACCTTCCACCTCCCAGACTCAATTGAACGCTTAATTTCGTTGTGAATCTGAATATAAATAGGTGATGACATTAGTATATTCCCTCTTTCGTGTTTAATTTTTGTAGCAAGTTCCATAACTGTATGTCTCTATTAGTTTTAATCCACCAGTTAAAATGTTCAGATCAGCATCTTTCCCAATCTCAAGAGTACCTTTGGTAGTAAGACCAAATTCGCGTGCCTGGTTAACAGATGACATTAAAACCGCGTCTTTAATTCCACAACCTGTATATGCAATAATATTACGGAATGCTTCTTGAAATTGCAATACCGATCCGGCTAAATTTCCAGTTTCTAGTCGTGCCTGACGATCTTTAACAATAACTTTTTGTCCTCCAAGTTCAGAAATACCCTCAGGCATTCCTTTAGCTCTCATCGAATCAGTAACCAACTCAATTCGCTCCGGTCCCTTTATCTCGTATGCCAACTTAATCATATCTGGAACAACATGAAACCCGTCAGCAATCATTTCACAATAAATGTTATCTTCAAGTAATGCATGCCCAGTTACACCAGGTTGACGATGCTTGAATTCTCGCTGTGCATTATATAAGTGTGTAACATGACTTGCTTTTGAATGCTTAAGCTGTTCTCTTAAAGCATTACTATGACCAATTGAAGGTACAATCCCATTTTGCAGACAATAATCCTCAAACTTTGCTGAAGTTTCATGCTCGGGAGCAAAAGTAACCAGTCTTACCAGATGACCAGAAAGTTCATTCCATTTATCAAACAACTCAACATCTGGTGCTTGAATATATTTTTCCGGTTGGGCTCCTTTAAAAACAGGTGAAATGAATGGGCCTTCCAAATGAATACCTTGAATTACACGATTTCTCTTTGCCGCTTCCTTGATTCCGACCATAGCCTTCGCTATATTTTCATGCGATTGTGTCATTGTCGTTGCAAAATAGCTCGTAATGCCTTCATGAATCATGTCTGTCACCATCTCATCGATTTGGTCAGCATTTCCATCCATCGCATCAAAACTATAACCACCGTGGCTGTGAACATCAATAAAACCAGGAACAATGATTTTGCCCTCAAGGTCAACAACCTCTGTGTCTTCCCCCTTAGCGACAAACTGTGCCATTGGTCCAACATCTTCGATTTTTTCAGAAAAACGAATGTACCCATCTTTAATTTCTTCTGTCCCAGTAAAAATATCAGCGTGTTTTAAAACTTTTGTCATAATATTTTCGTCTCCCCTTCTTAGTGTGTTGCCTGGTCCTTTAAAACAGTTGCATCTATGCCCTTGACAACTGCAGTCATGAAACCTGCTTCCTCCATTGCCAATAATCCAGCTATTGTCGTTCCACCTGGAGAACAAACATCATCAACCATATCCATAGGAGATTTTGTTCCTGCTAAAACTTTTTGGGCACTGCCTAAAACTGCTTGGGCAGATATTTCTGTTGCTTGTTTCTTAGTAAGACCGTACTTAACACCTGAACGAGCCATCGCATCTATAAAATAATAGATATACGCAGGTGAGCTTCCTGCCAGTGCTACAAAAATACTAAAATCCTTCTCAGGAATCTCCAATGTCCGACCCAAACTGTCAAACAAGCTCTTAGTCTGTTCGTAAATGATATCAGATACAGCATCATTCCTAACAAACGCTGTCATTCCTTCATTGATTTCGACATTTACATTAGGCATGATTCTAATTATAGGTATTTTCTTACTTTCAAATTGTGTAGATATTTCTTCCAATGAAACACCACTAGCCATAGAGATAATAAGCTTTCCCCCAGTAGTTACATCTTTTATTTCATCAATCACACTAGCTAACACAAAAGGTTTCACAGCCAATAAAACAATGTCTGCCTCCTCAACCACAGCAGCATTACTAGTACATGCAATAACTCCTGTTTTTTGTGCGTATTCCTCATAATTATTCCGATGTGCGCTATGTACAAGGATATCCCCAGGTTCAAAAACCTTTTTCGTCAACCAGCCTGTAATTATTGACTTGGCCATATTCCCAACACCGATAAATCCAATTTTCATTTGCCAACCTCCACTTTAGAAAATGATATATACCAATGTACTGAATGTATCATTTTTATTTGAAAAGTCAATCACTCTTGTTCCATCTTTTTCGATATAAAATAAAAAAAAGACAAAAAAAGAACGAAACAAAATTATTTCGTTCTCTATCTTCTATTCTTAATTGGGCTAGCTGGATTCGAACCAGCGCGTCACGGGATCAAAACCCGTTGCCTTACCGCTTGGCTATAGCCCAATATGGTGGAAGGGAGTGGATTCGAACCACCGAACCCGAAGGAGCGGATTTACAGTCCGCCGCGTTTAGCCAGACTTCGCTACCCTTCCATAGCATTACCGTTGTCATATCCGACCTAATAATAATACTATTTTTCACTATCTTGTGCAAGTGTTTTTTGAATTTTTATTCGATATCCTTCATCAATTTCTTTATTTTTGAAGAAAACATCAATAATACAACTCCAAAAAGAATTGTAACAGCCCCGACTATTCCAAAATAAGCAACTTCATTTTGTTCATTATAAAATTTTACTAATTGTGAATTGAATGCCTGTGCAACTGCATCACTGATAAACCATAAGCTCATCATTTGTGATTCAAATGCTTTAGGGGCTAATTTGGTTGTAGCAGAAAGTCCAATCGGAGAAATCAGCATTTCACCAATTATTACTAGGGCCCAACTCATTATTAACCATAAAGGACCGACTTTCGTATCGGTGCTGAATAAAATTCCTGGAAGCATCATCCATAGAAAGGACAGGCCTGCAAAAAAAAGACCATACGAGAACTTGGATGGTGCTGCTGGCTGCTTACTCCCTAGTGCAGTCCAAATTATTGCAAAAATTGGAGCATATATCATGATGAATAATGGATTCATACTTTGAAACCAACTAGATGGAAATGAATATCCCAAAAACTCTAGTCGGGTTTGCTCATTGGCAAATATTGCCAATACAACGGCACCTTGCTCCTCAATTGACCAGAATAATATGCTTGCAATAAATAATGGAACATATGCCCACACATGTAATCTTTCACTTTTAGTTATCTTTCTGCTATTCAGCATTACTACAAAATAATAGATTGGAATCAATACTGCAATAATCGTTATCAATAAAATAACATTACTAATGGTCAACAGATTAAATAAATACATGATAGTAAGAATCAGAGCAATTACTATGACAAAGAGAAGTATCTTCTTAATAATTGTCCGTAATTCGCTTGGATCGATTGGATCATTTGGATACAGACTATCCTTTGATAGGTACTTATTACCATCAAAATAATATTGGATTAAACCTATTAGCATTCCAATTGCTGCTAGTGAGAAACCCAGGTGAAAATTCACTTTTTGACCCAAATAACCCACAATAATTGGAGCAATAAACGCCCCTAGATTAATTCCAAAAACAAAGATGTTAAAGCCTGTATCTCTTCTTGCATCACCTTTTTGATATAAATCTCCAACCATCTCCGAAACATTTGGTTTTAAGAGTCCAGTTCCTATGACAATTAATGCAATTGAAATAAAAAGTGCCAGTTTACCAAATGGGGTGGCTAATACCGTATGACCTAGCATTATTAAAATTCCGCCCACAAATACAGTTCTGCGGCTGCCCCAGACCCTGTCACTGATAAATCCTCCCAAAACACTTGAAAGATAAACAAGCGACCCATAAATCGACATTATAGATAATGCAAGTGATTTGCTAAAACCAAGTCCACCAGCATCGACAGCATAGTACATATAATAAAGTAATATCGCTCTCATGCCATAATAGCTAAATCGTTCCCACATCTCTGTGAAAAAAAGTGTGGATAATCCTCGCGGATGTCCCAAAAACGTCACATCCATCGTTTTTTTATCCATTAGTAAATTCCTCCTGATCTTCAATTAGTACTTTGTCCTATATAATTAAATAATTTTTTAATTACGCGCATGGTTACATCGTATGTAAAATAAAATTATAAGTATCATTATTCTATAATTTAACACATAAGTAATCAAAACGTTTCCATGTTTATGATAAAAACAGTCATACAAAAGTGTCAACAAAATTAAAAATAAGAAACTCAATTCGGTCGTATTGCCGTATTTTCATTGCTACTTCAGTATTTGTTTTCAAATTATTCCTTGCAGCATCCATGATAGATTTAACTAAGATTTTCATATCATCGTTATATCTCTCCCATTTAGCATCGTTTGGCTTACTGCAATTATTTATAATGTATAGGCAGACCACCAAAATGGCTTATCACATACCTACACATCATTCTATTCCCTTATTTAATTTAATCGTATATTCATAATAAAGATTAATGAATAAATAAAATTTTTCCCACTCTTTGATAAATTTTTATCTAACATTTAAGTGTCACTTCGATAAATCATTTAAAATCAGCACCATTAGATTCTCCATAATTGTTATTTACAGTGATTGAACTTTCACCCTCAGTGCTGGTTCCAACATAATGCTGAGTGTCTGATGTTTGCCCTGCATAATCAGTTGTAGTACTTGACTCTTGTGCATCACTACTTGATCTGGCAGAACTAGAATATGTTGGCGCTTTATAAGTTGACGTTGCCCTGTAGCCTTTTGTGCTTGATGTTGTATATGTTCTAGATACTGTTGGCTTGGCCGTTCCCGCAGAGCTGTATGTTTTGCTATTTTCGGCACTTGAATATGTACCAGTTGAGCTTGTTTCTGTAGATGATTTAACAGCCGCTGTCGAATTAGCAGTATTGACAGAGTCAGATTGATTTGTAGCCAATGTTGCTGAACTTTCTGCCGCAGTGATTGCTGTACTGGAAGCCTTAGCCTCCCTTTTATTATTTATTTTTTTTAATTTAGAATTGTATTTATTAAGAAAAGCGTTAATTTCCTCAGTATAGTCCTTAACTTTTTTGGACGTAAATACAATACCTTTTTCACTCTTAACGTCCTTTAATTCACGGATTAAGTTGGCAACCTTGGACTGCAGTGTATCCTTTGTTTCCTTCTTCAAATTATTGGTCTCATTTTCCCTAATGATACTGTCGGCTTTATTTTTAAAATATCTCTTTTCTCTGGTAATCAATGTTTCAAATTTATAGGTGATTTCCCCATTTTTTCCCACAGTAGTTGATTTCAAATATTTAGCATATTCGGTTTCCAACTTTTTAAGTGCTTTTAATCTCTTTTCGCTACTACCATTGAAATCCTTACCATAACTGCTAACTTTTACTAATTCGGTTTTAACCTGGTCTGCATCTGCCCTTTGGTTCTGATTTTTGACAAATCCATACCCCAATAAAGATGTTGTTGCGATGACTCCTATGCCAGAAGCAATTATAATTCTCCTATATCGTTTAATACTTAAATGCCTCAAGTTTAAGCTCCCCTTTATAATTAAACTAGTCTATTCATTATATATCTCTATTTACGAAAAACATAGTGCCCATATTAAATATAGATAAATTATATTATTCTATTACTAGCTGCTTTATACGCCTACATATAATAACTATAAAGGATGACTTGACAAAGTACTCCATATAATTTGAACATACAATTAGTTGCCAAACATAGGAAAACTACATACACATTTGATTGAAAAATATAAAAAAGACCCAATTTACGAAAAACTTAACCGTAAATTAAAAACTTACCGGATAAAATTGGGCAAAAAAATAAACCAGCTTTAGAAAAACTGGCAATTAATACAATAATGATGCAATGGAGCTGCTTAAAGCCTCGTAAAATAAGGTATATATATGCCGGCTGCAGGACTTGAACCTGTGACCCTCGGTTTACGATACCGATGCTCTACCAGCTGAGCTAAGCCGGCATTTCAGATGACCCGTACGGGATTTGAACCCATGTTACCGCCGTGAAAGGGCGGTGTCTTAACCACTTGACCAACGGGTCGCACAGCAAAATACAACCGATTTTGCTAACAAAAAACTCAGAAACTGAAAATAATCAGTTATCCCGGTTATCAACAAATTCTGAGCCACTTGCACGGCAACGACCTATCCTCGCAGGGGGCGATCCCCCAACTACTATCGGCGCTA
>NZ_JQAR01000016.1 GCF_001437155.1 Liquorilactobacillus mali
ATTAATTATGGCACAACTGTTCAGAAATTTATGTACCAAATACTAGGATAGGAGCAATTCATGCTAATAAAAAATATTATAGTGGACCTATTAAAGAAAAATCTTTTTTTATACTACACAAAACAATATCATGTCAGGGAAAGATAACATAAATTATTTCATTATAAACTTTATAAGCAGTAATATCCGTAATTTGATAAGAATTATTCCAAATAAAACAGGTGTCAAGAAGGGACTGTCAATATTTATTTGTAGAGAAGTGGCTGGAAAGCTAAATACAGAATCCTTTATAAAAGAATCAAACCGATGAAGAAACACTATCCAACAAATTATAAATCACAGTTTTATAGTTTTAAAGAAGAAAGTCCACAGTTTCATATCATCACCAGAAAAAGGAATAACGTACTTGTTAGGATTTAAAGTATATTTATTCACTGAAGCAAATGTTATTATTTTTTCATGCCTCGTCTTTTTTGACAACTTTGGAACTATCGGTAGTGCAACTGGTTCGCTTAAAGTAACTAGTCAAAAGCGGTGAAGTTGTGTGGCAAAATTTTCAACGAAACTTTTATTGGTGTATCTACCGTGCACTTCTATTTTGATGAGAACAATTACTGGGTTTTACTATCAATCAGATGCAGAGATCTTTAATATATGGAACATTCTTATACTATACACTACCAAATGTAAAAGTCGGATCAAAAGATAGTTTTTGACCTAATTTTTCGCTGTATCAAAATCTAGCGTTATAATTAATTAGTGTTGATACTTAAACAAATCAGTAAAGAGGGTATATGATGAATAAACGTCTCACTAACTTTTTATTTAAAATCGATAACTGTGTAGAACACCGAAATTATCTGCTAACAGTACGTGAGGCTGTTACAATTTTGTTTCCATTTATTTTAGTAGGTATATACGTTGAACTACTGAGTAATGCAGTTTTTCATAAACATGGATTTTTAAATAATATCTACCATATTGATCAGTGGTTTCCAGGATTTAAAATATTTTCTAGGTACTTCACTATATTGAATTTTAGTATAAATGGTGTAATTTCAGTTGTATTAACATTCTTAGTAGCTAAAATTGCAGTGCGAAAATCTTCTGAGAGCGGGTTAGTTGCTGGTATAACAGCCATCTCTTCGTTTCTGATGGTAAATTTCAATAGAAGTGTTTTTGAACGAGCAGGACACCATGTAACTAGTCGTTTTTTGGAGGGTAGTTTAGGTTACAGTGGGGTCTTTATTGCAATAGTTGTTGGGTTAATAACAGGATGGATATTCAATCGATTTACACCGATGAATGAACAAAAAAACAAATCTTTCAAACAAAATGTTTCACTAGCAGAACGAACACAAAAATCAATTATGCCGGTCCTGATGACTTTAACTTTTTTTGCGTTTCTGGGTTGTATTATAAGTTTACTAGTTAAGAATGGAATCACTAATTTATCATCTGGTCCAATTCAGTTTTCGTTTGTAGGAGGTAACTGGATTTTTGGCTCCGCTATTTTAGCAGTAGTTCTAAATAATTGTCTCTGGTTATTGGGAATAATTGGTTTTTTTGATTTTAATAATGTAAGCTCTAGTAGCATGGTTCAAAATTTAGAATATGCAATTCAGCATGGCTCTTCTTGGGGTGCACCAAATCAGATATCGCTTCATACTCTAATTGACAGCTTTGCAAATATTGGTGGTCCCGGAATGGCACTATCACTTTTGATAGCAATAATATGGCGTTCTCACAATAAGAATCTACAAATAATCGGGAAAGCGAGTTTCCTGCCCAGTGCTTTCAATATTAATCAGTCACTTTTGATGGGAACTGCGTTATTGTATAATCCGTTATTAATTATTCCTTTTTTATGTACTCCTGTAGTTAGTGTTCTGATTACTTGGATTGCATTAAAATTTAATTTTATGCCACCTTCAGTATATCCAGTTAGTGAAACAACTCCTGGCTTCTTGGCTGGGTGGCTTGGTACAGGAGGGGCATGGCAGGCATTTTTGTTTAGCATTCTAAATCTTATAATTGCAATTGTGCTTTATCTGCCATTTGTTTTATTACATGATTATTTTGAAGATATACGTAAGGAAGGGGCAGCTAATGAAAACTAAGTTTTTTTTTGGTGGACTTGCTGTACTTGTACTACTGGCAATATGTATTCCGGCATATAATTGGAATCATAGCAACATTGCAAAGCTAAGAAATTCTGGAAAGACGCAAATGGCACCAATCATAATGGTTCCAGGATCAAGTGCGACCAAAAATCGTTTTGATAGTTTAATCACAGAATTAGGACATGAGGCTCCACAGAATCATAGTGTGTTGAAACTTGTTGTCCAAAAAAATGGTAAAATATCTATTACCGGTACAATTCGTCGAAATGATAATCAGCCCTTTATAGTTGTTAGTTTTGAAAATAATAAAGATGGTAAAAGTAATATTGATAAACAGGCAGTTTGGCTGAGTACTGCTTTCAAACAACTAGTAAAAACTTATCACTTCAATCATTTTTCTGCACTTGGTCATTCTAATGGTGGATTGATACTGACCTTATTTCTTGAAAAGTATCTCAAGAAAACACCTTCAGTCAGAGTTGATAAGTTGATGACAATTGCAAGTCCATACAATATGGAAGAAAAGAGTACTACTTATAAAACGGCAATGTTTAAAGAATTGTATGCTTATCGTGAAGGATTACCAGAGTCTTTGGTTATGTATTCAATTGCAGGAACTGAAAATTATAATAGTGATGGCACTGTTCCATACAATAGTGTGAACTTTGCTAAATATATTTTTCAAGATCAAATTAAAAATTTCACTGAGATCACCGTCACTGGGGCAAATACTGCACATTCTGATTTACCACAAAATAAGCAAATCGTATCACTAATTGGGCAATATATTTTAAGAGAAAATTTCCGCAGAAGAATGGGACAAACACAAGGAGAATAACGTAGTTTACTATAGGAGGGGAAAAGATGGAATATAAAGTCGATTTTAAAAATATTGAATTAACTGGTTTAGAAAGTTCTCCTGTAGCAGCATCATTGGCTGGACTTCGTGCTAATGAGGCACGCTATTTTTGGAATAAATACAAATTTGAATATATCACGTACTCTGCAAGTGAAAGAACAAAAGAAATTAATTGGTTAAATAAAATTCTAAAAGAAGAACGAAATTTAGAATTTAAATCACCTATTTTGGAAGTTGCAATCTATGAAGACGACGATATATATTGGCCTGACTTCATTTATCAAAATGGAATGATTATCAATGTTCTTTATGAGAAAAATAGGGACAAACCCAAGAGGGCAGTTGGGTTAAAGTTGTGTGAGGATATGGAGATTCCAAGTGAATTACGAGGTAAATTCAATTTTGCACATCAACGTTCAAAATTAGCCGGCTCAATTCGCGGAAGTTATTTTAAACTGAAAAAAGAATGGTTGTAAGTGTAATTAAACGCGAGAAAAAGTTAGAAAGTGTCAATCTATTCTATTAATTGTAAGGTTCAAAACTAATTTGTACAGATGGGTGAGCATATGTATTTGGCAGAAAAATTATTTACATCACTTAAAGATGGGTATAAAAGAATATTAAAAAATAATTTGGTCGGTATATATATCCATGGTTCATTTGTGCTTGATTCTTTTAATGAATCAGTTAGTGATTTGGATTATCTGGTTGTTGTCTACCAGCCTCTTTCTTTGATTACGAAAAAAAGGATTATGCAATATACAGTCGAAAGTTTATGGCCATTAGCCCCAGCCAAAGGATTGGAATTTCATATTGTTTTATTAAAAAATACTGTAACTTTTAACGAACCTATACCCTTTGAATTACATTTCTCCAAGCAGCATTATCAGAACTATATAAATAATCCTACAGAATATGTAAAGACAATGCATGGATTGGATCCAGATTTAACGGCTCACTTTATGATTACCGTAAGGGCTGGACAAGTTTTAACTGGTATGCCAATTAGAAAAGTGTTTTGTTCGATTCCAAGTTTATCCTACTGGAATAGCATTTTATATGATGTTTCAGATGCTAAATCCACAATTATAGAACAACCTATGTATAAGGTTTTAAACCTTTGTCGCGCACTTGCCTATAAGAAGGAGAAGTTGATAACCTCCAAACTTTCAGGTGGGAGGTGGGGAATAATAAATATTCCTCAAGAATACAGTGAAATCATTAAAAGTGCGTTGCATGAATATACTTCCTGTGTGTCAAGACAATATGAAAAAAAATATAGCAACGCATCTTTGATTGAATTTGCAGATTATATGTTGAATAAAATTAATGATTAGAATCATAATCAAAAAAATACAAGTTTCAAATTTACTTAACAAGTAATGTATTTCAAAAATAGGCATTTAATATAAAATATAGAACACGCATAGTAGCGTATTCTTTTTATTATAATGACATTAATAAATAAAAACGGAGGTATTTTATGCAACAACTGGTTGATGATATTTTGATTCACTACGAAATAATTGGAACTGGTGAACCAATTGTTTTTATTCATGGTCTGTGTTTAGATCTTAATTCTATGAAATGTCAGTATGAACCTGCATTTATTGGAAAAAGGTACAAAAGAATTTACATTGATCTCCCTGGGATGGGAGAGAGTCAATCTTTTTTTGCACCACAGCCGTCTAGTGATTATTTGATGGAATTAATTATAAAGTTCCTAGACTCAATTAAAATTAGTACTTTCTATCTCTGTGGACATTCTTATGGGGGATATTTGAGCTTGGGGATAGCATATAATTATTCTACACGCATAAAGGGGTTGTTTCTGACATGCCCAGTTGTTACAGCAAATTCAAATAAAAGGATTGTTGAAACACATAGCAACATCCGCGGGGAAAATTTTAAAATTCCAAGTAGTAAATATATGGAAGATTTTATCGGGATGAATGTAGTTATTGATGAAACTTCATGGCAGAAGTATACAGAAGAAATTATTCCAGGACTTAAAAACTGTGATTTTAGTTTTGTTGAAAGACTACAATCTGATAATTTTAATCATTATCAGTTTCAAAATGAAATGGAGCTTAAAAATTGGAATACTGATATCCCTGCTTTTCTTCTATTAGGGAAACATGATCATATTGTTGGTTTCAAAGAACAAGCTAAATTGGCTAAGAACTTTGGAAAATGCAACTTGCTAATTTTAGAAAATGCTGGACATAATTTGCCAGTTGATCAATCAAAAATATTCGATAGTTGTATTAAGTATTTCTTTGTTTAAATATTGGGGGGCTTTATAGAACTATATTCTAGTTTTCTCGTAGTTCATTGATTTTTCTGAGCATTTCGGCTAATTTTTGCAAATCTCTATCACTAAAATCGGCTCTCAATTCATTTAATTTTTGATTTTCATTTTCATGATATTTTTCATGTAGCTTCGCTATAATTTGGCCATTGGCGGTTAGTTTTAAATATACGTCTTTTTTATTATCGCTACGATGATATTTTTTGAGCAAATCTTTCTTTACTAAACGATTAACTATTTTTGAAACAGTTCCTTGAGGAAAATAAACGGTGGCTGCTAATTCTTTAATTCTGATTTCAGAATGACTTGCAACATGATTAATAATGTCTAAATCTGTCACAGAAACATTAGGTATAATGTCGCTAATTTTTTCTTCAGCATGCTTTAACAGATGTTCTTGAACTTTTTTTGTATTATCAAAAGCAAGATAACGATGCAATTCTTTATCAATTTGCTGTAATAATGGGTTTAGTTTTGACATATATATTCCTCCGAATATAAATTGACAGTCCTTTCAGTTACTGTTATTATACATTATATTCCATGGAATATAAAAATGTAAAGAAGGAATTCTATATGCATGTATCTATAGTACTCGACCATCCATATACTTTAGAATCAAGTAAAAATGTTCCCCACAAGAGATCTTATTGTGCGGCACTTGCTGTGAATGCCATTGATACTTTGAAGGCTCAGAATCATACAGTTGATGTTATTGATCTTCAGGCAGATAGATATAATCCAGTTATTACTAAAGAAGGGTTGACCAATTGGCGAACTAAAGAATATGTTGATGAGCAAAGCCAAAACTATTTACTTCGACTAAAAAAAGCAAATGTTAAGATGAAATAATCTTTATTTTTCCTGTTTGGTGGGAGGTTATGCCTGCAAGGATTCATCGATAAAGTATTTTGCAAAGGACAAGTGGAGGAAATAGCTGGACAACGACAAATTCTAAATCTGAAAACTAAAATCAGAGTTTTAGCAGTAATCGGTACACCAAACATTATTTATAAATTACATTATCGAAATCCATTAGGCAATATGTTAAAGAGAGGCGTGTTTGGTAAACTAGGATTAAAGGATTTTAAAATTACTTATTTTAATGCTGAAGATCAAACAGAGAGTAAAAGACTTAGGGCAATCAAAAAAGTTGGTAAGTATATCTTGTAGCACGAATTATTGGTACTTAAAAGTGGTAAAAACCATGAGCTAGATTAAAAACTGCATTTTAATCTAGCTTGTTTATTAATTAGTATAAGCATATTTCATAAGTTAAAATAGGCAGAGTGTTAATTGATTAATGCAGATATACATGCCAATAATATGTTTTTAGATGGGCTAAACTTGATGACAATGGAGGAAATTTTATGGAATTAAAAAAAATGGATCTAAAGGGCTATGAAAAGTATATTGTTGGAACTATTAAAGAATACGCTTCTGAAAAAGTGGATGCAGGAACATGGCGCGCTGAAGAAGCAATGGAATTAGCTGAAGAAGAATATAGACAGTTACTTCCTGATGGACTAGAGACAGAAGGAAATTATTTCTATATTTTTAAAGTTGACCAGAACAATATTGGATATCTATGGCTGGCAAAAAGTAAAGTAAATCCAGAGGATTCTTTTATCTATGACTTTGCAGTTGAGCCTGAATTTCAAAATAAAGGATTTGGTACGCAAGCAATGGGGATGATTTTTATAGAAGCAAGAAAACTAGGCTTTAAGAAGATTGGTTTACATGTTTTTGGTAGTAATGAACGTGCAATTCATGTTTATCATAAACTTGGTTTTATTCCAACTGATATTACTATGAGTCGTGATTTATAAAAAATAATATAAGAGTCATACAGATAGGGGGATAACTCTAAAGGTAACACCTTATGATTCATTTTTGAACTATCAAGTTGCTTGGAGTTTTGATATTTTAGGTGAGGAAGATAAAGCAATTCTATTTTATGAAAAGGCGATAGAACTAGGACTTAATGAAGAATATTTGGAGGATGCTTATTTAGGAATGGGTAGTACCTATAGAACGCTCGGAGATTATAACAAATCCAAAGTTGTATTCGAAAAAGCTATTCACCAGTTTCCGCAAAACAACGCGTTAAAAGTATTTTATGCTATGACGCTTTTCAATTTAGGGAGACATGATATTTCGATGGAAATTTTATTACAGGTATTGTCTGCAACTTCAAATGATACAGATATTCAGAATTTTAAAAAAGCAATTTTATTTTATTCTGATAAATTAGATAAAATTTGGTAGAGATGACTACATGAATTAATCTAATAAGATATTGATTTTTTTAGTTTAGCACGGTGTTCTTGATTTAGGTATTGCCAGTTTTACCTATGAATTCTTTTCTAAATGACCACGTCTAAACAGGTTCTGATTTGATATGTAGCAGTTATAATGCTAGAGTCAACAGCACTTTTAGGGGAATAGATCAAATTTTAATTTCGATTTATTCTCTTTCTTATTTAGTTTGTTAAATAAAGGAGCTGGTTCAAAATCTAACTTTTGACCCAACTCCAGATAAAAACAATTATTAGAATATTTATTCTTTATTTTTTCGATCTGTCCATAATGCAACTGGAGACAGAAGCAAGACGATCAAGGAACCCAAAATATAGGTATGACTAAAGGCACTACTAATGTGCTGATTTTTCTCGTTTTTTATACGAGTAAGTGCCTTGGTCAGGGCTTCTTTTTGTGCCAGTAATTTTATTACAGTTAGAACTTTTTGCTGGCTTTGCGATATTTCTTCTGTTCCTTTATTAATTTTCAGAGAGTTTGAAACTAAAGGTGCAAGTAAAGTATTTTTTTTACTAATAAGATTTAGTTCATCGGTTACTGCAGCCGCTTTTTTTGCAGCCATCGTTGTTGCTTGGCTGATTTTTAATTCAGCATGATATATTTTTCCATATCCAGAATTATGTTTAGGAGTAGGTAGATTCTTTGTAGCTTTAGCAGCATGAGCAAGTTCTCTTCGTAAATGTTTCTGTTTGTTCTTGGTAGAAATCGTTGATGAATCGTTAGTAGAAAACAATTTGTTCAGTTCAACGTGTGCAGTTGTTTTGACCCCTGTTGATAGTGGTTCATTCTCAATAATCCGAATTGAATTTTGTCTTATAGTATTTTTGGCAGATGTCACATTGCCATCTAAAACTGTTACAAGAAGAGCAACTCCTAAACAAGTTCCGATTTGACGTGCAGCATTTACAATACCAGAACCAATACCATTTTTATTTTGGGGTAAATGTTTTACAGAAGCAACTAGAGACACACAAGAAAAGCCAAAACCAATGCCATTTATAATTACAAAGATAACCATTATTTCTTTAGGAGTATTGACATTAATAAATGATAATAAATATAGACTAGATGCCATAATAATTAGACCTGATAACGTAACTGGAATTGCTCCTATTTTTTCAAATAACTTAGTTCCTAAGGGCATAGATACCATGATGGTCAATGAAATAGGCATGATTATTAGTGCCGAAGTCAATGCAGAATAATTTAATACATCTTGTAAAAAATAATTAAAAATTAGCATTGGACAAATCAGGGCAAATCCTGTTATAAAATAAACCAAACTGGAAGCAGTCAATGTTTTTTCGCGGAATAGATCCAATTCCAATAGAGGATTTTTTATCTTGCGCTCTACTGCAACGAAAATAACGAGTGCTAAGATACCTCCAATAATACAACTTAGAATCAGGCTTGAGTTCCAACCATATTGTCTTCCTTCCAGCATACCAAAAGTTATACCACTTAAGCCAATCGTTAAAAGAATAGTTCCCAAAATATCAATTTTTCCATCTAACGTTTCGTCATATGATTCATTTATCCAAATTGAAATAATAATAAACGAAACAATTGTTAGTGGTACATTAATTCCAAAGACTTCACGCCAAGAGGCATATTCAAGAATTATTCCTCCAATCGGTGGTCCACCTGCTGCTGCCAAAGCTGTTACAGCACCAACTACACTAGCAAGTCTTGAGGTATTCTTTTTCCCGAAAATTTCAATACCCATTGGTAAAACGATTGGTGTAATAATTGCACCACCAATGCCTTGGAAAAAGCGAAAAATAATTAATTCTAATAATGAGTTTGACAGCATACACGCTGCAGAAAAACCACCAAAGAGTGCTAAACCAAATAGCATTATTTTTTTTCGACCATAACGATCGGCAATTTTTGACCCAGTAATCATAAACACAGCTAGCGATAGTGTATAGATAGTTGATACCCAGCTAACATTGGTAATACTTGTATTGAAGTGAGCCATGATTTTAGGCAAAGCAATATTTACAATGGTACTGTCTAATGTTCCCATGAACATTGCAATTGTTAAACCAATAAAGCTTACTATTTTTATAACTCGTGACATTTTTCTCCTCCTTTAGGTAACAATTGACCATATAGGTTACAAATGTTACCATTGATGCAATTAATATTATAATTAAACAAAGGTACAAAACAATAGAATTTGCAAAAGTGAAACAAATTTAGCATGTATGTAACCTATCTATCTTGATGGAGGTAAATCTTATGAATGGTAAGGAAAGAATGGTTGAACAATCAAAGCAGTGGTTGAGTGAAGCTTTGATTGAATTAATGAAGTCTGAAGATTTTCAAGATATTTCAATCACTGAAATAGCACAACAGGCAGAGTTATCAAGAAAAACCTTTTATCACTCTTTTAAAAATAAAGAAGCACTAATTAATTATTTCTGTGATAATTTATTCGATGCATATTTTCAACGATTGATCAAACAGGCTCCTCAACCAGGAGCTACGATGTTGGATAATACATTAGACATATTTTTAAATTTCTGGTGGGAACAAAGAGATCTCATTAGATTATTGATTGACCAAGGGCTTTTCGACCACATGAATGAAATTTGGCAAAAAAAGGCAATACCGAGATATAATGCGTTCGCTGCACCATGGCATGTGAAGGGTAGCGCTAAGCAGGTGGCATATGTAATGTCATTTCAATTAGGCGGTTTTACTAATATTCTGCGAGTATGGTTGGAGCAAGACGAGCCAGAATCTCCAGCAGAAATTAAGAAAATAATGATAGATGCGATACATCAATTAGCAAACAGTATTAAGTAAAAAGGGACTAAAAATTAGTTGATTGTGAACCTTTATTTTTTGTATTTCTGGGAGAAGAAGCAAATATTAGGATAAACTATTTGTGAAACTGCGCAGAGTTCTTTAAGAAAATGTTTAAGCCAAATCATTTCTATAAGAAAAAATAATATACTTTAGAGTATTTTATGACAAAAAATGAATATACTTCATCTTTTTAAAACAATTTGTTCATCGATTATTAGTATGATAGATGTAATAAATAATTGAGGAAGGTGAAATTTATGTTAATTAACAATCAATTTTACTTACCCGTTATGACAATTGCTCCATTTAAATTAGGGTTTGTTTTGCTACTATGTGCTTTTACTTACTGGACACATACTTCATTTCCTAAGGTAAATAAACGTAATATTTTGAAAGGTACATTCTTTTTCTATTTGGCCTGTGTTGCTCAATTAACTATCAGCATTAACGTATATACACCTCGAACTTACCTCGAACTTATTCGTTCGGCTAATGGATTCGGGTATTTTGATAGCATTGAATGGCATCCGCTTGAGATGTATAAGACAATATACACAGCTGCTTCACAATATACGATCGTTGGAAATTTAGTAATGCTCATTCCATTAACTCTATTCATATCACTTCTCTGGGAGAATAAAGCAACTTTCAAAAAAATGTTTGCTATTTCATTTTTGACTTCTTTAACCATTGAAAGTTCACAATTGTTGTTGTCCTATATTTACTTGGAGCATCGTCTCTTTGACATCAACGATTTATTACAAAACACATTAGGTGGAGTGATAGGGTTTCTTATCTTCCTTGCTCTGCGAAAAATGGTTCCAAGTCTTGTCAGTCGAAGAAAAATTGTCGCAGAAGTATAAAATAAATATAAATGCATAATTAAAAACAAAACTTCGCAGCTTTTTATTCACTGCGAAGTTTTGTTTTTATATCATAAATTTGATTTCAATAGTCGTTTTACACAAATAAGCGATAAGGTGTTGTATTATACTAATGCATTTACACAATCTTTTATATACCAATAATAAATATTTACCCGATTTTAATATTGTTGGTCATGGTTTCACTGCTTCCAACCGGCTAAAAGTGCTCTGATTCCCATTAGAAATTGCTCTTCACTGGTAAATTGCTTATTTTGGATAGATTTAAGAAGACTATTTAGGAGTTCAGAATCATCCTGTAATTCCTTCATTAAAGTAGAATCAATTTGACCACCATGTTTTGGCTCAATTGCCTCTGCCCAAACAAATCCCATTGTGTAGGCAGTCAATGAATTAATCAAAAAAACAGTTGTAGGCTGTAGTTCGAGGCCTTTTCTTCTTAATTCGACCAAAATTTTTTCCACTAATATAAATTCTGTTTTAGTCACTAATGGATGTGTCGAAATCAAAGGCAGTGTATTTGGATGTTCTAATAAAGCCTGTCGTAAGTGAGTCATTATACCAATGAGCTGTTCTTGCCAACTGTCGGCCGTTGAATCTTCTTTTTCCACTAAGGCAGCCTGCCAAATCCATTCGACTAGGCCATCAAAAAGGGCATCCTGATTAGGAAAATAGCGATAAACGGCCATAGGCGAGACGTTCATATCTTGCCCTAATTTACGCATCGAAAATTTATTGAGTCCTATTTGATCTATGATTTTAAGTGTAGTTTCTAAAATGTAAGATCTACTCAGAGTTTCTTTTGTTGGTTTGGCAGGTTTCATACTAGTTATTTCCTTCTTTCAATGGTCGAGAATGAAAACCAAATAGAGATAATAAACAAAAAATAATTGTCATAATCCATAAAATAATTAAATTCTGAGAAATTGTGTTGAAGTTACCATGGTCCAAACTAATTTTTTTAATAGCCAAAAGTCCCCAGTATGCAGGATCAATCTTAGCCAGAATTCTGGCCCAATGTGGGAACGAATTAACTGGTGATAAACTGCCACCTAATCCGGCCATTAAAATTCCTAGTAAATTTGATAGAGATAGTGCAATGGCTGAGGACTTTGACCAGCTAACTAACATGATCCCAAAAAAGGTTAATGTTGCAGCAAATGAAACAACAGTTGTGATGAAAGCATACCAGTTTCCATTAATATGAAATTTAAAAATTAGACTGCTGATAAGGATTACTGTACTGAGTTGAACAATTTGAATTAAATAAGCTACAACGGCTTTTCCAGTTATGATTTCAGTTAGAGAAGTTGCTGAGATTTGTTGCCTATTCCATGTATTCCAAGTAGTTTCATCAAAAAACATCTGAATTATTAGTTGGATAGAAAAAAAAGAAAATAAAATTGCTAGTCCAGGTACAACTTGTTCGGCACCATTTGCATGTATATATCCATCAGCAATTAACTGGGTCTTTGCTGAAGGAAGCATAAATGGCGCCATTATTAGAGGAACTAGAATCATAATAAATTGTACCGTAGGATCTGCGAATTGCAAGCGACTATTTAATTTTATTACTGCAAAGGTTTGTTTAATGTTCATTTGTATTTCTCTTTTCTAACAGTGTCTGATAAGCCGACTCTAAGTCAGCCTTTTTAATTTTAATGTTTACCAATTGATTTTGATTGACTTTTGGGTTACTGAGTACATTTTTTAATGCAGCTATATAATGCATGTTACTGCCTAAGTTTGCCAACTTCAAATGACCATTTTCAATTTTCCAACCTTTTAAAGAAGGTAATTTTTTTTCAAAGTAAAGTTCTAATGAAGGTCTTGCGTATGTTTGAAGTATCTTCTCTAAACTTCCGTTAGCTTGAATCAGCCCGTGGTTGAGAAAAATAATTTTTGCGTCAAGTGCTTCCATTTCTTGAAGATAGTGTGTTGTATATATAACTGTAATACCTTGTTTGCTTAAAACCTTAACTGCATGAATGATTTGATTGCGCGAATTAACATCTGCACCGACAGTTGGTTCATCAAGAAAAATAATTTTTGCTTGATTCATCAGAGCAATAGCTGAATGGAGCCATCTTTTTTGACCACCACTTAAATCCGCTGCTTTTCGTTCTGCTAAATCTTTTAAATTAAAGATTGACGTCACGTGCAAGTACTTTTCTTCAATTTGTACGGGTGATAGACCGTTGAGAGCACCAAAGCTTCTCAAATTTTGTTTAACAGTTAGCTGTGGATAGATTCCTAATTCTTGTGGAGCAATGCCTAAATATCTCTTTAGGCGATATTTACTTTTAAACAAAGGTTTTTCTAATATTTCAACTTGGCCAGCATCGGGTGAAACTAAGCCTGTCATAATTTTAATTAATGTTGATTTACCGGCACCGTTTGGCCCCAATAAACCAATGATTTCACCTTGTTTAATTTCAAAGCTTATTCCATTTAAAATGGGTCGCTTATTGAAACTCTTATAAATATGATTCAATCTAATCGCAGTTTTCATTTTTTCTCCCTTGTTTACGTTGTAATCTATGATTACATTGTAAACTAAAAAATAAAAAATACAAGTATCTGCTAAAAATTACTTATAGTAAGGAATACGCTCTGGTCGTAATTTTGAAGCGATACTTGAATTTTACCGTTTTATGCAAAGTATTATACTTTATTTAAAAAATTATGCTGAGCCATCAGCATAGCAACAGTGACAACTAAATTGTCAATAATTCTTCGGCCTTACTTAAAAGAAAATCAGGTTTTTCTTTTAACAGACTATAAGGATCATGTGCTCCCCAAGTAACCCCGCAGGTATGAACACCAGCAGATTTACCCATTCTTAAATCAAAAATGGCATCTCCAATCATAATGCAGTCATCAGAATTAAGATGGTATTTATTAATTATTGATAAAACACCATCAGGAGCAGGTTTAAAATGTTGAACTTGATCTGAACCAATAACATCTGTGAAATATTTTTTTATTTTCAGATTTTCTAAATTTCGTAATAAGGCTACTGAATTTTTACTAGATACCACGTAGAGAGATTTAGAACGCTGAGTTAAGGTCTGTAAGGTCGGTAAAATGCCATTAAATAGAGTTATATTAGCTAACTCATTTTTTTATAATGTTCGCGAAAACAATCCATCAAGTCTTTAAACTCTTGTTCATTAAAAACGTGTTGGGGAGCCATCTTTTTGAAAGAAACTTCAATTGGTATTGCCATATAATAATTAACTGTTTTGTAATCAGGTATAGGCAATGAGAAGTCCTTAAAAGCATCTTGGGTCGCCAAAATTCCAGTTTTTCCTGAATCGGCTAAAGTACCATCAAAATCAAAAATATATGTTTGCATACAACTCTCTCCTAGGTTATTCGCTAAAAACTTAAGTAACCATAATAAATAAAGTGTTTTAGCAATGATTTTTAGCAATTTTTTAATTCTATAAATTCTCATTATACAGAATTCTAAATATAAGTGGTAGACACATTTGATGGGTTACGAAGTAATATCTTGGGAAAAGGATTAGTAAATGAGTAATTGTATTATATTAATTAACGGTAAAACTTAAATGACTTAAAGCAATCGCTAACTTACATTTAGCGATTGCTTTTTGTTTAATAATATAAAATTATTTCTGGGCAGCAAAAGAAAAGAGTTCATTGAGTATTTTCCCCATCTCAGCAGGTGTTTCTTTCATTCCTTCTTGTATCCATTGAATTTGAATGGATATCACTGCTCCTGCCATAAATGAAGGAAAGTACTGATGATGACTTCTTGTATTTGAAGAATCAATAATTTTTTGATCCACGAGAAATAGATATACAGTTCTGAATGTCCTAATTAGAGTATCTGTTAGTCCTGCATTAATAAGCAATACATTCTCGGTTGACTGTTGCTTCATTAATCTAAAGTAGGCAGTCATAAGTTGAGTAAAATTCATATGTGCCGCGTGCGGGAGAATACGCAAGTAGGATTTAATAGCCATTTCCTGATGCCGCGAAATAATTTCTTGCATGGACTTATAGTTTCGGTAGTAATATGTGCGCGATACACCTGCATTACGACACAAAACTGAGACAGAGATGTCACTGAGAGAATGGTCGGCAAGCAATGATAAGAGTGCCTTGTATATTCGATTGAGTTTTAATTGTTTCATTTCCTGTGGAGACATAGTTTACAAGTTTCCACCTTTCTGTAACCTAATTATTTACTTCTAATATATCATTACTTACACTTACTGCATACTTTAGTAAGGGGTAATTATTTTGAAAAAAAGACAAATTATTATTTTAGCTACAATGGCTCTTGGGATTTTCCTTTGTATGCTTGATACAACGGTAATGAATATTGCACTGCCAGCAATTCAAACAGGACTTCATACAGATCTCAATACTCTCCAATGGGCATTAAATGTCTATACTATTACGTTTGCGGCGCTCACTATTCCACTCGGTAGAATAGCTGACCAGATAGGACGACACAAAGTCTATGTTCTTGGTCTAATCTTATTTTTCACTGGTTCATTGTTGTCAGCTGCAAGCTCAACGGTGATCATTCTAATTTCAGGACGAGAACTTCAGAGTATTGGAGCAGCAATCATTTTTCCAGCTAGCATGACGATAGGTATCAATTCGGTTGAGTTAAGTAAAAGGAATGAAGCTGTTGTAGTCTTAGGTATTACTCAGGGACTTGCAACAGCCCTCGGACCAACAATCGGTGGATTGTTAACCCAAGTTTGGGGATGGCGGGGTATTTTCTATATTAACATTCCATTGGTCCTAATAGCCATTGTTTTGTGTTTGCTTTTATTACCAATGCGCAATGAAAAAAATGTACGAGCTAAGTTGGATATTACAGGTATGCTTCTAGCAATCTTTACCTTGTTCTCATTGACACTTGCCCTTGTCCAAGGAAGTGAGTGGGGGTGGAGCAGTAGTAAAATTCTTTGTTTGTTTGTCGGATTTGTTGTATCACTTGGATTGTTTATCTGGCGTGAAACAAGTGCTTCGGATCCAATAATTCGCTTAGATCTATTTAGATATCGTCATTTCACAGGGGCTATCATTGTAACTGTTTTTGCTGGAATATTTTTTGTGGGTATGATGGTGCTTATGCCAAGTTTCTTTACCAAGATTCAAAGTCATACTGAATTGGCAGCTGCATTAATGATCACTCCTGCATCAGCAATGGTTTTTCTATTTTCACCAGTCAGTGGATTGCTTCTTAAAAAAGCAGGTAGTCGATTATTGATTTCCTTAGGAATTATTCTTCTGGCATTCGGTTATGTCGGAATTTCGATCATGGACCCTGATATTTACTGGCAATTTGCAATTTCCTGCATTTTTATCGGAGCAGGTTATGGAATAATTATTGGTCCAATTACTGTCTTGAGCGCTGGAAATTTCACAGGTGAGCTGCTCACAGCGTCTCAAAGTGTAACGGGTGTGTTTAGGCAAATTGGTACAGTGCTTGCTGTTGCTATTTTTGTTTCTACACTTTCAACAAATTTGGGAATTGCAAAAGCGCAAGTTTGGTCAACAGCACAAATCGAAATCAAAAAAATATCTGTCAATCGAAATGAAAGAAAACAAATATTACAGACAACGCACAAATCTTTGTATGGTACAGGAAGTTCAACTACTAAAGATAATCCAGCTATTAATTCTCAGGCACAAGAAAAGATAGTTATGGCTGAGACAAAGCGTTATCTAACAAAACATGATGGAATTCAGTGGCCGACAGCCGCTAAGGAGAAAGTTCAAGCAAAAATTTCAGTAATCGTAAAAGAAAAGGTCAGAAAAATAAATCAACAAGTTGATAATTATCGGCAAATTATTGCTAAGACAGCTAAGAAAAAAATGACGATTGCATTTATCAAACCATACCAAATTGCAATGCCTTTTGCTTGGATGCTGCTGCTCACAGTATTTATTTTTGAAAAAAGGAAACAAAAGTCTTAGAAAGCTTAGGAATTAATTCGTGGGTATAGTAAGCTTGTCTTATATCTACTGTTGACAAAATATAAGGGGAATATAGATGAAAAATATTTTACTTTCTTCACGAGCATTTATAAATAAAGAAATTACACAGAGTTTTCTAAATATGTTAGGAGATATAGATTTTGCATCTGATCAAGTGATAATTATTGTCAATTCAGTCAAAGAAGGTAAGAAACATCCTAAAATGATTGAATTACAACAAACTGTTCGAACGTTAGGATTTGAAAATGTTGTTTTGTTTGATGTTTTATCAGATAATTCAGATATTCTTAAAACAGCTAAAGCCATCATATTAAATGGTGGTTACGAATTTTTATTGCTAGATAGCTTAAGAAAAACTGGTGTCATTCGTATCTTACAGGAACTAGCCTTAAGAGGAACACCTCTCTATGGGATAAGTGCAGGAGCAATCGTTTTAGGACCAGATCTCGACTTATATGATGAGCTTTATCCAGAAGATAATTTTAATGATGATGTAGACATGTCCTCTATTAGTGTTACAGATATTAGAATTTATCCCCACTACGATGTACACTCAAAGCTAGATCATCGTCTGAAAAATGCTATAGATGAGTTCGAGAAGGAGACCCAAAAATCGATTACTAGATTAACTAATGAACAAGGTATTCTAATCGAGGATAATAAGAATATCCTAATATCTCCAACTGAGTGATTGTTGATTATTTCTAATCGGATAATTTGAATTTCATAAATGTCTCTAAGAATAGGCAGAAGATTATACATTCTATATTATCAAATGATAAGTTCTTTTAATTATGTTATAAGGTAAAGTTGCAGCCTCTGAACCTCTATATAATTTTTATTGAGAAATTCAGTATGGGGGCTTAATTATTTTGAAGAAAAAAATTATATATGGTTCTTCGCCATATTACTTAGCAAGCCTAGGATTACATCTGATAGGCATTGTGTTATTATTTATAGCTGCTGCAAAGCACCCCAGTTTTTGGGGGTTAGGTTTATTAGCTTACTCACTAGGATTAAGACATGCATTTGATGCAGATCATATCGCCGCAATCGACAATACAGTGCGCAAACTAATTCAACAAGACAAGAAATCTTATGGGGTAGGTTTTTACTTTTCATTAGGACATTCAACTGTTGTCTTCTTGATGGCAGTTGTAGTAAGTATCTCAATTAAGTGGGCTAAATTGAAATTACCTTTCTTAGAAGCAGTTGGAGGAAGAATTGGATCTCTAGTCTCAGGTAGCTTTTTGATTGCTATCGCTGCTTTTAACTTTTTGGTGCTTATTAGTCTATATCGTTCATTGAAATCCATGAAAAACGGGGAAGTCGATGAAGATGTCCTCAATAATATTCTACTGTCGCGTGGCCTTTTGGCCAGAATTCTCAAACCGTTCTTTAGATGTATAAATCATTCATGGCAAATGTATCCGATTGGTTTTCTATTTGGCTTAGGATTCGATACTGCAACAGAAATTGCTCTAATAGCTCTTTCAGCAAGCACGGCTCAGTCGGGGATATCTACCATTGGAATTATTGCATTACCAATTTTGTTTGCTGCTGGAATGAATCTGATGGATACGACAGACTCTGTTATGATGTCAGGTGCATATACTTGGGCATTTGATACTCCGGTCAGGAAAGCATATTACAATTTAACTGTAACTACAGTTTCTGTGATTGCAGCATTTCTCATTGGAGCAATTGAATTGATACAAGTTGCTGCAAGTCTGGCACACACTGAGGGTGGAATCTGGTCTTGGATACAGAACATAGACTTTGGTTGGTTAGGGTATGGATTGGTCCTTACCTTACTAGCTATGTGGTTAATCGCTTATGCTATTCGAAAACTTCTCATTAAAAAAAGAGAAACAACAATTTAAGAATTCATGATTGGAGGCAGATCAAAGGTTAAGCTTTGATTTGGCCTCCTTATTTATTCTTCGTAAATGTGTTCTAGAAATCGAAAATTTCTGTCTGATTTCGAATTATTCATGATAAAGTATAACTAGCGACTTACGTCACGAACCTATCTTGTGATAGTTAGAAAGGATGAAAATTACATTGATATTGATTAGTTCATGCTTAGCTGGATTTGAAGTTCGCTACGACGGATCCGCAGCTACAAATAAGTTGGCCCTTTGGTTAGTTACACATGGTCAGGCCATAACTGCATGTCCCGAAATAATGGCAGACTTTGATATTCCACGTTCACCGGCAGAAATTGTCAATGGAACGGCCAATGATGTCCTTGATGATAAAGCAATAGTAAAAGAAATAAATGGCAAAGATGTAACAGATAAATACCTTTTGGGTGCAGATTTAGTTTTGAAAATAGCTAAGAAAAATCAGGTAACTGCGGCTTTTTTAAAGGATGGTAGCCCATCTTGTGGAAATTGCACTGTCTACAATGGCACATTTACGGGTCAGAAAATCTCTGGTAGAGGTGTAACTGCTGAAGTTTTGGCAAAAAATGGAATTAAAACCTTTTCTGATAATGAGCTTTCTGTCGAAAATGTGTTGCCTTTTGTCGATGATATTGTAAAGGAAAGCCTACTAGATACAACTATTTTTAACTAGGACAGGAGAGAATGTTATTTTGGCAAAAATTGCAATTTTTTCGGATATTCATGGCAATTTGAGCGCCCTAAATGCATTTTATGAAGACTCAAAAAAAGAAAATGTTGATGATTACTGGTTTCTGGGTGATATCTTTGGACCAGGGCCTGATGTTCAAGAAATATGGAATAAATTTTTGGAAATTAATCCTAGTATAAAAATTAGGGGAAACTGGGAAGACTTTCTCATTAATTCATTCTCAAAAAAAGCTAAATTATCCAATTCAATCGAGCTCATTGAAAAGTACATTATTGGGCACCTAGACAATCCATTGGAAACTTGTAAGATTGTTGAACAGTGGCCACTACACTTTGAAAAAGAAGTTAATGGGGTAAGAATAGGATTATCACACAATCTTCCTAATGATAATCAGGGTGATTCTCTTTCTGTAAGGGCAGAAAGTATAGATTTAATTAGATTATTTGAGAAACAGCGTCAAAATTTAGATGTTGCTATTTTCGCGCATATTCATCATCCAACAATGCGTTACATTGATTTGAATTGCTTAAGTAATAATATGGTAAATTACGATTATACTAATGCTGATGAACGTTTAATCTTAAATATTGGCTCTATCGGGCTTCCATTTGATAAACCTACTCATTTGTACAAAGAAAAGCGAGCCGAGTATCTGTTGTTGGAAGTAGGTGAGCATGGTGACATTAATCCACAATTTAGACGAATTGCTTATGACTGTACTCTTGAATTCGAAAAAGCCTTTGAACTTAGGTTACCCTTTAAAGAACAATATATAAAGAACTTTAAATCATAGAAGTTTTATGTAAAAAAATAATAAATCAGATGTTTAAGATACAAGAAACATTGAATTATTATTATATGTGTACTATAACGATGTTTATACAAATTACTTAGGGAAACTGCAGATGCAATTTTCTACATATTGATATTCATCACCTAGACATTACTTTTCTGAAGAGTAGGATGGGTAAAGCAAATTATGCAGGAAAATTCAAAAAATAAAAAACACCAGGGTATTACAAATAAGGAATCAAATGTTCAAATTTTAAAAGACGTACTTAGTAAACATCACAAAAAGGCTGTGTCAAAATACAAATTTTGGCACAGCTTATTTTTTAATTGTAGATTTAAAATTGATTTTCGGTACTCTATTAGTAAATAGCATTCCAGGCAAAATAATTAATAAATTGAAATCGGAATAACCATAAATTAACATTAAAAAGAATGGATTTTGATTACTCTCAGATAGTGTTGCAGGAATATTTTTATACATTCTTGATTATCACGGAGTTTATTAGTTACAAATGTGTGTCTGAAAAATGCAATGGTTGAATTTGGCAAGCTGTTACCAAAGTTGAAATTAATATGGAACAGAATACACTACAATATTTTGAAAAATTCGAAAACCAATTGGAATGGCGAAAATTTGTGAAATTTTTTTATCAGAGTAATTATTTGACTAGACTAATCTGATTAGTTATAATGCTAATATAGTTAGTTAAATCGGAAATAATGCCATTTGGAAAGGAGAAAATAATGAAAGTAACACAAAACAAAAACTTATATCAGATAACTTGGGCACCCTATATTTTTCCAATCAATTGTTATGTTTGGGAAGATAAGAATGAGCTATTTGTGATTGATATGGGTGTTAAAAGCTTTGTATCGGAAATAGAAAAGATTTCAAGAAAATTAAAAAAGCCCGTTTCTAAGTTGTTGCTGACTCATGCACATGCGGATCATGTGAGTGGGGTTCCTTTATTTCACCAGAAATTTCCAAAAACAGAAATAGGCATATCACAAAGAGATTTACGACTTATAAGAGGAGACTTTACTTTACTGCCTACAGAGTCCCAAAATAAAATTAGAGGTTCATTTTCAAAGAACATAATTCATATTGATTTTACATTTAAAAATAAGGATATTCTTAGTACACTTGAAGTAATTGAAAGTTCAGGACACACCCCTGGGTCGGTTTCCTTCTTTGACACTTCTTCTAAGACTTTAATTGCTGGTGATGCTTTTCAGACAAGGGGAGGAATCGCTGTTTCTGGTACTTTGAAAATATTTTTTCCGTTTCCATCTCTTGCTACCTGGAATTCTAAAGTAGCATTAACTAGTGCAAAAAAATTACGAAAACTGAATCCCACTCTCTTAGCAGTAGGTCATGACATTTTATTAAGTGACCCAATTGAGCAGATAGAAAAGGCTATTAGAGCTGCCGAAAGGAAATAAAATTGAAAAGAAAAATAACTACAAATGAGATAATAAATGCTGCTATTTTTATCTTGGATCAACAAGGATTAGAAAAGGTTACTTTAAAAAATATTGCGACTGAATTGAATATCAAATCTCCATCACTGTATAATCATATTAAAAGTTTGGATGATATACTTTTACAAACAGCAAGGCGGTCATTAGAGAATTTATATAATAATCTTGTGAAGTCTATCATTGGTTTAGAAAAAGAGAAGGCTTTATTAGCGCTGTCTGACACATATCGAGCTTTTTTTAAATCACATCCTGGACAATATTCATTAACTCAGAAAGTAGCTCTCTGGAATAAGAATAACTTTTCTGTATCTAAATCAGATGAAATCTTACAATTAGTCGAACGTATTTTAGTTGGATACAACATTAAAGATGAGAACGCGATTCACTTCATTAGGGTTTGGAGAAGTTACATGCATGGATTTTTACTTCTGGAAACCAATGAATCTTTTGGATTGGATACTGATATTGATGAATCCTTTACTTATGGGTTGAAGTTACTTATTGGGAGTCTTAAGGAGTAAGCTATTAGTGAAAGCTCAAGTGTTATGGAAAATATTTTTAATACAACCTTGCACTGATAAATTTAGTGTCATGTACAGATTGGATCTATCTGGTATTAAAATTGTTAATAAAAATAGATAATAAAAATGGGAGGTTAATAATGCAAACCTACAGTGACCAATCAGAACTGGTTGCCAAAATTAATTTAGCTTACTCTAAGTTTATTAATGAATTTAATGGTATTCCCGAAAATAAGCGAGACTTATTACGTGTCCCTGTCGATAAAACACCATCACAAATGTTGTCTTATCATATAGGTTGGTTAACTTTGTTATTATCCTGGGAAGAACGGGAAAAAGCAGGTAAGCCTGTAGTCACACCGACACCTGATTTCAAATGGAATAATCTAGGGGGTCTTTACCAGCAATTTTATATTGAATTTGGTAACCAATCACTGGTTTCACAGCGGGAAAAATTGGATCAATTGGTCCAGCAAACTTGTAGTTGGATACTTACTTTATCAACAGATGAACTATTTGGCTCTCATCAAAGAGAATGGGCTAACAATCAGGCTCAATGGCCCTTATGGAAATGGATTCATATTAATACTGTGGCACCATTTACTAATTTTCGTCCTAAAATAAGAAAGTGGAAAAAGCTGGCTGTTTCTTCCAATTGAATTAATTGTTTATTTTTGTTGAGACATTTTACTAATAGGTTCAAATTTTAAATAGATTTAACTTAGAAAAATATTCTATAATGGTTGTTATAGAGTATTTTTTAATTTATTTTGTAAGATGGAGCCTTTAATTATGAATATTTCAGTACTTAATAATCAAATCATTCTTATTTTTTTATTAATGTTAGTAGGAGTTTTAATTAATAAGATTGGATTTATGCATCCACAAACAGCAAATGATCTAACTAATATGTTGCTAAACATTGTTTCACCTTGTTTAATCATCAATGCCTTTGAACAATCATACTCTGCTGATCGTGTACAGCAGCTTTTAATAGCTGGGATTGGAATTGTAGTGTTTTATCTACTAGAAATATTGCTGGCCTCTATTTTTTTCAAAGTGGTCAAAGATTCCAATCTTCGAAGGATTTACAAGTATGGTTCTATTTTCTCTAACGCTGGTTTTATGGGAATTCCCTTAGTCAGTTCACTTTTTGGAAAGATGGGGGTGTTTTTTGCGGTTGTTTCCCTTGCAGGGTTTAATATTTTTAATTGGACATATGGTTTATCTTTGTTTAATAAAAATAAGAGTAACATAAAAAAATTGTCTAGATTAAGAACAGTATTCTTGAATCCCAATATTATTTCAATATTTTTGGGATTGCTTTTGTTTATTTTTTCTATTTCTTTACCAAGTACTATTAGCCAAACAGTTAGGTATGTTGGGACAATTAATACACCATTGTCTATGATCGTAATTGGTAACAGTTTGGGAAACATTAAAATACAGAGAGAAGCAAAAAGTCTAGGTATCTGGCTAACAGTTTTTTTAAGAAACATACTTTTCCCAATACTTGCAATAGTAGTTCTGGAATTCTTAGGTGTTTCTGGAGTTGCTCTTGATACGACAGTCATCATGATGGCATGTCCTGTTGCTGGAATTGTTGTTTTGTTCACACTACAAAATAAGGATGATGTTTCTCCTGCAATCACATTAATGGGTATTTCTACAATTCTTAGTCTAATAACAATTCCAATTGTGTTTTATTTGATTCCTTACATATAGTTAATTTTTGTAATGTGAGAAGAGGGGTCTTTGATTGAGGGAAAAATTTTATTTGGAAAGAGGATAGGGTGGTGCATTGGTACAGATTCATTTGTTATTTTCTCAGTCCAATACTATAAATTTTTTAAATTTTGATAATTCAGATTAGATGTATTAGAAGCTAACATTGCTTGCAAATATTATAGAAACGTGATATTTTCAGAAATGTTGATTACATAAAGATTACCATTAAATGTATTTGCACATGCGAATATTTCTTTAGGTTTTAAAAATAATTTTATATGTGCTTTTGGGGGGAATAAAAATGACATGGGTTTATTTAATAGTTGCAGGGATTTTTGAGGTAGTTTGGGCAACCTCTATGAAACTCAGCAATGGCTTCGTAAATATCTTTTGGGATGTGATTACACTTTTGGGAATGTTTCTAAGCTTTTATTTTTTGGTAATTGCTACCAAACATCTTCCAATAAGTATTGCTTATCCTGTGTGGACTGGAATTGGGGCCGCTGGCTCAATCTTAGCTGGAGTGATTTTATTTAGAGACCAAATTCCAGGTATAACATGGCTATTTATTGTCTTGTTGTTAGTGGGGATAGTAGGAATAAAAATAACATCTGGACATTAGTTAGACCTAATTTTTTAATTTAAAGCGTAACAATAAGCATTTTTTGACTGATAAGTTGTGTTGAACTCACAGTTTGAAACGAATAAACTTAACCTTGATAATAATTATGTTCAAGAATAGATTTCAAAAGTGAAAGATTTGAACATTATTTTATTTTTTCAGATCTTTAAACATCATCTTTCCAGGTTTATTTTGACCATTGATAGTCAACAGAATTGGTAAGCCTCCAACTACTTTAAAACCATATTTTTGATAAAGGCCAATGGCTCTTTGATTATCAGAAAGTACTTCTAAATAAAGACCATCGATTCGCCATTTATTAGCAGCTTGATCAATACAGGCTTCAAATAACTTACTACCAAAATGTTGACCCCAATATTCTTTATCTACTGAGATAGCCAGTTCTGCTTGATTCTTGTATCTGATTCTTAGCTTTCTAGTAATTTGTGCTAATCCAATGATTTGTCCAGTCTCATCATTTTTAGCAACAAAAGAAACGTTTGCTTCTGAATCTTTATTGAAGCGTTCAATTTTCTCTACATTAAAAAAAGCAGATATTTCTTGGCTTTCTATACCAAGATTGTTAGTTTGTAATGAAACTTTTTTAAGATATCCCAATAAATTTTTAGAATCAGTTTTCTCAAAGGGCATTATTTTTATCATTTAATCACCTCACTAAATAATCAAGATTATACAATATCAAATTAATCAACGCAAAATAATCAGTGTCAGTGAATAAAAAAAGAAAATAACAGAATTTGATATTGTGGAACTCGTATTAAGGAACTTTGACGCTATGTTTTAAAGCATTGTTAGTTTCTACTACCATAGTCTCTGACTTCCTTCAGTTTCATTTTTTTGTTTATTCTAGTGTTAAGATTCTGTATTTGCCCATATATTAATTTAAAATAACTTCTTTGTTTAATAGTTTTGAGGTATTCGGGGCTATTAATCTGAGAAGTTTTTTGTGTGCCTAATGTTTTAGATATCAATATTGTAAAAAATGTTAGTTGACTAACATTTTTAATTAGTTTAACATAATCCTATTAACGACTACGTATAAAAAGGAGCAAACAACTATGGGACAAACGGAAAATATTGGTCGTTTAATTAAAATTGCAAGCAATAAACTAACAACTTCCTTGAATTATTACGGAAAACAGCATGATTTGACTAGTACTCAAATGTCAATTATTGATTTTATAATGAATCACCCGAACAAAGAAATTTTGCAGAGTGATATTGAAAAGGAATTCAATATTAAACGATCAACCACAACCAACTTGCTTAAGAGAATGGAATCAAAAGGGTTATTAAAAAAAGTTAACAGCACTCATGATAAACGGCAAAAGAAAATTATAATTGCTGACAAAGCTACGAATTTAAGTAATCACATAGCGCAACACCTGAAAGGACAGGAGAAATTATTGACTAAGGACTTTGATGATGAAGAAATACAGTTAATTATTTCATTTTTGAAGAAAATAATTAACAAGGAGGCAAAGTAATTTGAATTCTGAAAAAATGGCACGAAACGATATTTGGGGATTATTTGCTATCTGCGGACTGGTTTTTACAGCAGTTTGTTTAGAAACGGCATTGAATGTAGCTTTTCCAACTTTAGCAAGAAACTTTCACACCTCAATTTCAACAGTAACTTGGTTAACAACAATTTATTTGTTAGTTTTAAGTATTATTGTTCCTTTGTCAGCTTATTTGAATAAGGCTTTCACTACTAGGCAACTATTTATTTTTTCAAATCTACTCTTTTTAATTGCACTGGCTTTATCTGGTTGGGCACCAAATTTTGCTTGGTTATTGTTTTTCAGAACACTGCAGGCTATTGGTGCTGGAATTGCCTTACCACTTGTTTTTAACTATGTGGCAGCTACCGCACCACTTAAAATATTGGGATTTATGATGGGGATTGCCAATCTTATTATTTCAATTGCTCCGGCAGTTGGTCCAACTTATGGTGGAATCATCTTGTCAAATGTTTCTTGGCAAGCCATTTTTAGACTCGCATGTCTAGTTCCTTTTATTACATTAATTATTGGTTTAATCTTCTTGCGCAAAGAGCCAACAATAAAAAAACGCCCCCATTTTGATTTTATCAGTTGGCTAATTCTATCAGCATGTTTGACTTTATTGGTATTAGGATTAGAAAGGCTAGTTACAACACCAATTTTTGCTGTTATTTTATTATTATTTAGTGGAATTTTCTTATTTGTTTTCTTAAACAGATCGAAAAAAACAAAGACCCCATTATTAAAATTGAGCTTATTTAAACAAAAGGATTTCTTAAAAAACAGTCTTAGCTTTTTTATTGTTCAATTTACGCTATTGTCATTGAATCTCTTACTACCAACTTATGTGCAGCAAACGTTACACTTATCTGCTCAAGTAAGTGGCTTTGTCATCTTCCCCGGAGCTATTTTAGGCTCAATTCTAGCACCTATCAGTGGGGGATTATTGGATGAATATGGTGCTAAATTGACTGTCATACTTGGTTCAATAATCAACTTTATTGGGCTTTTATTAATGAGTGCTGCCTTACTATTTAATCATTTGGATTTGATGTTATTACTAATTTTCTACATTGTCTACATGCTAGGGGTTGGTTTCTCATTTAGTAATATTAGAACGCTGGCGACCATGGTATTAGCTGATAAGGACCAAGCTGATGGCAATGCTTTACTAACTACTGGACAGCAATTATCCGGTTCTATTGGAACAGTATTCGTTTCCGCAATGTTGTCCATTATTTCTACAGTTATAACCGCTTCATTTTTGATTATTACTTTGTTTTCGGCTTTGTTGTTCATTCTAATTTTTGTTATTAGTTCTCAATTTAAAAATTCACGAGCTAACTAATAGCGTGGGACTTCGAATACATTTCAAAAAAATTTAATCAAAGATACTAGAAAATATGTGAATAGAGGAGTCAGGTCATAAATTTGACTTGGCTCCTCTATTTATTCCACAAGAAGAGTGTCCCATTAGCTAAATTATTTGTCTAATTTCAAATTTTTCAAACTAATGAGGCATTTCTGCATATTTATATGGTTGATGTTTTACTCACATTGATAGCATTACCTTGACATCCTTGATCAAAACTCACATTGCATTACTTATACTAAGTAAAAAATAATATCGGTAAACAGCATAAATTTCAAAATAAACTATGGTATAACAATTTTCTACACTTATCTTGGTATTTTCACCACTTGAATCATATATATTGCCACTTATCATAACAATTAAGACGGCCATCAAAATAGTTCATATAATAAATACAAATCTATTATAGAGAGAAATACTTCATGAAAATTTTATTGTTTATCTCATTAATGACAAAATAGAAAAACTAAACTGCACTGAGTTAGATAAATATTTCTATTTTTGACTTACTAGAAACATATAATAAAATTAATTTTTTTGATAGGAGAAGAAGAAGATGGCTGATATACTTAAAATTATTTTTGAAATAGTTCACAATACTCCCTTGTGGGTATGGTTTGTTTTATTGATCTTAATTAAACGTGGATCTGCTTTGTTAGTGGAAAGTCAGGTTTCTTTGAAACGTTCTTTCATAATGCCTGCTATTTTCATTGTTTGGGGGTTAGATACTATTGTTAACCGCTTTGGTAATCCTAATGTATTATTGAATTTTTACGTAGTTTCTTTAATCCCAGGGTTTTTTCTTAGTTATTTTCTTTATAAAAATCAAAAATTTTATATTAGAAATACTGTGCTAGTACGCGAGGGAAGTATTATTCCATTAGTAGTTATGTTACTCAATTTTTTAGTCAAATATACTTTAAACGTGGTACTTGCAATTCGACCGACACTGTATACTGATTTTCATTTTAATATCTTTTATGGTTATATCAGTGGCTTTACCATTGGTCTCTTCTTTGGTGGGATTTATAAAATTATACAGGTCAAGAAACAGCTATTTGTTCGTAAAAAATAAGTATATTTAATCGAACGGTATATTGACTCATTCTAATTACGAATAATCTTGGAAAGAAATTCTACAACAGAATTTTAGGATTTTAAAAGAATATTTTGTGAATTTGATGCATTGATTTAGACTACATTTTTCATTTGAAAATTTTTGATTATCAAAATAAAAAATGATAACATTGCAGTTGTTTGAAAAGTACAAATGAAATAAGAAAGAAAGAGAGGAGTAGATAGTGAATAATGAATGGATTGAAATCTCAAATGCATATCAAAATAATCTAAAAAATGTTTCTATTAAAATACCTAAGCATCAATTAACGGTTTTTACTGGTGTATCAGGTTCTGGAAAATCAACTTTGGTGTTTGACACCTTAGTTGCACAGTCAAGACGCGAGTTAAATGATACTTTTTCAAGCTATATTCAGCACATCTTACCAAAATATGGTAGACCTGAGGTTGGTAATATCACTAACTTACCGATAGCCATTCCAATTGAACAAAGAAAAATGTCAGGCAATGTCAGATCGACAGTAGGTACATATACCGAAATATATACTTTTTTAAGATTACTCTTCTCAAGATTAGGCAAACCATTTGTTGGTTATTCTGATGTTTTTTCCTTTAATCACCCTCAGGGAAAATGTGAAGTATGTGATGGCTTAGGGTTTACAAAGGAAGTTAATTTGCATTACTTAGTTGATTTCAACCAGTCGCTAAATGAAAATCCAATTAATTTCCCAACTTTTGGGAATGGTGCGTGGCGTTGGAAACGATATGCGGATAGTGGCTTATTTGATTTGGATAAAAAAATTAAAGACTATTCAAAAGAAGAATTGGATATGTTTCTTTACGCACCCCAGCAGAAATTAGCAAATCCTCCTCAAAAATGGCCAAAAACGGCTCTGTATGAAGGCATATTGCCAAGAATCAAAAGAAGTATTATAAATACTGATGAAGGTAAGCGACATAAAAAACAACTCGAGAAGTTTGTGACAACAAAGGTATGTCCTGCCTGCAACGGTTCAAGACTAAATGCTAAGTCGCTTAGTTGTAAAATTAAAGGACGAAACATCAGTGACTTAGTTGCCATGCCATTAGACGAATTAAGTAACTTTATTAAAAGTCTGAAAAGCTCACTGGTTAAAGATGTTAACATACAAATTATCAAACGTTTAGATGCTCTAATTACAATAGGTTTAGGTTATCTTAATCTGGCAAGAAGTACTGACACTTTATCAGGCGGTGAAGCACAGAGAATTCGGATTGCCAAACATATCACTAGTTCTTTAAATGATGTCATGTATGTACTAGACGAGCCGAGTTCTGGCTTGCATCCTAAAGATATTGAGCGTATCTATAACTGTTTGAATATTTTAAAAGGACAAGGGAACACCATCATTTTAGTAGAACATAATCCCTTGCTGATCGAAAAAGCTGATTATATAATCGATGTTGGGCCCGGACCTGGTAATACAGGTGGCCAAATTCAATTTGCCGGAACATATAATGACTTTAAGAACGCTAATACTATTACAAGTTCCGCATTGCGGGAAAAAAAGATTGAAAAGCTTGACACACCTGTATTTAACAATTGGTTTTCGATTCAACACCGAAGCTTAAATACATTAAAAAATGTTTCTTTGAAACTTCCATTAAATGCCTTAACTGTACTTTGTGGAGTTGCTGGTTCTGGGAAAACATCGCTCGCGCATATTATTGGAACAGAACTAGAGAGAGAAAACTTTGAAGTTATTAATATTTCGCAAAAGAATATAGGTATCAGTCTTAGATCTACACCAATGACTTATTTAGATATTTTTGATGATATTAGAAAATTATTTGCCAAAGCTAATGCAGTCAGTGTATCCCTGTTCAGCTATAATTCCAAAGGTGCCTGCCCACATTGTAAGGGGAAGGGAGTTATTGTCAATGATATGTATTTTATGGATGATGTTGTGTCAGAATGCGAGCTATGCCATGGTACGCGCTATGCTGCAGAAGTTTTACAATACAAGTATCATGACAAAACAATAGTTGATGTATTATCCATGACTGTTAGTCAAGCACTGAATTTCTTCAAAGAAGAGAATAAAATTAAAGTTGGCTTGCAAGCTATTTGTGATGTTGGACTTGGCTATTTAAAATTAAATCAATCTTTGAAAACATTATCAGGTGGTGAACTTCAACGGATTAAACTCTCGAGTTTTTTACAAAAAGAAGGTAGTGTTTACATTATTGATGAACCAACGAACGGGCTACATTTAAAAGACATCGATCACTTATTAGCACTTTTTGATAAATTGATTGATAAGGGGAATACTATTATCATTATTGAACATAGTCTTAAAGTTATCAGAAGGGCTGATTGGTTAATTGAAATGGGCCCTGAAGGCGGTAAAATGGGTGGTTCTGTAATGTTTTCTGGTACTTTTAGTGAGTTAAAAAAATCAAAAGATACAATTACAAAACCTTATTTATAAGATGTTTTTAAGTATTGTACATGTTTATATGAAATAAATAGAGGGGCTAAGTCAAAATTTTTTTGACTTAGCCCCTTGGAATGTTAATAATGTGATCAGGTGATTTAATTATTTTGTTTTTGAAGTTTTGAGTGCTGCAATCCATATACAAAGTAAACAATAAGACCTAATACTAGCCAAATTCCGACTGATATTTTAGTGATATTAGGCAGCATAATTATAAAATAAATGCTTGCAATGCCTGCTAAGCAGGGTAGAAAAGGATAAAGAGGCATTTTAAATCCTTTATTTTGAATGTCCTGACGTCTGCGCAAAGGAATAATACCAAAGGAAATAAATGCAAAAGCAAGTAAAGTACCAGCATTAATTAGTGAAGCAAGTTCTGTTAGTGGTACTAAACCTGCAAAAAATGCCTGAACGATTGTTGCAACAATGATTGCATTTTTAGGAACAACGTGTTTACCACTAACTGCACCCATCTTAGCGGGTAATAGTCCATCACGTCCTAAAGCATAGACTAGTCGTGAACCACCGAAAAACATTGTGATCATTGATGTGAAAATACCAATCAGAGCTCCGATTGTAATCAACTTATTCCAAGTGTTTAAATGGATAACTTGCAACGCATAAGCTGCAGGATCATCAACATTCAATTCGGAATAATGAACGATTCCAGTTAGAACAAATGAAAATGAAACATACAAAATGACCGAAACAATGACTGTACCTAGGATTCCTTTAACAACATTCTTCTCAGGTTTAATAGTTTCAGCAGAATTAGCTGCCAAAGCATCAAAACCGATAAAAGCAAAAAAGACTGTAGCTGCAGCTGTTGAAATTCCACCTAGACCGAGAGGATGTGTTTGAAATTGTTTTGGATAAAAGGGCACATAATTACTGGACTTGATATAAAAGGCTCCTACTAAAATAAAAGCAAGAATAATGGCTACTTTGATGATAACTGCAACATTTTCTACGCTTTTTGAAAGATTAACACCGTTAGAAATAATAAGCGCAATTATTAAAACGATAACTACAGCAGAAAGATTAATAACGCCACCCTCTAATGGGCCGGCTTGAAGAGCTTTCGGGAGTATTAAGCCTAAAGATTCTAGAATATTATTATTAAAATAAGCAGCAAATCCTGTGGCTTCTGCAGATACCGCTAAGAAATATTCTAAGATCAAAGCCCAACCTAGGATCCATCCGATGATTTCCCCATAAACAACTGAACCAAAAGAATAGGCCGAACCTGCCACTGGCATTGCAGACGAAAATTCTGCATATGCCATACCTACAATACCTGAAACTATTGCGGCTATCAAGAAGGCTATTGTGACGGCTGGTCCAGCATGGAGTGCAGCTTCATGGCCTGGCAGAATGAAGATTCCAGTTCCAATCACCGCTCCAATTCCTAATGCTAAAAGATCTCGTGCACGTAAGCTTTTATTCAAACGAGCATCAGCCTTCAAATAAGTACTAACTGACTCTTTCTTAAAGATATTCTTCATGTTTCCTCCTACTAATTTGTTAGCTTGTTCTTAAAAGTACATGTTCACTATTCAACCTACAATGTTTGAATAGTAGACTAAAAAGATTGGCTATATTTTGAGAACAGCCTCTAAAGTATAACATATGATGTAATAAAGAGTAATCATGATATTTTACTCGTTAGAACTATGATTTCAAATTACTATCCTTGATTTAAGCGCATTTTAATGTGATTCGAAAATAGTTTAAGAAGAAGTCATGAAAGTAAGCTTGTTGTACGTAGTCATGTTATATTCTAAAAATTTACAAAATAATTAATTTGGAGATAATCCCACCCTTGATTTCAGATAAACGTATTCTACAATTTGAAGTTTTTTGTCTAACTTCAAATTGCTTATGGTCAAGAACTAGTTATGTTTGTATTTTCGTGATAGTACTCAAATTTTACTAACTTATGGCACGCTCACATAAAAAATATTACGAGGCAGTTTAAATAACTTTTTGGCTTAACAGGCGTAAAATTAAATTATTACTAAAAAGAAACAAGGTGATCTTGCATGAGTATTATTAGTTTTCTGAGAGATAAATCTAATCATTCAGAATGGCAACAAAACCTACGTATACTTTGGTTTGGGACCTTTATGGCTGGGATTGGTTCAAGCTGTGTCGCACCATTTATCGCATTATTTATTGGTCAATTAGGTCATTTTTCTAGTGCAGAGAATGCTTTTTGGAGTGGTTGGGCTTTTTCTGCACCATTTATAACAAAAGCACTTATTTCTCCTTTTTGGGGTCGTCTTTCTGATAAATATGGGCGCAAACCAATGTTGATTCGTGCTTCCTTGGGAATGTCCCTTGTAATGATGGCAACAGCATTAGCAGGGAATGTTTATGAATTGATTGGCTTGCGTCTTCTTTTAGGAGTGTTTAACGGTTTTATTAGTACAGCTAATACTCTGGTTGCAATTCAAGTCCCACGAAACAAAAGTGGGCAGTCTTTAGGAACCTTAGCAACAGGAAGTGTCTCGGGAACTTTGATTGGTCCATTGGTCGGTGGAACAATTGCCGATTTGATTGGATATCGATACACATTTTTAATGACTGGCCTATGTTTATTTGTTGCTTTTTTACTAGTTGTTTTTTTTGTACATGAACATTTTACCCCTATAAATCAAGAAAAAGACAAGCCTGCCACTAATTTTTTTAAAGCTTTACCACAGCGTAAAATTATCTTAGGAATGTTTTTAACAACAATGATTATTCAAGCATCTAACAACTCAATCGAGCCAATTTTAAGCCTTTATGTACGCCAATTATTGAATGGACATGGTCATATAGCATTAGTAGCTGGAATAATTGAAGCAATTAGTGGAATTGCTACTTTGTTTGCGGCACCATTTTTTGGACGTTTAGGAGATCATTGGGGGACTCACTGGATTTTACTTAGTGGTTTAATTTTTTCAATGCTGATTTTTATACCAATGGCGTTTGTGCAAAATGTTTGGGAACTGGGAATATTACGCTTTTTAGTCGGTATTTCCGATGCTGCCTTGATTCCAAGCGTGCAAACTCTTCTTTCTAAAAATTCACCACATAGAGTGATGGGCGAAGTTTTCAGTTGGAATCAAAGCTTTCAAGCGGTTGGAAATGTTGTTGGACCGCAAATTGGAGCTAGCGTGGCGCGAATTGGTGGCTATCGTGAAGTCTTTTTATCAACTTCTGTTTTGGTTTTAATTAATTTCTTGGCAGTCTTTAGAAATACCGATGGATTGCGTGAGAAGTCCCACAATTAAATTTTACTCAAACAAGTATGGATAAGATGAGTAAATGCTGACTATGAAACATATTGAATTTGTGCTGCGAATTTGTATATTTCAATTAATAAATTAAAGAGTATTATATTTTCAAACAACTTTAACACAGTCAGGCAATATAACAATTGCAAAGCAAGGTGTATCGGCAATTGTTTAAGACAAATTGAAGAACCTATCCTGATTATCTCGCAAAAAAACATCAGCTTTTTTTGTGGTGAGAAAAATAAAATGGTAAACTTATGTGATATATATTTGTGGATTGCTGCCTTAAACTTTATGAACGGAGTGTATTTAATGTCTTTTATTGGTTCACTAGTTATTATTTTGTTATCTACCACACTTGCGGGGCATGTGACTGCAAGAGTTGGGGTTCCTGCGGTCCTAGGCCAACTCTTAATTGGGATAATTATTGGTCCAGGTGTCTTGAACTTTATTCATTCAACCGAACTAATAGAGCAATTCGCTGAAATTGGTGTTATCTTGCTGATGTTTATGGCTGGAATAGAGAGTGATATGAAGCAACTGAGAAAATATTTCAGGCCGGCCCTATTAGTTGCATTATCAGGTGTTTTGTTACCTGTAATTCTGATGGGCACGGTCAGTCTATTATTTGGTTATCATTTACAAGAATCTTTATTTATCGGTGTTGTTTTTTCGGCTACCTCTGTCAGTATTTCTGTAGCAGTAATGCGTGAATTTAAGGCGCTTAACGGCAAAGAAGGAACAACAGTCCTCGGAGCTGCAGTTGCAGATGATATTCTGGGGGTTTTGCTGTTGAGTTTAATGATAGCCCTTGTAGGTAATAGCGGGACGGCTAATCATGGAAGTTCAAACAATATTTTAGTGCAGTTGGTTTTCCAAGGAATCTTTTTTGCAGGTGTTTTTCTCCTTGTTCGTTGGATTGCACCAAGCATCATGAACCTAAGTAGTAAATTATTAATTCCAACTAGTAGGACCATCTCAGCCGTAATCATCTGTTTATCAATGGCCTATTTAGCTGAATTTGTTGGTTTATCTGGTGCAATTGGTGCATTTTTTGCAGGAATTGCAGTTGGACAAACTCCAACTAAAGAAATCGTTAGTACTAATATTGAACCGATCAGTAACGCTATTTTTGTACCTGTTTTCTTTGTTAGCATTGGCTTGAGTGTATCATTTAATAACTTTTTGACCTCACTACCATTTATCGTAACTATGACAATACTCGCAGTCATAACAAAATGGTTTGGTGGAGAATTAGGGGCATTACTAGCTGGTTTTGATAGAAATAGTGGGCGGGTAATCGGTACTGGAATGATTGCACGTGGTGAAATGGCTCTCATTACTGCCCAGATTGGTTTTAATGCACATTTACTTGATAAGGCTTTATATATGGATATTATTTTTGTGATAGTTATTGCAACGTTACTAGCACCATTGCTATTACGTTGGTCATTGAAAAAGTTAAATCAAATCAATTGATTTGCTGGTAAGATTATTTTTAGGGAGCTGGGTCAGAAGTTAAATTTTGACTTGGCTCTTCTATTTGTTCTGAATAAACAGTTGGAATATATGGTTATGATTGTGACCTTTTATTTTGAAAAGCTGAAAGTTTCAAGCAAAAATAATTTACCCATTGTTAATTCATGATTTACATGGAATAATATTACTAAGTTGCATCATCTACCAGCGAGGAGGAATATTCTTATGCAAAATCATGAAGCAGGACACAGTTTTTTAGCACGGTTAGGCAAGACTAAACTACGTCCAGGTGGGATAACAGCTACAAATTGGTTACTAGAACAAAGTAATATACAGAAAGATACAAAAGTTTTAGAGGTAGCATGCAATATGGGAACAACCATGATTTATTTAGCCAAAAAATATGATTGTGACGTCGTTGGATTGGACCAAAGTCCCACTGTTTTGAAAAAGGCTAAACAAAATATTTTAAAAAATAATCTCTCCCAAAAGTTAAAAACTATTCAAGGAAACGCTCTTAAATTACCCTTTGAGGATAATACTTTTGATATTGTTATAAATGAAGCAATGCTAACCATGTTAGGTGAGAATGCCAAAAAGAAGGCCGTTGCAGAATATTATCGCGTACTGAAACCAAATGGCGTTCTCTTGACCCACGATGTCTGCCTATTTTTAGATGATACCAGTAAAAAAGAAAAACTCATTGAGGAACTAAGCCGAACGATTAATGTCCATGTTGGCCCGATGAACGCCGCTGGTTGGAAAAAGTTATTTGAGACTAACGGATTTGAAAATTCACAAAAAGTAGGGAAAATGACTTTAATGAATCCAATTGGCATGATACATGACGAGGGCTTTTTGCGGACATTAAAAATTGTTAGAAATGGTTTTAAAAAAGAGAACCGATCAATGTTTTTCAAAATGTTTAATTTTTTCAAGAGTAATCAACAAAATTTAGGTTATGTAGCAAACTACAGCGTAAAAAAGGGAGTAAATGTCGATGAAAAAATATCAAGGAACTAACAAAATTAGTAATATCTTTGAGTCAAAAAATCAAGTTATCACAAATTTAGTAATTCCAAAAGGAAAAGAAATTCCCACTCACCATGTGCCTTATACAGTTGTCGTCGTTCCTGTTAAAGGAAAAATCATTTTTTCAGGAGAAAATTTTGAAGAAGAGATAAAACCTGGAATAATTGTTAGGATGCAGCCAGATGAAAAGCATAAATTGTTCGCATTAACAGATAGTGAAATTATGGTAATCAAATCACATTTGGCAAATTAATAAACACGCAATCTGTTTGTCTGTAAAGAATTTTCATTATGAGGTCCAGAGATAAAACAGCCAAAAAACATTAATAATGGATAATAACTATTGTAGAGGAGGAAGAACTACCGTTATGGTTTATGCTACAAAAGAACAAGCCATTGCACTATTAGAAAATCTGCAAATTAATTACAAAATGATTGAGCATCCGCCTTTGTGGACAATGAATGATCCGCACGCTCCCAAGGGCTTACCAGAGGTTAAAAACCTCTTGATAAAAAAGAAAAAAAGTGATCAGTACTATTTGTTTCTAACTACTAACAAGCCAGTTGATTTTAAACTTTTGGCGGTACAATTAGAAACTAGTCGCAACAAACTAAAATTTGCAAGTGAAGCAGAACTGGAAGGAATACTGCACGTTGTATCAGGTATGGTAACTCCATTGGCATTACCTAATGATATTTACCACAAAGTTCAAGTACTGATAGACGCAGATTTGCAGAAATTGCCGGCAATTTCTGCGCACCCTAATGTCAATACTGCAACTATTATTATCTCCTATGAAGATCTTATTAAACTATTAGAGAGCATAGGTTACATACCGCAAATCATACAACAAGATTATTGTCTATAATTATTTTAACACCTCTTAGGATGCTCAATCTATTAGAGTAACAGGTGTAAGGTCGTCCAAATGCAGAGTGGACTTAATTTTTGTGGAATACTCTTTGTGGGGCTTGTAATTTTACTTATACACTCAGTACTAATTATCTAGTTTCAAAATATTTCGGTATTTTGTGTACTATAATCTTAAACAATATTTAATAACACAGAATTGATTTCAAAAAGTTTAATTGATTCGTGGTTCTTAAAACCTATCGTTAGAGATAGGTTTTTTGCGTACAAGATAATCTATTTTTTCCTGTTTTTATGTTGGAAAAACATTAGTATGACTACAAAAGAAATATCGTTATTTACTTTTGATGTTTATGTTTAATGGAGATTACCTAATAAAAATATGATAGAATTACTCATTATTAATACAAAGTATAGGTCTTATCATTACGTAAAAAGGGGAGAAAGTTATGTTTGAAAAACAAATTGCAGTTTTTTTAACCCTATGTGTTACAGGAAGTTTTACAAAAACGGCTGAAAGATTATTTATGAGTCAAGGTACTGTTTCGAAATATGTTGCTTTTCTTGAAAAAAAATTCGGTCCTTTGGTAAAAAGAAATAATAATGGTGTCGTAGTTAATGAACAAGGAAAATTAGTTTTTGACTATTTTATAAGAATGCTTGACCAAGAATTCCGAATGGAATATGAACTACTTCAGTTGGAGGAACCACATCCGACAGTAACAATATCTACAATTCCATCAATCGTTAACTATCATATTTTCCAAGTGATTAAAGAATTCCAAAAAAAATATCCAGCTATAGAGGTCCGCTTTCAAGAATCAAGCATGCGTGATTGGGAAAAAGATGTTTCGCCAGAGGAAGTTGATTTTTTATTTTTCCATCAAATGAGTGAACACATTAATTTATTATACTATGAAGCACTCGCTGGGGAGGACGAAAAATTTGTAGTTGCGGTCAACAAGAATAGCTCATTAGCAACTTATCCTGAATTGCGGTTCAGAGATCTGGTAGATGAAAAATTCTTCTTATTGGACTGGAGTACGAAAAAAATTGATCCTATTTTAAACATCTTAAAAAGAGATTTTTCTAAATCTCAAATTTCATATATTGGTCAGAATTTGGATATGATTTTGTCATCTGTTTCTTCAAATATGGGAGTTTCCATTTTACTTAAACGTATAATACCTGCTAAAGAAACGACTCAATTAAAGTTGGTACCTTTTAATGATTTAGAAGGTGGAAAGGTTGTACTAGTTAGACAACGGCAAGTGGATCATTCAAGGCCTGCTAATTTATTTTGGGAATTTGTAATGACAAATCAATTAGTAAAAAGTGGAATTCCAAAATGGAATAGTTAGTTGCTTATTAGATAGCAATGAACAATTAATATTTAACTTAGTGCCTTTATAACGCCTTTATTCGACTCGTGATTAAAATTTGGAAATAAAACAATTGCAAATAAAATGGAATTGGATTATAAAAATGTAATGAGAAACGCTGGAATATTATAATTAATTTATTTTGTTTTTCCAAATTTGAGAAAGAGGGTTTTCACCATGAATAAAGAAGAACAAAAAGTTGTTGCGCAGGTAGATGATTTTTCACTAAGTCGTGTTCCGATGGATAAGCGACAACCATTATGGCAGGTTTTAGCCATTCAGATTGGTGGCTTTGTTGCTTTAAGTCAATTCATGTTGGGAGCCGAACTCGGCTATGGATTGGACTTTAAAACAGCAGTCATAGCTACAATTTTAGGTAGTGTGATTTTGGAGGTTATTGCATTTTACTTGGGACTAGCAGGACAAAAAGAAGGTCTACCAACAAGCCTTTTAGCTAAGTGGGCGGGCTTTGGTACTGTTGGATCTGCATTGGTGGGCGTTGCATTTGCTATTAGTCTTATCGGCTGGTTTGGTATTCAGAATTCAAATTTTGCTGCAGGCATTATTACTATTTCGGGTCAGCATTGGCCCTTTGGTGTGGTAGCAACAATAACTGGCTTATTGGTTACACTTTCAGTTATTTTTGGATTTAAGGGCTTGGCTTGGACGACCGTTATTTCGCTACCTTTGTTCTTAGTAATGATAATCATGGCAACAGCTAATATGTTAGAAGGACACAGCTTAAACACTCTGGTTTCTATGGCTGCTCCTAGTGCAAAATTAACATTAACGACTGCTATTACTTTAGTAACAGGAAACTTTATCATCGGTGCTATCATAATGCCCGATATTACAAGGTTTGCTAAAAGTGGGAAAGATGTTTTTTGGGTTACTGTTGTTGGTACAACAATTGGAGAATTAGGCGTAAATGTTTTAGGAGTCTTGATGGCTCACGCAACTGGAACAGAAGAAATTTTGCCAATTATCTACGAATTGACTGGTAGCTTAGGTATATTATTGGTCATTACGTCAACATTAAAGATCAACGATATTAATTTATATTCGGCTAGCTTAGGATTTGTTAATTTTTTTAAACAGGTATTTAAAATTGATTTTAATCGTGGTGGTGTAACATTAGTTGTTGGAATTTTTGGAACCATAGCTTCGGTTTTGGGAATTATTGATAAATTTGCAGGGTTTTTAACAATTTTAGGTATTGTGTTTCCACCAATAGCTGCAATTATTTTTATTGATTATTACGTGCTGAAGAGAAGTCGTAAAATTTTAGATGAATCGCGTCGGACTGGAACATTGCCCAGTTACACAGAAACCATGCATCCTGTAACATTAGTAGCTTGGATTGCCGGAGCAGCTACGGGATATTTTGTGACATGGGGAGTACAATCCTTTACAGTATTAATCGTATCAAGTGTTGTCTATTACGTTGGTATGAAAATATTTGATAAGAGATAAAAAAGATTGTTCTAAAATCTAGAAATGTACTTCTTTATAAACGGACCATACACCGATTATTATGGTTATCAAAAATCTATTAATACAAAGTTAGAAGGTTTATTTATGACACAGATTAACATTGATGATATTAAACATATTGCAATAGGAGCGTCTCTTTTAGGTGCTGGAGGCGGTGGAAATCCATATGTGGGCACTTTAATGGCAATTTCAGCTGTTCGTGAAAAAGGGCCAGTTCAATTAATTGAGCCAACTGACGTACCAGAAGATGCTTTAGTAATTTCTGCTTCAATGGTGGGGGCACCCGCAGTTTCATTAGAAAAATTCCCCAATGGAAATGAATATGATAAAGCTTTTCCTCTTTTAGAGGAAACATATGGGCAAAAAGCTTATGCTACTTACCCAATTGAGGCCGGTGGTATTAATTCTATGATTCCAATCATGGTCGCGGCTCGTCGAGGTCTTCCACTTGTTGATGTAGATGGTATGGGACGTGCATTTCCAGAGCTGCAGATGACAACCTTTGCTATAGCAGGACATCCAGTTACACCAATAGTTATAACCGACGAACGTGGTAACAATGCATTAGTGAATACCATTGATGCCAATTGGGCCGAGAAAATTATCCGGACAATCACTGTTAAAATGGGAGCAACTTCATCAGTTGCGGGAGATGCGGTTCATGGTAAAGATTTGGTTGCAAATGGTGTGACAGGAATTATTAGTTTAAGTAAACAAATCGGTGAACTAATTGACAGTGCTAGTGATTTTGAAACGGTTGATGCTGCATTAACACAGCTATTGCAGATTACGAAGGGTTATAAATTATTTACTGGAAAAATTACTGATATTAATCATACGACAAAAGATGGTTTCAATTTTGGCGAAGTTACAATAGAAGGATTTGGTACATTTGAGCAGAGTTTCGGTTCTGTATCATTTCAAAATGAAAATATTATTTTTAAAGTCAATGATCAAGTTTTGGCTACAGCTCCTGATTTAATTACTTTAGTAGACGTGGACACCCTAATTCCAGTTACAAATGAGGAATTACGTTACGGTAAGCGAGTCAACGTGCTAGGTCTACCTGCAAATTCAAAATGGCGAACAGAGGTTGGTATTGCGACTGTTGGGCCACGGTACTTTGGTTATGATATAGATTATGTACCACTGGAGCAACTTGTAGAAAAGTATTCAAAGATGGGAGAATAAAAAATGACTTATCAGATTGGTATTGATGTTGGAGGCACTAACACAGATGCCGTTATTTTAGATGAAAGACGTAAAGTGATTGCTGCTACCAAACAACACACCACAAAGGACATTCAAACTGGTATTTCAAATGCACTGCATGAGGTATTGAATCAGTCTGGTGTCAACCCAGATTATATTACAGATGTTATGTTGGGAACTACTCAAGCAACTAATGCCATAGTAGAAAGAAAAAGTTTAGCGAAAGTCGGTGTTATTCGCCTAGGATATCCTGCAACCGCCTCTATTGTACCGTTCACAGAATGGCCAAGTGACATGGTCTCACTTTTATCTGGTACTTATCAGCTAGTCCATGGTGGTTATGAATTTGATGGCAATAATATTTCACCTATTGACTACAATGAGATTCGGAAGGTACTAAAAGGTTGGAAAGGAAAAGTGGACTCAATTGCTGTTGTTGGTGTTTTTTCTAGCTTAAATCCAGATCAAGAAGAAAGTGTAAAAAAACTAGCAACCGAAATTCTAGGTGACGTACCAATATCGATTTCATCGAAAATTGGTTCCCTTGGTCTGATTGCACGTGAAAATGCAACAATTTTAAATGCTTCCTTGTATAAAGTTATTAATAAAGTAGCAATTGGATTTGATAAAGCACTGCAAGATGAAGGTATAAAAAAATGTAATAAATATCTTACTCAAAATGACGGTACATTGATGACCCTAGATTATGCAAAACTGTATCCAATATTAACCATCGGTTCTGGACCCACAAATAGTATTCGCGGAGCTGCTTATTTAGCTAAGATCAGAGAATCTCTTGTTTTGGATATTGGAGGCACAACATCTGATATTGGTGTTTTGATTAATGGTTTCCCACGAGAATCATCACTTGCAGTTAATGTCGGAGGAATCCAAACCAATTTTAGAATGCCTGATATTTTATCAGTTGGTCTTGGTGGTGGTTCTGTTGTCAGACAGTTGAGTAATGGAGAGGTGACTGTCGGGCCAGATTCTGTAGGATATAATATTACCCAAGAGGCATTAGTCTTTGGTGGTCAGACTACCACAGCAACGGACATTGCAGTGGCAATGGGTGTAGCAAAAGTAGGAGATTCTAAGAAAGTCGATGGACTTGATAGAACGTTTGTAAAAAAAGCATTTAAGAAAATATCAGAAATTTTGGAAGATGCCATTGATAAAATGAAAACCAGTGCCGAAAAAGTTGATTTAGTTCTAGTTGGAGGTGGTGCTATTATTGCACCGGATTATTTAAAGGGTGTTAGTCATATATTTAAGAATGAACAAGGAGGCGTGGCAAATGCAATAGGCGCGACTATTGCACAAATTGGTGGTCAATATGAAAAAATATATCAGTATGCACAATATAAACGCGAAGAGGCATTGCGAGACACACAAAAATTGGCAAAGAAGCAGGCAATTCAAGCGGGAGCCGATCCTGAGAGTGTTCGTTTAGTAGATATTGAAGAGATGCCTCTTGCTTACGCACCGGGTGAAACAACAAAAGTCAAAGCAAAAGTAGTTGGGGACTTTATGAAGAAATAGTAATTGATTAATCTAGCAGCAAGCGTTACTCTCTTACGTTTTTGGTATTAAGAATTGCTGCTAAAACAGTCACTACGCTATATTTTAAACTAAGTTAAACTAGAAATTAATAGATAGGGGGAGCTAGAAACGAAAATACTTCTGACAGGGTTTGCGCCATTCGGGGATGATAAGATTAATCCAGCCATTGAAACTGTCAAGATGATTCCTGATAAAATAGCACAAGCCGAAATTTTCAAACTAGAGTTACCAACCGTTTTTAATAAAAGTGCAGAAGTTGTACATGCAGCCATTTTAAAATATCACCCTGATGTTGTATTAAATATCGGACAGGCTGGTGGCAGGTATGGCATAACCCCAGAAAGAGTGGCAATTAATATGGATGATGCACGTATTCCTGATAATGAAGGTCAACAACCACTAGAAAAAGTTATTCATTCTGATGGAAAAACCGCGTATTTTTCTCAATTGCCTATTAAAAAAATAGTTGAAGCGATTAAAAGGGAGTCTTTACCTAGTTATGTTTCTACCACTGCTGGAACGTTTGTCTGCAACCATATTATGTATCAAGTTCAGTACATGATTGATAAGGAATTTAAGCACATTAAAGGTGGTTTTATTCATATACCATTTCTTCCTTCACAAGTAATTGATAGGCCGAATACCCCTTGTTTAAGTATTCGTGATGATGTATTGGGGATTACCAAAGCAATTGAAGTTATTGTTAAAGAAGCCTAAATAATTTGCAAGAAAATCAGAGAACTGATTCAGTTATGGTTTCAATGATTTTAGCAACATTCAATATTTTAAATGGATGATTCGAAAATTTATTTTTTATATTTCCGCTAAGGTAAAGGTCACCTCAGTAGAAATATTGCCCATGATTATCTTAGGGTAAAGTTATTTGAAGAAATTGTTCAAAATGACGATGATAGGAAAAATATTTTGTTTTTTAAAAGGAAACGCTTGCATTTTTTAGGATGTATGCTATATTATAGATGTAGGGGATTATGGCAGACGCTATAATCGAAGTTTCATTAACATGCTTGCATGATAATGAAACAAAAATAGCTATCGCAAGGTAGTTAGAAAAGAGGCCAGAGTTTGGAAATCCCTTATAATAGCAGTCCAGTAGTTAATTGATAAAGTTGCGGATGATTTTAAAGTGATTTAAAGTTGTTGCTACGGATATTGGTTAGATTAAAAGAAAAAGTGATGTGTTAAAAGCTGAAACTTTATCTTACTGGGCTGTTTTAATTTGTTTATTAATAATTTACTTGAGGTCAAGTCAAAAGTTGATTTTTGACTTGGCTTTTCTGTTATATGGGATGTAAATTCAATAAAATTGATGTTACGAGTTTGACAATAGAACGACAGCACAAAAGGTTAAGACTCATATTAATCAATGCTACCTCATAATAAATTATTTATTTTTCACAAATAAAAAATTTAGCATTTATATTTTTTAATAAGAATAATAGCAATCACAAATTGACATTTACTCTTAAAAGACTTACACTTTGATTGTGAAATAGTTATTAATCTTTTCCAAATTTACGAAAGAGGGTCTTCAAAGATGGTTGAACGCAGTTATGATTTTTTGGTACCTAGTGTTAATTTTTTCGGTCCAGGTGTGATCAGTAAGATTGGTCAGCGTGCACGAATGCTTTTAATATGAAGAAACCGGTAATCGTTACTGATAAATTCTTAGAAAATTTAGAGGATGGAGCTGTACAACAAACTTTAAGTTCCTTAAAGAAAGCTGGAGTAGATTATGTAATCTATAATGGGGTTGAACCTAATCCAAAGATTCACAATATAGAGGCTGTAAAAAAATTATACCAAGAGTCTGGTGCTGATTCTATCATCACAGTAGGTGGCGGCTCGGCTCATGATACCGGTAAAGGTGCTGGAATAATTCTTACAAATGGTAATGATATTACCAAATTGGCAGGAATTGAAACACTTGATAAAGCTCTGCCACCATTAATCGCGGTTAATACTACTGCTGGGACCGGATCCGAATTAACCCGTCATGCAGTTATCACTAATGAAGAAACACATTTAAAGTTTGTGGTTGTTTCATGGCGCAATATTCCACTGGTTTCTTTCAACGATCCGACATTGATGTTAGATGTTCCTAAAGGTTTGACTGCAGCAACTGGTATGGATGCTTTTGTACAAGCAATTGAACCATATGTCTCTGTTGACCATAACCCAATTACAGACTCTCAGTGCATTCAGGCAATTAAATTAATTGAGACTTCCTTACGTGAAGCTGTTGCAAATGGTCATAATCTTGATGCACGAACTAAGATGGTTGAAGCTGAGATGCTGGCTGGAATGGCGTTTAACAATGCAAATCTTGGCTATGTCCACGCAATGGCTCATCAGTTGGGTGGTCAGTACGATGCTCCTCATGGTGTCTGCTGTGCACTATTGCTACCCTATGTTGAAGAATATAATATAATTGCTTGTCCTGACCGTTTTGCACAGCTAGCTAAATTTATGGGTGAAAACACAGACGGTTTATCAACCCGTGATGCAGCAGAATTAGCAATTAAGGCAATGAAACAGATGTCTGAAGATGTTGGTATTCCTAAATCAATTAAAGAAATCGGTGCAAAGCCTGAGGACTTTTCTTTAATGGCTGAGAATGCTTTGAAAGATGGCAATGCCTTCTCTAATCCGCGCAAGGGAACTAAAGAAGACATCATTCGCATCTTTCAAGCAGCTTATGATGCTAGTTAGTAAAAAAATAAATACTGCTCTTTATCAATGGTTGTTGATGAAAAAATTTATGAGAAATTTAATTCATTTTTGAATTAATTTCTTTTTTTTCAATTTATTTAAAGTGGAAATTAAATCTCAACTCGCATGAAAGAATGAAAAATTTTTCGTATATGTAAGCGTTCTCTTTAATTCTTTTAATCTAACTACGAAGTTTTCAGTAATTTAACTTTTGAATTAACCGCAATTGGAGATGATAAGGAAATTTGATAGGACGAAATTGAAATACAAAATTGTTATTTGTTGCTGGAATAGAGTTAAGAGGTGTTTAAGATGGAAAATGAAAAAAGAGACCTTGTTACAACCATCGCACAACTTACTGATGGTATGGCTATTTATAATCAATTAGATACCACTGAAAAGGGACTAAGTACACAAGAAGTTAACGAACGGCTGGCAAAGTATGGAAAAAATGTATTACATGAAATAAAAGGAGAACCATTATGGTTAGAATTTGTTAAAAATTTTACTAGCTTAATGGCAATTTTACTATGGGTTGCTGGCTTAATATCTTTTATTGCAAATTTAACGGAACTGGGTATAGCTATATGGGCAGTTAATATTATCAATGGGTGCTTTAGTTTTTGGCAAGAGTATCGTGCGGGAAAAGCAACTGCTGCCTTAAAGGATATGTTACCAGCTTATACGCGCGTAGTTCGAGATGGTGAAGAAAAGAAAATATTGGCACAGGAACTAGTACCTGGTGACATTGTTAAGTTAGAAGAAGGCGATGATATTCCTGCAGATATAAGGATAATACATGCAACAGATGTCAGAGTCGACCAATCGACGTTAACTGGCGAAGTGAATCCTGTTAACAAGGATGCACGTGTTGTTCGCAATACAACAGGAAATCATGCCGATTTAAGAAACACAATTTTTTCAGGAACATCAATGCTTAAGGGAAACGCAATAGGTATTGTGGTAGTTACGGGAATGGAAACTGATTTTGGGAAAATTGCAGATTTGACTCAAAATGTAAAGGAAGATAGCAGCCCACTGCAAAAGGAATTGAATGTACTGACAAGACAACTATCAGCTTTAGCCATTGCTATCGGCATCGCTTTTTTTCTGCTTGCAACTTTTATAGTACATTATCCTATTGTCAAGGCTTTTGTTTTTGGACTAGGTATGATTGTGGCCTTTATTCCGGAAGGATTATTACCGACTGTGACCCTTTCATTAGCAGGGGCCGTTCAAAGAATGGCACAAAAAAATGCCCTCGTAAAAAAACTAGCAAGTGTTGAAACTTTGGGTTCTGCTTCAGTTATTTGCTCTGATAAGACGGGTACACTGACCCAAAATCAAATGACAGTAAATCATCTCTGGACGATTAAGCACAGTTATACAGTTAGTGGTGAGGGATACAAGCCTAAGGGGAGTATTTTAGAAGGTCCTAAAGAGGTCAAAGCAGCGGATAATCCGGATTTATTTGAATTATTAAGAGGTGCTTTGCTGGCAGATAATGCAAAAATTGTAGCTCCTAATAAACATCATAAACGTTATCAAGTATTAGGTGATCCAACCGAAGCTTGTTTAGAAGTTGCAGCGTTTAAAGGCGGCATTAATCCTGAGTTGGAGAGAAAAATTGCTGTACGAATTAAGGAACTGCCTTTTGATTCTGACCGTAAGATGATGACAGTGATAGAAGAAAACGTTGCTATACGAACTTTTGATACTTTTACAAAAGGAGCTCCAAATTGTGTTTTAGAGCAGTGTAGCAGCTATCTAGAAAACGGGAAGGTAAAAAAGTTAACTGCTGAGATAAAGCAAAAAATTATGGACGCAAATGACGGTTATGCTAAACAAGGATTACGCGTTTTAGCTGTTGCTTGCCAGCAATTACCAGAAGAACTACGAAAAGAAATAAAAAAAGCATCAATAGCGAATGTCGAACAAAAAATGATTTTTGTTGGATTGATTGTTATGTTCGATCCTCCAAGAAAGGAGGTCCGTGCTGCAGCACAGTTATGTCATAAAGCAAAAATAAAAATTATTATGGTAACTGGTGATTACAGCTTAACGGCTGAAAGTATTGCACGTAATATCGGTATTATTCCTCCTGATTCTCATGTAAATGTAGTAACAGGGGAGGATTTAAAGAAAATGTCTGATAGTGAATTGAAGCAAGCTTTGAAAGGTGAAATAGTCTTTGCACGTATGGCACCAGAGCAAAAATATCGAGTGGTTGCTAATCTTCAGCAAATGGGAGAAGTTGTTGCTGTAACAGGGGATGGCGTTAACGATGCTCCTGCGTTAAAGAAAGCTGATATTGGAGTTGCAATGGGCATCACAGGAACTGATGTTGCTAAGGAAGCAGCGGATATGATTTTAACTGATGATAATTTTGCGTCGATTGTTACTGCAATTAAGGAAGGTCGCGGGGTCTATAGTAATATTCGTAAGTTTTTGTTATATATACTAAATAGTAATATGCCAGAAGCGGTTCCATCAGTTCTCTTCTTATTAAGCGGAGGGCTGATTCCGTTGCCGCTAACCATTATGCAGATTCTCTCAATTGATTTGGGCACTGATATGTTGCCAGCGCTTGGGCTTGGAAAAGAGTATGCAGAAGATAGTGTTATGGAAAATCCACCTCGTTCATTGAAGCAGCATCTTATTAATAGAAAACTATTGTTTAAAGCTTTTTGTTGGTATGGATTATGGGCCTCGATTATTTCAACAGGTGCATATTTCTTTAGTAATTATTTCTCTGGGTATACTTTCCCACATTTAGCAAGTAATGGAACAGTATATGCTCAAGCAACAACCGTTACTCTTGGCGCAATAATTTTTTGTCAAATTGCTGCGGTGTTAAATTGTCGCTATGAAAAGAAATCAATGTTTCATAAACATTTTTGGAATAATTCACTAATTTTTGTGAGCATTATTTTCGAAATAGTGTTATTTTTAGCGCTAACCTATGTTCCTATACTACAGGGAGTTTTTGGAACTGCACCTTTAGGATATAGAGATTGGTTATTTCTAGTTTGTATTCCGTTCCCACTTATTTTGATTGATGAAATAAGAAAATGGGTAGTACGCAAACGAAGTTCTAATTAAAGTAATACTAGAAGATAACACTTTTTCTACTGTATATTTGTATTTGACATATGCACTACAAAATTCTGCGCATCGTTTATATCCATTTGTTTGAATAGAATATTTGTTCATAATACTTTCCTTAGAGTCAACTTCATGGTTTAGTATAACTTTATAGATAGGGAGGGTAAGCTTAATGAATATCAAGAAAGCGGCTGAAATGTTTGATTTGAGTGTTGATACACTGCGCTATTATGAACGTGTAGGTGTAATTCCACCAGTTCACCGTAATGCAAGTGGCTACCGTGATTACACAACGAACGATTTAAATTGGATTTATTTAGCAAAAAATTTGCGTAATGCTAGTTTATCGGTGGAATCATTAATTGAGTTTGCTAAGCTGGCTCAATTACATGATACTCAAAATGTAGAAAACGCCCAAAAACAGATTTTATTTGATCAATTAGAAGAACTGGATAAAAAACTAGTTGAAATGCAGCAAGTAAGAGACTTACTCGTCTATAAAATTGAAGCTTATGATGATCATATCGCGAAATTCAAAGCAGGTGATGGAGGAACGGATAAGGTCGAAAAATTATGGGAAAGGGCAAAATAAACTTTTCTCTTGCTATGGATCTAACTCCAAGGTTTAGGATAGATAATGTAAAGAATATTGGAGGAGGAAATAGCATGCAAATAATCAAATTGAATAATGGTGTAGAAATGCCTCAATTAGGATTTGGGGTTTATCAAATTCCATTGGAAAAAACAGCCGAAGCAGTTTATCAAGCAATCAAAGCAGGTTATCGTTTGATTGATACAGCTTCTGTTTATGGGAATGAAAAAGAAACAGGTGAAGGAATCAGACGTGCAATACATGAAGGGCTCGTAACTCGAGAAGACCTCTTTGTTACTTCTAAATTGTTTATTTTACAAGCACCAGAAGTGAAAGCTGCCAAAACGATTGAAAATTCACTTAGGATAATGGGGTTAGATTACCTTGATCTTTATCTTATTCACCAGCCCTATGGAGACATTTATGGTGCATGGCGCGCAATGGTCGCGGCACAAAAATCTAAAAGCTTACGTGCAATTGGTATTTCAAATTTCAAAGCACCCAAGATGATTGAATTTGTTGGACTGAATGATGTAAAGCCACAAATTAATCAAATTGAAGTTAATCCTTGGAATCAACGAAGCGAGGACCAAAAATGGCATGAAAAATATGGAGTACAAGTCGAAGCCTGGGCACCATTTGCTGAAGGTCGCCACGATTTATTTACAAATTCTGTACTAACGAAAATTGGAAAACAATATGGCAAAACAGTTGGACAAGTTGTGCTTCGCTGGTTGATGCAAAGAGGAATTGTGGCTTTAGCAAAATCAGTTCATCCGGAACGAATGGCAGAAAATATTGATATTTTTGATTTTGAACTTTCAAAAGAAGACATCGAAAAAATAGCAGCTTTAGACATGAAAGAATCTGCTTTCTTCGACCATGATGCACCACAACAAGTAGAATGGTTTATGAATCGAATGTTGGATACGGAAAAATGATGAATATATACAAATTTCGACGCAGGTGGTTAAAAGGGCGCATAGATAGCTTTTTTATACACTTGACGTTGATGTTTTAGCGGCCTGCAAATCACCCCTATGTCCCTAAATAGGAGTGATTTTTTGTATTTAAATATTAAACTTAGCTAGAAAATAAATTCTAATATGAATTAAAAACTTATAAATTCACTAAGATAATGCAGTTCAACAAAAAAACTGATATTCTTGTAAAAAGAAGATTTAGATTGACCTGTGCTGCTTTTTTAACAAATAAGAAACAATTAGGGGTACTAGAGCTATGATTGGTAACGTGTACAGAACCATGGATAAGCCATAAGTGTCAGCCAAACTACCTAATATTGGTGAAGCAATTCCGCCAACGCTAACCGCTAATCCTAAAGTCACACCAGAAGCAAGTCCCATGTTTTGGGGTAGATAGGCCTGACCTAGTAAAACCATAGAACTATAGGGCATAAAAACAATTAATCCCAGTGGAATTAAAAACAGTAATGCTAAAATGGGATTTTTAATTAGAGGAAAAAGTAATAAAATAACCGGTAAAATAGTAAAACTTAGCCGTAATACATTGATAAATCCTAAGCGATCTGCCAAGTTCCCACCAAGTAAAGTACCTAATGATCCAACAATGAAGAGCTGCTCTTATCCTAGTATTTGGTACACAAATATTTAGACAGTTGTGCCATAATAAA